>JAAWRH010000080.1 GCA_022800935.1 Oscillospiraceae bacterium
GACGGCGGCGAGTTGGTCACGCAGGGCCTTGTAGACCCTGGGATTGCCCTGCACCACCACGGCCCGGTCTAAGAGCCGCCGGGTGATGTAGTCCTGCTTGGTCAGCCCGGAGAGGCGGACGGCAATCTCAATCTGTTCGTTTTCCTCCGGGGACACCCGGAACGCTATGGTTTTGCTTCTCCATCGGTTGTGGTTGTCGAGGTTCTTCGCAGACATGATTTAAGCCCCCTTTCGCTCCATGTCCAGCTTGTCCGCCATCTCCGCCTGCCGGGTGGGGAACAGGTGGGCGTAGCGGTAGGTGATGTCGATGCTTTCATGCCCCACCCGGTCAGCGATTGCCAGGGCCGTAAAGCCCATGTCAATCAGCAGGGAAATGTGGCTGTGTCGGAGGTCGTGAATCCTGATCCGCTTGACCCCCGCCTCTTTCGCTCCCCTGTCCATCTCCCGGTGAAGGTAGGATTTCGTCACGGGGAAAATGCGGTCTGTCGGCTTTGCGGCATACAGGCTCTTGATGTAGTCCTCCATTTCTTCACAGAGGAAGGCGGGCATTTGAATGACCCGGTTGCTCTTGGCGGTCTTGGGGTCGGTGACTACATCCTGGCCCTTGATACGCTGATAGGATTTTGAGATGGAAACCGTCTGCTTCTCAAAGTCGAAGTCCCCAGGGGTGAGGGCCAGCAATTCCCCCTCCCGGATACCGCACCAGTAGAGCATTTCAAAGGCATAGTAGGAGAGGGGCTTGTCCATCATAGCGTCAGCGAATTTCAGATACTCCGCTTTCGTCCAAAACAGCATTTCCCGGCCCTTGGCCTTGCCCATGTTGCCCACCTGGGCGGCGGGGTTGGCTTTCAGCTTGTAGTGCTTCACCGCATGATTGAAAACGGCGCTCAACTGATTGTGCAGCGTTTTCAAGTAAACGGGGGAGTAGGGCTTGCCGTTCTTGTCCCGGTAGTTGAGCATTTCACTTTGCCACGCCATGACTTCTTTAGAACTAATCTCGCTCATTTTCCGCTTGCCGAAGTATGGCACCAGCTTCTTGTAGAGGATATGCTCTTTCGTCCCCCAGGTGTTCTCCTTGATACGGCCTTTCATGTCTGCGGCGTAGAGCGCCACGAAACTCTCAAAGGTCATATCCAGGTCGGCGGTCTGCTGTTGCAGGAACGTCCGTTCCCACTCCAGCGCCTCCCGCTTGGTCTTGAAACCCCGTTTCATCTTCTTTTCCTTTTTCCCTGTCCAGTTCTCAAAGTAAAAGGACGCATACCATGTGCCTTTGGCCTTGTCTTTGTATGCTGGCATTTTGTTCCCTCCTTACTGATTTTTCCGCAGCCCATAGAACTTTTCCTCGAAGTAATTCCTGCTCACCCGTCCGGGGATGGTGAGGAAACCCTTCTGCTTCAGTTCCTCGTTCATCTCCCGCACCAGCTTGTAGGCGTAGGGTTTGGAGATACCCAGCACCCCAGCCACTTCCTCGGCCCGTACAAATAGTTCCTTGCTCACGTTTTCACCTCCTTGCTTCTGGTTCGCAAAATTGTTAATGCCCGCGTTCTTATTATACATTCGCATAGTTGTTAATGTCAAGAGTTTGTTTCGCAATTTTGTTAATTTTTCTCTTGCATATTTCGCTTATTTGCGCTATACTATGTTCAAAGGCGGTGGAACATATGACAGTAGGAGAAAAAATCAAGAAAATCCGAACTTTTCGAGGCATAACGCAAAAGGAATTGGGGCTGGCTGTCGGTTTTGAGGAAAAGGGAGCGGATAACCGTATTGCCCAGTACGAAACGAATTACCGTGTTCCGAAAAGGGAACTGCTGGACAAGATTGCCCAGGCGCTTCGGGTAGACTTCCAGAACTTCTACACGCTCCGTCCTGGCTGCGCCGAGGACTTCATGCGGACATTCTTCTGGCTGGACGAGGACAGCCCCGGCTCCATTCGCCTGTTTCAGCTTGTCCGCAATCCCGGCAAGACGGGAGCCTCCGATGATACCGCCGTCCGCTACAACGACACGGACGACTGGCCCGCTCAACCTCCCGTGGGCATTTACTTCAACTATGGGCTGGTAGATGAGTTCATGCGGGAATGGCTCTTGCGCCAGCAGGAACTTCACGCTGGGGAAATCACCAGGGAAGAATACTTTGAATGGAAAATCAACTGGCCGTGTACCTGTGACGACAGCAAACGGTTTGACTACTATGTTCCTTGGAGAAAAGAAAAATAGGACAAGCAAAGCCGCCCTGCTGAATTTGTCGTTCAGCAGGGCGGCTTGCTTGCCCTTTGCAATCATTCTCTTGTGTGGCCGGGTTGAAACGAATAGTATCAATCCAGTATCACAAGGCAGATTAACAGGTCAAAAACCCTGTATTCATGCGGGTTTGAGCC
Source organism: Oscillospiraceae bacterium (assembly GCA_022800935.1). Lineage (GTDB taxonomy): Bacteria > Bacillota > Clostridia > Oscillospirales > Ruminococcaceae > UBA1405. The sequence goes on from JAAWRH010000080.1 coordinate 2,381, forward strand.
GTTTTGACGGTCATTCCCACTCAATCGTCCCCGGCGGCTTAGAAGTAATATCATACACCACCCGGTTCACCCCGCGCACCTCGTTGACAATACGGCTGGAGACCCGCTCCAGCACCTCGTAGGGGATCCGCGCCCAGTCCGCCGTCATAAAGTCGGAGGTGGTCACCGCGCGAAGGGCCAGGGTGTGGTCGTAGGTCCTACCGTCCCCCATCACCCCTACGCTGCGGGCGTCGGTGAGGACCGCAAAGAATTGCCCTACCTTCCGGTCCAGCCCCGCTTTCGCCATCTCTTCCCGGAAAATGGCATCCGCATCCTGGAGGGTTTGCACCTTCTCGGCGGTGACTTCCCCCAGGACCCGCACCCCCAAACCGGGGCCGGGGAAGGGCTGGCGGTAGACCAGCTGCTCCGGCAGTCCCAGCTCCAGCCCCAGGGCCCGCACTTCGTCCTTGAAAAGAAGGCGCAGGGGCTCCAGAATCTCCTGGAAGTCCAGATGGTCGGGGAGTCCCCCTACATTGTGGTGGCTCTTGATGACGGCAGCGTCCCCCAGGCCCGACTCGATAACGTCGGGGTAGATGGTCCCTTGGGCCAGGAAATCGACTTTCCCCAGCTTTTTGGCTTCCGCTTCAAAGACCCGGATAAACTCCTCCCCGATGATCTTCCGCTTCCGCTCCGGATCCTCTACCCCGCAGAGGGCTCCCAGGAACCGCTCCCCGGCGTTTACCCGGATGAAGTTGATGTCCATGGGGGCGAAGGCCGCCTCCACCTCGTCCCCTTCGTTTTTCCGCATCAGGCCGGTGTCCACAAAGATGGCGGTGAGCTGGTCCCCCACCGCTTTGGAGAGGAGAGCGGCGCAGACCGAACTGTCCACCCCGCCGGAAAGGGCCAGCATCACCCGCCGGTCCCCCACCTTCTCCCGAAGGGATGCCATCGCCGTTTTGGCAAGATCTTCCATCCGCCAATCCCCTTCGGCCCTGCAGACCCTGTAAAGGAAGTTTTTAAGTATCGCCCCGCCGTTTTCGGTGTGGAGGACCTCGGGGTGGAACTGGAGACCGTAGAGACGCCGCGCCGGATCCTCCATAGCGGCCACCGGGGTGGAGGCGGTGCGGGCGCAGGCCCGGAATCCCTCCGGCAACTCCAGAACGTAGTCGGTGTGGCTCATCCAGGTGACGCCCTGTTCTGGCAGGCCTTGGAAAAGAAGGCTCCCCGTGTCGTAAAAGGTTTCGGTTTTGCCGTACTCCCTGGTTCTGGGGGTGACGATCTCACCCCCCAGGGCGTGGGCCATGGCCTGGATGCCGTAACAGATCCCCAGCACCGGGATCCCCGCCTCAAAGACAGCGGGGTCCACATGGGGGGAATCCTCCAGGTAAACGCTGCTGGGGCCTCCGGTGAAGATAACCCCGATGGGCCGCAGCTCCTCCATTTTTTCCAGGGCCCGGTGGTAGGGATGCACCTCGCAGTAGACTCCCTGTTCCCGGACCCGCCGGGCAATCAGCTGATTGTACTGGCCGCCGAAGTCCAGGATCAGGATCGTTTGATGGCCTGCCATCGTCTCACTCCCATCTTTGCTTTTTGATAGGATTATTTTGCCACTGTCTTGGCGGAATTGCAAGAGGAAATCGTCCCCAGGGATGGAAAAAATGCTCCACCAAAGGGGGAGAAAAACGGCGGAATTGTAAAAACGGCCGCCCGGAATGGACGGCCGCCCAGGGTGGAGATCACAGGGTAATCTTTTCAAAGTCGGAGGCGGGATGCTTGCAAAGGGGACAGATGAAGTCTGCGGGAAGTTCCTCCCCCTCATAGATATACCCGCAGATGACGCAGCGCCAGGCGGTTTTGCCGGTGGGTTTCGGGGCGGCCTGGGGCTTTGGCTTAATGGAGCTGTGGTAATAGGCGTAGGTGGCAGAGGGGGCCTGGGAGAGGACCTCCATATCCTCCAGGCTGGCGATAAAGAGGGTATGGGTCCCCAGATCCACCGTCTGCTCCACTTTGGCGCTGAGATAGGCGTTGACACCTGCGGTGACCACAAAAAGGCCGTTGGCGCTTCTGCGGCAGTGGGGATAACCGGCGAACTTGTCGGTATCCCGGCCGGACTGGAAGCCGAAGTGGCGGAAGGTGTCGAAGGTGGCTTCTTCGCTGAGGATCGAAAGGTTGAACTTTCCGCTCTGCGCCGTCAGGTCGTGGGTGAGATTCGCCTTATTTACGGTGATGCTGATGCGGTTGGGGGTGTCGGTGACCTGTCCCGCAGTGTTGATGATGCAGCCGCTCTCCCGGCCGTCTGCGGCGGCGGTGAGGACGAACAGGCCGTAGCTTAGCTTAAACAGTGCTTGTGTATCCATGGTGATTCCTCCTGCTTCAAAGATTGTCGGCTTTCTCATTAAGGATAGACCTTCTTGGGGGGCTTGTCAAGACAGATTTTGTCGGACGGGGAGGGCTTGGGGCAGCGGGGGAGGATCTGGGTATTGACTTGGAGTTGACTCCAGATTGTATAATCTTGGTATTAAGATTAGAAGGGAGCGAGTATCAGGATGATCTACAAAAATTTTAAGGGCCAAAAACTCTCCGCACTGGGAATGGGGGCCATGCGTCTGCCGGTAGTGGATGGCAACGACGGAAAAATCGACGAAGCCGCTGCCAAGGAAATGGTGGCCCTGGCAATGAAGGGCGGGGTAAACTACTACGACACCGCCTGGGGATACCATAGCGGTCAATCGGAGCTGGTAATGGGACGTCTGCTGAAGGAGTACCCCCGGGAAAGCTTTTACCTGGCCACCAAGTTCCCCGGCTACGACCTGGGAAACATGGACAAGGTGGAAGAGATTTTTGAAGAGCAGCTGAAAAAATGCCAGGTGGACTACTTCGACTTCTACCTCTTCCACAATGTCTGCGAAATGAACATCGACGCCTATTTGGACGAAAGCTACGGCATCTGCCGCTATCTTATGGCCCAGAAAAAGGCCGGACGGATCCGGCACCTGGGTTTCTCCGCCCACGGCAGCTGCGCTGTAATGAAACGCTTTCTGGAGGCCTATGGCAAGGATATGGAGTTTTGCCAGATCCAGCTGAATTACCTGGACTGGACCTTCCAGGACGCCAAGGCCAAGGTGGAGCTGCTTCGGGAGTGGGGCATCCCTGTCTGGGTGATGGAGCCTCTCCGGGGCGGACAGCTGGCCAGTAAGATTCCGGCAGAGGAGGCCGCCGCCCTCACCGTCCTCCGCCCCCAGGAGAAGATCCCCGCTTTGGCTTTCCGCTTCCTCCAGACCATCCCGGAGGTGGTGGTGACCCTTTCCGGAATGTCCAGCCTTTCCCAGCTGGAGGAAAACCTGGCCACCTACGCCCAGGAGAAGCCTCTCACCTCTGCCGAATGGTCTGCGGTGCTGGAGGTCGCGGACCGGATTGTCCGGCCCAACTCGGTGCCCTGCACCGCCTGCCGGTACTGCACCAGCCATTGTCCCCAGGGGCTGGACATTCCGGAGCTGCTGGCCCTGTACAACGAGCATCGGGTCACCGGCGGCGGGTTCATCGCCCCCATGGCACTGATGGCCTACCCCGAGGAAAAGAAGCCCAGCGCCTGCATCGCCTGCCGCAGCTGTGAAGCAGTCTGCCCCCAGCAGATCAAGATTTCCGAAACCCTGGCGGACTTCGGAAAGCGGCTGGCCGCCGGCTGACAGCTTCCGCAATGGCATCACCCGCAGCCTCCAACAGCCCCCCAAACCTAACAAGGGGCAATTTCAGCCTGGGAGTGGTTCGATTGCGGATAGTTACCGCCGTAGGGGGCACCACGTCCGAAGGGCCGCCTGGCGGCGGCCTTTAGATGTCACGGACCTTGGGGCCTTTGGCCCCAAGGTCCTGTTACTGCCTTCGTCCGCGCAAAACACCCCACCGGGGTGTATTTGCGGGGGAAGTTGTACAAGGCGGAAGCCTTCTACTTTCTTTTTCTATCGCAAAAAGAAAGTAGCAAAGAAAAATGCTCCCTCCGGAAAGATGCGAAAGGTGTTTCGCCCTCTGCGGAGGGCGA
>JAAWRH010000031.1 GCA_022800935.1 Oscillospiraceae bacterium
ATGGTGGGAGCGGGTGGATTCGAACCACCGAAGTCGAAGACAACAGATTTACAGTCTGCCCCCTTTGGCCACTCGGGAACACTCCCATATGAAATTTTGGAAAAGAGCTGGTGGACGGACTTGAACCCCCGACCTGCTGATTACAAATCAGCTGCTCTACCAACTGAGCTACACCAGCATATCAGCTTTAATCGCTGCTCCGTCCAAACGACGGTCCCTATTATATCACGCTTTCTGGGTTTTGTCAACTGCTTTTTCAGGATATTTTCTGCTTGGAGCTAAATTTTCAAAACCGTATATGATACGGTTTTGAAATCGAGGCGACAGGACTCGAACCTGCGGCATCTTGGTCCCAAACCAAGCACTCTACCAAACTGAGCTACGCCTCGATAACCGTATGGATTCAGTGCAATCTATTATATTCCATATCCACTTTTTTGTCAATCAAAAATTTCCCCAAGCTGTCTGCCTTATGAAGGGAACCGCCCCGTTCCGGGTTGGCGGGCGGCTCCCCTTCAAAACAGTCTTCTATTTGTGGTTGGTCAGATATTTCTCCGCCGTAAAGGCGTACAGCGCCGCGCCGATGGGCAGCGCGTCCTCGTCCACCACCATCTTTGGATGGTGCATGGAAAATTCGTGGCCCTGCTCCTTACTCCCCGCGCCCAGGTGCAGGAAGGCGGTGGGAATCTGCGCCGCCACTGCTGTAAAGTCCTCTGTCCCATTAGAAACCGGTATCACGTGGACCTTTTCCGGCGAAAGCAGCTCCGCACAGTATCCGCCGATTTCATCGCTCAACTCCCGATCGTTGACCATGGGCGGCATTCCGTAGACATATTCCACCTCCGCCTCACCCCGGAAGGTTTTCGCGGTTCCCTCCGCAATCTCCTTGATCCGCCGCTTCATAAATGCGCGGGTCTCATGGGTGGCGGCCCGACAGGAGCACTCCAGGACGGCTTCCCCTGCCAGAGTGTTGCAGGTGGTTCCTCCGTGGATTGTCCCCACAATCAGAACCGCAGGCTGCATGGAGTTAATCTCCCTTGCCAGTATCTCCTGAAGGGCGATGACAATGTGGGCGGCGATGGTAATGGCATCCACACCGGCTTCCGGGGTACTGCCATGGGCGGCCCGTCCCCTGACGCGGATAGTCACGGCATCTCCGGAGAAATTCGCCGGTCCATTGGCATAGAAAACCTCGCCGGTTTTGCTGGTCTCGTTCCCCACCATAACGTGCAGGCCCATCCCGGCATCTACCTTTGGATTTTCCAGAATCCCGGCCTGTATCATATCCACCGCACCGCCCAAAAGCTCTTCGGCAGGCTGGAACATGAATTTGACGGCGCCCTCCAGCCGGTCCTCCTGCTCCTTGAGCATTTTGGCCGCCGCCAAAAGCATGGCGGTGTGGCAGTCGTGTCCGCAGGAGTGGCAGTGTCCGTTTTTGGCGGCAAAGGGCAAGCCGGTTTCCTCTGCCATGGGCAGGGCGTCCATATCGCCCCGCAGCAAAAACACCTTTCCACCCTTCCCCGCCGTGCAGGTGACGCCTGCCTTTCCAACCCGCCGGGGCTGGTATCCATAGGAGGAAAGCTGTTCCATTACAAAGGCCACGGTTTTCTCAAGCTCAAATCCAATCTCCGCGTACCTGTGGATGGCGCGCCGGTTGGCGATGATTTCTTCGCGGAGCTGTTTTGCGCGGGACATATAATCAAATCTCATCTTTCTTGCATCCTCTCTATTATTTATCCCATCAGGCGAAAATCATGGGGGCGATCATACCGGCCAGCACTACCGATACCACACTGACGGAAGCTACCCCCGCAATCAACATCTTCGGAAGGAACTGGTTGGTCAGGTTTTGAACCTCTGTCTCGGAAATACTTCCGTCCGCCGCCGCGCCGTTGACAACCTCCATCGCCACGGCGTATGTCACCGGGTACCCCAGCATACAGGCCAGCCCCACCGCAGCGGACAGAAACGGGTCCCATTTGAACAGCATCCCCATTACCACGGAAAGAGCCATAATTCCGACTGCTCCGATGAGCAGCATCCCAATCACCGGCAGCAGAATAGCCGCAAACTGGGAAAAAGTCATGGTCAGGAAGCTGGTGGCGCAGTAGGCATAGGTGGCCAGCAGCATCACGCCGTCGCCTCCCGCCAGCTTGAGGCTGTTTTTCTCTATCAGTCCGGTTGCCGATGCCAGCAGTCCCACGGCCAAATAACAGATGGTGGCGTTGATTCCCGTGAGATTGGCCAACGCCTGGGCAAGTGCCCCGGCAATGGCCAGCCGTGCAAAGTGAGCGGTGGAATTGTTGAGGGATTTTGGCGTTGTGGGTATGAGGCGCAGATTTAGCTGTTTTCCGGATTTCAGGGGGTTCGCCCGGTGCATCCCCTTGGCGATATATTTCGCCGCGGATTTCCGCAGGCAGAAAGAGGCAATGGGAAGACCGACCAGGATCTGGATTGCCATAACAGAGGCGGTATATGCCGCGATATCCGGCCTTCCAGCGGCATTGGCAGTATCGCCGGAAATCATGGTGGCCACAATTCCCCCGGCAATGGGGGCAATGGCACTAAGGGCGTATTCCCTGCCGAAGATCAGCTGTCCCAGGGTAAAGCCCAGTACCACAATCCCCGCCACACCGGCCAGGGATACCAGGATGGTCCTCCACTCCTTCTTCAGTTCGTTTAGTTCTAGGGTGGAGCCCAGGTTGGTCAAAATCAGCGTCATACCGAAGGTGGGGATGATGGAGGACAATCCGGAAAGGTCTACCATATTTCCCGGAAAAAGCTTCAGCACACTGCCGAACAGGATAAATGCCGTGATGGCGGTGATAAAGGTGGAGATGATGCCTTTTGTCTTCAGGGCGATATAATCGCCCACCGCAAAGGTGGCGGCGATGCAGGAAAAGGCGATAATGGGTGTGAAAGTCATGGTTCGTTTCCTCCGGTTTCATAAAGTATTTTTTTGTTTTGGGTATAAGGCTGTCCTTACCCCTTCAGAGACCTGTGCTGGAAATGGGAAACCATCTGTTCATCTGCTGCCGCCCCCTTTCTGTTTTATTTTACTTGCGGAGAAATAAAAAATGCTCTTGTCCCAGCCGTCGGCTTACGCCGGACTGGGACAAGAGCTTACACTCCTGCGGTGCCACCCAATTTGACAGGGAAAATCTTCTCTGCCCGCTTAATCCGTATGCGATGTTACGGAATCCCCTGGTAACGGCGGAGATACTCCCGTCAGGCGCTACTGGGCGGCACAGCCGCTTTTCGTCCTGCCCTCATGAGTCCATTCCCTTTGGTATCCCGCCGCCGCGCTTTCACCTTCCGCGGCTCTCTGTAAGGGGGATTGTCTGGATGATGTCTTTTGCTCAAAGGTACTCTTCTCATTCAGCGGTTTATTCATTGTCGTTATTATATGCGATGACAGGGGACTTTGTCAATAGCATTTTAAAAAAGCAATATATTGTAAAATATTTGTGCCCGGCAAAGGGGGATTCACTCGACCCCCAGGGACGCTACTGTGTCCCGAATTCTCTGCCACTCCTCCAGGAGAATCTTCCGTTTTTCCCGGCCCGCATCGGTCAGGCGGTAGTATTTGCGCACCGGTCCGCCGGAGATGTCGCCCTTGTACCACTGGATCAGCTCATTGCGGCACATCTCCCGCAGCAGGGCGTAGATGGCGCTTTCCTGGGTGTCCGGAAAGCCCTCGTGGAGGATATGGAGCAGCTCGTACCCGTACTGGTCCTTCCCATCCAGCAGATGGAGCAGGCAGAGGGCTATCAAATCCTTTTTCAGCATAACGACCAGATCACCCCCGCTGTGCCTATTACAAAAGGCGGTATCATTTTTCTTTGTATCCAAGGAAGAATCGTGTCCGCATTGTCCAGTCTGGTCAAAAGGTCCATCCAAAGCAGGCATATAAACAGCACTGTAAACCCCATAATAGCCAGGGCCAGCCAGCGGCGGTGATACATCCGGCAGCGGATAAGCCCTGTCAGTGACACGATTAAGGCGATAATCGACGTGATGTAAGCGCAGCTGCGCAGAATCAGTGCGGCCTGTTCACCGCTCAGCTCCTGTGACCACATCGTGCTCCACATAAAAAAGGAGGATGCAATGGAAAGGGCGGCTGTCCCGATTACGGCGGGAACCAAATTGCGGCAGTTCTGGCGCTTCTCCCTTTTGGGCAGTATTCCCTTCCAAAAAGTGGCCAGCCCAACGGAAAAATAGAACAGAACATAGTTGAAAATCTCATACTCCCGCCATCTGCAAAACAAGCCGCAGAAGAAGTAAACGGAACACAGCCCCAGCAGGGCAAACACCGCCATCCAGTGGTAATATTCCTTTGCGGGCTTGATCTGCATGGAGGCGGCAAAGGGACTGCCCAGATGTTTCAGGAGGGCCTCCCCATCTTCGGGCTGCGCCGCAACCAGCTCGGTGTAATCGGCGATGACGTCCTCCGCCTCGTCCGCGGGAAGCCGCCAGCGGGCCAGCCTGGAGAACCGGGACAGATACATCTTTTTGTTCATATCGTCAGCTCCTTTCAACTACTGATAAAAATATAGTAGTTTGTGATAAAAATAACCTGACAAAAAATTTGTCAAGGGATATCCAGTTCCTATATACCTTCTCCTAAATCTACTGTAAAAAATACAGTAGTATGGTATCAGTATAATATGCCGCAATGGGTTTGTCAATAGGGTTATCTCAGAAAAAGCAAATTATTACAAAAAGTACATCCGTCAGACAACAAAACAAGGGATGAAAAACGACATTTGCCGCTTTTCGTCCCTTGTTTTTTCATTTGATGGAATGCTTCACTTCTCAGTGGGAATTTGCGGCCTTGTCCCGCGCGATGTGCTCCTTGATGCGGTCAAAGGTCTCCGGGCTGATGACGTGTTCGATGCGGCAGGCGTCCGCGGTGGCCGTCTTCTCCGCCACCCCCAGGTCCATCAGCCATTGGGAAATCACCTGGTGCCGCTCATAGATGCGCTCCGCAATCTCCCTGCCGGAACCGGTCAGCTCGATCCAGCCCTCCTTTTGGTCCATGGTGATGTAGCCGTTTTCCCGCAGCAGGCTCATGGCGCGGCTGACGCTGGGCTTGGAGAAATCCAGCTTCATTGCAATGTCAATGGAACGGACATAGCCCTTTTCCTGCTTTAGAATCAAAATGGTTTCCAGATAATTTTCGCCGGATTCCTGCATTTTCATGGCAGACGAGCCCCCTTTGTTCAGAAAAATCTGTTGTGAATGGTATAATTCGCCATGTTTTCCGGTTGCCCCGACAGGGGCGAGGAAAACGGCATCAAAGTCTATAATAGTCGCTTTGCGACTATTATACCATGAACATGCCTGTTAGACAACACTTTGGAAGAAATCGATCTGGGATTCCGGACAGGCTCCACAGGGTGCAATATCCCGCATACGGTGGCATTCTGCAAATTGGCAGAGAAAAAACCGCTTGGCCGGACCATCACGGCTAAGCGGTTTTTCCCTTGCCCTTCAGAGTCTCTTCAGTCTCTTCGGGCCCGGCGCGGATGGACCATGGTCTGTCGGAAGAATTGGAAAGTGTACAGAAGGTAGAGAAAATCTCTGATAAAGCTTGAGGTTTTGGATGGCAGGGCGTTTGGCAGCAGTTCCGGCCAAATAGATGCGCGGATTTATAGCTGCCATTCACCGGTTACGCTGATCTGTCTCAGGGGTCCCTTATGATGGTGACAGAACGGGGAAATGACTTCCAACCCAACCGCTGACCGCAGCGGTCGCAATAGGACTGATATTCCCGTTCCAGGGTGAGGCGGCATTGTGGGCAGACCGGATAGGTATTTCCGTCCCGGAACTGCCGGGCCGCGGTGACGGGCATGGGACGCCGAAAGGCTTCAGCTGAAATTTCAGGACGGCGTTTTTTACTCACACTCATAGCTATAGCACAGCTCCAATCTCCGCAAGAGTAAATAGATCCTCAAGCTCCACTTCCAATGCATCGGTAATCCGCTTCAACTCCTTAATCGTCGGATTTGCCGCTCCGTGCTCAATCCGGCGAAGGTATGAGGTGCTGATTTCACACTCCAGAGCGAGTTTTTCCTGAGTAAAACCCTTTCGTTTTCGCAGATTTACGATGCTTTCTCCGATTTCGGCATAAACTGACATAAAAATCCCTCCTTAAGCCTCTAGCTTAGGAAAGATTTCCCAAATTTTCCAGACGATATAAAGGCGGTTGCACGGTTTGCCTTTTCCCGGAAGAGGTTCGTTTGAGACCTGTTCAATACACCACGGCATACTACTCTTGTCCGGCGTGGGATAGAAGCCGGAATGAAAGCTGGGAAAATATGCTGCTTTTTTCATGGTTGATTAGAATGTTGTGCTTTTCACCGACACATAGCCGAGATAATCGAACCGTATTCGGTCCAATCTCTCCTAAGCTAAGAAGTTTTCTAAGTAGTCGATAACTGATAACAGACCCCGATATCTGCGCCGGATAGGTGCAGTCCCCCTTACCCCAAAAAACTGAAAAAGGGGATTTAACAGCTTTATCAGAGACTCTCCTAAATAATTATAGTACAAATGCCGGAAAAGCAAAAGGATATACAGGGAATATTGCACAAATAATTAGTTACCTTTGCTTGACAGGGGGAAAACTCGACTTTTCGGGTCAGAAAAAGTGTATCTGTACCGTATTCCTAAAGTATGGCCCCAAAACGCCGAAAGCCCAAAAACAGCTCCAACGGTGCAAATGCTAGGTGTGGAGGAGCAGGCAGGCTGTCGCCTGGCAGGACTTCACAACGATGCAGATACGCTGTTGGAGCTGTTTTTGGGTGCTATGCTCTTGTCGGGCAAGGGTAAGTATTAAAATAATATATCCGGTGCGTTCACATCTCCTTTGTGAATTTGGTTGAAATTTTTTCCCTTTCGGGTATATACTGGTTTTGTACATATGGATTCCGAAATAGGAAATAGAAAGGTTTGATGGTTGTGAAAGGAAAACAAAAATTTGCGGCATTGATAGTGTGTGTTCTAGTGCTCAGCGCATTGTTCAGCGCCTGCGGGACCGCGCCCCCCACAGAAGAGCCTGTGGAACAGAGCTCGGTTCCAAGCAGCGCGCCGGAGAGCTCCCAGAATGCTCAGAGTTCTGAAAGCCCTGTGGGTACTGGAAATACTGAGAGTTCTCAAAGCGCCTCCGCGCCTGCAAGCGCCGGATCGGAGGCCCCGGCTTCCTCCTCCGCTCCCGCCGAAGGGGAAAAATCTCTGCCCTCAAAAATGCGGTATCTCTGCGACCAGGGCTTTGACTATGCGGAGGAGTTTCAAAACGGCTATGCCTTCGCCCTGCGGGGGCTGGACTGCGGCTATGTGGACCAGAGCGGCGTCTTTCAGGTCTGCTACCAGATTTCCCAAGAAATTTGGGATAATTGGTTCCATGAGGTGGTCATGGACGAGGTCTTCTTCACTGTTGCCGACCCTTCTACCGGGGATGTGGGGAGCTACTTCCCCATGTCGGAGGAGGGGCTGTATCCCTTCTACCAGGAGGGGAGCGGCTGGGGATATCGGAATATTCTCACTGGGGAAACCATCGTGGAGCCCCAGTTTGATTTCCCAGCCCCCTTCAGCGAGGGCCGTGCCGTGGCCGCCCATACCGTCACCGAGGTCTATGAGGGCGGCGGATCAGCCCACTCTGAATACAAGGTGCTCGATACCAGCGGCAGAGAGCTCTTCCGGCCCCGTGAAGCATTCCAAGGCCGGTACTGCAACGGCTTGCTCCAGGCGAATATGGGAGAAGAAGAAACCTGCCACCTGGTGGACAGGGATGGGAACATCGTTATGGACCTGGGATTTCCGGGGTATTTTAATGTGACCCAGGGCGAACCCTATGGCTATGAATACGGCTTCGGCGGCAGCTGCAATAACGAGGGTGCCTGGGACCCGGAGCATATTCTGACCTGGCTGGCGGATGAAAACAACAATGTAACGGAGTCGTTCTACATCAATTCCTCCGGCCAGCGCACCCTTACCACACCCGCGGGCGCGGTAAACGTTGGAGATTTCAGAGGCGGTGTCTGCGGGTATCTCAGTGAAAACGGAAAATGGGGCCTTTGGAATTACAAAGGCGAGCTGCTCACCTCTGCCCTCTATGAGGACTTTGGATATTTTGGGTACAACGGCGACCCAGCGGTACTGGCGGAAGAGGATTATTCCTGGGCTACCGAGGACGGGGTTTCCTACTGCATCCTGGACAACAAGGGCCAGAAGGTGGGTACCGAAATCTATGAAGGCATCGGCGGCTACTCTGACGGGCTGATGGCGGTCTGTAAGGCCGGAAAATGGGGATACCTTGTGCCCGACGAAGGGATGGTCATCGACTTTGCCTTTGACGCCTCCGGACGGTTTTCCGAGGGAATCTCCTGGGTGGAAAAGGACGGAGAACATTATTACATCAACAAAAAGGGAGAGCAGCTGGAGGGCGCGTCCACAGAGGTTTATTACACCTGCGAGGAGGGGGCGTTCCTGACGTTCAATGACGGGAAGTACAATTTCGCGGTGATTGATACCGATAACCGGTAAACTTAATGCGGGGCTGTGAAAAAATCATTCTTTTTCGCAGCCCCGATTTTGCCCGTTCAATTTTTCTCACTCCTTGCGATAATCTCTCTTTTTTTCTAATATACCATATCCCACGCAAAGTTTCCATAAAAGTTTTCAGTCAACATAAATGAATTATTTACAATTACTGTACATACTATGTATTGACATAATAGGCAAATAGCAGTATGATTTAAGTGAAAGGAGTTGATTACATGGCATCGACCAGCGTCACCATACGGATGGATGAAAATCTGAAAAGACGGGCGGAGGCCCTCTTTGAAGATATGGGATTAAACATGACAACGGCAGTTACTGTGTTTGTTAAAGCCGCTGTACGTCAGAACAAAATACCATTTGAAATTTCGGGTGATCCATTTTATTCTGAAGAAAACATGGAAAGACTGAGAAGATCAATCGCTCAAATGGAATCTACCGGAGGCACCGTCCATGAGGTAGACTTAGATGATTAAATCATGGACAGATGAAGCCTGGGATGACTTTGAATACTGGACCAAGCAGGATAAAAAAACCTTGAAACGCATTTTACAGCTTCTGAAGGACATTGACCGAAATGGATATAAGGGATTAGGAAAACCCGAAAGGCTGAGCGGGAATATGTCCACATATTGGAACCGGAGAATAGATGATGCAAACCGTATCGTTTACCGCATAGAGGGCGAGACTATAAAAATCGTTCAGTGTGGTTCACATTACAGAGACAAATAATTTAAAATCCCCAAAACCCCAGCCGCCGGATTTCCCCGGCGGCTGTCCTTATGTATCTCAATATATCTCCTGCTCCAGGTCCCGGAAGAGGTCGTCATCAAAAAAATCAATAATTGTGACGTCTAGACCGTCGCAGATTTTTTTGATGGTGGAGACCGTGGCGCTGCGGTTGCGGCCGCTGACAATGTTGTTCAAAGTTGACTGTGTGATACCACTTACTGTGGAAAGTTTATTAACAGTCATATTTCGTTGGCCACATATGTCCAAGATACGCAGCCGGATCGCTGTCCCGATGACCATGCAGCCAACACCCCCTTGCATACAAACAAATTCAAGAAAATCGAATAAACTATACAAATTGGCCGAAGAACACATAATAAAATTAACTTTTTTGGCTTATCTACTCGTGTATCCCCAGTGTATCACAAAATAAATAAAATAATTACCCCTTTTGAGTTGACTTTTCACAAAACAGATGCTATTATTGCCTTAAAAGTTTGAAAAAATTTTGAAATAATTATAACTTTTTCGTTTTCACCACCTGAAAGGCAAGGGTAAGATAGATAATCCGCTGGAATATAGTTCTTTGAATTATATAAAACAGTGAATTATATAAAACAGTGCAAAACGCCCAAATCGACAGAAGAAATAGGAATGGTAATTTTTACTAAAGGAAAAACAAAAATTGCCAGTTTCCGCTTTTCTATTCCCTGTCATGGGAGGGACGGACAGTCCCACAATAATGTGCGCTGTGTTAATAAAATTCTTTTTGAGGAAGGTGCGCCATATGAGTACTGCAACATCCTTGCAGAATACAAAGCCGACGGGATTCAAAAAGGTCCTCCATGACATTTGGGCCTCCCGGTGGCTCCAGCTCCTGATCTTACCCGGCCTTATCTATTTTATCATCTTTAAGTACATACCTATCTATGGCGTGCAGATCGCTTTTAAGGATTACAAAATCCGGGATGGCATCACCGGCAGCGCTTGGGTCGGATTTAAGCACTTTAAGACATTCTTTACCGGACCGTATGCTTTTAAGTTGATCCGAAACACCCTACTTCTTAACTTCTATAACCTGATCTTCGGCTTCCCGCTTCCCATTCTCTTTGCCCTGCTGCTTAACGAAGTAAAGTCAGTGTTCTTTAAAAAGTTTGTGCAGACCGTCAGTTATCTGCCTCACTTTATTTCTCTTGCAGCGGTTATCGGTATGCTGTCCATGTTCGTCGCTCCTTCTACCGGTATTGTCAACAAGATCATCAACTTCTTCGGCGGCGAATCCATCGCCTTTTTGACCGAGCCCGGATGGTTCCGCACCCTGTACGTCATCTCCGGTATCTGGACTGGCTTGGGCTGGGGCGCAATTATCTACATTGCGGCTCTGTCCGCTGTGGACCAGGGGCTATATGAGGCGGCCGCCATCGACGGGGCCAACCGCTTCCACCTGATGTTCCACATCTCCCTCCCCTCCATTATGGGCACCGTCGTGGTTATGTTCATCCTCCGGGTCGGCTCCATGATGTCCGTCGGCTCCGAAAAGGTCCTGCTGATGTACAACGAGCTCACTTATGAGACCTCCGACGTTATCAGTACCTTCGTTTACCGCCGCGGTCTTCAGAACAACGACTACAGCTTCTCTACAGCCGTTGAAATGTTTAACTCTATCGTGAACATTATCTTCCTGTGGGTTGCCAACTCCCTGTCCAGAAAATTCACCGAGAGCAGCCTGTGGTAATAGGGCTGACTTTTAACGAGGAGGAGCTTGCTTTATGATTGCTGATAAATCTGTATCATCCAAGGTGATGGATATCATCGTCTATGCAACTATGATTATCGTCCTGGTTGTTACGCTGTATCCGGTTCTCTATGTTATTTCGTCATCCCTGTCCAGTGCCAACGCCAACGATAGAGGACTTGTCACTATCTTCCCGGTGGAATTCAACATTGATGCCTACAAGGGCATTTTCCATATGCCTACCCTGACAAGGGCGTTTAAAAACTCGGTTATCATCACCGCCGGTGGTACTGCCATCAATATGCTCTTTACCACCACCTATGCCTATGCCCTTTCCAGAAAGAGACTGGCCCTGCGGGGAATCTACACCATCATCGCCATGATTCCCATGTACTTCTCCGGTGGCCTGATTCCCTCCTTCCTGTTGATTTCCCAGACCCTCCATCTGTATAACTCCTGGTGGGCTTTGATTCTTCCCGGTGCCATCAATACCAGCAACATGATTATCATGAGATCATTCTTCGTTTCGCTTCCGGCGGAACTGGAGGAATCCGCCTACCTTGACGGCGCAAATGACTTTGTTATCTTCTTCAAGATTATGTTACCCTTGTCCCAGGCTGTTATGATGACTGTCGGCCTATACTACCTGGTGGGACACTGGAATTCATGGTTCTCCGCAATGGTTTACCTCAACGAAGACGAAAAGATGCCTTTGCAGTATATGCTCCGTCAGATTGTTCTCCTTTCCGCCAGTCTGGATCAGGCGGCGTATGACGGTGAGATTGTCACCGACAGCAGCCTGTACTTTACCAACTATGTGGCGGTTAAGTATGCTACCCTGGTGTTCTCCATGGCTCCAATGATGATGATTTATCCTTTCATCCAGAGATTCTTTGTCAAGGGCGTTATGATCGGTTCCGTTAAGGGCTAATGCTTCACTGATGTCTACCCCTATGGCCCGTTTGGTGGGCCAGATGAAATAAACATATATCAAGAAAGGACGAAAACTATGAAGAAAACGCTTTCCATTCTGATGGCAGCGCTGATTTGCGCTGGGTCTCTGGCAGGCTGCTCCGGTAACTCCAGCAGCACTCCTTCCAGCAGCACCCCCGCCAGCACCGGAGGTTCTTCCTCCACCGCCCCCGCCAGCACTGGAGGAGATACTTCCTCCGCACCTGCCGAACAGCAGGGTGAGGCCAGCTATGACAAAGAGATTGAGCTGGAAATCCTTCGCCGCGGTGACGTTCCCACCGAGCCCACCGAGCATCTGTTGGACGAAATGCTCAAAGAAAAATTCAACATGGTGTGGAAGAATACCTATGTAGCCGGCAGCGACCTGTCTACCAAGATTACCACCCTGTATGCCGCAGGGATGGAGCCCGACTTTATCTGGAACGTTCGTCCCGCATGGGGCAGCGATGCCTGGACCGAGGCCGGATATTTCCGCGGCTTTACCCAGGAAGAAATCCTGAACCTGATTCCCGGTTATGAGCATCTGTGGGACAGCCAGGGCGAAGGTATCTTCAAAGGCTATCTTTGGAACTACCTGTCTTGGTCTGATGGCAAGATTTACACTCTGCCCACCTCCCGTGACACGGCCGGTAATATGGCCTGGGTCTATCGTAAAGATGTCTTTGACAAGTGTGGAATTACCGAGTTCCCCTCTAATCCCGACGAGTTCCTCCAGGCTTGCCGCACCATCAAGGAGAAGATGAATATCGTTCCTCTGGTTGACGCAAGTGACCGTCCTCTGTTTATTATTTCCAAGTGGGGCCAGATGTGGGGCCTGCCCGATATGCTGCCCGATATGCCTACCTTTGTAAACCCCGTTACTGGTGAGTTCTACGACTATGTTTACGATTCTGACACCTATCGTGGGCTATGCAAGTTTGCCTACTCCATCGTTTCAGAAGGCCTGATGTATCCTGAGTTTGCCACAGCTACATCTGACCAGGCAAAAGCCTATGCGGCGCTGGGCAACAAGGCCCTTATGTACGATTACCCCGCTAAGTTGGCAGAGGACAATAAGTTGCAGAAGGACAATGTTCCCGATGTTGACTGGCAGTGGACCGACGTTGTTCCCTCTATCAATCCCGATAAGCGTTCCGTTAAAAAGGACAACTACCATTCTGCTGATATGCGCGCCTTTGCTTCCAGTGCAACCGATGAGCAGGTTGAGCGTATGTGTGCGTTCATGCAGTGGAGCACCACCGAAGAGGGTATTACCTTCCACAGCTTCGGCGTAGAGGGTGTTACCTATGATGTGGTTGATGGCAAGAAGCAGATTAAGGATCAGTTCTCCACTCCTCTGAAAGCGGAGGGCGTTGGCCTTGGCACCTATCAGATTGGTTCCTCCGGTATGTGGAAAGGCTCTGAGTATATTTCTACCTATACCCCTGTTCTGGCTGAGTGGGAAGAAAAGATTCTGAAGAACCCGAAGAATGTCTTCGTTATGCCCGCTATCATGAAGTATACCGAAGAGGAGACCTCTCGTGTTACAGAGCTGAACACCTATCTGACCGACGCTGTGAACAAGTGGCTGCTTCTGTTCATGACTGGCCAAAAGGACCCTGGCAACGACGCTGACTGGAACGAGTACAAGGCAGAACTCGAAAGCCTGAATGTTAAGGAACTGAGAGAGATCTACAAGACCGTTTACGAGCGTTCCGGCAACTAATTGCTTTTGCTTTTCTATTAGCTTAATAGAAAAAAGGCCGCCCCGGAGAAATCCGGGGCGGTTGTTTTTGGGCGGAGATTGATAAATTGCTTTGCAGTCTTACAATAATTCTTTGGTTTTAATTGATTTGATAAATGTTTTTTTCAGTTCTTGCGGCTTGTAAAAGAACGCTTTCTCGGATTTGCTTAACCGCTTTTCGGAGAGCTTTATTGACAGCAATTCAAGGCTACAGATATAATCCGCAAGCTGTAGCAGCCGGTATTCTAACGGTGACGCTTTTCTGAATTCAACGTTAGATAAAAGCAAGCTGAAAATCGTGTTTAACACCAAATTCAATTCCTGTTGACCGTTATCATAGTAAACAATAATTTTTTCAAACGATGTAAAATACTCATAATGCTTGTTTATGTAAGATTTTAAGCATTTGGAGAGATGAGATGTGAGAGAAAATTTGTCATTTGCTTCCTTGCGGTTGATTTTTATTGTGGTATGTAAAATCGGAGTGTGAAGAAAAAACATGCGCATTTTGTAAAGTATTTGTCTGCGTTCGTCGATAGTCATATAATGATAAGGTTCTTCTCTGCGAATAAGTGGTCCAGTGTGAATATATTTTTGTTTGGGGTCAATATATGAGATCGCGTTATCAAGCTCCGCTATCGACTGATAAATATCATCCGATTGATTATGAAAAACAAGCGATACTAGATAATAAGGTGAGTTATTTTCCACCTTTCCGAAGTCGCCGGATTCGTCCACAAAAATACTCAGCAAACTCATTTTCAAACTCTCCAAAATAAAAAAATGACGGGGAAGTGTCCCCGTCTGCGGTGGCCCAGATCAAAAGACCAAGCCAATATGCGGCATACCGCATATTTATTATATGATTACTATAGCATGTTTATTCTGAAATGTCAAGTCCTTTTTAGAAGAATCAGGGTTGACAAAGTGGGAAGAGTCAAGTATAATAAAGACATAAAAGGTGGTTCCGCCAGTAGACGGTTGGATCCCCCGTTAAAAGCTTAAAATAATCGTCGTGCTTTTCTCAGGAGGACGGCGATTATTTCTTTTTGTTGTTAATCTGGATAAACAGATTACAAATGCCGATGATTACCAGGCAAAGTTGTAAGACTTCATTAATGTCATAAGACGCCCCTCTTATTACATGAAGAAATAATCGCCGCACCTTTGCAACAAGGACGGCGATTATTTCTTTTTTGCCACTCTAATACCTGAAAGTAAAAACAAAGGAGTATACGCCATGGATTTTCAAAAAATTTCCCAACTGATTGACAAAATGGCGGACTGGGAGGCGGGGAACCCCAAGCGAATCAACCATTACCTCAAGGTCTGGGGCTATGCCAAAACCATTGGAGAGCTGGAGGGACTGGACGAGAGCACCCGTTATACCCTGGAAGCGGCGGCGGTGGTCCATGATATTGGCATCAAGCCCGCTGAGAAGAAATTCGGCTGCCACGATGGTCCCTATCAGGAAAAAGAGGGCATTCTTCCTGCGAAGGAGATGCTGCTTTCCCTGGGCTTTTCGGAGCAAACGGCGGAACGGGTCAGCTTTCTGGTGGGGCATCATCACACTTATACAGCCATTGATGGGATAGATTTTCAAATCCTGGTGGAAGCTGATTTCCTGGTCAATCTGGATGAGGGAAAACGGGGAGAGGAGGCAGTCCGGACCGCCAGGGAAAAATACTTCCGGACCCAGGCGGGGATTCGATTTTTGGAGCGATTGTTTCCTGTTCTGCTGCCCTAAATACCCATTTTTCGGCCCACATACAAAACGGCCCGACGGTAATCTACCGCCGGGCCGCCGCATTTTCTCACCGTTTTTTATTTGTCTTTCCGTGTACCCATTCCGGTGGGGGTCTTGGCGTCGGTGTTCTTGGTAACGGTGACATCCTTGGTGGCGTCCGTACCCTTCACCAGCTTGCCCATTACTACAAACCTTTGGTTGGTTTGACGGACGCCGTTTTTATAGTACGCGTCAATGCAGGTGGACAGGGTGATCAGCTTGTCGCTGGTGGTCACGGTGGTGTCGTAGTCAAAGAAGGACAGAGAACGCGCCTCCGCGATCAGGTTGGAGAACTGCTTGGTGGTATAAGTAGAGGGCACATAGTCCAGATCATTGGCGTTGCAGATAAACACGGCAAAAATCTGGAAGGTCATATCCTCATACTCAGTGGAGTAGTAGATTTTCTGGTTCTTCTGGGCAAAGTCCAGCTTTTTTAGGGGGACAAGCTGGGCAAACATAACGTCCTTTGCTCGGTTGACGTAAGCGGTCCTCCAGGAATTGGTCCAATTATGCCCAAAGATACAGGTATTCTGGGTCAGGGTGGAGGAATCGCCGAAATTAACGCCGTAGTCCGCCCAAATGACGCCGTCTTTGCTGTACTTTTTATCCAGGCCCTTGGCCTCATAATAGGTGTTGCTCCCGTTGGGGCTTTTCAGAACAGGATAGTTAATGTTCGTCCCGGACACCTTCAGCCAGGCCTTGACGTCGGAGTTCTTCGCCTGATAGTTTTTGATGGAAGCCGCCATATTGGAGACGGTGGTGGGGGTTTTGGAGGAGGTCTTCTTGGCATTATTGTTTACAGTGATGCTCTTGGAGCCGGAGGTTCCAGCGGTTCCGGCAGTTGTGACAGTGCTGGCCTTTTTGGACGTGGAAACTGTGGCCTTTTGGGAAGTGGAGACAGCGGCCCCGGAGTATTCCTCATCGGGATTCAGGTCTTCGGACCAGTAGTCGTCCCAGTATTCCTCGTCGTCCCAATACTCGCCGTTGGCCCGTCTTTCCTCCTCTTCCTTGCGCAGCTCCATCCGTTCCCTCAGGCTGTAGCCGCCATAGTCCTCTTCATCCTCTTCTTCATCGTCGTAATAGAGACCAAATGCCGTGGTGGGTATGGAAGCCGTTATGGCCAGCGCCAGCAGCAGGGACAGGGTCTTCTTATAAAATCTGGTATGTCTTTTCGGGTTCATGTTATGGCTCAGCTCCATTTCTACTTCTGCCGCAGCTTAGGCGGCGATTTTTAATGAGACAATGCGTCAGCCGTCTTATGCGGCCATTCATATTATAACATAGGTTTTTTCAAAATTTCAATGGTTTTTGGCATATTCCTTTAACTTTTTTGCAATCTTTTTGTTTCCATTTTCTGTCTGCCATTTGTCAGGATTTAGACGACATTTCAGCCAAAAAGCCGCATACGGAAGATTTTTATCTCCTGCATGCGGCTTTTCAACAATTTAACAGTGGAAATGTTGAAAGGAAACTATTTCCGTTTCCTTGTCAACAGCAGCCTAAGTGCAAACACCCCGCCTAAGCAGACCGCCAGTATCCCCGCCAGGATTAACGGGACGGCGGACGTCCTCCGGGACTGGGGCTGTTCCCTTTCGGCCGGGACGGAAGGCTCCTCCCGGAAATCCTTTTGGTCTCCGGGTTCGGCTTGCTGGCCGGGAACGCCCTGTTCCTTGGAGGTCATTGTCTCCTCCGTCAGCACAATGTTGGCCTCCTCCGGCGCGGTGATAATCCATACATCCCCGGAGGCCGCATACGCCAGGCTTTCCAGATTTGACTGGGTGTCCTCCTGAGGCAGGGAGTACCGTTCCTCCAGCAGCGCCAGAGGATAGAAGCTCCGCTCCTGCTCTGGAATGTCCGCTTCCCCGGCGGGAATAAGGATGTTTTCTCCGCCGTTCCATTGTATCAGCACAGTTACCTGGCCGTTGTCCTCCAGCGCCTTCATAAAGGATACTGGCATCCGGTCGTATCCCCTGGAGTTGAGGCGGAGCATACCGCCCGCCGGAGCTTCCCGGACGAAGGAGGCTGCTGTGTCCCAGAACTCCTCCTGGGAGGCGGTCAGCGCCAGCGGCTGGTTGTTCTCCGGGGTTTGGCTGTCCAGATTAGACTGATCCGGAACGGTCTGTTCGCCCGCATTGGCAGCGGGTCCGGTGAGCAGATGGATTTTGGAAAGGGAATCCAGCTTAGTCAGTAGCCTCTGCCCGTCCCGCTGGAAGGAGATGGGGACCCAGTCATTGGCCCGCTCTCCCTTTGCCTGATGGATTTCCCCTATGGTCTCCCCAGGGAGATTGTCCGGCAGGGTAATCCAGAGGTAAAAGGGGACGGAGGGTTCCACTGCCTCCCGGTTTTTAATCAGGGAAAGCTCCAGCTCCATGGCCGCCCCGGCAGTGGGCTGAACAGGGGTCAGCGTCAGGATAACGGAATCATTGACCTGGGCCCCGGCCGCTGTGCCCACGCCCCAGGCCGATGCTTCTACAGGCGCGGGCATCCCCGGAACAGCTTCCAGCCTGGTTTCCAGCTCCGAATTGAGCCCCAGGCGCTGGAATTCATCCAGCAGCTTCATCTGGTCCAGAGTCAGGGCGGGGCTGCCTTCTCCCTCCTGGGCCTTGGAAATCCCTTGAATGACTGCCTGCAAAAATTCCCGTTCCTCCTCCCTGAGGGTTTTTCCGCTGGACACCAGCAGACGGTTGATATCCCCGGCAATCTCCAGGATGTCGGTCAGGCTGTTTCGAGAGGCGCTGCCACTGTCTATCTCCAGCAGCAGGCAGGCGATGGGGGTTAAGCTCCCCGCATACCGCAGCTCCAGCAGTCCAACGCCGTCGCCCAAGGGGGTGGCGTACTGGTCTTCGATACGCACCAGGTCGTTGCGGGAGAACCAATAGAAGTCATCTCCCGTGACAGTCCCAGAGAGGGACGCCCCCACCACCGAAACCTCAATGTGCGGCAGGCGGCGGGCCTCCTCCAGGGTATCGATCTTCAGGAGCTGAACGTCTCCCCCTTCCACGCTGGCGGAGACTGTCGTCACCGGCAGGCGGAATTCCTCGGTCACGTCCGCATAGTTGGGGTCGGAAGAGGTGTAGCGCAGGGAGAAGCTCTGTCTATCCGATTGGCTGTCCCCATGGAGCGCCTGGGTCAGGCTCTGAGCGGAATTTTCGATAAAGCTCCAGCCCTTGGGCAGCTTGACGTCTCCAAGGGTGGGGGTCTGGTTGGTTACAATGTGCAGCTCCTCCAGCTGGGGCTGGGTGGAGCGGTAGGCAGGATTGGCAGTCCCTTCCCCCTGAACAATTTCGCCCACAGCCTGGAAGGCCTCCTCCAGGGTATAGTTGGCGGTCAGTCCGGAAAGCCCCAGAACCAGGTTCCCGCTGACCGGTTTGCCGCTGCCCACCTGGGCGTCCTCAAAGGCGGCGGCCGCAGCCTCAAAGTCCCGGCCGAATGTCAGCTCTTCCCCGTTTTTTGTCCCCTCCAGTGCGACGCCGGAAAGGGTAGTCTCCGCCTGACCATCATAGGGCTTGGGGGAGAGCTCCACCTCCGCGGCGGTCAGGATGGCAGGCTCTACCAGAAGAGGGACGGAGACCGAACCGGCCTGCTCCGCGTCCTGGTATACCGCCTTGACGGTGTATACACCGGCCTTTTCCGGCAGGGTCTGCTCATTGCTGAGGACCGTTCCGTCCAACGCCGTGCCGGAGTAGGTACAGGAATAAGCGGTGGGGTTGAGGGAGACCCCGCCGTCGGCGGAAAGGGAGGGCTCATTGGGGGTATCGCCGTATTCCCACCCCTCGGCGGAGAGCAGCAGATAGTCGCTCACCGGCTGCTGCTGGACCACCGTGACGGTGAGGGAGAGGTTCTCCTCGCCCATGGCCCAGTCGGGGAGCTCTGTCTCTCCGGTGAGGGTCAGTCTGCCCTCATAGGTTCCAAAGCCGCCGGGGAGGGACACCCGATCCCACCGGGCCTCCAGCGTCTCCTCCTGCCCGGAGGAGTAGCAGGCCCGCACGGTATCCGGCAGGGGAATGTCCTGGAAAGAGTAGCCGTCGGGGCTGACGGGGAGGAAGATATCCCCTCCCGCGTTGACCGCCGCCGCAACGGGCCGCACCAGCACCCGCACGGCGCAGGTAATCTCCTCGTCATTCTCATCCCGCAGGCCGGTCTGGGCCTCCAGAAGGTATTCCCCGCCCCTGGGGTCCCATTCGTCGGAGCTCCTGGAGAGGAGATAGGGGAGATACAGCTCCTCCTGGGAGCCGTTGTCGTAGAGGGCCCGCACCGGGACGGTTCCCTCCAGGTAGTCCTGAAGGGCGTTGACGCTCTCGTTGGCCTGGGCGTCGGCAGAGACAGAGAGAAGCTCCACCGCTGGGCTCACCGAGACCAGCTTCCGCTCCTCCAGGTTCACGATTCCCTCGATTTCCCGGTCCTCCTGGGAGACGGTGTAGCGCCAGCTCCAGACATTTTCCTCCCGGTAGGGGCCAGAGATTTCCCCGCTGATTCCCAATACCTCAATGGAAGGGGTGTACAGGTTGCCGCCGGTGGCCCTCCACTCCAGCACGTCCCCCGGTTCAGCGGCAAAGAGGGGTGTTCCGTTGACCAGCACTACGGCCGTTCCGTCCCCCTCGCCCTCCCCGCTGGTCTGTACGGTGACAGAGGTCAGGGTGCGTATCCGGGTCTGGGTTCGTTCGGATACAAAGCTGTTTTCCGCCGCCGGCCTGCGGGCGTACAGGATGTATTCTGTTCCCGCCTCCAGGTCCCGGAAGCTGCCGGAGGACTGCCAGCGGACATCGTCCCATTTGATATCCCCGGCATCTTCAGCGGGGGATAGGTAAAACTCCTCGTCCTCTCCGTAGACGGCCATGACGGTGTAGAGCCCGGCGGCGGCCCTTACCCTGGGCGGCTCCGGACGGGCCGGAACGGAGAAGGCCTCCCCGTTGCTGGGGGAGGTGTTCCGGTCCCCCTTGGCGCGGATATACAGTACGCCGTCAGCGCTGCCCGCTGCGGGGATGTACCTGGAGATGGACTCTCCGTCCTCCAGAATGTCCTCAAAGTCTTCATCCGGGCTAACCTCATATTTCCGGTCGTCATAGTTGATGGTTTCGTCTTCAAAGCTGATGGACGCCCCGTCCCCCTCCGGCAGGGCGAAGAGGGTGGAAAATTCAGAGGGCTGGCTTTCGGTGGAGGAGAAGTTCTGCTCCGCCGCCGGAATATATGCCTCAAAGGTATAGGAAGTAGAGGAGTCCAGGTTCTGGAATACCGGGCTCTTCTGCCAGCTTCCGCCGTCGCACCGGTAATAGGCCCCCTCCACCCCGTCCAGGGTGATGGAATTCTTGCCGCTCTCCTTGATGGCGGGGGCGGGCGGCGCGTCGGGACGGGCGGGAATGTTCAGCCCCGCCACGGTGCTGGCAAAGCAATCCTCCTCCGCGGGCATACGGTAGGAAAGGGTGACGTGATCCTCTCCGTTCTGGGGAATCCGGTCGGAGATGGAGATAGGGCCGTCCGCCTCTTCAAAGTCTACAGCGTTGAAGGAGTACATTGCCCCGGACTTCAGCAGCACAGTTTCGGCGTAATAATCGATTTCAGCGTCTGCCGGGTTTTCCGGCCTGGGCGGGATGGAGACCTCAACGGGGGCGCTGGCGGGGGTATCCCCCTCGGCCTTGGCCCGCAGATAGAGAATCCGCGCAGGCTCTCCAGCCTCCGGTATGTAGGCGGAGATGGACCCGGCGGGGATATCCCCGTCCTCGTCAAAATCTTTGCCGGTGTTCAGCTCATAGTCAGAGGTGAAGTAGATGGTCTCCGCCGGATAGTCGATCTCGGTCAGCACCCCCTCCGGAAGGGGTGGCTTGGTGACAAAGGTCAGCTGTTCCGGGTCGGAGAGGTTCCCCGCCCGG
This sequence comes from Oscillospiraceae bacterium, assembly GCA_022800935.1. GTDB lineage: Bacteria > Bacillota > Clostridia > Oscillospirales > Ruminococcaceae > UBA1405. The sequence goes on from JAAWRH010000031.1 coordinate 21,378, forward strand.
TCCCGGACCACCAGGGAGACGGTGTATTCCTCCCCCGGCTCCAGGCCGTTGAGGGGGAAGCTGGCGGATTTTTCAATCCTGCCTGCCAGCGTACCCAGGGCTACGGCCTCTGCGTCCGGGTCTTCTCCGGCGGCATCTCCCTGCTCCAGCAGATAGAAGACCTCTCCGGCCTCTCCGCTTTCCAGGAAAATAACGGCGGTACTTTCGGTGACATCCTCCGCCTCTGCCCGGCGGATATTGGGGGAGGAGCGGTCAATTTGGAGACGGACCGGCGCGGTGGATTCCCCGCCTATGGTCCCGCAGAGGGAGACTGCCCGGAACCAAAAACAGGAGTCTGTTTCCTGGTACACGTCAAATTCCCCCTGGACCTCTTCCCATTCGGCGTCGGAGCCGGGCTTCGCCTCCGTTTCGGTGACGCAGTATTCGTATTGTTCCAGCTGGTCCTCCGGGAGTCCGCCGGAGAGGGTGACGGTAACGGTCTCCCTGCTCCAGCCGCTTGCGGACATAGCGGCCCGGACGGGGGTAAAGGAGGGTCGGTACAGCAGCACCCGAACCGACTGCTCCTCGCTCTCCGCCCCGGCCCCGCTGACGGCTTTAAAGAAATAGGTGGTTTTCAGGGTCACGCCGTCGCTGGGGGGATTGACGGTGAGCCGCTGCCCGGAAAGGGGGACCCACTCTCCTTCCTCCCCGGCCCGGTAGAAATAGGACACATCGGAGGGAATGTCCTGCCGTTCCGCCGGGGCCACGGAAAAGGTGACGGAATGCTCTGTGGGCTCCCCTTCCTCATAGGATTTGCCGTCCGATTCCACGGAAAGTTCAAACGCCGGGCGGGAGCTGTCCAGCCGGACCGTATAGGGGTCGCTTTCCCCCTCACTGCCTACATTGGTGACAATCCGCACCAGGACGGAATCGGTGTAATCCCCGTCTTCGTCGATGATAAAGGTGTTTTCACCCTCGTCGTCCCAGGGAATGGGATCGCTCCACCGCCTTCCGCCGTCGGTGGAATAGGAGAACTCCTTAATGCCGCTGCCCGGCAGGGGAGAGGGGCCCTTAACGGTCAGTATCACCTGATCCTCCGCCCAGCCCGACGGAATTCCCTCCAGGGAGGGCTTCCCGGAGCCCGCCTTGTCAATCTTCACCTCGTATTCGTCGGAGGCGGAGCTCTCCAGCCCGCTCTCCGATACGGCCCTGAACTGCACGGTCTGGGTGGCCATGGCGGTATAGGAGTCACCGGAGATGGGCCTCCAGTCCCCGCCGTTAATCCGGGCATAGAAGGTAACGGGGGAAGCGGGTTCGTTGGCGCAGGAGAGGGTAAAGGACACGTCCTCATTAGTCCAGTCCTCTTGGTAATCGGTTTTGACCCGGCCCAGCTCCGGCGGCTGGCTGTCCCGCTTGCAGGAGAAAGCGGGGGCCTCTATGGAGACATCCTCCCGGCCCGTGCCGGTGGACATCAGAATCGAAAGCTCGTGGACACCGTCCTCCTTGATGACGGCGGAGTCGTCCCAGGTGCGTCCCCCGTCGATGCTGATAAACTGGAACCGCCCGGCGCTCTCGTTGGGGGTGAGGGTGATTTCATCGGTGTACCAGCCGTTCTGGCCCAGCTCGCCCTCTACATCATAGGGGGTTCCCTGGAACACCATTTCCTTGACGGTGAATTCGGTGGGAGCATATATGAGGGTGTAGTTGTCCGCCTCCAGTCCGTCGGGGCGGATGGTCCCGGAGGCCGGGTCCCGGCTGGTTTCCGGGGTGCAGACAGTGGAAAGACCGTCAAAGTCGATTTCCGACATGGCCTCACCGGGCACCAGACCAAGGACAGTCAGGTCCTCCTCCGCCAGCTCCGGCATGGGGTCGCCCACGGTGATGGACACAGGCTCCCGCACCGAGACGGTCAGCTTGGCAGGGGTGATTTCGATAGCCCGCTCCAGGGGGACATCCTCCAGGGCGGCCACTCCGTCCAGGGTGTAATTTTCCGAGCCCAGACCGCCCAGAGAGAGGTTTTCCAAATCCACGGCAGTATAACGCCCAGCGTCTCCCGCCCTTCCGCCGCCGGAGGGAGCGCCCAGGACAGCCTGTCCGATGACGATCACCCGGTCCTCAACGCCCTCCGGCTTGCCCTCAAAGTTGATGACAGACCGCAGCAGGCGGCGGGAACCGTCGTATACCCGCCCATAGGAGGAAACCTCTGTGACGGTCAGGGGAGCGGGCCGGACGCCCACCTGCACCTGGAGCTCCATTGTCTCCCGGACAGACTCGTCCTCCGGCTCAAAGACCACCGGATAGACGCCGGAGGGGCCTGCCTTGGGCCGGTAGTCCGGCTCCTTCCAGCGGAAGGTTCCCTTTACCTCCGCGCCCAGGCTGTCCACCACGATACCCGGATGAATGTCGGAATCCTTCAGCGTCTGCCCATAGGTGAGATAGGAGGCGGAGGGCATGGTCTGGACGGAAAGGGAGCCACCCTTGATTTCCAGCTCTGCGGAGGCCTGGACAGCTGCGGTCTTCTCCCCGGCGGGGATATACTCCGCCCGGAGAATATGCTGGCCGGCGGCCAGGTCCTGGGTTTTTACCGAAAAGGAATATGTACCCGCGGAGGTGACGGCCTTCCGCTCGGTTTCCTGGTTGTCCATGTAGATGACCAGCGAGCCAGCCCAGGCGTTCTGGGGCTGGGAACCGCCGGAAATGCTGACAGCGGCTGTCAGGCTGGGGACCCCCTTCATGGCCTCGTATTTTCCCTGTTCAAACCGGAGGGCCAGGGGGACGGCCTGTCCCGTCTGCTCCGGCGGCTGGCTGGAGGTGATGCTCTGGCTCTGGGAAGAGGTTGAAGGGGCAGACGATGAGCTTGCCCCGGAGGAAATCTGCGGGGCGGTGCTGGAGGAGGCGGAAACGGTTCCGGCTCCAGTCCCCCCTTCTCCCACAATAACGGTGATACTGGGCAGCTCCATGCCGCCGGGAATGGAATACCGGCTGGGAATGACCGGGATAAACCGGTACTCCCCAACGGCATTTCCCTGGAAGGAGGCGGCGGAGCCGGTGGGGTCCAGCTCCCAGGCCACGGCAATCATCACCGATTCCCGCTCCCCCCGCTCGTTGCGTATCTCCCCCCGCAGGGAGGCGGGAAAGCGCAGGGCGCTAATATCGGTGCCCAGGGCCACCTGCTGGAGGCGGATATCCTGGGACAGCTCCTCAAAGGAGCGGACAGTCATGCTTCCCTGAAGGGAGGACTGCGCGGACGGCGGCTCTGTGCCGGATTCCGCCGGGAGAGCTTCTCCCTGACAATTCAGATAATTGTCACGGCAGACCGGGCAGCTGCCGTCTATGTTTTCCCCGGTACACTGCCGGGTGCAGATGCAGGAGACCGACTGAATGGACGGAACGTCCACGGCCAATGCCGTAAGGGGCTGGCTGGATATTGCCAGCGCCGCCGCTATGGAAAGAATGGTGCGCCAATATCGCTTCATCTATTTTGTCCCTTTCTCTTCCGGCCCGGATTTAACCGGGCCGGTGTTTTTTTGCGGGGGTTCGTTTCTGCTCCTCAGTGCTTAGCTGCGAAGCTTTTATGCCTCTCTATCTAGTTTATACGGTTGCGGGTTGGTTTGCAAGAGGGAAAACCATTCCAGCGCAGATTTTTGTGATTCTCCGGCGAAAAAGCAAAAAACTGCGCACGGCCTGTGCGCAGTTTAGGAGTACGATAAGGCTATTCTGTAGTCACCAGCAGCTCCAGCTCCTCCGCTGTCAGCTCCCGGCAGCCGCCGGGGCCAAGGGCCGGGTCCAGCCATACCCTGCCGATTCCAATCCTCCGCAGGGCTAAAACCTCCCTGCCTGTTTTGGCAAACATCCGCTTGATCTGATGGTACATCCCCTCCCGCAGGACCACCCTTGCGGCGGGCTGCCTCTCCCAGTCCGGCTCCTCCGCCAGAAGGGCGGGCTTGCAGACCTCTCCGCCCCCGATATCCATCCCCGACGCAAAGGCTTCCACTGCCTCCTGGTCAATGGGGGTGTCCAGAACCGCAATATAGGTTTTGGGAACATGGTTTTTGGGGGAGAGCATCCGGTGGGCCAGCTCCCCGTCGTTGGTCAGCAGGATAAAGCCGGTGGTGTCCTTGTCCAGCCTTCCCGCCGGAAAGATGCCCCGTCGGTACAGCCCTCTGGGCGTCAGGTCCACCACGGTTTTCTCCGACGGGTCGCGGGTGGCGCTGACAATTCCCGCCGGCTTGTTGAGCATGATGTAGATGTACGGGTTCAGGTTGAGCCGCCTTCCGCTGACACAGACCTCATCCCTGACAGGGTCTATCTTTTTCTCCGGGCTTTTGACGGCCTTGCCGTTTACCGTAATCAGCCCCCGGAAGGCGAGCTTTCTGATATCCCTCCGGGAGTGCTCCCCAAGGGCGGATATGGCCTTGTCCAGGCGAGTCTGTTCCATTTTTTCCGTTCCTTTGCCGGGCGGAGATTTGCCGCCGGCCGGTTATCACTGCCTTCGGCCGCCCTTTTTACCAGTATACCATAGGCAAAGGAAAAATGATATCCAAAATTTGAAAAAATCAGTTCCCCGGCTGCTGTTCCTCCGGGAAGGCGAGGCCCCTTACCTGAGAGGTATCTCCGCCCAGGGTGATGTCGCCGCCCAGAATTTCCCCCTTGTATACCAGCAGAGTGGCCGCGGCATTTTTCCTTTCCGGGTAGTTCAGGATTCGGTACCGGTAGCGTTTGACCTTTTTTCCCTTGTATTTTTCCAGGTCATACCCCTGCTGCTTCTGTAAGGCGTTGTAGCTTTCATAGGCTTCATCAAAATGCTCCGGAATCAGTACATCCACCGCCTCCTCTGGCTCCTGGTCCGTCTGATAGCCCAGCCCCTGGAGGAACGCCAGCCGTCCCGCGTTGAGGGAGGCGTCTGTCTCCCCCATCTCCTCCGCCGCGCCTGCGGAGACCGGGAGCACCTGGTCCTGCCGGAGGCTCCTGCTTCCGGCCCTTCCGGCAAGACCGCTCCCCGCCAGAATCAATACCGCTCCACAGCATACCGCCGCCAAAACGGCGCGCTGCTTTCGGCCAAGCCGAAGCGAAAAAAACATCATTCCATCACCCCCTTTTTCTATAGGTATGTTTGGGGCGGCGCAAATATCCATACCAACGGAAAAAGAGCAGTGGGGCAATAGCCAGTATCATTTGTCGAACCGCTGTCGAATGTTGAAGTCCCTGCATACAATAATAACGGGATTCCACATATATTTCGTAAAAAGGGGAAATTATCGTGTCTATAAACCACATACGCCCACTGTCCGCCCTGCGGGAGGGTCAGACGGCCCAGGTCTCCTCCCTGCTCTCTGGCGGGTCCATGCGCCGCCGCCTTCAGGACATAGGCTTTATTGAGGGAACGCAGGTGGAGTGCGTCCAGAAGAGCCCTGCCGGGGACCCCGTGGCATACCGGGTGCGCGGCGCCTTGATTGCCCTGCGCTCGGAGGATTCCGCAAAGGTACTTGTAACCGGCTGACAGGGAACGTTTAAAAAGCTTTTAAAAGCGGACTTTTTCAAATAAAATTATTTGCCGGCAGTTTCCTGCCGGTATGCCTGGAAGGGCTTGCGGGCCTGTTTGATATAGGCGGGCCCCAGGCCCTCCGGATTAACCAATCAAAACATATGGGGTGATTATAATGGGATTGACCAATGAATCCGTAGGACGGGCTGCCGCGGACAGCGGCCTTGTCATCCATAAACAGCGGGATTCCGACCGGGTCATCGCCCTGGCGGGGAACCCGAATGTGGGCAAATCCACAGTGTTCAACGCCCTGACCGGGCTGAACCAGCACACCGGCAACTGGCCCGGAAAGACGGTTTCCAACGCCCAGGGCTACTGTGAATACGGCGGACAGGGGTATATCATGGTGGATATTCCCGGTTGCTATTCCCTGATGGCCCATTCGGCGGAGGAAGAGGTGGCGCGGGACTTTATCTGTTACGGCCAGCCGGACGGGGTGATTGTGGTCTGCGACGCCACCTGTCTGGAGCGCAACCTGAACCTGGTGCTCCAGACGATGGAGATAAGCCCCAGGGTGGTGGTATGCGTCAACCTGATGGACGAGGCCCGCAGAAAGGGGATTTCCCTGAATGTCCCGCTGTTATCGGAACGGCTGGGCGCGCCGGTTGTCTGCACCGAGGCCCGCGGCAAAAAGGGGCTGAAAAAGCTGATGCAGACTATGGGAAAGCTGCTCCGGGAGGAGGTCCCCCGGCAGCCGGTCCAGACAGAATACATAGCCCCTATTGAGGAGGCGGCCGCCATGCTGGAGGCGGTGTTGGAGCGGGAGGACATACGGACGCTGCCGCCGAGATGGCTGGCCCTTCGGCTTCTGGACCGGGACGAGAGCCTTTTAAAGGGGCTGGAGGAATTCCTGGGCAGGGATATCCTGGAATGCCCTGAGCTCCGGGAGGCGTTGGAACAGGCGGAGGCCCTGCTGAACGCCCATGGGCTTGCCAGGGAACAGCGGCTGGACTCTATTGTCTCCTCCCTGGTCCACAGGGCGGAGGAAATCTGCCGCGGGGCAGTCCTTCGGTCCCACCCCTTCCAGGAGGAACGGGACCGGAAAATCGACCGTATCCTCACCAGCAAACGGACCGGGTTCCCGGTTATGCTTCTGCTGCTGGCGGCGGTGTTTTGGCTGACCATCACTGGGGCCAACTATCCGTCCAAGCTGCTTTCCAAGGGGCTGTTCGGGCTTCAGGAATATCTCTCCCAGGCTTTGCAATATCTGGGCGCGCCCGGCTGGCTGGAAAATCTGCTGGCCGACGGGGTATACCGGACGCTGGCCTGGGTGGTCAGCGTGATGCTGCCCCCTATGGCGATATTCTTCCCACTTTTCACCCTGCTGGAGGACCTGGGATATCTGCCGCGGGTGGCCTTTAACCTGGATAAATACTTCAAAAAATGCAGCGCCTGCGGCAAACAGGCCCTCACCATGTGTATGGGGTTCGGCTGCAACGCCGCCGGAATCGTGGGCTGCCGCATCATTGATTCCCCCCGCGAACGGCTGATCGCCATGCTCACCAATAACTTTGTGCCCTGTAACGGAAGGTTTCCCACCCTGATCGCCATTCTCACCATGTTTTTCATCGGGACCGGGACCGGCCTGCTCCCCTCGGCGGCCTGTGCCCTGCTGCTGACAGGGGTCATCCTGCTGGGGGTTGGGATGACCTTTCTCTCCTCCAAGCTGCTTTCCATGACGGTTCTGAAGGGGGTTCCCTCCTCCTTCACTCTGGAGCTCCCTCCGTACCGCAGGCCGCAGATTGGCAAGACCATTGTCCGTTCCATCTTTGACCGGACGCTGTTTGTACTGGGGCGGGCAGTGTCCGTCGCCGCGCCGGCGGGGCTGGTCATCTGGCTGATGGCCAATGTCACACTGGGCGGACAGTCGCTCCTGGCGCACTGCTCCGGATTTCTGGACCCCCTGGGGCGGTTTTTGGGAATGGACGGCGTCATTTTGCTGGCCTTTATTCTGGGGTTTCCGGCAAACGAAATTGTGGTTCCCGTTATGCTGATGGCCTATATGTCCGCCGGGACGCTGATGGACTATGAAAGCCTTGACGCCCTGCGGATGGTGCTGGTACAGAACGGATGGAACTGGATCACGGCGGTGTGTGTAATGCTCTTCTCCCTGTTCCACTGGCCCTGCTCCACCACCTGCATTACCATCTACAAGGAAACCAAGAGCTGGAAATGGACAGCGGCGTCGATGGTACTGCCCACCATGGCCGGAGTGATTTTCTGTGCAGTATTTGCCAATCTGGCAAGGTTGATTCTCAATTAAAATGGGTGCTGTAAAAAAGTGATTCCAAAAACAAAGGCAGCGATCTCTTTTTTGAGATCAATGCCTTTGTTTTTGGAACCGATTTTTTTACAGCACCTTTGTTGGATTAACGATCTTTTTTACAGCCCCTTGTCAATTCTTCTGATGCGGTACGTTAAGCGAAAAAATCAAGTCCGCAACTGTGTCAACGCTGACCGCATTATCGTCCATGAGCCAGTGATAAATAATCCCGAAGCTTCCAGTGCTGGTATAAGGGGAGCTTTTCTGGAAAAAGCCCAAATCATTCCAAAACAGCCAAAGGAGGAATAGCCGTATGAATGAAACAATTTTGAACGATGTAAGCCGGATAGCCGGTAATATCTCGCCGCTATCTGTCATTACCGGGGTGAGCAAGGGCAGCCAGGAGTCCCACAGCGTGAACTACCAGCGGACGGGCCATGAGCTTGCCAGCGTTGACGAGCTGGCGGTGCTGGACGGCGGCAAGTGCATCCTCCAGCTCTGGGGCGTGAGGCCGTTTTTGTCGGACAAGTACGACCTGACGAAGCACCCCAATTTCCAGTACACGGCGGACTGTGACGAAAAGAACCGCTTCGACATCAAGAAGTTCCTGGACCACCGGCTGAAGCTGAGGGCGAAGGATGAATTTGAAGTGATCGACGCGGACGAATGAGCGTCCCGCCGTAAAGCCCCCCTGCGGGGCTTTTTCTGTTTCCAGAGGGCGTTCCTTCCCTGCGTGGGACAATGCCCGCCCGTAATGAAGCTGCCGGCAAAAAGATGAAAGGGGCAGGCATCCAACGGGCGGGCTGACTGCGCGGGGCGGCGGGCGCCCTTTTGTATCTTCAAAACCACTACGAACCGGGCGGGGCAAAGGCTCCGCCCCCTGTCTTTAAGGAGGACAAAGTTATGGCATTTTTCAACAGTGCAATCGGTGTGCTGCAGACACGGTACTGAACGGCAAGGAGCGCCTGCGCCTGATGCACTCCATGTTCCACATGGGGGACCGTGCCCCCTTCGCTTTCGAGTGGAAGTGGCTGGTGGAGTCCGGGCTTTCCGTGAAGGGCTCACATTGGTATATCAAACTCGTTCTCTAAAACTTCTCGTTTTTCTGTTTCGCTGGTTTTGTTGGAGAGGAGGGTATGGTGGAGTTTCAAAATTCCCTCGTAATGCTCCGCCTCTGGCCCACCCAGGCATATCATCACGACTGAAAGCAGGTCGTAGTGGGCAACTGGTTCCTTTCCTAATTAGGCAAAACATATTTGGTACTTCGGCCCCTTCCTTGCTGAGTAAGTGCCCCCTTTTCTACCATCTTTTTCAATATACGGATTGCGGAGGATGAGCTAATCCCAAGCTGCATCTCTACATTCCCCCTGGTAATCTCACCGTTTTTTTTTGCAAGTTCAATAATCTGTTCCTCGTCCCCTGCAATAGAATCCTTTGGGGGTGCTTCCTCAATATAGTTGATGTTTGGCAGCGTGATTTTGAATGTGTTGTTGGTCGTTTCAATTACCGGCGTTTTTCCCGTATTTTCATAGGCTTTTAAGATTTTACGAATTCCGGTGCCGTATGCCTCAATCAACTCCAGCCGATAAAATACATTTGCCAAGTCTTGATTCCGGCACACAGATAAACCGACCATAACATCTTCGAGGCAGATCCCTGGCAGTAACCCACCAATCGAAACAAATTCCATACGATCTGCATAGATGCTGACAAGAGCACTGGCACTGAATCCGTAGTCACGATGAACCAATACATTTAATAATGTCTCGCGTACAGCAACCTCCGGGTAGTCCCTGGTGTCAATCCGCCGCAATTTGTCAAAGGTGGCATGGGTCTGATTTCGCAAGTCAATATAGGAATAAATGTCATTCAGCTGCTGCAATAAAGAGCCGGTAAACTCATGCCGATCCTTAAAAACACTTTGGTCGGTGTCCTGAAAAACAGCAACTTTAATGGTGTGTACACATTGTTCCGATAAAAGCAAGGCAAGGTTTGTGTAGATACCATCGGTATTCAGTAATTTTAGGGTTTGCATTTGTGTAGGACCGAAAGGGACATTGCGTGTGGAAAATTCTTGCTTGGTTGCTCGGAAAGTCAATTCCTGTTCCAAAGCTCGCATTTCCTCAAAGCGATCCCCGTCTGTTTCTTTGATCATACGCCGGATCATTGTATCTGTTGCGGGTACAGAAGAATATCCCTGCCGCACATATACACCTTCCGGTCGGAGTCCTTTTTTCGTGATATAGTATGGCCTCTCTGTTCCCCTCTGAACATCGATCACAACAATATATTTTCCTTCAACTTCTATCGTTTCATAATGGAGAAACATCGTTAAGTCGGGTTTAATCGCGTCACGAATCATATTACTGACTTGCAAGGCTGTTCTATCGGCATTTTCTACACCTATTATGGTTCCGTCATCCTGAACGCCAATATATAGTTTCCCGCCATTGCCATTTGCGAAAGCAATAATTTCTTTTTTAATATCATCAACAACGATTGATTTTAACTCGACTGTTTCACTTTCTTGAAATACCACTTTGCCGCCTCCTTGTCAATTATCTAACCATATTATAGTCTTTCTCGCCAATCGAGTCAAGCATTTGACGAGATTGACGAGAAAAAAGCATTGCAGACCATTTTTATTTTATCCAAAAGGAAATGCTGCCTATGTATCCCACCCGCTGGATGCGCCTTTTGCGCCTGAAGCATCATGTCACCCACAGGGAGCTGGCCGAGGCCGCCCAGGTATCCCGCCAGCGTATCATTGAGATCGAGCTGGGGACCGACTACACCACCGAATACCAGCGCCAACTGGTAGCCGGAGCTTTCCGCTTAGTGATTGAAAAGCGCGGACTGGAGGGCCGTTCTCTGGAAAAAGATTTTGAAAAGCTGGAATCCCGGCTTCTGGAATATGCAAAGGACGGTGAAAAGCTGTGGCCTACCATATCCCCGCAAACTATACCGATGCCGGGCGGCTGTTCGGCCTGTTCCCCATCCGCAACACGGTGGAGGCGGCCATCCTCGCCGTTCCCACCCTGTTCTTTTGTTTCCGGCTGCCGCCCTTTGCCCTCACCACAAACATCGTTATCACCATGGTTCTGGTAGTCCCCACGGCGGGTTTTGCCCTCATTGGCCTTGGAGACGACAGTCTTTCCCGGTTCCTGATTGCCTGGTGGAGATGGAAACAGGGAAGGAAGATTATCACCTTCCGGGGGACGCCCCCAGAGAGCAAAAAGCGTGGGAGGGCTGTGTAATGGGACTGAAAGAACTCATCTTCGGAAAACAGATCAAGCAGGCCCACGCCGCCCAGTACCGCAACAGCACCCAGGGCTGGCTCCCGGTACTGGATGTGCAGAAGGGCGTTATTATCACCAAGGACGGCCGGTATGTGAAGATCCTGGAAATCATGCCGGTGAACTTCTATCTGAAATCCGCCATCGAACAGAAGAACATCATCTTCTATTTTTCCAGCTATCTGAAAATCGCCCCGGATAACCTGCAAATCAAGATCGTCACCCAGAAGGCGGATATAGGAGGAAGAACTGGACGCCCTGGAGAAAGGAGGAGAAAAGCAGGATGAAGCGCAGAAATGATTACAAGATCAGGGCCTTTGAATTGGGACAGGAGAGAAAAGTCAATGAAGCGCCGCAGCAGGTTTCTACAGGAGCAAAAAAGGAGACGCCCTTGCCGAGAGCGTCCGGCCCGGCGTCCCACCGCCCGGCCTGGCGGGTGGAGGTGGTGGAAGAACTTCCGAAAAAGAAACGGGTGAGGCGGGGAAGGCCACCTCTGCCAAAAGAACCACAGAAACCAAAGCAAAAAGGCCCTTCCCCCTTGGAACAGCTTGTTCATGTTTTCTTTTTCGCCTTTTCCCTGTGCTTTCACATGGGCTTTGTAATCTTCCCAAGTTCTCATATCGGCTCCCTTCACTCGGTTTCAATGGTTTCATCCAAAGCCCGGTATTCTCGTTGAAGCTCCTGACGGAGTTCTTCCTCTGTGGGAAGATAGAGCTTGTACTTGGAAGTGAATATCTGCGTGTTGCCCTCCGGAAGAGTATAGCGGACAACCGCTTCACTTTTATCCGCACAAAGGACAATGCCGATAGGCAGGTTATCCCCCTCGTTCATCAGCTCACGGGTAAAGTAATTCACATACATCTGCATCTGCCCAATGTCCTGATGGGTCAGCTTTCCTGCTTTCAAGTCGATGAGAACAAAGCATTTTAGAATGTAGTTGTAAAAAACAAGGTCAATAAAGAAGTGTTCCCCATCAAAGGTGAACCGCTTCTGACGGCCTACAAAGGAGAATCCCCGCCCCAGCTCCAGAAGAAATTTTTGCAGATGGTCGATCAGGGCTTGCTCTAAGTCGCTTTCATAAAAGCTGGCGTTTTGTTCCAGACCGAGAAATTCCAGCACATACGGGTCGCGAATAATATCCTCCGGTGATTTCCCTGGCTCCAGCTTTTTGATCTCTCCGGCAACACCGGCCTTATCACGGCTGGAAAGCAGACGCTCATAGAAAAAACTGTTGATCTGCCGCTCCAGCTGGCGGGTACTCCATGCGGATTTCGCGCATTCTTCCAAATAAAACTGACGGGCTTTCTCATTTTCTACCTTCATCAAAAGGCGATAATGCGTCCAGCTCAATTCGCCACGCAGTGCGTGGCCATTTGGGAAAGTTAAGTAAAATTGGCGCATATATTTGAGATTTGAAATGGTAAAGCCTTTTCCGAAGTCGGCCGTCATTTGTTTGGATAAAGCCTTTATCAGTTGAGCGCCATATTCAGCCCTGGCTTCACCACCCTGTTGTTCCACAATGCTTTTCCCGATATTCCAATATGCCTCCACCATAGCAAAATTGGCTGCTGAATAAACCCTGTTTCTGGCAGAGGTTAAAATTTCTTTAATGCGGTTATAAATCTGGGAAGTCCACAGCGACCTGCTGGTGGATCCGTACCTGAACCAGCTGGCCTTGCCCTCCCATCCCGGAGGTGGCGCGCCATGCTGAACGGGCGGCAAAAGTACCTCCTGGATGTGATGGAGCGGCTGCGGTATCTCCGTAAGGACCAGCTGTTTTCCTTTTTCCATTTGCATTTTGGAACAGGGGAAAACCAGTTCCGCCAGCTTTGCTACTTAAACCGGCTGATGGAAATAGAAATCTTTGTCCTTCTGCCGGGCCGGAGGCGGGATGATGAAGTGATCGCCGCCGTGGATGTGATGCTCCAGTTTGCGGCTGGGCGGGAGCCGGAGTTTACCGCCGGGCATGGCGGCTGCAAGCTGGCCTTTTTCCTCACCGGCCCGGAGGGGAAGGTCAGCGCCTTCAAGGTCTATCCGGTATCCAGAGGACGGGAGGCCCTGGTATCCGCTCAGGCGGACGCCGACCAGGGGCGCATCCACACCGTCCTCTTTCAGATAGAGGACCGCTCCCAGATCCCCCTTTTGGGAACGGCGCACCCCTTCCACTTTGTTTTGTGGGAGGATGGGCGCTGCCGGTTTCTCAAGGGCATGACATAGGGAAGGGGGTGGTGGAGAGCATAATGGTTTCTTTTGTCCAGACCAGAATTTTTTGAATTGAAAGGAGTCACAGCTATGCCCAGAAAGACCAAGGCGGAGCTTGCCGCCGAGAAAGAAGCCCTCGAAAATACCGAGATGGAGGCTATTCAGCAGGAGCCGGGACAGGAGGTAACACCTCTGCCCGCAGAGGAAGAAGGCGCAAAGTCCATTGATACCGCCAGTCTGCCGGAGTATGAGCCCCAGGAGGCCGCTATCGCTGGGCTGCTGGCAGACTATTCGACCGTATCCAGAGAGGACAGCGGTGAAGGGAATGAACCGGAGCCGCAGGAAAAAAGCCCCCACGAGGAAGAAGGTGAAGCAGCTTCTTCCACAGACGATTTCGTATCTGCCGATAGCGAGCAGCGGCGGCATTTTGCTTCCCTCCGCAGGGGTCACGAGCCGGGGGTGCAGCTGAAATGCAGTCTCCTGGTGGTAGGTCCCCGGCGGGTGCTGGCGGAGTGCGGCGGCTACGATGTTTCCCTCTCCCAGCGTGATCTCAGCTGGACCGCCATTGCGGACCTGCGAAACGAATACCGCCCCGGCCAGGAACTACCCTGTCGCTTGAAGGAGTACAGCAACCGGGAGGGGAAGCTCTCCATCTCGGTACGGAACGCCACCCCCAGTCCCTTCATCGGGGATGATGTCACCGTCCTTTGTCTTTACTCCAACTTATTGGGGGACAACGAGTTTTTCCCTGGGGACAGCGTGCTGATCCATATTACCCAGTATGATTACAACCGGCAGCTGATTTACGGGAGGATCATTTCCAAGTGGTAAAGAATCACCGATAACAAGAGAAAGCACGCCAGAGCATGAAATGAGCCCTGGCGTGCCTTTCCTGTCTATGGCTCTAAACAGAATACTGCATAAAGCGGAATACTTTTAATGTTGTTCTCAAACCCGAAATTGCGAGCTGAAACCCGGATAGCGAAGGGCGGGTGATACAGAGAAACAAATGTCCCCAGACTCTTTGCCCGGACATTATCCGCTGACTTTGCCTCCAGAGGAATGATGTTCCCTTCCCGATCTTGGAATACAAAATCCAGTTCCGCTTTCCCCGGAGAACTCCAATAGTAGGGAGAGATCCCATTCGTCACCAGTGCCTGCATGATATAGTTTTCTGCCAGCGCACCCTTGAAGCCGTCAAAGCTGTGGGGACTGTGGAGAATTGCATTTGCGGGAATGCCGAATTTGGAGCAAAGCAGTCCGGTATCCACCATATAGACCTTAAAAGAGGAATTGTCGGCGTAAGCGGAAAGGGGTAATTTCCCCTCCCGGACACGAACACACTTGTGAATGATCCCCGCTGTCCTCATCCAGTCCAGCGGCGTTTCATACTCATAAGCCCTGGCACCGGATTTAATGACCTTGTACTGAAACTTTTGGTTTTCCTTGGCCAGCTGTGCCGGTACGCTGCCCCAGGCCGCCATGATCCGGGTGGTTTCTTGGGGGGAGGCATATTTCGCCATATCAGCGATATAGGCATCGTTTAGGGATTTCTGCGCGGCAAGGACAAAGTTAAAATCCTGTTTCTCTACATATTCCAGGACTGCCCTGGGCATTCCTCCCACCGCCAGATAGGTGCGGTAAAGTTCCAGGGCAGTTTCATGGAGGGAGAGGGGATGGAAACCGGCATAAGCCTCCCGGATAAGCCCGCACAAGGACTCGTTACCGGTAGCCCATAAAAATTCCTCAAAATCCAAAGGGTAAAGGTTCAGCATATCCACCTTGCCTACTGGGAAAGAATATTGTTCCCGGTTTAGCGCAACCCCCAGCAGGCTCCCTGCCGCAATAATGTGGTAGCCCGGTGCGTTTTCACAGAAATATTTCAGCGAGGTCAACGCTCTTTCACAGCTTTGGATCTCGTCAAAAACCAAAAGGGTTTCCCTTTCAAAGATCGACTGACCTGATTTTGCGGAAAGCTCTTTCACGATACGGTAAGGATCCAGATCCCGTTCAAAAACAGCCGCCACCTCTCTGGAATCTTCCAGATTGAAATAGACGGTATTTCGATAATGCTCTTTCCCGAAGGTGAGGGCAGTATAAGTTTTTCCCACCTGACGGGCCCCATAGAGAAGGAGCGGCATTCGATTGGAAGAATTTTTCCAGATAAGCAAGCGATTTACGATTTTACGCTCCATAAAGTGTTATCACCCCGCATTTATGATAACATTATTATGGCGTTTCGTCAAGGAAATATTTGCTGCCCAAAGCGAATATTGGCCCACACCGTCTGGTTTGGCCACAACCAGCAGCTGATTTGTGTGAGGATCATTTTCAAGTGGTTATCTGTATTGACAAGTGAAAAGCGCACACTGAGCAGAAAATTTCCTCGGTGTGCGCTTTCTGATAAAGTGAGTAAATTTTATCTTCATTGTGGCGAATTTATCGTTCTGTTTTGTCCTCGGTAAGAACCTTGTCGATATTTCTACCCCCATAGAGGATCCGGGTGATCGTTACAACTTTTCGAGTATCATCCGGTGTATAGAACACACAATAATGGTCTACCAGCATGATCCGCCAGTTCCGGCTGTACCAAGGCTCTTTCTCATAGCGGCGGTATCTTTCCGGCATTTGGCTTAGGGAATCAATACCACGCTCCAGCCTGGAGAGTTGTGCGGCTGCATTTTGGACAGATTGCAGTTCATAGGCGATATATTCAAAAATACCGCGCAAGTCGGCATCCGCCTGATCGGTTATTTCAACAGAATATGTCGTCATATGCCATAGTCCTTTCGGATCTGCTCAAAAACCTTGCCCGTCGGTTTTGTCCTGCCAGCCAAAACATCAGCGTATCCTTTTTCCAGCTCTTCATCAAGTTCTTCTGCTGTCAGCTGGCTCATATCGATCATTTTAGGTTGTGGAAGTTTCATCTCAAATGGGATACCGCGCTGCAAAATAATTTGTTTATAGAACATATTGATGGCATTGGAAACAGGGATACCGAGCGCGGTCAATATCTCTTCCGCCCGTTCTTTTACATCCGGCTCAATGCGAGCATATAAGTTGGCTGTCTTTGCCATATATAGCACCCCTCTCATAAAATAGTGTTCCTATCCTTTTCTATTATACCCAAATGTAAGCACAATAGCAATACATTTTGAAAATATTTTGGATAGAGGCAATTATCACGCAGGTCAGCAATAACGGCATTTTGTTTCTATCAAAGTTAATGAACCTTTACTTTGATACTAATTTCATATACAATATTATCCATAAAAGAAAGAGGCTTTGACGATGTTAGGGGGCTATATATGAGGGATGAAGAGTTGATAAAGAAAATACACTCTGCCATGTATCGCCAATGCCAAACCAGAGGATACACAGCGCCAGTAGATGTTCTGATGGATATAGGGATATTGCCGAAGCAAAAATACGAGGACTGGCGGTTTGGCCGTGTCCCTTATTTGGAGGGTGTTTGTGCTGCCAATCTGCATAGGCTTTCATTTATCATGCACCAGATGCGCGTTTACGCTGAAAAAACCGGGCTGAAACCATCCTTTTGCTATTATAAACGATGGGGTGTAAAGAAGAAAAACGGGCAGGGCCGCAGACCGGTGATCCCTCTCCGATTTAGCAAAAGCGGCGATCCTGTTTTGGAACGGCGGTATGCAACGCACTATATTGAATCTAAAAGGGTCGAGCAGCTAAAGGTAATGGCATCTGCCAACCGCCGGGTCTGCCCCGAAAGGAGTATCATCCACTGGGACAGTTTCCTCCAGACGGCATATCTTTTCAATGCTGTTGAAATCCCCAAAGGTCTGCGTTAAGGGAAGCTGGGCGGCGAAATTCCGTGACGCGGCGTTATCAGCCAGCCGCCAAATGGTTTCACCACCGTCAAAGAGCAAGCGGATTCACTGATTGCCGCCGGGTTTTTGTGATGCTTTGTCCTCTGCCAAACTCACCGTCACCTCGATTTGATCCTCCATCTGATGGAAAATATCTAGGTTAGAGGTGATCTTTCCAAACACGATCACACCGGATTCAATCTCTGGGCTTTCCACTTGATTATCATAGAGCAGGCAAAGGCCGTTCCCGCTGTACCAATAGGCCAGATCTCCGTTTTCAAAATTTGTTTGAGAATCGGTGGCATCATATTGGAGTTCAGCACCCAAAGAACCATAGAATTCCCTGCCGCCACCAAAGGGGATACCCGATAAAAACCGTGTCATAGCCGCTAAGGCCGGGAAGCTCTCCCGCTATGGCGGTGCGGTGATTCGGGTTGTTATGCTCTTCGTTTACCCGGCTGTCCGGGTCATTCCAGTTTAGGTCGGCGTCAGTATAGGGATCTTCCGGAACCAATTCATAGAGATTGGCGTCCAGAAGACCTGTAATGTTCTCTGCCACAGCTCTTGTGTTCCCGGATGCGGAAAAATAGACGACCAGCGTACCATCGGCTTCTTCTGGCGGTTCCGGCTGGCTGTTTTTTTCCGGCATAGAAGAAGGCGTCTCCATGGAGCTATTGTCTGCGGATAAACTGCCGGAAGAGGAAGAAGTCGTACCAGAGGGCTGGGACGGGGCCTGTGGCTGTGCAGGACTGCCGCAGGCGGTAAGGCCAAGCAGAAGTGTGAAGCTGACAAAAATAGCGAAAAGTCGTTTCATGTGCAAATATCTCCTTTTACTTTTGGGGCTTCAGCGGCCCATAAAAATAGGAAGCGGTAGCACCGCCGTCGATGAGGAAGGTGGAGCCGGTGATAAACGCGCCCTTGCTGCCCAGCAGAGCTCTGCCACATCAGCGACCTCGTCCGCCGTTCCGGGGCGACCCGCCGGACAGTTGGCGAACATATTCTTGTAGAAATCCCCGCGGGGGCCGTTGAACTCGTCCAGCGCCAGGGGAGTTACGATAATGCCGGGGGCGATGTCGTTGAGCCGCGCGCCCCACTTCACTGCCTCGGCCATGACCCGCTTTTCGTTACAGTGCTTGGCCAGCTGGTAGGCGTGGAGGGTGTCACGGATGTTTTCGGGTCGGAGAAGCTCCAGGGACAGCAGCTCCTCGACCGGGGTCGTTGCCAGCAGTTCATCTTCCGCGGCAGTCAGGGCGAGCATCCGCCATCCCGACTGGCTGGAGATGGTCACGCCAACACCACCGGGGGCGATGACCTTGCCCACCTCTCCTCTTTGAGCTGCAAAGCGGTTTCATAAGCATGGCACTGTTTGAATTTTTCAAAGATGTTCCGATCCTGGGCGTGCATCAGGTAAAAGTCAAGATAGTCTACTCCCACCGCCGCAAGCTGGCTTTCAAACAGCGGACGGATCTCCTCCTGAGATTGAAAGTGGTGGGTGGAAAGTTTATCGGTGATGGTGTAGCTTTCCCGCGGGTACCGACTGGTAAGGCAGGCTTTCAGCGCCGGTTCGGATTTCCCGCTGACATAGCCGTGGGCAGTGTCAAAATAGGTAAAGCCTCGTTCCATAAATAAATCCACCATTTTGCTGAACAGGGTAGCATCCACATCGCCATTTTCCAGTAAGGGCAGCCGCATACAGCCAAAGCCCAGTTTTTTCTTGCTCCATTCCATGATTCAAACCTCTTTTCCCATTTGATATGCCTGGCTGAAGGCAGGATGCTTGTAAACATCCCCCTTGTCCCAGGTCCCTGTCCCGTAGATGATCCCCTTTTCCTCCGCACCCGGCAGACACCGCAAAAAGCCCCGGAAAGCGACCAGTGTTTCGTCCGCTGCCTCGTGTCGGGGGTCCGCGGCGGTAACGATGAAGTAGAATTTCTTCCCCGCCAGGCTTTTATAGTCCACCAGGCAGCGGTCAATGAGCATCTTCAGCTGGGCGGACAGGGAATAGAAGTAGACCGGCGAGGAGAGGACAATGACATCCGCCTGCTGCATTTGGGTAAATATTCCGGCCATATCGTCCCGGATGGCGCAGACATGCTCCTTCATGCAGGCATAGCAGGCCAAGCATGGAGACAGCTTCTTCTCCCGAAGATCAATCTTTTCCACCTGGTGCCCCGCCTCTTCTGCGCCTTTGGCAAACTGCTGGCAGAGCACATCGGAGTTTCCGCCCTTGCGGGGGCTGGAATTTAAGATCAGAACATTCATTCGGAAATTCTCCCTTCTTTTGTTCTGTTTTCATTATAGAAAAAATCCTATCCATATTGGTACATACATCCGGCAACGGCGATGCTCACTATCGTTTTGCCCGTTCCCATCTCCATCAGAAGAGCCGTGCCGCGACTCTTGAGACGCTCGTCAAATACGCCGAACTTGTCGCAGGCAAAGGCAAACGCCTTTTTCTGATGGTCATACGGAGTCGTCTTGATCGGCATCATCAGTTCGATGTTCTCATTCATTGCCGTCACCCCGCATTTCCTTGATCTCGATGCCCTGCACGGATTCACCCGGCGTCAGCCTGGCGCATCTCCTCAAGCGGAGTGCCCTTGCCGAAATGCTCGAAGAAGAAGTCCTGCTGCGCCTCCGTGCATTCCTCGTCAATGATGCGGCGGGCTTCCACCGCCTGGGGATTTTCCGGCTCCGGCTCGGCGAACAGGGCATCTTCCGGACTGCCGCTCTTGTCGGCGATCATGTCCCAGGGATCGACAGCGTCCTCGTTGTCGGGATCGGCCTTGTAGCTGTTCACCTTCGCGTCAAACAGGGGATCGCGCAGTTCGCTCTCGTAGCGATCCTGCAAATCCATATCGTGGTCGGACTCATCGAGCATGATGCTTATTAAGAAAAAGTGTCATCAATATGATAATGAGTGGCGAATGATTACTGGATGTGCAATGAAACCACCTATTATGATGGAATGGATTCCTGTTGGTGTAATTTTAGGATTAAGAATGGAGAAATCTGAAGAAAATTTGGTTATTTCACTGGCAAGACAGGCGGGGATTAAAAAGATATACAAATCTATTATTAACAAAGACAATCTTCTTGATGGATACCTGATACCAGAGAGCTACAACTAAAAAATTTTCGGAATTGAAATGATTTAAGGACAAGAGGCAGATTTCGACTTAACTTTGGCGGTAAATGCAGTAATACTCAGAGATAGTAAGCCTGCAAATAAAAAGTCAAGCCCCCACGGCAGTTTCATGAAATTTCCAGTAATTTACAAAAGTAAGAATGGTTGATTAGAGCAGAAAGCATGGAGGATTTGACAGATGATTTTTTATGTGTGTTATAGAGAAAATTTTTGTGAACAGCTAAAGCACATTTTCGCATACTATTTAAGGATTTTTGTGCGTTTTCACTTATAAAACGGCAGGAATCCTCTGAAAAAGTCACATCAAGCATCCAATGCATATACTCGACCTTCCAATGCTCTCGCACAATATCCATCAAGCGATCTTCGCTTTCATCCAAACTGGAGATATAGTAACTGGTTTCCTGCGTACGCTTATTCTCCGTTTCCACCGTTCTCTCAATGGAAAACACACAGCGCAGGCCACGCCATGAGTCCCGGCAGTTGAGCCAAGACAAATCCGTCAGTTTTCGGCATACTCGCCGTTCTAACCGATTTTTATTCTTCTCCAGGGTTTCGTAACATTTCATCCCTTTGGATAGTTCAGCATCAGAAAAATAAAGTGACACGTCAGAATAAAAATTGGGTTGATTATTCTTCAAACCCAGAACATAATCCCCTTTTTTCTCTATGATCTTTCGGCACGTTTCCCTTTGGCAGTGCATCGCATCTGCCGTAATGACTTTTCCCTGTACATCCAAATAATCTAACATTTGCTGGAAAATTGGGATTTCGTTGGTCTTTTCGTGAATCGACTCCTGTCCCAAAGTAACCCCATTTTCCGTTAAATATGCACTGATAATTTGGAGTGCACTGTGTGGTTTATCTTTTTCGCCGGTGCTCCGGATTGCTTTTCCATCTACCGCTATGACACTCCCTCTGCTCACGATTTTATCTCGCATTGCCTGCAAAATCACTTCTCCCACCGCTTTTCCATCCACCATACTCAGGACACGGCTAAAGGTTGATTTGGAGGGGAATTTCTCGATTCCGAAATCCTTCCTCAGGTTTTCATGGTTGTTTTCCTGGTATGTCATGATCTCATCCAGCTTGTCCAAACCGCACAAAACCGCACACATCACTATGGTTAGTATGTGCTCCAACTTATGTACCACATAGCCAGAATGCCGAGAATCCTCTATCACGCTAAATCTCATTATAATATCTTTCATGGCTTTTTTCCGTTTTTTCTATTCTATCATGATCACGTCTCTCTTTCAATGGCTGCCTTTTTCTGGGATTTTTATGAAACTGCCGTGCGGGAATGAAAACTTCCTCTATTCTTTCTGCTCTGGGTATGCTATAATGATAGAATAACAGGGACAATTCTGATCTTAACGGAAAGGGAGTGAATCATTTTTGCTTGATAAGATATACCAGGTTTCCATGGAAATAGCGGGGAATACCGCTCTTTGGACACGGCCTGACTGCGGTGATTCCCCAGCAAGTTATCCTGTACCGACCTATTCGGCCGTTCGGGGACTTTTTGAGAGCATCCTTTGGGGACCGGCGGTTCTTGTAATTCCCAGAAAAGTAGAACTTTGTGCTGAACCTCAGTTTCACTCTTATGCGACAAATTATGGCGGCCCCCTGCGGTCGAGTGCGTCTATAAAGAAAGGTACCCAGTATCAACTATTTGCCACGGTGTTGGTGGATGTCTGTTACCGGATGTACGCGGATGTGATACCGAACCCAAAGAAAGATAAGTTGCCGGAAAGCGCAAAAGCATGGGATCGCGGCACTACTTCACCAGGGCACGCTTATCAAGACATTTTCAACCGTCGTTTGCGGCGGGGACAGTCCCATGCAACACTGTTTTTAGGCTGGAGTGAGTTTACGCCCTCTTATTTCGGCCCGTTCCGGAATACAACACGGGTTTGCACGGATCTCCCGGATATCCAAATCCCCTCCATGTTACGGGGCGTTTTTCAGAACGGATACTGCTCTGACTATCAGGCAATTTACGATACAAACTTGTGTATTCATCACGGTGTCCTCAAATATCCGGAAAGAAGGGATTACCTATGATCAATGAACTGTATCGATTAACCGAGGCCATAGACGGAGCCGGAGTACACACACAGCAATGGCACAGAAGGTATATTCCAATCCCAGGAATCAAGCCAAAGGCGCCTTGTGTTCGGATTTCCATTTTGAAGGGAAAGGTGGTGGAATTATCCCGTGTCCTGGAGGATCTTGGAACGGTGTTGCGTAAATTTGGAGATAATCAAGGATCGTATCCCTGCATGAATCTCACACCGCTTTACCGAATCACAGATGAGTCGATAAAAATGGCCCTAAAAACACTCAAGCCCGGGGATATTGATCCCGCAAAAATTGAGGAAATAGAGAGCTGGTGTCAAGGCAATTTCAATAACTGGGGGGAAAAGTTTCAGAAGAAGTACAAAGTTTGTATGGATAGGTCAACAGAACTGTGCAAATTGGTTCCCGAATTTACTCCGGTACAAATGTTGATGGAAGAGAGTGAATACTTCCGTGATTCGATCAAACTGCACCGTGAGATAGAAACCACAGCTTTCAAAATGTTGCGCAGACACGAACATATTCATTTAGCGCTTCAGATTCTCTTTTATCAAGGCAATCCGGCGAAAAAGCCAGAGGACGATTGTGGTTCGCTTTCTGTTGCGCTTGAATCCCCTCGGTTGATTGCTCTGGGCGTTCCCGCCGCCAGCGAAAGGTTTGTTTTGGCGCTGAACGATGCTTTGATGAAGACAGAAAAGGCTTGGGAAGAGGACACCGTATTGGAGGAAGTTGATGCCTTTGGCGTTTCGTTTGCGCCGACTGAGAAGTCAACACCAATGCCAACTGTGAAGCTTGCTGGTGGATTTGACGTGACACTTCGCACTATGTTCAGTGGACAACCATGTCAAACACGGTACAGGCGAATCGAGGATGCCAGTTATCCCATCTCCCTAAAAATGCGCGGGAAACTGCACGCCTCCTTAGATTGGTTGGGGGGCAATAAAGAACGTGAAAACATTACATGGATGAACATTGACAAGGGTGAGATTCTTTTCGCCTATCCGTCCCGTATACCGGAACAAGCCATCTCTTATACGAGGATGTTTGGGCGTTCCAAGAAAAGTGATGTAACTTTCGAGGAACAGACGAAGCAATTTCTTGCTGAGTTGCGGCATGGGCGGGAAGCCAATGCTGATGCAAGATCAGACAGGATTCAACTATTTATCTTGAAAAAGATCGATAAAGCTCGTGTAAAAGTGGTTTACACCCGGCAGACAGATGCGCATGAACTGGAGAAATGCAGTGAGGCGTGGATGTTCGGCTGCTCGAATTTATCTATTTTTCTCTTTGGTACACCGAAAGCCCCTTTTCCTCTGGATGCAACAGACATTTTTAATGTGTTTTGGAAGCAAAATGGCGAACGGGCCACAGATCGATGTAGACCTGTTTCCCAATATCACGGTCTTGAATTACTTATGAACCCCGATTTTCCGGTAACCGCTGATCTTCACATGCTGTCTGAGAAGGCAATGACGGTTGGAGCGTTTCTTGGAAGCTTGCTTGTAAACAAAGATTTTCGTCATTCTATATGGGAGCGAATTGTAAAGATGCTGGCATTGATGGGGTTGATGCTCTATCGAAAAGGTATCAGAAAGGAGGACTATATGGAAGATTTCCCCTACCAATATGGACAACTTCTCAAGGTGTCGGACGAACTCCACGCCATGTATTGCAGGATTGTGCGAAATGGCGAATTACCACCTCAGTTGGCCGGAAGCAGCTTATACCAAGCGGCAGCGGAAGCGCCGTTGCGTACCATGAATGTACTGGCACAACGGATGAATCCCTATATTGCCTGGGCAAAAACGTACCGCACCAATACCGATTCCCCAAAGGGAACAGGGGCTGGTCTGGTAAAGTGGTTCCTTCGAATGTATGAGGAAATTGCCGGTAAGCTTTATGAGGTATGGACGCCAAACGTGCGTTTCAACGACGAGGAGCGGGCACAGCTGTTTATCGGTTACCTTGCCGCCCTTCCGAAACGGGAAGAAATCGACGGTAAAAATGCAGAAGGTCTAAATCCGATTGAGGAGGTACAGAGATTATGAGTGATACCATAAAACGAGCGACTGTCCAGATATGTTTTCACAACTTTTCCAAAGCCTGTCTTTCGCCATCCGCCGCCAGCCCCC
>JAAWRH010000081.1 GCA_022800935.1 Oscillospiraceae bacterium
ACGCGGGTTCGACTCCCGCCGCCTTCACCAGAGAAAATCCGCTTTGTTGTGATGACAAAGCGGGTTTTTCTTTTAATCTGAGGCATCCAAATCGTCTATCGGACCAACAATATAATTCCCCGAAATTTCCTCTTGACATTTTGGTCTAATGGTGTTAGACTCTAACTATAAGGTCTAATTCCATTAGACCAAAAGGAGGTCTGCCATTATGGACAAATACAAACTGGGCGACATGGAAACAAAATTCGCGGAGCTTATCTGGAACAGTGCCCCCGTCCTATCGGGAGAGCTGGTCAGGCTGTGCGAAAATGAATTCCACTGGAAAAAATCAACCACCTATACCATGCTCAAACGCCTCTGCGAAAGGGGGCTGTTTCAGAACAGCAGGGGTATGGTGACGCCCCTGCTCTCCAAAGAGGATTTTGCAGCCGCACAGTCGGAATCCTTTGTGGAGGAAACCTTCAGCGGCTCCCTGCCCCAATTTCTCGCCGCATTCACCCGCCGGAAAAGGCTCAGCGCGGCGGAGGTAGAGGAAATTCAAAGGTTTATCGACCAGTATCAGGAGGGGGAAAAGGTATGATGGACAAAATTTTCTTTCGGGTTTTGAACATGAGCCTTGTTTCCGGCTATGTCATCGCCCTGATTTTGCTGCTGCGCCCCCTCTTTGGGAGGATATCCAAGCGGTTTTCCTATGCCCTGTGGGGGGTGGCGCTGTTCCGTCTGCTCTGCCCCTTTTCCATCGGAAGCCTGGCCAGCCTGGTACCGGTTCAGCCCAATACGGTTTCCACCAGAATGCTGTATGAGCAGACCCCGCAAATTCACAGCGGAATCGCGCCCTTCGACAGTGCGGTCAACCGGTTTCTGCCAGCCGGAACTCCACAGTACAGCGCAAATCCCCTTCAGATTCACGCGTTTATCGGCGAGGTTCTCTGGAGCAGCGGAATGGTGCTTTTGGCCGGATACGGCGTTGTATCCCTTTTCGTTTTAATGTATAAGCTCAGAAATGCCGAAGCCGTTCCGGGGATGAACCGGATTTATCAGCTGGAGGGGCTTGAAACTCCCTTTGTTTTGGGGATTATCCGCCCAAAAATATATCTGCCGACGGCTTTGAGCGGCAAGGAACAGGAATATGTTCTGCTCCATGAGACCACCCATATTAAACGGCTGGACCATGCGGCAAGGCTGGCCGCCTACGCGGCGCTGTGCATCCATTGGTTCAACCCGCTGGTGTGGATTGCCTTTTGGCTGAGCGGAAAGGATATGGAACTTTCCTGCGATGAAAAGGCAGTGCGCAGCATGACCCTGGAGGATCGGAAGGGATACTCCACCGCGCTGTTAAAGCTTTCCACAGAAAAAAGGATCAAATGTCCAACCCCTCTGGCCTTCGGCGAAGGGGATGTGAAGGGCAGAATCAAGAGCATCCTCTCGTATCGGAAGCCGGTGATATGGGTTTCTGTCCTTGCGCTGGCGGCAACAGCGGTCCTTTGTTTGGGGCTGGCAGTAAATCCGGAGAATCCATTATCCGATGGTGAGAAGTACTTGGAGAAACTTGAAGATTCTTTTTCTATTGCGCCGGATGGCGTGGTATCCCTAAAAGTTCCCAGAGGAATGCCCGTCGGCAGCCATCTGCATATACACGTCAGTGGACGGTTTATTTTGGAGGACGGAAGCGGAATGTCCCTCCACGGCTTTGAGGATGTAGAGGAATGGGTCCCAGGGAAATATTATGAGGACAGGATATTCGACCAGTCCCCTTATGGATGGCACATAGAATTTGACGCCTTTTTGGAGGATGAGAACGGGGTTCAAATTGCTGAGAAAAGCACTGCATATTCCGCGATGCCTGTGCCCCCAGAAACAGAACAGGTAGATCAGATGATCTTTGCGGCTGGGAAGCTTTATATTGCCACTTATGAGGATGTATCAAAGATGGTGGCGGAAGAGGCGGCGGTATCAGAATATGATTCCCCATATATAGGTGAAATTGTTTCTTCTGTGGGAGAACATTACGCCCCAATGGAAGAACTGCAGTCTAACTTTGGCTGTGAAGGGTCAGAGGTTGTATTTAATGGGAGCGGCGTTGCGGTCAATATAGACGGCAAATGGATGCGGTTTGAACCTGTCGATTGATGTTGAAAAAGGGGAGCAACTTCTCCTTGACATCCCCGCTCACAGGCTCTATAATAAAAACAGACGAGGGACCTGTAAGACGGTTGCTCCCCTATAGGTTAAAAAGAAATAACCGCAGGTTGCAAGCTTTGGCGGTTATTTCTTTTTGTTATTATGGACAATCAGGAGGAACAACGACATGGAAATCACCTTTGTAAATCCCGGAGCAGAGGAAATGCTCCGAAACATTATGGGATTCCAAACAGAAGAGGAATCAGTCTTCTGGTCGGAACCCCTGTTTTATTTTTATCCGCAGCTTGATAAAGCCCGTGCCGCGGCGCTTCCCTTTTCAGAAAGAAAGGCATATATCGAACGGGTCCTTTTGTCGGTTTACGAGCAGGAGGAAAAAGTCATCGACGAGAAGGTACTGATCTATTCCCGCCAATGGGAAGGCTGCAAGGAACAGATTACCGCCGCCCTATCGGAAGCCTTCGAGGTTGACTGCAACGGATTATTCAACGACCTGCGTGGAAATGTTACCTTGAATCCGGTTATGCCGCGCTTTTTGCGGGAACACTGCTTTGATTTATTTTACCTTTCCAGCGGCAGAGGCGCTATAGGGCTGGCCATCCACGAGCTTGTCCACTTTGTATGGTTTTATGTGTGGAACCAGCTGTTTGGGGACAGCTATGATGAGTATGAACGACCGTCTTTAAAATGGATTTTGAGTGAAATGGTGGTGGAATCGGTGATGAAAGACCCCCGCCTCAGTTCCATCAACCCGTACTTTCCCAGGGAGGACGGCGGCTGTATCTATCCCTATTTCTTTGACATGAAGGCAGACGGTGTATCAATTCTTGACACGCTGGACAAAATGTACCAAAGCCAGAGTATCAGCGCTTTTATGAAAAACAGCTATGCCTATTGCCAGGCGCATGAAACGGAGATCAGGGAACACATCCGCAGAGCGGAAAATCGCCCTGATCCCTTGGGAAAGGAATGATATTTATGCCATCTGTTTTCATCACAGGCGCGTCCCGCGGCATTGGCAGGGTCGCCGCCCTGTTGTTTGGAAAAAAGGGCTATCAGGTGGGGATTAATTACCTTAACAGCGAAAAAGCTGCCCAGTCCCTTGCTGAGGAGCTAAAGGGTATGGGGACAGCCCCTCTCCTGCTCCAGGGCGACGTATCCGATAGGAGCCAGGTCCGGCGGATGTTTTCACAGATAGAGTACCATTTCGGCGGATTGGATGTTTTGGTCAACAATGCGGGAATCGCCCAGCAGAAACTGTTCACGGAGCTTACCGATGAGGACTGGGACAGGATGTTTTCCATCCATGTGAAAGGGGCCTTTTACTGTTGCCAATACGCTGTCCCCCTGATGCAGAACCGAGGACACGGAAGCATTGTCAATGTTTCCTCCATGTGGGGACAGACTGGCGGCTCCTGCGAGGTGCATTATTCGGCGGCAAAGGCCGCGGTTATCGGCATGACAAAGGCGTTGGCAAAGGAGCTGGCCCTCTCTCGTATTCGAGTCAACTGTGTGGCTCCCGGCGTGATTGACACCGAGATGAATTCCATCTTGGAGGAAGGGGTGCTGGAGGAGCTCCGGCAGACAACTCCCTTAGGCTGCATCGGAACGCCGGAGGATGCGGCGGAGGCAATCTGTTTTCTGGCGGAGAGTCGGTTTATCACCGGACAGGTGGTGAGCCCCAACGGAGGTTTCTACATCGGGTAAAAAATCTGCGAAAAAACCGCTTCAACAGTTGAATTCTACTGCAACTTTTGTTAAGATAAGAAAGGTCAAAGCGCCGGATCCTTCCGGCGGCAACAATAGAAAGGCGGAAATAACAATGGCACAGAAAAAGATGGTAACGGCCATTACCTCCATGAATGAGGATTTTGCCCAATGGTATACCGATATTGTAAAGAAAGCGGAGCTGGTGGATTATTCCTCCGTGCGGGGATGTATGATACTGCGCCCCTATGGCTACGCCATTTGGGAAAACATTCAGAAGATACTGGACCAGAAATTCAAGGACACCGACCATGAAAACGTGGGAATGCCCCTGTTCATCCCCGAAAGCCTTCTCCAGAAGGAAAAGGACCACGTGGAGGGCTTTGCCCCAGAGGTAGCCTGGGTGACAATGGGCGGCAACGAAAAGCTGACTGAGCGTCTGTGTGTACGCCCCACGTCAGAGACGCTGTTCTGTGAGCATTACTCCCATGTAATACATTCCTATCGGGACCTGCCCAAGCTGTACAATCAGTGGTGTTCTGTTGTCCGGTGGGAGAAGACTACCCGTCCCTTCCTGAGAACCATGGAATTCTGGTGGCAGGAGGGTCACACCATGCACGAAACCGCCCAGGAGGCAATTGAAGAAACCGAGCGGATGCTGAACATCTATGCTGACGTATGTGAAAACTTCCTTGCCATCCCTGTCATCAAGGGACGCAAAACCGACAAGGAAAAATTCGCCGGCGCGGAGGCAACCTATACCATTGAGGCCATGATGCATGACGGAAAGGCTCTCCAGAGCGGGACCAGCCATTATTTTGGAGACGGGTTTGCCAAGGCGTTCGACATTACATTTACTGGGCGGGACAACGCCCTGCAATACCCTCACCAGACCTCCTGGGGCATGTCCACCCGTATCATCGGGGCGATCATCATGACCCATGGAGACGACAACGGGCTGGTGCTTCCCCCTGCAATCGCTCCGGTTCAGACGGTTATTATCCCTGTTGCCCAGCATACGCCCGGCGTACTGGAAAAGGCCGCTGAGCTGAAAGAGAGATTGTCCAAAATTGTCCGTGTCAAGGTGGACGATTCCGACAACTCCCCCGGCTGGAAATTCGCCGAATATGAAATGAAGGGCGTTCCCCTTCGCCTGGAGATCGGCCCCAAGGACATTGAGAAAAATCAATGTGTCATTGTCCGCCGGGACACCAGAGAAAAATATTTTGTACCCTTGGATGAGCTGGAGTCCAAGCTGCCGGAGCTGCTGAAGGCGGTACACGATGGGTTATACCAGAAAGCTCTCCAAAACCGCATTGAAAAAACCACCTCTGCCGTCAACATGGAGGAAATGGAAGCCGCTACCAAGGATAAAAACGGTTTTGTTAAAGCTATGTGGTGCGGCGACCTGGCCTGCGAGGAGAAGCTGAAGGAGGTCTGCGGCGTTACCTCCAGATGTATGCCATTTGAGCAGGAGAAAATCGCCGAAACCTGTGTCTGCTGTGGGAAGCCTGCAAAGTCGATGATAATCTGGGGCAAGGCGTATTAAGCGGTATAGCGGGAGAATACGGAAATGTCCAAAGAGCTCTGTTAGTCCATTCTAACCTCTGGTAAATTGCAGATAAAAAAAGCAGTCTAAAATCACATATACAGGCTTTTACAGGATTTTGTCCTTGTAGCCTGGATTTTGATATAACTGGTTCTCAGTATACTTCTGTAGAAATATTGATATTTGAAAAATTTCCTATATTCTCATGGCAATAGAAAACCCCTTGACTGCTGCCGAAATGCAGTCAAGGGGTTTTTCTATTGCTGCATAAATATACAAAATTCCCGCTCACATTTCCCCTTTTCTTTCCCTTGCCGAAGCCATCTAAAAAGGCACTAACCAAGTGTCAAAAGCAGGCCAAGGAACGTCCATATAAGGGATGTACCGGAAAGG
>JAAWRH010000032.1 GCA_022800935.1 Oscillospiraceae bacterium
GGGGCATAGTGAACCTCCTGGTTTTTTGTTGGTGGTACTTCAATTATACCATGTTCGCTATGCTCTTTTCTTTGTCCTATTTCATTTTACAATGAACCCTTAAAAATGATTGACAAAAAACGCCGTTGTGGGGTTGCTAAAGGCTTTTCCATGTGTTATAATTACAAGGATTGATTGTCTGAACGGTCCCGTGCCAAGGCAGGCGCACCGGATGGCAGGAAGTGACAAATTTTAGACTGACCTATATGATAGAATAATACGGTCATGCTACAGGAGGAAATAATCCCATGAGCTTAGTTTCATCGAACAAAACCGCAATCAATACTTACGAGCTTCAGATTGCCATCGGCGCTGAAGAATTTGAGAAGGCTGTCGAGACCGCTTACCGCAAAAACAAGAACAAGGTAAACATCCCCGGCTTCCGCAAGGGCAAGGCGCCCCGCAGCTTTATTGAGAAGATGTACGGCGAGGGCTTCTTCTATGAGGACGCCGTCAACAGCCTTTACCCCGCGGCCTACAGCGCCGCCGTTGACGAGGCCGGAATTGTGCCGGTGGACCGGGCGGACGTGGAGATCACCGAGGTGAGCAGGGAAAAGGGCGTGGCCCTCAAGGCCACCGTCACCGTCAAGCCGGAGGTGGAGGTCTCCAACTACAAGAACATCGCCGCCGCCAAGCGCAAGGTGGAGATTACCGACAAGGATATCGACGCTGAGCTCAAGAGAATGCAGGAGCGCAACGCCCGCATGGTGGATGTGGACGACCGTCCGGTGGAAAAGGGCGACAACGTGATTATCGACTTTACCGGCTATGTGGATGGGGAGACCTTTGAAGGCGGAAGCGCCGAGAAATTCCCCCTGACCATCGGCTCCAACCAGTTTATCCCCGGCTTTGAGGACCAGGTGATAGGCCACAAGGTGGGAGAGGAATTTGAGATTACCGTAACCTTCCCGGAGGATTACCAGGCCAAGGAGCTCCAGGGGCAGTCCACTGTCTTCAAGATTAACCTCCATGAGATTAAGACCCGCGAGCTGCCGGAGGTGGACGACGAGTTTGTCAAGGACGTCAGCGAATTTGACACCCTGGACGAACTGAAGGCCGACCTTTCCAAGAAGCTGGCCGAACGCGGCGAAAGGGCCGCGCAGGAGGAATTTGAAAACCAGTTGATCGACACGGTCATCGGCAACATGACCGCTGAAATCCCCCAGTGTATGATTGAAAACAACATCGACGAGATGGTTCAGAACTTTGAGTACCGCTTACAGATGCAGGGCCTTGACCTGAACACCTATCTCCAGTACACCGGTATGGACGCCGAGGCTTTCCGTAAAACCTTTGCGGAGCAGGCTGAAAAGCAGGTGAAGATTCGCCTGGCCCTGGAAAAGATTGGCCAGATGGAGAATCTGGACGCCAGCGAAGAGGAAATCAACGCCAAATACGAGGAGCTGGCCAAGAACTACAACATGGAGCTGGACCGCGTGAAGCTGCTGATCGCCGCCGCCGACGTGAAGATGGACGTCATTTCCCAGAAGGCAATCGACCTGGTGAGGGATACCGCCATCGTCACTGAGGCGAAGGAGGAGCCTTCGGATTCCTCCGCGGAAGAGTCCAAGTAAAACAGGGAAATATCCGCATAGCAAAACGTAACCATAGACCTGCTTCATAAGCGGCGGGGCGCTTCCGGAGACATGGAGGCGCATCCCGCCGATTGTGCGGCATAGCTTTGCAGACCGCTGCGCTGTATGCGGCAGCGCCTATCTATACAGGAGGTGCATATTTTATGGCTCTAGTGCCAATGGTAGTAGAACAAACCGGCAGAGGGGAACGGTCTTATGATATTTTTTCCCGTTTGCTCAACGACCGCATTGTCATGCTCTGCGACGAGGTAAACGACGCCAGCGCCAGCCTGGTTGTGGCGCAGCTGCTTTATCTGGAGGGGCAGGACCCTGAAAAGGACATCCAGCTGTATATCAACAGTCCAGGCGGCTCGGTATCCGCAGGGCTGGCTATTTACGATACCATGCAGTATATCAAGTGCGACGTTTCCACCATCTGCATGGGGCTGGCGGCCTCTATGGGGGCATTCCTGCTGGCGGGGGGCGCAAAGGGAAAACGCATGGCGCTGCCCCACAGCGAAATTATGATTCATCAGCCCTCCGGCGGCGCCAAGGGGCAGGCTACCGACGTGCAGATTCACGCCGAGCAGATGCTGCGGATAAAAAAGCAGCTCAATGAAATGCTGGCGGAAAACACCGGACGCACCCTGGAGGAAATCCAGAGGGATACCGAACGCGACCACTTTATGAGCGCGGAGGAGTCCAAAGAATACGGCTTGATCGACAAAGTGATTTACAAACATTAAGGTTGGTGTATCCATGGCAAAATACGACGAGAACAAAAATTTGCGGTGCTCCTTTTGCGGGAAGCTGCAAAGCCAGGTAGAGCGGATGATTGCGGGACCAGGTGTTTGTATCTGCAACGAATGTGTCGAGCTGTGCCAGAGCGTACTGGAGGAGGAGCCGGCCCCCCGGCGCTCGTCTTCCGCCCGCAAAAAGGAAAAAACAAGGGAAGAGATCGTTGTCCCGCGTCCTGCCGAGATCAAAAAGATACTAGATGAGCATGTGATAGGACAGGACGAGGCCAAAAAATCACTGGCTGTGGCGGTTTACAACCACTATAAGCGCATCTACTTCGGCGATGACGACGGCATTGAACTACAGAAGAGCAACGTCCTGCTGCTTGGACCCACCGGTGTGGGCAAAACCGAGCTTGCCAGGACCCTTGCCCGCATTCTGAATGTTCCGTTTGCCATTGCCGACGCTACCACCCTTACGGAGGCCGGATATGTGGGCGAGGACGTGGAAAACATCCTGCTGCGGCTGATCCAGGCTGCTGATTACGACGTGGAGAAGGCCCAGAGAGGCATCATCTATATCGACGAGATTGACAAGATTGCCCGCAGGTCCGAAAATCGTTCCATTACCAGGGACGTCAGCGGTGAGGGCGTTCAGCAGGCGCTGCTGAAGATACTGGAGGGCACGGTCTCCAATGTGCCGCCCCAGGGCGGGCGCAAGCACCCCCAACAGGAGTTTATTCAGATTGACACCACCAATATCCTGTTTATCTGCGGCGGGGCCTTTGACGGAATCGAGAAGCTGATAGAGCGCCGCGTTTCCGTATCCTCCATGGGATTTGAGTCCTCTATCCGTTCCTCTACTGACAGTGACCGCGATAATCTGTTGAGCCAGGTCACCCCCTATGATTTGGTGAAGTTTGGATTGATTCCGGAGCTGGTAGGCCGTGTGCCGGTGATTACCACCCTAAGGGCGCTGGATATCGATTCCCTGGTGCGGATTCTCAGCGAGCCCAAGAATTCAATTATGAAGCAGTATGTCCGTCTGTTCCAGATGGACGGCGTCACCTTGACCTTCGGCGACGACGCCCTGAGGGCGATTGCCTCCAAGGCCATTGAACGCAAAACCGGAGCCAGGGGCCTGCGGTCGGTCGTGGAGGGGATACTGGGGGATTTGATGTTTGACTGCCCCACAGACCCCACCATTACTTCGGTGGAGATCACGGAGGACTATATCAACGGAAAGGAAGCCCAACCCAGGTTCAGCTACGACCCCAACAAGAAGCAGGTTCCGCTTATTATCAGCCAGCCTGTCCGGACGGTTGCAAAGGCCGGACGGAAAAGCTCTTCCTGAATGTGTGCTTTCTTGGAATCAGCAGGCACTGCCCCAGAAGGCGGTGCCTTTTCCTTTGGATATTCCATCAACTGCCGGTTTCGCCAAATCCGGGTTTTTCAGGGCATTGCATCCGGATTTATCCTCCGGATTGCGGAAGCTGGGGAAGGAATCTACAGTTGGGGGAGTGAATGATTGCCAAAAAAGCTTTTTTGCTAATCTTACCCAAAAAAGTTTACAAAAAGCTGACAAATCCGTTGACAGACGTACTTGCAAAAAGGAGCGGAGTCCGATATAATCTTTACAAACAGGAGTTATTTGGTGGAGTTTAAAAGTCCTGTCCAAAGGGCTCCTGACGTGTGTGCCCTGTCCTGAAAATGGCGGGGAGCGCCTTTCCGATAACTGTAAACCGTCTCTGCCCGCCGGGCAGGCAAATCTATCTTGACTGTATTCTTGCGAAGGGGAGAAACCAATGGAAGAAAAGAAGAAAGAACCGCTCCAGCTGAAGGTGCCTATGCTGGTTCTGAGGGGGCTGGTGCTGTATCCCAAGATGGTGCTGCACTTTGATGTGGGCCGGGCCAAGTCCATTATGGCCCTCAACGAGGCCATGTCCAGAAAGCAGCTGATCTATCTTGTGGCACAGCGGGATTCCAGCAACGATTCCCCCAAGGCGGACCAGCTGTACCGCGTGGGGGTGGTCGCCCAGATCAAACAGATATTAAAGACACAGAGCGAGGCGGTCCGCGTCCTGGTGGAGGGCAAGTTCCGGGCCAGGACCATTGAGGTGGCTGAAACTTCTCCGTTTTATCAGGCCATTGTACAGGAATACCCCCTTAAGGCTTTCCGGGGCAAGCCCTCTATGATGGCCAGCGCCCTGATGCGCACCGTCAAGGACCAGTTTGACGAGTATGTCTCCCTGTCCCCGCGGATGCCCAGGGAACTGGTGATGTCGGTGATGAACACCGAGGACCCGGTGTTCCTGGTGGAGTTTATCGCCGGGAATATCCCCATTCGGGATGAGCTGAAGCAGGCCATTCTGGAGGAATCCTCCGTCACCAAGCGGCTGGAGCTGATGGCCTCCATCCTGGAATCGGAAAACGACATCCTGTCGGTGGAGCATGATATTTATGAAAAGGTCCGGGACCAGGTGGACCGCAACCAGCGGGAATATTACCTGCGGGAGCAGATGAAGGCCATTTCCGCCGAGCTGGGGGACGGTGAGGACACCACCGACGAGGTTTCCGAGTACCATGAAACCATCAAGAAGCTGGAAATGGACGGGGAATACAAGGAGAAGCTCCACAAGGAGGCGGACCGCCTGCTGAAGATGTCCGGCAGCAGCCAGGAGGCGGCGGTGATCCGCGGATACCTGGACAACGTCCTGGAGATGCCCTGGAACCAGCGCACCAAGGATAAGATAGATATTGTCAAGGCCCAGAAGCAGCTGGATAAGGACCACTACGGGCTGACCAAGGTCAAGGAGCGCATCTTGGAGGTTATGGCGGTGCGCAAGCTGGCCCCGGATATCAAGGGGCAGATCATCTGCCTGGACGGCCCCCCCGGAGTGGGCAAGACCTCCATTGCCAAGTCCATCGCAAAGGCCATGGGACGCAATTATGCCCGCATCTCCCTGGGAGGCGTGCGGGATGAGTCGGACATCCGGGGCCACCGGAAAACCTATGTGGGCTCCATGCCCGGACGAATTGTCAACGGGCTTAAGCAGGCCAAAAGCCGCAACCCGGTACTGCTGCTGGACGAAATCGACAAGCTGGGCAACGACTTCCGGGGAGACCCTGCCTCCGCCCTGCTGGAGGTCTTGGATTCGGAGCAGAACAACGCTTTCCGCGACCACTACATAGAAATTCCCTTTGACCTGAGCGAGGTGCTGTTCATCGCCACCGCCAATGACCTGAACACCGTTCCCAGGCCGCTGCTGGACCGGATGGAGGTCATCTCCATCACCAGCTACACCAGGGAGGAGAAGTTCCAGATTGCCCGCCGCCATCTGCTGCCCAAGCAGATGAAGCGCCACGGCCTGAACGGGAAGACGATGAAGATTGCCGACGACGCCATTTATGGGCTGATCGATTATTATTCCCGTGAGTCGGGGGTGCGCGGCCTGGAACGGCTGCTGGCCTCCCTCTGCCGCAAGTCCGCCAAGGAGATTGTATCCGGCGAGGCCAAGGTGGTTATCACCGCCCAGAGCCTGGAAACGCTGCTGGGGCCGAATAAATATCACCCGGAGCACATTGAGCAGGAGGACGAGGTGGGCATGGTCAACGGCCTGGCCTGGACCTCCGTGGGCGGAGAGATGCTCCAGGTGGAGGTTGCGGTATTAGAGGGCTCCGGCAAGCTGGAGCTGACCGGCTCCCTGGGGGATGTGATGAAGGAATCGGCCAGGGCCGCAGTCACCTATATCCGCTCCTGCGCGGAGCAGTATGGAATCGACAAGGAGTTCTATAAGAACAAGGACATCCACATCCACGTTCCGGAGGGGGCGGTGCCAAAGGACGGCCCCTCCGCAGGAGTCACCATCTGTACGGCGGTGACCTCCGCCCTGTCGGGGATTCCCGTGCGCCGGGATGTGGCCATGACCGGGGAAATCACCCTGCGGGGCCGGGTGCTGCCCATCGGCGGGCTGCGGGAAAAGACCATGGCCGCCTATCGGGCGGGGGTTAAGACGGTGCTGATTCCCAAGGATAACCTGTCCGACCTGGAAGAGGTGGACCCGGTGGTAAAGGACAGCATCCGGTTTATCACGGCGGAGCAGATAGACACGGTGCTGGACACCGCCCTGGTGAGAACCGCGGAGTCCAAGGTGATGCAGGCGGTGGAAGAGCCTGGCGCAAAGCCGTGGAAGAGCATTGTCCCGCCGGTGAAGCCCCAGCCGGTCCCGGTGAGCTGATAAAGATACGTAAGATTGCCTAAAACCGGAAGCCCTCTTTTTTCAAAGGAGGGCTTCCCTATTAAAGAGAATAATAAAATGACACAAAATCAGAATACAAATGACACAGAAACACAGGCCTTTTTTGTCCCCATTGACCAGCTTACGCCGAGCCAGCTGTATATCAGCGAGGATAAATTAAGCGGCGTGCAGACCTGGTTTCACGGAGACACCACTAAAATGGACCCCATCCCCGTTAAGAGGCTGGCGGGACGCCTGCTGATGACCGACGGCCATACACGCGCCACGGCGGCGCTGTTGTGGGGCGCAAAGGAACTCCCGTGTATCTGGGATACGGATGATATGGATTGGGCGGCATACGCGGCGGATATCTCCCTGTGCGGCGAGGCGGGGATCACCTCGGTTGAAAAGCTGGCGACCCGGATTGTATCCGGGACGGACTACCAGCGGCTGTGGTATGACCGGTGCGATGCCCTGCGTCAGGAATGGTATTATAAGGTGCTTTGCCAAGGAAAAGAAACCATCTATTTCACCCGTAAACCGGCGGCACTGGGGCAATATGACATCCGTCCATTTGATATGGGAGCTGGCGACAATATAGAATATTTCCGTCTGTACGACGGCGGAATTCCGGCGGCCCAAGGGTGTATTGAGAGATATTCGTATGAGTTTTGGGAGGCGGCGG
This sequence comes from Oscillospiraceae bacterium, assembly GCA_022800935.1. Taxonomy (GTDB): domain Bacteria; phylum Bacillota; class Clostridia; order Oscillospirales; family Ruminococcaceae; genus UBA1405. Next base: position 7,274 of record JAAWRH010000032.1, read on the forward strand.
ATATCAAAACCTTTCAGGAATACCGAAGCCGTGGGTTCGGATACGCAATGACCGCGTTCCTCACCAATCAAATTGTGCAGTCCGGTAAGACGGCGACCTGCCGTACAATGCCGCAAAACGGCCATATGCGCTGTATTATCGATAAATGCGGCTACCAAAGGCTGTATGACGAAACAGGATATGGAACGCCACACTCCGCTGAAAAGGAGAAAACACCAAATGAACTACCATAACATTGTCTTTGAAACATCCTTCGGCCTTTCCAGCCAGCTGCCCCCCTCGGACCTGGCGGAGATCGCCTTTGCGGGACGGTCCAATGTGGGCAAGTCCTCCATGATCAATAAGCTGTTCAACCGGAAGGGCCTGGCGAGGGTCAGCGCCACGCCGGGGAAGACTGCCACCATCAACTTCTTCCGGCTGGAGCCGGTGCGCTTTGTGGACCTGCCCGGTTATGGCTACGCCAAGGTCTCCAGGGGGGAGAAACAGCGGTGGGCGGGGCTGATGGAGGGGTACTTCAATACCGGCCGCAGCATCGAGCTGGTGTTCCAGCTGGTGGATATGCGCCACCCGCCCTCCAAGGACGATTTGCAGATGATCGACTTTCTGATCCAGAACGAGCTCCCCTTTGTGATTATCCTGACCAAGAAGGACAAGCTCTCCAAGCGGGAGCAGGCGGAGCGGCTGGAGAAGCTGAAAGAGGAAGTCCCCTACGCCGACCAGATCACCATGATCCCCTTTTCCGCCGTGACGGGGGAGGGGCTGGAGGAAATCAAGGGGATTATCGACGAGATTGCCCAGGAGCTTGAGCTTGAGAATGAAGAAAGAGAAGGGGAGCTATAAACGCCTCCCGAAAAAAGCAAAGGGACCGATTCACCCTCCGGGGATAAGCAATCGGTCCCTTTGCTTTTGATGAACAGCCTAAATTTCCGGTTGCCAAAAATGAGAATTTCGGATAAAATAGAGAATAAGGCTGTTGTATTTCCGGCGGCCATGTTTTTCCTGGGGGTGGCGTTTTATGCAGGGCCAAATCAAGCGGCCTACCGTTTTAATTACCTGGGGGTTTACCTATCTGGCCATTTTCCTTGTGCCGGTGATATTGTTTTCCTTTGTGGTCCTCCGTTCCACCAGTATGATCAGCGAGGAGAGCGAACGGGCCAACCAGAATTTCGCCAAACAGATATGTACCTCAATGGATAAGGAGCTCACCGATGTCTCCAATCTGGCGCAGACCTGCATCCACAGCACAGAGATTTCCACGGTGCTCAACCAGAAGGAATACAACAGCACCCAGGCGCGGTACAATGTGTACCTGGCAGTGGAGCATCTGAAGGTGGTGGCGGCCTTTGCGGGCAATGTGAAGGGGGTATATGTCTTTCTGTCGGATGGCTCCGCCCTGTCCCTCTCCACCTATTATCCTTTGAATTACATAGATAGCCTGATGCCTTATACAGATTTTCCGTATAACGCCTATATGGAATGCTCCGAACAGGTACTTAGGGACAGGTTTATGGTGTTGGAGAAGGAAGGCCAGCCCTATCTCTGCTATATCTGCGTTCCCAGCTCCTACAGTCCGGACGGAGCGCCGGGCCATGTAGTGGTGATAGCCAACCTGAATTCCCTCTCAAGTATGCTGGCTCAGGCGGACAGCAGCAATACCAGCGGGGTGATAGCACTGGACGAAGACAATCACCTGCTCTTTTCCAATATGGACGTGTCCCCGGAGACCCTCTCCTTCCTGCTGGACGCGGAGAAAAACGGCAGAAACCAGTTCCAGGACGAAAATGGAAGCTGGCAGGGCTTTGCGGTGGAGCGGTCCTCCGTCTCTCCGCTGCGGTATATTGTCATTACGCCCCGCAGCGCGTTTTTAAAATCCTATCTTCTGGTGCGGAACTTGACGGTTATCTGCACGGTTTTGGCAATCGTGCTGTTTGCCGCCCTGGCCTGGGTGATGCTCCGCCGCAGCTATGCGCCGCTGCGGGCGCTCCAGGTTTCCGTTTCAGGCAAAAAGGAGAACGTGCCCTTCCGTTACCGCGGCAACGAGTGGGAGGAAATTCGTCAGGCTGTGGACAAAACCCTGGACGAAAACAAACGGTTTTCCCAGGAGCTGGAGCGGCAGAAGCAGCTGGTTCAGCAGAACCTGCTCATGTCCCTGCTCCGGGGACGGCTGCATGGCAGGGATGAGCTCACCCCCAGGCGCTTCTGCGCCGCCCACGGGATAGCCTTCCCCTATGACGGCTTTACGGTCCTGCTTTTTGGGGTGCAGGCGGAATCCCCGGAGAACCTTCAGGACTATTCCCTTCAGTTCAATGTGCTCAGGCAGGCGGTGATGGAGCGCCTGACCCAGAAATATCTCTGCTATCTGGCCGATACCGGCGGCGGGCTGGCTGTGCTCCTCAACTTTGACCGGGACGAGGGAATGACAGAACTGCTTCGGGACGACCTCCACCAGCTTCGGTCGTTTCTGGAAAGCACCTATCATGTCCCGTTTTACACCGCTGTTTCCAGTGTGGGGTGCAGCTTTGAGGAGATTTCCAAGGCCTATTATGAGGCATCCTATGTGATGGACTATCTGCTGCTCCACCAGAGAAAAACGGTTTTGTTTTACGCCGACTGCCTTTCGGAGAACACCGCCCGTCTCTACCTTTATTCCAATGAAATGGAGCAGCGGTTGGAATACTATATTCGTTTGGGAATGGAGGAGCGGGCTGTCCGGCAGTTGGACCTGATACTCGACCAGGCCGCAGACAACAGCAGCGACCTGCCTGAAATGGTCAACTGCCTGCTGTACGACATCACCGGCACCCTCCTGAAGCTGATGGAGCCCCAGGAGCGGCAGAACGCCGCGGGCATCATCCGGGCGCTGAGTGCCGCCGTCTCCCTGGAGGCCAAGCGGGAAATCCTCTGCGGGGAAATCGGCAAGCTATGTGCCATGAACTCCGCCCAACTGGAGCAGAAGCGCCCCAAGGTGGTGGACGAGGCGATGGAGTACATCAACGGGAGCTACACAGACCCGAACCTGAATGTGAACAGTCTGGCGGAGAATTTCCACATCAGCTCCTCCTATCTGAGCAAGCAGTTCAGCGAACAGACCGGCCAGCGGCTGCTGGACTACATTAACCAGACGCGGCTGCGCCAGGCCAAGGAGCTGCTGCGGCAGAATGTAGGGGTGCAGGAGGCCGCCGTTCAGGTGGGGCTGCGCAACAGCGCCAACTTGATACGGATTTTCAAGAAGTATGAGGGGATTACCCCCGGAGAGTTCCGGGACATGGCCCAGGGAACGACGGGGGAGGGTACAATCGCAGAAATATAATATTTGATAAAGCAAAACGTGCGGTTACAATCTCCGCACGTTTTTATCGTTTACAAGGGAATTAGCTGTATTTTTTTTGAAAAAGGGCAGAAAATAAAGAAAAATTCACCCAGAAGGAGCGTTTACCCAAATATGAAAAAATACACTGTTATCCTTGGAATCATCTCCGCCCTATCAACCCTCTGCCTCTCCGGCTGTGAGGCCGGGATGCGGGCGGAACCTGCCCCTGTCCTTCCGCCCTCCCAGGCGGTGACAGGGGAGAGCACAGCGGACAGCGAGACAGAGGAAATCGGGAGGGTGATGTCCCCTGTGCAGGGGGAGCCGGTTGACACGCCCCAGGAGAGGACGGACCTGATTTCCCTCTGGGGGGACCAGGTAGGGGAGGACTATCAATGGTACCGGCGGACCGGACGGGAAAACGGGCCGGTATACTACCTCTATGTCACCGATCCGGCGGGAAATCCGGTTCCAAATTTAAACTGCTATACCCGCGCGGACTGGGAGGCAGGGCTCCGCGGCCCGGAGCATATCCGGGGGACCTCTATGGAGAGCGGACTGTTGCCGGTGGTGCTTTCCTTCCGGGAGGCGGGGAGGGAGCTGGCCGAACTGACGCTGGCTGACCCCAATTCCGGGGAGACGCTTTCGACGAAGCTGGACCTGGCGGAGGTGGGGTGGCGGTACGCCCTCCCCGTAATATGGGAACGGGGGACGGCCCAAGGAGCGAAAGAAGGATGTATTGAGGTTTCTGTCTTTTACCCCGACGGAACGCCCGCCTCCGGCGTTGTGGTGGAGGCGGAAAGGAACGGGGCAAAGCTGCTGCGGTTTTCGGGCCGGGACGGAACGGCGTATTTTCCGGAAAACGCTTTAAAAGGGGGAACAGGGGGATTATCTATCACCGTCCGGGATTATCTGGAAAGGTATCAGGAGGGAGAAAACTGGGAGGAGACGTTTGTCATCGGTGATTCCGGGGGCGGAGAGTGTATTATCATGATGAAAAGACCCCGTTCCTGAAAAAAGTCCGCTGATATTTCCAAAAATCTCTATACAATTTCCCGAAAACTTGCTATACTAACAATATAGGACGATGCCCTTGTCTGGCAAGGGAATGCTTTTTGAGGACAACAGGGAGAGGATGTCATGATAAGCCCATATCAAAGCGAATCACGGAGATATAACCAACTTTATGCCAGAACCAAAACCCAGCGCTCCCCCAAGACCGGGGAGGCGGGGGAAAAAGCCGCTTCCGCTGCCACGGTCCAGACTGCCGGAGCCGGGCGGTTTGACCAGCTCAGCGTGGAACAGAAGGACTGGAAGCAGATGACCATCGACAAGCTGGAGGAGCTTTCGGACCAGTTTGGGACGGTCGGCTTCCAAATCCTGGACTTTGACGACAGGGTCCCGCTGAAAACCTATGCCGCCTTTTTGGATAAGGGGCAGTACTTGTATGTTTCCACCGGGTTTTTGCAGAAGATGTCTTCCGGGGCGGCGGAGTACGGGGAATGCGCCGCACGGCTGGAACAGGCCCTGAAGGAGCTGACAGCGGAGGGAAACGCCCTGCCCCAGGGGACTATCAACAAGGGAATCTATCTGACAGAGGACCAGAATATGAGCTGGCAGACTCTGCTGGAGGAAAACGCCGAAAATCCCTTCCTGCCCAAGGAGGAGGACAAGAAAAACCTTCTCCCGTGGCTGACAGAACAGGAGAAGAACGCCAAGAGCATTTTTGACCAGGATTTGTCCCGGTTTTCCATTGATACCAAACATCTGCTCACCTCTCCGGGGACGTCAGGGGCCAATGTGGCCTCGGCGCGGACGGTGGCCCAGGTGCAGAACGCCGCCTTTTCGGCGAAGCACTCCCTCTGCCAGCTGAGGATGGCCCTGGCCTTTACCACCAATGACAAGGACACCCAAAAGCTGCGGCAGGCCATCAGGCAGATGGAAAAGGTGGTTCGCCAGGCCAGCGCCAAGGTGAAGGACCTCCAGAAGATTCAGGAGACGCGGGCCAAGAAGGAGCGGCAGATCAGGGAGCGCAAGCGCCGGGACGCCCGGAAGACCAACGCCCTGCTCAACAAGCGGAAGAAGGAGCGCTTTGCCAAGGACCGGCAGATTTCCAACGAGAGCATCGGATACCTGGCACAGGTCCGCGCCGGGTACGCCCAAGAGAACGACCAGCAGCTGAACCAGATTATGGCGGATTTGGGGATATACAGCATGGACGCCATGAGCATGGCGGCAATGTCGGGGATGACCGCCCCGAATGCCATTTCCGTTGAGGTCACGGCGGCGCCTGCCAATGCCGCTGTGGGCGGATAAATCGACATTGAATCAGGTGATTTTTGGTGGAAATATCATTTGCAGACAGGATCAAAAGCCTTTCCAAAGATGCCTGGAAGGCAGGAACCGTTGCCATCAGGCCCATCGAAAATGACGATGACCTATGGTATGCCGTGGTTGAGTGTAGGCTTCGTCCGGGGCAGGAGGAGTATGTCAATCCCGCAGGCTTCTCCATAGGGAGGGCATATCTGGCCCCCTGGGACAATGTCCCGTGTGTCATCTGCAAAAGCAGCGGAGAGAGGATAGGATATATTGTCTTGAGAAAGTGGCTGGGTGAGGGCAATGCCTTTAACTGGAGCTATTATATTGACGGAAATTTTCAAGGTCTGGGTTATGGAAAGGCTGCCGCCAGACTTGCGGTACAAATTCTAAAGGCCGTTGATCCCGCAATGCCAATCAAGCTTTCTACAGAGGAATTGAATATCAGAGCGCAGAAGCTGTATCGTTCGATAGGGTTTGTGAAAGCTGAGGAAAAGGACGGCGATGACCTGGTATTTGTTTTTTGATGTCAAAAATCGGGGGAAAACCTGAGCAGGTTTTCCCCCGATACTTTTACAAACTTTTCTTATATTGCCGCCATACAGCGGTCCAGGCGAGACTGTACCTTTTCCCGGCCCATCAGCTTCATCACCGATTGCAGGTCCGGGGCATTCTGCCGTCCCGCTATGGCAATGCGGATGACCATGGACACATCCCCCACCGGGCCCTTGTACTGCTCCGGATGCTCCTTGTAGGCCTTGGTGTCGCTGGCAAAGCCGGTCTGCTCCGCAATGGCTTTCATCTTCTCAAAAAAGCCGTCAGGGGTGTCGTTTTGGTCAAACTGGGGCTTGAAGGCGGCCAGAATGGCCTTGGCATCTCCGGCAGAGACCCGCTCCGGCAGGGTGTAGTCCGGCGTGAACAGCTCGTCAAACATAAAGTCCATATAGGGTTTGGCGTCCGACCACAGGGCCAGGTCCTTCCGGGGCTTTTTGCCGCCGCGGCCGATGGCGAGGTATCCCTTGGTCAGCTCCGGGTCGCGGGTAAACAGGGCGTGGAACTCCGGGTCGTTGACCACGCTCCACTGGGCAACGGCGTCGTATACCGCCTCCGCCGTCATGCGGGAGATGACGTTTTTGGAGACGTCGTTGAGCTTGTCCATATCGAACAGCGCGCCGGAGGCGCTCATCTTTTTGGTGGAGAAGGGGAAATCGTTCATGGGGGCGTCGGGGTTGGCCCGCCGCCATTCCTCAAAGTTGGAGTTGAGGAGTGTCATCAGGTATTCCATCACCGCCGGGACCGAGTAGCCCTCCTTGTAGTAGAAGCTCAGGGCCAGCTCCGGGTCCTTGCGTTTGCTCAGCTTGCGCTTGCCGCCGGTTTCCGGGTCTATCTTCATCAGCTGGGCGGTGTGGGCGTATTTGGGGGCCCTCCAGCCCATGGCCCGGAACAGCTGGAGATGCACCGGCAGGGTTGCCAGCCATTCCTCCCCCCGGACGACGATGCTTGTCCCCATCAGGTGGTCGTCCACCACATGGGCAAAGTGATAGGTGGGGATGCCGTCGGACTTTAACAGGACAATGTCCTGGTCGTTTTCCGGGACCTCCATTTTGCCCTTGACAAGGTCCTCGTGGCGGATCCGGTTGTCAATGCTCCCCTCGGAGCGGAAGCGCACTACATAGGGTGAGCCCTTTTTCAGCTCCGCCTCAATGTCCTCTATGGGGCGGTCGCGCCAGACGGCATAGGGGCCGTAATAGCCGAAGTTTTCCTTTTTCTGTTCCTGCTGCTTATGGGCGGCCTCCAGCTCCTCCTCGGTGCAGAAGCAGGGGTAGGCGAGCCCCCGCTCTACCAGGGACTTGACATAAGTCTGGTAAATTTGGGCCCGCTGGGATTGGCGGTAGGGGCCGTAATCGCCGGTTTCGCCCTCCAGGGTCGCGCCCTCGTCGATGGAAAGGCCAAAGGAGCGGAAGGTGTCGATAATCATTTTGACGCCACCTTCCACCTCCCGCTTTTTGTCGGTGTCCTCAATGCGCAGGTAGAAGACCCCGCCCGACTGATGGGCCAGGCGTTCGTCCACCAGCGCGCCGTAGAGGTTGCCCAGGTGCATAAAGCCGGTGGGGCTGGGGGCGATGCGGGTCACCTTAGCCCCTTCGGGGAGCTCCCGGCGGGGGTAACGGGCTTCTATCTCCTCCGGGGTGGAGGTGATGTGGGGAAACAGCAGTTCCGCCAATTTATGGTTGTCCATGATTTTTCACTCCATTTTTCCGTTGTAGGTGGCCTCATTATAGCATAAAATGGCAGAAGTGTAAATGGAAAGAGAAGAATTTGCCGTTGAAAAGCTGCTTATTTATGGTTTACATCCCGCAATCAGCTTTCTGCCTGGCTGTAATGGCGTTACACATTTCATTCATCAGAGATACCGGTTGACGGCTTCCATCAGCGTTCCCATATACCGTTCCCCGAACAGGGTCACATGGCCCAGCCATTGGTTGATTTTCCACAGGTCCCGCCGCTCATGATACCCCGGTTCCAGGGGATAGAAGTAGCTGTACGCCTCCAGAAAGACGGGCGGCATGGGCTTGAACAACTCGGTGGTGGTTAAATCGATCTCCCGGTTGCCGTAATAAAGGCCGCAGTCGATGGCCACCACCTTAGTCCCGGTAAAAAGAAGGTTGGCAATCCAGGGGTCTCCGTGGAGCAGCGAGAAGCTCTCCGGTTCCGGCGCTATCTGGGGCAGCCTTTGGATGAGCTTTTCCACCGCTCCGCGGCTTTCGGCGGTCATGTTCCCCGCCTTGATGGCCAGACTCATGGTATCCCGCAGCCGGCACTCCCCATAAAATTCCGCCCAGCTGTCCTTCCAGGTGTTGTCCTGGCGGAAGACCCCCAGATAGGTGTGGGTTTCCAGGCCGCAGCGGTCGTTGGTGACCCGATGGAGGCTGGCCAGCGCCTGGGCAATCTGTTCCCAGTCCTGGCGGCTCTGGGGCTCTACAGCGGGGACCGCCTCCAGAATTAACAGGGGCAGGTCCTCCTCCAGCAGCAATCCCAGGACTTTGGGAGTGGCCATAGGGGAATACTCCCGCAGGTAATCCAACTGCCAGGCCTCAATGCGGAACTGATCGGGGGACTGCTTCCGGTCACGCCCCAGCTTCACAAACACCTCATAGGGGGTAGAGACGCCCAGCGTCCCCGAAAATACGGCGCATTTGTGCATCCCGCGGGGAGTGGATTTGAGGCTGTCAATCCGGTAGGGCTTTCCCAGCGTTTGGGAGACCGCCGCCTCAATTTTCTGATTGTATACTCCGTCAAACAAGGGATTTCCTGCTGCTTTTTCCATCTCGACATCTCCTTCTGTCCTGAATCATTTGCTGTTGTGTCAATTACAATCTTCATTTCCGTTTACTCTGCCTCACGGATTTAACGATTTTGTCTACATCACTTTCCTCATAACCTACAGAAGATGCCCACTCCTGCGCTTGGTCCAGGGATGCTTCAAATTCTTCTGCTGTTGGCAGCTTTAATACTTTAAGCATAAGCATATCCCCGGAAGTATATGCTACCAGCTTATCTCCGGTGTCTATCGACAGCGTTTTACGTATTGCCGCTGGGATAGAAATTTGACCTTTAGAGGAAACGGTCAAAACCTGTGTATTCATTTCATTCACCTCATGAGTAAGATTTTCTTACTCATATTATACACGAAAAAACAGAAAAAAAGCAATATTTTTCTTATAACATTTTTTAGATAGACAATAAAAATTCCAGTATCATTTCCTTTGTTCCTATTGTACCATGAGATAATCCTGCTGGCAATACTTGACATATATATTGTGTGATGATATACTATGGCTAGAAATAGCTTAATGTAAGCTCAGGAATTAGAGGAGATGTTGTTCTATGAAAGCTGTAAAAAAATGTGGACTTGCAGTCCTGCTCTTTACACTATTCTTCGTCGGCTGCGCCGGGACGGCTGAAACCAGTGCTTCGGAAAGTGAATTACCACTGGTCGATCCCGCGGAAAGCACTGTGGAAGAAGATGTAGCCCATACCGAGCTGGTTGGCGAGGAGACCCTGACCAGCATCCTGGATAGGGACGGAAGCGATGGGTATACCGGAGACCTTGTTCTGGTGTACCATCCCAGGCTGGAGGGCGGAACGAACCCCATGGGAAATTTGGATGAACTGGTGGAGACGACAGAAAACCGGATCCCGACCCGCGAAGATACTTACCTGCAAACGAGTACCTACCATGGAGAGGACCCCTACCTGACAGACGCAGTGCGACAGGCGGATCCCTGTTATGATTTAGAGAACGGGGATCTTTGGCAGATCGGGTTTCAACGCATTTTCTACATGGGATATGGATTACCAGAAGAAATGCTTTTTCAGGTATCAGCAGTTGGAGAGCGGTGCCGGGTCTGGTCTCCGGTCAATCCCGCTTACGGCTTGCTGGAGGGGATCGACCCCACATACCCGGAGCAGTTGGTTCGGGAAATGGATGAGGCTATTCCTGTTCTGGAGCAGACCTTTGGTCCCATCCCCGATGTCCGCGGGGATGGAAAGATGAACATTCTATGCTTTGATTTCAGCAGTCCGATTTCACTTGGCAAGACCAGATATGCTGATATTTATGGAGAAATACTGATAAATGGTCAGACGGAACGAGGCAATCATCTTCCTGTCGCCTACATCAATACAGCACCTCTGATTCAAAAGACTTATTCAAAGCTGTCAGACGTTTATACTGTTGTCATCCATGAGATGGCACACACCATTTTTGCTGCGCAGCAAAATGTCGAGAATGGTTCTGTAACTATGACGAGCAGCAAAAATCTTTTAGCTGAATTTTTGGCTGTCACTGCCCAAGAGGTGGTTTATCCCGGTTCATCGATTCAGCACTTCCTTCCTTGGTGGTATTCTGACAAAACTGTTTGGGCGGACCTATTGGCAGATGACGCTGATGTCTATCTGAGGGACCAAAGTGGCATCCGCCAAAATGGCAAATCCATATTCCGATACAGCGGTGACAGGGAGGACTATGCGGCGGTGTTCCTTTTGGCCTGCTTTGCAGAAAATCGCGGCAGCAGGGAGCTCCTGATGAACATCACAGATTACATAGATGTAAATAATCGCACAATCGACATCTGGGAAGGACTGTGGAAAGGGTTGGGATACGAAGACTACCCCTCCTTTATAGAGGATTTTCTGCTTTCCATCCTTCTTCATGAGGAGGAGGGCCCCTATCAGCTGCATCCGTTTGAGGGTTATGAGCCTACACTCTGGAATGGAGAAGAGAATCCATTCTCTCACATGAAACCAATTATTACCGACAAGGGAATCTATATTGGGGCGGGCAGTTATGCCATTCTGCGGCCTGTAGACGGCGTGTATTATCCACCGGCAACTGCGTCTAAGGACCTGTGTTATGTGGGAATTTCTTGGAAATCAGATGTATCAAAGGAAACAAATGGCAATCCTTGAAACGGGTATTGGTTTATGATATACTATGATTATGGACAGGTTGTTTTAAGCTCAGGAAGTTAGGGGAGGGGAATTTTATGTCTGCACCGGTTCAGTTGATCATCGGCCTTGCGCTTGCGGGGTATGGAGTGTATCTGATATTCAGCAAAAAGAGACAGGATGTTATTTTGTCCGCCGCCTGCATCATGGCGGGAGTGGGGTTAGGGGTGTATGCGGTAATCAATATGTTTTCCTGAAAAATCTATTGACAACAAGCTGCTTTTGGCGTATAATCTAATTAAAATTTAATATAACCTTATCAAGAGTGGCAGAGGGACAGGCCCTGTGAAGCCCGGCAACCTGATTTTTTCAAGGTGCCAAATCCTGCGGTTAATATCCGAGAGATGGGGAAAGAATATCTGCACTCGTCTGTATCGGACGGGTGCTTTTTATGGCCCCGGTCCGGGCGGACACTAGGTTATGACATGTCATGTAAGGAGGAATTGTTTTATGGCGCACACCTTTTTTACTTCCGAGTCGGTGACAGAGGGTCATCCCGACAAAATCTGCGACCAGATTTCCGACGCGGTGCTGGACGCTATCATCAGCAAGGACCCCAACGCCCGCGTGGCCTGTGAATGCGCGGCGACCACGGGGATGGTGCTTGTCATGGGGGAAATCAGCACCCAGTGCTATGTGGATATCCCCCATATTGCGCGGGACGTAATCCGCTCCATCGGCTATGACCGGGCAAAGTACGGCTTTGACGGGGAAACCTGCGCAATCCTCACCTCCCTGGACGAGCAGTCCTCCGATATCGCCCTGGGCGTGGACAACTCCCTGGAGCGCAAGGGGGGCGACCAGGCGGTTGAGGAGCAGAACGGAGCGGGGGACCAGGGCATGATGTTCGGCTATGCCTGTGACGAAACTCCTGAGCTGATGCCCCTGACCATCTCCCTGGCCCACAAGCTGGCCTTCCAACTGACCAAGGTCCGCAAGGAGGGCAAGCTGCCCTATCTCCGCCCTGACGGAAAGACCCAGGTGACGGTGGAATACGACGAAAACCACAAGCCCGTCCGGGTGGATACCGTTGTGGTGTCCAGCCAGCACGACCCGGAGGTCTCCATGGAACAGCTCCGGGAGGACATTCTGCGGGAAGTGGTGCGGGTGATTGTTCCGGCCCAGCTGCTGGACGATAAGACCAAGTTCTTCATCAACCCCACCGGGCGGTTTGTCATTGGCGGGCCCCAGGGGGACAGCGGCCTGACCGGGCGGAAGATCATTGTGGATACATACGGCGGGGTGGGCCGCCACGGCGGCGGCGCCTTCTCCGGTAAAGACCCGACCAAGGTGGACCGTTCCGCGGCCTATGCGGCCCGGTATGTGGCGAAAAACATTGTTGCGGCGGGGCTGGCCTCCCGGTGTGAGATTCAGCTGGCCTATGCCATAGGGGTTTCCCATCCGGTTTCCATCAATGTCAATACCTTTGGCACTGGCATCATTGAGGAGGCGCTGATTGAAAAGGCGGTGGACCAGGTGTTTGATCTGCGGCCCGCGGCGATTATCCGGGAGCTGGGGCTGCGCCGCCCTATCTACCGGCAGCTGGCGGCCTATGGACACATGGGCCGGGAGGACCTGGACGTCCAGTGGGAGAAGGCCGACAGGGTAGCGGCGCTAAAGCTGGCGGTTGCCACCCAGAAGATGGGGAATTGACAGCAGCGGTTATGTCATAATACATAAAACAGGAGCTGGGGACAGTTGAAATGTCTCCAGCTCTTTTTGTCAGATTAAATTCCCGAAAATGTCATCCAGGGAAATGTCCAGATCGTCAAACAGACCGCATTTGAAGTTTTTTTCCACACTGGCGCGTTCCTCGTCAGTCATTTTTTCCAGAAGGTAATCGGGAAAAAATGTGTAGGTATCGTGATAAACAAGTTCGCTGTCCTTGGAACGGTATACTTCAATGGACTTATCACCGGGGCTGACAATCCAATATTCCAAAACGCCGCACTTTGCATATACATCTTTTTTATAACCCCTGTCACGTTTGGCGGTGCTGGGGGAAAGTACCTCTACCACTAAATCCGGCGCTCCATGTACGCCGTCAAATTTAATTTTGTTTCTGTTGCAGACGACCATACAGTCGGGGATAAAGTGATCCTTTGGCGTCAGAAAAAGGTCAACGCCATCTGAAAAGGGGACGCATTTTTTTCCCTTTAAATAGACAGCAAAAATTGTGAAGATATTAGATGCAATAAAACTATGATTAACCACAGGCCGCGGCGACATTGCCACAATTTTTCCATCAATCAGTTCATTCCAAACTTCATCATGATAAGCATACGCTTCGGACATAAACAAAATCCCCCTTCTTCCATAAAGTTGTTAAATCTATTATAAGAATAAAAAGGGGAATTGTCAATCAGTGACAGATTTTAAATAGCTATTTATTGGGGAAAATCCTCCCTGCCTCGTCACGGTTGAAAGCGGCCAGCAGTATCTCCCCTTCGTCGATGATACCGGAATAAAAGACATTCTTCTTCTCATCGTAACAGCAGTAGACCTTTACTCTGCTGAGGGAGTTGTATTTTTTCAGCCTGAGAAAAGAGATTCCCTGCTTTCGCAAAACAGCCCTGGAGGTAGTAGGGACCGCTCTTTCGGCGTCAAAGGATTCCTCGTACCGCCAGCCCTTTTCCTCCAGGGCGTCCTTGGCAGTGTCGTAATCGTTGCAGGAGAGGACATCTACCAGGACGCGCTGCAAAAAGCTGGACAGCTTTCTGCACTCCGGCTTCCACAGAAAGTCGGAGTCCCAGACGTGCCACCAGTAGACCGGCGGGTCGTCCTGGAATAAATCCTCCTTTCGGATTCCGAAAAACGCCATATTTCTTACGTAATCGCTGCCAATCAGCAGATAGTCCTCCGGCCACCGTTCCAAGGGACGCCACGACAGCTTGTCAAGGGCGAAATCAATAAAACTTTGGGGGGGATCGCCCAACGGTCCGGTTCGGTCTTCCAAGGTCTCCTGGAGCACATCGCGGAACATTCGGGGGCCGCGCGCAAAGGACGGCTTCTTTTCCACCCAAAGGTCGGAGGTGGCAAACAGTGGACAGCCCGCGGCATATTCCATAAAGTCCCAGTAGACCCTGGGCAGGGGAATCTGTGCCCCGCGCCTGAACTTTTTCAGCCATTCCCCCTCGACAGGCTGGGTATAGCCTAACCGCTTTAACATTTCCAAAGGCGGAAGATTGTATTTCATATCCGGGATGCCCTCCTTTTAATCTGTAATTTCCTGAAGCGCAAACAGCTCCTCGGCGGAGTCCCGGTAGGGGGTGAAGCCCCAACCGGTCCCGGCGGCGGTTTTTTCCAGAAAGCTGTGGGCGTAGATTGCCGCCGCCCCCGCCGCGTCGGCCAGGACGCTTTCGTCCGCGTCGAATTCGGGGTGATGCAGCCCCGCTGTGATGCCCTTCTCCGGATTGCAGACCCCGTAATGAATGAAAACAGCCGGGTACCGCGCCGCCAGGGTGGCAAAGGTTTCTGACACCATAGAGGGGAGGTCCTCGATCACCCGTTCCCCGAAGATGGGACGGAATACCTCCCGCGCCAGTCCCACACAGGCGGAGTGATTTTGCAAGGGAAGGAAGGGAGCGGAGGCGGTCCCCTCCGCCTGGCAGCCGTATACTGCCGCGATTTCCCGGACGGTCCGGTTGATTTCCCCCTGGATGGGGAAACCCGCCCGGTCGCTGTCAAAAAAGCGGGCAGTGCCGCCAAAGGTCAGGCTTTGGGGGATTACATTGTCGGTATTTCCCGCCTGGACCTGAGTGACGGACAGCGTCACTGGCAGGAAGGGGGAGTATCGGGAGGGAATCCGTTGGAGGGCGGTGTGAATCGCGGTAAAGCAGTCGATGGGGCTGACGGATAAATCGGGGCGGGAGCCGTGGCCACCCTTCCCGGTCAGGGTAAAGCGGAAAAACAGAGTCCCCGCCATCACCGCGCCGCTGTTGAGCTGAATGGTCCCGGCGGGGGAGGGGGCGCAGTGCATCCCCCATGCGCCGTCTATCCGCTGACCGCGCCGTTCCAGGGCTTCCATTAGGCGGAGCAGGCACTTGTTGAAGGGGATTTCCTCACTGCGCTCAATGAGCAGGACCACATCCCCGTAAAGGTCCTTTCGGGACTGCTGAAGCACCTTTGCCGCCGTCAGCAGCACCGCCGAATGGACGTCGTGGCCGCAGGCATGGCAGACGCCGGGATTCTGGCTGGTGCAGGTCCTGGCGCTTCCGGCGTGGGGCTGTTCTTCTACCGGAAGGGCGTCGCAGTCTGCCCGCATCAGCAGCGCCGGGGCAGGGGAGTCCTGCGGGGGCTTTTCCCCATGGATATAGGCTAAAATCCCGCCCTCCGGGATGGTTTCCGGCTGTATGCCCATGGACTTTAAGGTTTCGGCGATGTACTGAACAGTTTGGGTCTCCTGGCCGCTCAGCTCCGGGTGGGTGTGGAGATGCCGCCGCACCGACAGGAGAAAGGACTCCTCCGCCCGGCATCGGGAGAGAATTTCGGATGGGGTGATAGCCATGGAAAAGCCTCCTCAAAGAATCATTTAGAATTTTCGGCCGAGATACCGGCAGACCTTTTTCTTGTAATCCAGATAAGCGTTCCCGAATGCCTTGGTCAGAAAATCCTCCTCCACATTTACGATTTGCAGGTGGAGCATAACGATGGCAAAGACCGAAACCGCAAACAGAACCCAGTTAAAAAACATCAACAGGATTCCAATGTAAACCAGATCAAAACCCAAAAAGGCCGGATTGCGGCTGATTTGATAAATTCCCCTTGTCACCAGCGCGGTTTTGCCGGATTCGGGGACACCGGCGCGCCAGCTGTCTTTCATTGTCATCATCGAGAGGACAAAGACAGCCACGCCGGCAGCAGCCAAGCATATCCCCCCAATCCTGACCCATGGGGCAAAACAGCTTGTATTGAAAATAATGCTTACCGCTTCCGCGGCAACGACAAGACGGGAAGAAATACTCAGCGATACTTCAATCCATCGGACAAATCCTGTTTTTCCCTTTCCCAGTTGATCGGTCTGGATGCCCTTCCGGCGCTGACCAAGCATTTTGGCGACGTAGCAGCCATAAAAGGTCAGCATAACGATAACAGCGGCTATCTGAAAAGGCATTGTATCACTCCATTCTCTGTTAGTCACTTTTTGCCGGACAGCCCCCTCTTAAAGCAGGGGAGGGGGAAATACCATCCCTTACAGGGAGAATTTAGGTGGAAACAAGAATGATTCGCGATTTTGAAACAGAAAAGGCGGTGAATGGAAGAAGCTCCACACACCGCCTGAAAATTTAAAACACTGTTAAATTATGCCCTTTTTGCCCTCATTCCATAGGCGGAAACCGCCTTGGCAATGGCGCAGGTGACAACTCCGGCAAGGACCGCCTCCAGAATGCCGTTGGTGGCGATGGTGGTTCCGATAAGGCCCATCAGCAGCTCGTGGCCGACACCGATGGCCTCCGCATATGCTTCGCCGAAGAACACATAGATGCCGCCCAGAACCATCAGGGTATGTGCAATGGTTGCCGCAACGGAGGACACAGTGTAGGCGATAAAGCCCTTTGTCTTGTCAACCTTGAGGAGGGCCTTGGACAGCAGCCCGGCAATGACACCCAGCAGAATGCGGGGGACAAAGCAGATGACCACGCTCCAGAAGTTGCCGGGGGCAAAGGCGGGGGTAAAGCAGAACGCGGTGATAGGGGTGGGGGGCATAAAGGTCCACACCAGGAAGCTGAGCAGACCGAACACAAAGCCCATAAACGCGCCCGCGCCGGTTCCCATGACAACGGCGGCGATGACGACAGGAATGTGTGCCAGTGTGGCAACCAGCGGCCCGATGGGAAGGGAGCCCAGAGGGGTGAAGGCCATGACCAATTCAATGGCCACAAGGAAAGCCAGCTGTACCATAGTGCGTGTCTTTTGGTTTGTCATAAAATAAAACCTCCTGCTGCTGTTCCGTCGGATACAGCGCAATTTTTGTAAAACGGGGAGGTCCTTTAAAAGGGGAAAGCTGCCTTGGCGCTCCGGCGGGGATGCCTGCCCTTTGGATGGATGCTGCCTTTTTGTTGAAATACAGCTCCACAGCAGACGGGCCGCGGGAGGGGAAAGCAGGGATTCCCAAGGGGACTTGCTCCCGGTTTCCAACCCTATTATAGCCATATCCGGGGTGAGTTGCAAGGGGGTTTTCGGCTTTTTTCCATAAATCAATTTAGATGACAAATTTTGTATTCATAATTGAGAATGTTTTGTCAAACTGCCCAAGAAATTCCGGCGGTTCAACCGGTTATTCCCGGCAGACCTCATCCAGGCTCTGCACAAACTCATCCCGGCACACGGCGCTGGAGGCCCAAAGAGGAATGGCGTGTTCATAGGTGAAGGTTTCCCCGTCAAAGGAGCCGAAGTCACCGCCCGCCTCCCGGATGATAAAGGTTGCGGCGGCGTAGTCCCAGGGGGAGAGGCGGAATTCATAGAACATCTCCGTCCGCCCGGCTGCCACCGAGCACAGGTCCAGGGCAGCGGAGCCGGAACGCCTTAAATCACAGCACCGGGCCAGGAACAGCTTTCCGGCCCGCATGGTCTTTTCCGCGGCCTCCGGGTAGTAGGGGGATGCGCCCATGTTCACCAGCCCCAGGGAGAACTTCCGCTCCGATACGTGGATGGGGGCGTCGTTGCAGAATGCACCCTTTCCCTTTTCAGCGTGGAAGAGCTCATTGGTGTAGGGGTTCAGCACCATCCCCAGCACCGGTTCCCCTTTGTGGAGCAATCCCACCGATATGGCGCTGCTGCGGCAGTGGTGGAAAAAGTTGGTGGTTCCGTCTATGGGGTCGATGATAAAGGTGTATTCCGGACCCAGGTGGTTTTCCTCCTTTTCCTCCGCAAAGAACACCGCCCCAGGCAGCCGCTTCCCGAATTCCTCCATCAGATAGCTCTGTACCGCCGTGTCGGCGTCGGTGACAAAGTTGGCGTGGCCCCCTTTGTCGTGGACCGCCGCGTTCGCCATGGAGAGCATCAGCTCCCCGGCCTTCAGCAGGATGCCTTTGAATTCTTCGTACATTCTCTATCGTTCCTTTCGTTTTGGCGTTGCGTTTTCAGTGTGGTTATGATACTATTATATCAATTTAAGGGGACAAATGAAAGGCAATTTTATGGATATGGAAATGAAAAAAATCTGCAAACGGTGCCTGCTGGAGGACTTTGGGGAATCTGACCTCCTGAAATCCGTCCAGGATTACATCGCACTTCTGCCGGAAGGGGAGAGGGCGGGAGATGCGCTCCGGGAAAAACGCCTGCAAATCTGCCGGGAATGTCCGCACCTTCAGAATGGGATGTGCCGCCTCTGCGGGTGCTTTGTCGAGGCGCGGACCGCTAAGCTTTCTCAGCGCTGCCCGGATGTTCCGGCTAGGTGGAAGGGCGGCCTATAGGGTCCATCAACATTAAATGATTGAGCTTTTTAAGGAGGCGTTTTTTTATGTTTAATACCACTCTCTGCTATATCGAGCGGGACGGAAAATATCTTATGCTCCATCGGGTCAAAAAGCAACAGGATATCAACAAGGGCAAATGGATTGGCGTGGGCGGCAAGTTTGAGGAGGGCGAAAGCCCCGATGAATGCCTCCTCCGGGAGGTCCGGGAGGAAACCGGCCTCACCCTTACCTCCTACCGCTGCCGGGGGATCGTCACCTTCCAGTCTTCCCCCTCCGCCCCCTCGGAGTATATGCACCTCTACACCGCCGATGGCTTTACCGGTGAGCTTACCCATAGCTGCGACGAGGGGGTTCTACAATGGGTCAAAAAACCAGAGGTCCTTTCGCTGAACCTCTGGCCGGGTGACAGAATATTTCTCCGCCTGCTGGAACAGGACGCGCCCTTCTTTTCCCTGAAGCTGGTTTATGACGGGGACGAGCTTGTCTATTCGGCCCTGGACGGAAAGCCGGTGTCCCTGTAAAAGCTCTATGCCCGCCTTTCCCTGGCTTTACGCGGCTTCCCGCCCAGGGGAACGCCACCCTTAAAGTACATATACAGTTGACAGCGAATCATCCCATTATACAGCTTGCGCCGCTTGTCCGCCCCCAAGCCGAAGAGCCGCTCGAATTCCTCGTCGGGGGAGATGATGTAGTAATTGAGGAATTTCCGCTGTTCAAATACCTTCCCCATGGTGCGGTAGAGGTCCTCCGCCTCCTGGATTTCCAGCATCCGTTCCCCATAGGGCGGGTTGCAGACAATGACCGCCCTTTGCAAATCGGTATGGAAATCCCCAATGTCCCGCTGCTCCGCCTTGACAAGCTCGGACACCCCGGCGCGGCATGCGTTCTGGACGGTCAGCTCGACGGAGCGGGGGTCGATGTCATAGCCTTGGGCGGTAAAGGGGATATCCTTTATCACCTGCCGGGAGGCAATATCCCGTTCCTCGGTAAACAGCTCCCGAAGGGAGACGCCCTCCAGCTCGTTCCAGCTTTCACAGCCAAAGGAACGGCGCAGGCCGGGGGCCATTTTTGCGGCCATCATTGCGCCCTCAATCAGGAAGGTGCCGGAGCCGCAGAAGGGATCGATCAGATTGGAGTCCTCCCGGATGCGGGCAAGCTGGAGAATGCCCGCCGCAAGGGTCTCCTTGATAGGAGCCTCGTTGGCCGCGGGACGGTAGCCCCGCTTGTGCAGGCCGATTCCGGAGGTGTCGATAAAGATACTGGCTTGATCCTTTAAAAGGGCAAACTGAAGCTGGCGGACAGGTCCGCTCTCCTCAAACCAGGAGATGTGGTATTTTTCGGACAGCCGCTTGACGGCAGCTTTTTTCAGGATGGATTGGCAGGAGGGGATGCTGGTGAGGGTGGAGTTCAGTGACCAGCCCTTGACCGGGAACGCGTCCTTGGGACCGATGAAGCGCTCCAGGGGGAGGCGGCGCATCCCTTCAAACAGCTCCTCAAAGGTGGAGGCAGGGTAGGAGCCCAGCATGATCTGGACCCGCTCCGCAGTGCGCAGCCAAAGGTTGGCCTTGACAATCATCCGGGCGTCGCCGGAGAAGTTGACCCGGCCGTCGGAGATGATTTGGACCTCCTCGCCGCCCAGGGCGCGGATTTCACCGGCCAGAACGCTTTCCAGCCCGAAGAGGCAGGGACAGGAGATTTGATAGATCATAAGTTGTAATCCTTTCCGATTAAAGGTTGAGAACCATACACTCCGACGACGGAGAAAACCCGCACCGCTCGTACAGCGTCCGGCCTTCCTCGGTGGCGTCCAGGGAGATTTCAGTGACGCCCCTTTCCCTGGCCTCCTCAATCAGCAGCTCCAGTATCCGCCGGGCGATGCCTTGGCGGCGGTATTGGGGCTTGGTGTAGACGTTCATCAGATGTCCCCGCAGACCGGAGGGGTGATCGACGGTGGGGAGCACTTCAAGATAGCACATCGTCCCACAGCCAACCGTGGTTTCGCCGTCCAGAGCAAGGACGGTGGTCTGGTCAGCGCCGGAGTAGTATGCCCTGGTTTTTTCAACCAGTCCCGCGGGAAAAGGGGAGTCGCCGGTGGGGGAAAGTCCAAACACATCCCTGAGTGTCTCCAGGCGGATTTCCATCACCGCAGGGAGATCCTCCGGCCTGGCCTTTTTGTATTGAATCATAACAGAGATTCCTTCTTCCTGATGAATATGAAAAAAGCGCCGAGCAACTCGACGCTTTACATGGAGCGGGTTACGAGGCTCGAACTCGCTACCTCCACCTTGGCAAGGTGGCGCTCTACCAGATGAGCTAAACCCGCGAACAGATGCCTTCGGTCGGAATCGAACCAACGACACGAGGATTTTCAGTCCTCTGCTCTACCAACTGAGCTACAAAGGCATATCAGAAAAGATTGAGAAGAGGAAAACGACCCGGATGGGGCTCGAACCCACGACCTCTAGCGTGACAGGCTAGCGTTCTAACCAGCTGAACTACCGGGCCAAGTTGCCGCCGGGACAACTCCCGGACAACGAATACTATTATAACCAGTTATCCGCCAAATGTCAACTGTTTTTTTGAAATTTTTTTAAAAAGGGTCAAAAAAACTGTGATCATGCGAATCTGTGATAAACGGCAGACAAAAATCGAGCCTAAAAAAACATATACCAAAGCTTTTCAGACCCGATTTTTGCACCATTTTATTCAGGAATTTGTACCTTCACTGTCAGGGGAGTACTCCTGAATGGTGATGGATTCAATCAAAATATCCTGCCGGGGCATATCCCGGTAGTCCGCCTCCGCCATGGCGATTTCGTCCACGACCTCCATGCCGGAAATCACCTGGCCGAAAACGGTGTGCCGGTGGTCCAGCCAGGGCGTTCCGCCCACAGCCTTGTACTGCTCAATTACCTGCTTGGGGAATCCCGCCGCCTCCAGCTGCGCCAGCATTCCCTCGTCCACCTCCGGGGCCTGGACAATGAAAAACTGACTTCCATTGGTGTCAGGTCCCGCGTTGGCCATGGAGAGCGCGCCGCGGAAGTTCCACAAATCCATGGAGAATTCATCCCCAAAGGGTTCGCCCCAGATGCTCTCCCCGCCGGTTCCGGTGCCCTGGGGGTCGCCGCCCTGAATCATAAAGCCGGGAATCACCCGGTGGAACTTCAGGCCGTCGTAGTAGCCGTTTTCCGCGTGGGTCAGGAAATTCTCCACCGCCTTAGGGGCCTGGCCGGGAAAGAATTTCAGCACAATTTCTCCCATGGAGGTCTTCATGACCGCTATCTTTTCACCGGCGGCCGGTTTTTCAAACTGTATCATGTCAGGACTCCTTTGATGAAGATGAGCTTTCCTCTGAGGAGGACGAGCTGTCCGCTGCGGTGTACTCGCTGATGGTAATCATCTCGATGATTACGCTTTCGGCGGGCTTGTATTTGTTGTTGACAGACACGTTGGCGATGTCGTCCACCACGTCCATGCCCTCAATAACCTGCCCGAAAACAGTGTACCGACCGTCCAGCCAGGGCGCACCGCCTACCTCCTGGTATTTGTCAATGACCTTTTGGGGAACGTTTCCGGCCTTCATTTCTTCCGGATACTCCGCATCCAGACCGGAGGCCTGAACGATGTAGAACTGGCTTCCGTTGGTGTCCGCCCCGGAGTTGGCCATGGCCAGCGCCCCATAGAAGTGCCAGAGATCAGTGGAGAATTCGTCCTCAAAGGGTTCGCCCCAGATGCTTTCCCCGCCGGTGCTGTCCCCCTTGGGATCGCCCCCCTGAATCAGGAAATTGTTGATGACCCGGTGGAAGGTCAGCCCGTTGTAGTAGCCGTTCTTGGAGTGGGTGACAAAATTCTCCACCGCCTTTGGGGCCTCCTCAGGGAAGAAGCGGATGACAATGTCCCCCATGGTGGTCTGGATGGTGGCGATGGTATCCCCCGGCTGGGGGTCCTCAAACTGGATGAGGGTGACATCCTTTTCCCGGATGCGTGCGTTGGCCTCCGCCGGGGTCAGGGATTTGCTCTGGCTGGCGGAGGAAGTGGAGGAGCTGGTGGAACTGCTGGTGGTGGAGCTGTCCTCGGAGGGAGTTTCCTCTTGTTTGCTGCACCCTGCCAGCAGAATCGCCGCCGACGCCAGAATCGCTGCGGCTGTTCTAAGTCCATGGTTCATAATGATTCACCTCGTCGTTTTTGATTGCCAAACTGGAATGATTCCGATAAGCTGCATATACGGCAATTATTGTAGCATACAATTCTTATGCTTTCAAGGCTGTTTTTTGAATAATTTGAAACAATCCAGCAGATAAACCGTTTGGCCGCTGCTTCCAGGACTCTCCTCATACAGCTAAAAACCGTACCCGGCACAACGCCGGATACGGTCGGGGGAGACTTTACGGGCTACTTATGGTTTTGGTCCACGAATACCTTTGCTTCAATGACGTCCTCCTCGCTGGGATGGGGGACCCCGTCCTCAGAAAGGCGGTCAACTCTGCGGTCAGCCATGTTCACCGCAAAGGTGGAGGGCTGGCTGCTCTGGGGGATTACCGTTCGGTTTCCCTCAATCACCCATTGGGTTTTTCCCGCCTTGGAACGGTGTGCTTTTTCTATTTTGGCCATTTTGGTTTCACCCACTTTCTCAGTGAAGATATCGTTTCATCTCGTCTATGCTGTTCTGTTCAAACTGAAGCAGCTCTTTTCCAAGGTTCCTTGCCTGCTGTCCGCTGGGAATGCTTCGGATTGCCTTGGTCATGTCGATGACCCCCATGGTGCTGCCGTTGATGACCAGCTCCGCAAGGTGAGAATTACTGTTGTCAAACAGGGTGTGGGTGGCCACGCCGAAGCGGATGGATGCCCTGGACATGGGGGAGGCCCGCCGGGGAACCTCTCCCTTCTGGCGGAGCTGTTCCTTTGCCATATGGGCAAAGCCGCGGTAGCGGTACATCTGGCGGATCATGCTGGCGGACATGGCCGGGCTGCTGCTGTGGGGGAGGAGGGAGTCTATGGTTTCCGCGCCGATCCGGGCGTCCCGGTAGATGCGGTTGAGCATGACGGCGTCGCAGGGGGAACTCCACGCCTTGGTGTGCTGTGGATGATTGGTTTGGTTGGAAGACATTTTTCCGGCTCCTTTCCTGGAGAAGTCCCTTTAGAAGAACAGGCTTCTCTGTATGACGGTTATAGGGTTTGCAGAAGGGGACGATTTATACAGGTGTTTAATAGACCCTTAAACATTTTCGGTCGTTTTTTGCCGAAGGATTTTTTGGATTTTTCGACCAAAAAGGCAACTGAAACCCACCGGATTTCCATATAATAGAGCAGGAACAAACGGAAGCCGAGAGGAGTGGATACATATGGCGCTGCCCTGTCAAAAGAATTGCGCCCTATACCGGGAGGGCTGCCACAAGGCCTGCGGACAGTGGAAATCCTTCCAGCAAAAGCAGGCGCTGGAGCGGCAGAAGGAAAAGGCATTTTTAAGGGAACAGCGGGAGATATACGCCCAGCTGGAAAGACAGTGGTATCAGTCAACCCATCCGTGCAGAATATATTGACAGTTGCACAAGGCCCCCGCCGCACAGTCTGCGGCGGGGGCCTTGCGTTTATGACAGCGCAGGCGGTTCACCATCCTGGGAATCGGGGGGAGGGAGGGCGTATTTATGAGTGATATATAGAACCCATATCAAAATCCCGATGGCAAAGCAGATGCCGAAGCTGCTCCCGCAGAAATCAATAAGGACGTCTGTTCTGCTGGGGGTTCTGCCGGAGGAAAAGCGCTGGATGTTTTCATCGATCACTGCCACCAGCAGGCATGCGGGGAAAGCAATCATCCCCCGAAGGAGTTTCCGGGCGGTAAAGGAGGCGGCGGTCAGGGCCACAAAAAAGCCTAGAAGGGCATATTCCAGAAAGTGAGCGGCCTTGCGCACCAGGTGTTCAGTCACACGCCAAGGAAGATTCACTGAACGCAGGGCGTAGTTGATAAAACGGGTGAGCTGCTGGCTGCGGCTGCTGGATTCCGCGGCGTTTTCGCGGGAGTTGGAGAAGATGAATAAAACGACGCAGACGGTCAGCAGGAGAAGGAGAATTTGCAGCAGTCTTTTATGCTTTGTATTGTTCAAGGGGAAAACCTCTTTCCCGCCGTGACAGGGCGCGGCTGTTGTCTGTTGTCTGAAAGTCTTTTTATTATTATATCAAATTTCGGTGGGAGAAATGATAAATATTTTATGAACACATGGAATAAATTTTTTGATTTCTGTATGTGACAGGGCGGAGGAAATGTAAAATACAGTTGAAAAACAGGAATGGGGGGGAGTATAATGGTAAAAGAAAAAGGGGGTTAAAATATGAGATATATTTACAAATTTTGGATGGCTTCGGCGGCTTTGGCGATTTTGGGCGGCTGTGCTCCAGCTGTGCCCCAAGGGAGTATAGGCAGCAGCTCTGTCAGTGTACCGGTATCCAGCGAAAGCAAAGAGAGCCCTTCTGTTTCCAGCGCCGCACCGGAAGAGTCAGAGGAAGAGCCCAGGCCGTTGTATGTGGAAAACCCGGTTGCCGGGTATGAGCCCTTTCAGGAGGAATCCAGCGGGCTGTACCATGTTATTCAGCCCTCGCCGGATATCCCGTATGAGCGAATTGAACTTAGAAACTTTGTAGAGGGAAAGGTGCTGTTTGAATATTTGACGGACAAGGTGCCTGGAATATCCGGCAACGGGGAATATGATGAGGGGGCTATTGTCGTTTATGATACAGCTTCAAAACAATATACAACCGCAGGGGAACGGTGGGAATCCCACTATGAACCGACGGGGGTACCCATTATGATGAAATCCGGGTATTATTATTCATCGTGGACAGAGGACAACAGCGGCCGCTGTATCAGTAAAGTGGATTTAGCGACAGGCAAAAGGACAGCTCCACTGGTTTTGGAAAAGGATTACGGAGGGGGAATCGGGTCCTTTACGGTTAAAATAGACGAAACCCGTTTCCTGATTGTCTTTGACGAAAATATGGTCATATATGATACACGAACGGATGAAATACAGGAGCTTCCGGCGGGAACCTTTGAAAAGAGGCCCGTCCGCCAGCCGGATGGGAAATTATATGAACTGGCCCCGATAAAAGGGGTGGATGAATGGAATTTTAAGCGCTATGATCCTGCTGCGGGAGAGGTCAAAGACTACGGAGTAGTAGCGGGAATAACATATATCGTGCCGGGGCGGCCTTTTCAGGATTATCTGTCCGACGGGGAAACAGTAAGTGAATCTCCTTTTGGGGACGGGCACCGTCTGTGCTGGGTAGTGTGGAAGGACAATGTTCCGGTTCGGGTTCTGGGCCTGAGTCTGGAAAGTTCCGGCGGCAGTCAATCTTGGAGATGTGAAGAGGCCGGCTTGAATTGCCTTTGGAAAGAGCACATCTTATATCTGATGGATTCCAAAACCAGGGAAATCCGAGTTGTGGATTTCGGCTATCGGGAAAAGTATGAAAGTATGCAGATATGGTTCAGTGATGAGGGGGACATTATACTGATTCCCCAGGGGCAGCAGATAACTTTTTATTACATTCCCAGGGAAACGATTGATCAATTTGCTGTTCCCTATGGGGAGTTTATGGAGTCGAAATAAATTCTTTTATGATAGTCGGTTTTTTCACGGGATACTTTCTTTTTCCCTATGAATCTGTTATAATGGAAATAGAAATTCCGGGAGAAGGGAGCGGCGATTATGTACGGCAATTTTATTGAACAGTCTGTTCTGGATGAGCTGGTAGCGGGGATTATAGCGATTATTCCCAAGGGGATTGCGTCGATTATCCTCTATGGCTCGGTTGCCAGGGGAACGGCGGAGTGGGATTCTGACGTTGATATTGCAATTCTTGTGGACCGCCCCTTTACATCGGAGGAAGAGGATAAGCTCCTGGATTTTGTGGTGGACATGGATTTAAAATATAATAAGGTCTTTTCTGTAATCGATATTGAACATGAGAAGTTCAAAAAATGGCTGAATGCTATTCCGTTTTACCGCAATGTTGAAAAAGAAGGGATTGTCTTATGGAAGGCAGCATGACAGAATTGTCTAAATATCGTTTTGAAACCGCAAAATCGGATTTGAATACGGCTAAGCTTTTGTATGAGTTAAAAGAATTTAGAAGTTCCGTTAATCGCTCTTATTATGCGATTTTTCATGCAATGCGTTCAGTTTTGGCGTTGGATGGTCTTGATTCAAGCAAGCATTCAGGTATTATTGCAATTTTTAATCAAAATTATGTAAGGATGGGTAGCTTTGAAAGTGGCATTTCAAAGGTGATTGCTTCTGCATATCGTTTGCGAGAGAGGGCGGATTATCAGGATTTTTATATTGTTACTGAGCAAGAAGCATCGGAACAGATTGAGAAAGCGGAAACAATTATTGGAATGGTTGAAAAATATCTTGCTTCAAGACAGGAAAAAGAGTAACTGTCTTAAATAAACCAAGGCGCACCGGAAAATTCCGGTGCGCCTTTTCTCTGCCTATTTTTCCTGTGTAACCGTCAGCTCCCGCCCGTCGTAATCCACCACAAGGGTCGTCTGGGGAAGGAGGTCTTCTTTGATAATCATCTTTGCAATAAGGGTCTCCACACTGCTTTGCAGGAACCGCTTCAGCGGCCTTGCCCCGTAGATGGGGTCATATCCCTTATCCACAATAAAGGTCTTTGCCGTATCGGTCAGACGGATGCCAAGCTGCTTTTCCTGGAGCCGCTTCCGTAGGTCCTCCACCAGCAGGTCGATGATGGAGAAGATGTTTTCCTTGGAGAGGGGCTTGTAGAAGACAATTTCATCCAGACGGTTGAGAAATTCGGGGCGGAAGGACTGGCGCAGAAGCTGCTGCACCTGTTCCCTGGCGCTTTCGGTGATCTCCCCGTCAGGGCCGATGCCGTCGATGAGATAGGACGAACCCAGATTGGAGGTCAGGATGATGATGGTGTTCTTAAAGTCCACCGTCCGGCCCTGGGAATCGGTAATCCGGCCGTCGTCCAGCACCTGGAGCAGGATGTTGAACACATCGGGGTGGGCCTTTTCAATCTCGTCAAAGAGAATGACCGAATAGGGCTTGCGGCGCACCGCCTCGGTGAGCTGTCCGCCCTCCTCATAGCCCACGTATCCGGGAGGCGCTCCGATGAGGCGGGAGACGGAGAACTTCTCCATGTACTCGCTCATGTCAATGCGGACGATGTTTTTCTCGTCGTCAAACAGGGATTGGGCCAGGGCCTTGGCCAGCTCGGTTTTGCCCACGCCGGTGGGGCCCAGAAACAGGAAGGAGCCGATGGGACGGTTGGGGCTCTGTATCCCGGCGCGGGAGCGGAGAATCGCCTCCGATACCTTTGTGACCGCCTCGTCCTGCCCGATGACCCTTTGATGGAGGATGTCCTCCAGGTGGAGCAGCTTTTCCCGTTCGCCCTCCATCAGGCGGGCCACCGGGATTCCGGTCCACCGCTCCACAATGCGGGCGATTTCCTCGTCTGTCACCTTGTCCCGCAGCAGGGAATCCCCTTTGGAGGCCTTGGACGCAAGGGCCTGTTCCTCCTCCATCTGCTTCTGGAGCTCCGGCAGACGGCCGTATTTCAGCTCGGCAGCCTTGTTCAGGTCGTATTCCCGCTCCGCCTTTTCAATCTGGGCGTTTACCTGCTCCAGCTCCTCCTTCAGCTTCTGCACCTTGGTGATGGCGGATTTTTCGTTTTCCCACTGGGCTTTCATGGCGCTGAATTGGGAGCGCATCTCCGCCAGTTCCTTCTGGATTTCCGCCAGGTGCTCCTGGGCAAGGGTGTCGGTCTCCTTTTTCAGGGCTGCTTCCTCTATCTCGTGCTGGATGATTTTCCGGGAAATCACGTCCAGTTCGGTGGGCATGGAGTCTATCTCGGTGCGTATCATGGCGCAGGCCTCATCCACCAGGTCGATGGCCTTGTCCGGCAGGAACCGGTCGGTGATGTACCGGTTGGAAAGAGTGGCCGCCGCGATGATGGCCGCATCCTGTATCTGCACCCCGTGGAATACCTCGTACCGTTCCTTCAGGCCCCGGAGGATGGCGATGGTGTCCTCCACAGTGGGCTCCTCCACCAGCACCGGCTGGAACCGCCGCTCCAGCGCCGCGTCCTTTTCGATGTACTGGCGGTACTCGTCCAAGGTGGTTGCGCCGATGCAGTGGAGCTCGCCCCGCGCCAACAGCGGCTTTAACAGGTTGCCCGCATCCATGGAGCCCTCGGTTTTCCCGGCCCCGACGATGGTGTGCAGCTCGTCGATAAAGAGGATAATCTGCCCTTCGCTCTTTTTGATCTCCGCCAGGACGGCTTTCAGGCGCTCCTCAAATTCCCCCCGGAACTTGGCTCCGGCGATGAGCGCGCCCATATCCAGGGCGAACACCTTTCGGTCCTTGAGGCTGTCCGGCACGTCGCCGCGGACAATCCGCTGGGCAAGGCCCTCGGCGATGGCGGTTTTGCCCACTCCCGGTTCCCCGATGAGGACAGGGTTGTTCTTGGTCTTCCGGGAGAGGATGCGGATGACGTTGCGGATTTCGGAGTCCCGGCCAATCACCGGGTCAAGCTTGTTGTTTTTGGCCCGCTCCACCAGGTCGGAGCCGTATTTGTTCAGGGCGTCGTAGGTGGATTCGGGGGAATCGGAGGTGACGCGGGTGTTTCCCCGGACGGTGGCAAGGGCCTTTAAGAAGGCATCCTTCTTCAGTCCGAAGGTGTTGAAGGCGTCCTTCAGGGCGCGGTCCTTGGTGTCAAAGAGGGTGAGGAAGACGTGCTCCACCGAGACGTATTCGTCCTTCATCTTTTCGGCGGTCTTTTCCGCGTCAATGAGGAACTGGTCCACCTCCTGGGAGACGTATACCTTGCCCTGCTCTCGGCCCGAACCGCTGACGCGGGGCATCTTGCGGACGATATCCAGCACCTGGGCCGCCAGATTGTCCGCCGCAATCCCCATCTTCATCAGGAGCTGGGGAATCAGGCCGTTTTCCTGGTTGAGCAGGGAATAGGCCAGGTGAGGGGTTTCAATCTGCATATTCTGGTGCTCAATGGCTAAATTTTGGGCCTCCTGAATGGCCTCCAGGGATTTTTGGGTGAATTTCTGTGCATTCATAATAAGGAAACCTCCTTCCGGTTTATATCAACCATTCTGTTTGTTTCAGATAAGCCAAATAAATTTTTTTCATGCCTTCTTCCGGCCGCTGGTCCAGGGAAACGCTGTCAAAATAGCTTTCCATCACCTGGTCAAACATCTGGATATACCAGGCGATGGCACTCCCCAGCTGCTGGTTGGTCAGTTGGAGGACATTTTGGGGGAGGGTGAACTTGCGGGTAAACCTTCCGCCCTCCATGTGGTATTCCAGCACCCCGGCGGAAAGCCGGCGTTCCATCAGCTCCATGCGGGCAAACCGGGTGAAGAAATCCTCCAGGTATTCCAGCAGCTGCCGGCTCTGGGTTCGGGAGCTCACCCGCAGTTCCCCGAAACCGTCCCCACCGTCTCCGCCCTCCCGGTAAAGCTCCACCGCATAGCGGATGGTGGGATTGTACCGGAACCGCAGGGCGCTGCGGATGGACATCATGCCGTCGGAGGGGGGACCCTGTATCTGGAAGGTGCGCTCCCCGCTGACCGCCTGGGCGATCTGCTCAAAGATATCCTTGGTCCGCTGCTCCGGGGTGGGGCAGGAGACGTATTCCGCCAGAATCCGGTTGATCAGGTTGGAGCGGCTGGTGTTCATGGAATAGGCCGCCTGGTCGATTTTGCGGACAACGTCGTCCATCAGCACAAGGCTGTACACGCTCCGTTTCATGAGGGCTGACAGCTCCTTTCCGCCCATGGGATTTTCGTTTGGGCTTGAGTATATGATATCACCTGTCTTATAATTTGTCAATCTAATTATATAATTTTAATTGCAAATTATTTTTGAACAAAGCAGAATTGAGGCATGAACGGCAGAAGCTTCTACTTGACACCTACCGTCTTATTTGATATTGTAGAAATATCATAAAAACCCTTTGGGAAAGGAGAACAGCATATGGAGGAATTTGAAATGACCGAAAAAGGGCAGGCCACTATTTTAATGGACAAATTCATCGACCTTCAGCGGATCAAAGCCGCCGATGACAGGGAAAAGGAGATTCAGTACCAACTGAAAACCACCAAGGCAAAGCTGGAAGCGTTGGGAATTGTAACGGAGGATTTAACCATTGACTGAACC
Source organism: Oscillospiraceae bacterium (assembly GCA_022800935.1). Taxonomy (GTDB): domain Bacteria; phylum Bacillota; class Clostridia; order Oscillospirales; family Ruminococcaceae; genus UBA1405. The sequence continues at coordinate 38,026 of JAAWRH010000032.1, forward strand.
AATCGGTAGATGAAGTGTGCCATGGAGGAGAAAGAGATGCAAAGCATCAGAATTTATGAAATGCCAGCCTGCAAAATGGTTTCATCAGGAACAGGCATGTTTGGGGAGGAAAAGTTCACCCGGTTTGAGGAGTGGTTTTCTTCACAGAAGCGCGGTATGTTCCCGAAGGATTACCTGTACTGGGCAGGGGAGGGGTTTGTCTGGCTGTATACGCTGGACGAGGGGATAACGCCTCCGTCAGAGTTTGAAGTGATTGACTTTCCGGGCGGGCTCTATGCCGTTGCAACGGACATAGACCAGAAAACGGATAAAAAGCTGATGAATGCAGAGGTGGACAAGTTTCTGGGCGAAAACGGGCTTGAGCGGGATTCCTCTCGTTTGGAGCTGGGCAATGTGATTACACCGCCCTCTGCACAGGAAATCATAGGGTATAATCAGATGGATTATTATTACCCAGTAAAGGCGAAAAAATAACGATTGTCCGCTAATTTTAGAAGTAGCTATGCTTCTTAACAGTGGTGTATCTCAGCCCTTAAATGAGATATTTACTATGGGAGCTTCTCTTGGCTCTACATGCAAGACAGTTACAAGTGAGTGTTTCGCCACTCGAAGCGCGATTGTAACAGGTGGGCGGGCGCGATGTCCGTCCTCTCTGTTTGAATGGGTTGCCAGCATTGGTGGGTCGTGCTTTTTACCTATAATTTATCAGGGATCGGTATCACACCACAGATTTTTTGAAATTTGAGAAAAGACCTTGACAAATTGGTCTATAAGTTGTAGAATAGCATCATAGAACGTTCTATAACTTATAGACTAATTTGCAATTTCAGAAAGGGGTCCTGTCCCATGGCAATGACCAATCTGACAAAAGCCGAAAGCCGCCTGGCGGCCATCATCTGGGAGCACCAGCCGATGGCCTCTTCGGATCTGGTGCGCCTCTGCGGCGAGGAGCTGGAGTGGAAAAAGACAACTACCTACACCATGCTGAAAAAGCTGGAGAACAAGGGGCTGTTCCTCAACGACGGCGGCACCGTCCGCGCCCTTTTGGCCAAGGACGAGTTCGCCGCCCAGCAGTCCAGGGAATTTGTGTCCCAGCAGTTTGACGGCTCCCTGCCCCGGTTCTTCGCGGCCTTTACGCGGGGAAAGGGACTGGACGACCAAGAGGTGGCGGAGATTCAAAAGCTCATCGACCGGTATAAGGGGGAATAGCATATGTCTGAATGGCTGACAAAGATTTTTTCAGGGGTTTTATCCATGACCGTATCCGCAGGTTGGACGATTCTGTTTGTCCTGGCGGTGCGGCTGGTCTTATACCGCGTCCCAAAGAGAAGTGTTTATCCCCTCTGGGCCGCGGTGATATTCCGTCTGTGCTGTCCCTTTTCCTTCTCCAGCCTGTACAGCCTGATTCCCTCCGCCCTGGGAACCCCTGTAACGCTGACGGCCCAGGGGCTGCAAAACGGACAGACTGTTGTACAGAATCCTCTGCTTCCCGGCGGCCCCGCAGCGGCGGCCTCCGGGACGGGGAACTGGGGCTGGCCGTTATTCTGGGCCTGCCTGTGGGCGGCCGGCGTGTGCGCGCTGCTCCTTTACAGCGCGGTATGTACCTGGCGGGTGCATTGCAGCCTCCAGGGGCTGAGAACCGTCCGGCCTGACGGGATGGGGGTACGGATTGCCTATCTGCCCGCCGGGGCGCGTTCCACCTTTTTGTTCGGGCTGTTCCGGCCGGTGGTTTACCTGCCCCAGGGGCTTTCCCAGAGAGAAACGGACTACATACTGGCCCATGAGCTTGCCCACCTGCGCCGGGGCGACCACATCGCAAAGCCCTTGTTCTGGCTGCTGGTCTGTATCCACTGGATGAACCCCCTGGCATGGCTGGCATTTTTCCTCTTTGAGATGGACATGGAGAAGAGCTGCGACGAGCGGGTGCTCCTCCGGATGGGAAAGAATTTGACCTCTGAGGAGGATTTTTCGGAGATGAAGGGGGAATACTCCTCGGTGCTGCTGGCGCTGTCCTCCAGGCGGCGGTTTTCCGGCGGACAGCCCCTGGCCCTGGGGGAAAACGGGGTGAAGGGTAGGATTCGCTCTATTTTACAGTATAAAAAGACTAAGCTGTGGGTTTCCATCGCTGCTGTTCTGGTTGTGATTGCGGTAGGCATAGGACTCATTTTGAACCCCGTCGGAAAACAGGGCGGGGGAGGCCCCATCAATATGACCTTCCCGAAGGAACTGACTACCGGCGGGAATGGAAAAGGCTATCACATCTCCATGGCCCTGCCGGAGGGAATGTCCGCTGTCGAGATTATGGGGGCGGAAGCGTCTAATCTGCCGCTGCCCTCCTTTGCCATCACGGCCAATGGGGAGACGGCGGGGACCATAACCTTTTATCCCTTTGCCGCGGACGCGGAGGACCTGCAATCGGTGGACACCTCCTCGGAGGACCTCCCCATGCAGATTTACGCGACAATCGCCCTTGCCAACCATGCGGATTACCACAACGGGTATGAGCCGGTTTCCCATACGGATACGGCCAGCGTCGCCCTCTGCCGTCCCCTTATCCACGATATAGAAAATTACGCCGGACACACCCCGGACGCGCCATGGATCGAGTATGACGGTATTCTCGCCTATGACATGGCGGGGGAGCCCTATTTCATGTGTGTGCTTTTCCATGCGGATATACTGTCTCATGAGCAGCTAGCGGAGATTGCCAAAAGCGTTTCCTTTTCTTATCAATAAAGTGCGGAACGAACCCTGAAGCCATTCGGGGTTCGTTTTTTATAACCTTATAACCTGTCCGGAAAAAATGCAAAGAAAATATCGAATTCCGCCGGAATGATTGCACAATTTCTGCTGCCGTACTAAAATATTAGAATGGATAATTTTAAATGAAGAAGGTATTCTGTTATGGCGTCAATACTCAAATCCTATTTTTCACCCACCGCCCTGGTGCCGGAGGACCGGCGGCATGGGGAGCTGCCCAAGGCCAAAGCCGCCCTGAAGGATGTGGCCAAGGTGGCCGCCCCGGCTGTGGCGGAGATGATACTGGTGTCCATCATCTCCTCGGTGGACAGCATGATGGTCAGTACCCTGGGGCCGGAGGCCATCGCGGCGGTGGGAATCACCGACCAGCCCCGTATGATCACTCTGGCGGCCATCAACTCCCTCAACGCGGCGGTGACCACCATCGTGGCCCGGCGCAAGGGCCAAAATGACCGGGATGGGGCCAACCGCTGCCTGACCCAGGCGCTGATGGTATCCCTGATGCTGGTACTCACCCTGGCATCCCTCTGCTTTACCTTTGCGCGGCCCATCCTGCTGTTTGCCGGGGCCCAGCCGGACGTGATAGACATGGGTGTGACTTATATGCGGATTATCCTGTTCGGGGTGGTGTTCACAGCCCTGAGCCTGACCATGACCGCCTCCCAGCGGGGCGTGGGCAATACCCGCATCTCCATGGTCACGAATATGACCGCAAATATTGTAAACGTCATTTTCAACTACCTGCTCATTGGGGGAAACCTGGGCTTCCCGCGCCTGGGCATTGCGGGGGCCGCCTTGGCAACCTCCATCGGCAACTTTACCGCCTTTGTCATGGCGCTGGTGTCGGTGACACGGCCCGGAGGATTTTTACAGCTGCGCCTGCGGCAGAAGTGGGCCTTTGACAAGGAGACGATGAAGAATATCGCCAACATCGGTTCGGGGACCCTAGTGGACCAGGCCTGCGCCAGGGTGGGCTTTTTCATCAACTCCAAGCTCATCGCCAGCCTGGGGACCATTCCCTATGCCACCCATCTGATCTGTATGCATGTGGTGAACCTGTCCTTCTCCTGCGGGGACGGCCTGAGCGTTGCCGCCACATCCCTGGTGGGGCAGAACCTTGGGAAGGAGCGCCCCGACCTTTCGCTGCTCTATGGCAAGCTGTGCCAGCGGGTGGCTTTCTGCTTCTCCCTGGTGCTGATGACCCTGTTCCTGGTGGCCCGCCGTCCCATTATCGGGTTGTTTTCCCAGGAGGCGGAAATCCTGGAGCTGGGGAGTCAGGTGATGTTCTTCGCGGTGGTCATCTGCCTGGTACAGATTTCCCAGGTGGTGTTCACCGGTTGCCTGCGGGGCGCGGGAGACGTCAAATATGTGGCGATGGTGACGTTTATCAGCATTACCATTCTGCGCCCATCCCTCACCGGGTCCATGGCCTATCTGCTGGGGTGGGGCCTTTTGGGGGCCTGGGCCGCGTTCCTGCTGGACCAGTGTGTGCGCTTTGTCTTTGTTTACCGGCGGTTTTCCTCCGGAAAATGGGCGGAAATACGGTTCTGACCGACACTTTGTGAAAACTACCAAAATTTCCGAATTTTCACTTGCGGTTCGGGTGAAAATAGATTAAAATAAAGATAACATACTTTTCCCAAGCCGGTTCCCGCTCCGAAAGCGGCGGGGACCGGCGTATTACATACGATGGGGGTCATGTCATGCTGAAAAATTTGAACCAGAACACAGAGTTTTCCGTCCTGGGGTTGGGCGAGGTCATGCTGCGCCTTTCCCCGGAGGGCAAGGAGCGCATCTCCCAATGTGAAACCTTTGAAAAGCGGGTGGGCGGCTCGGAGCTGAACGTGGTGTCCGGCATCTCCCTGCTGGGGCTGCACACCGGCATTGTCACCAAGCTGCCCGACAACGAGATTGGCAAGTTTGTGGTCAACCGCGTCCGCTTTAGCGGCGTCAGCGACGATTACATTGTCTTTGACCGCAGCGGGGAATCCCGTCTCGGTGTATATTACTATGAGATTGGCGCCCACCCCAGGAAGTCCACCGTGGTCTATGACCGCTCCAATTCCACCATCAACACCCTGAGCATCGACGAAATTCCGGAGTCCATCTACTCCAGCACCCAGGTGTTCCACGTCAGCGGCATCACCCTGGCCCTGAGCGAGAACATCCGCAAGGTGGCCATTGAGATGATCAAGCGCTTTAAGGCCCACGGGGTGAAGATTTCCTTTGACGTCAACTATCGGGCCACCCTTTGGGACGAGGAGACCGCCCGGAACGTGGTCAACGAGATACTGCCCTATCTGGACATCCTCTTTATCTCCGAGGAGACCTCCCGCCGGATGATGCAGAAGACCGGCACCATGGAGGATATCATGCGCAGTTACTGCGAGGGCACCGATATCGAGGTGGTGGCCTCCACCAGCAGGACGGTGATTAGTCCCACCAAGCATTGCTGGGATTCCACCCTGTATTCCCGCAGCGAGGACAAGTTCTACTCTGAGCCAGGGTACAAGGACATTGAGGTGGTGGACCGTATCGGCAGCGGCGACGCCTATCTGGCAGGGGCCCTGTTTGGAATGCTGAAATTCGGGGATTACATGGAGGCCGTTCGCTTCGGCAACGCCATGGCGGCGGTGAAGAACACCATTCCGGGGGACATGCCGGTCAGCGATTTCAAGGAGATTTCCAGGATTATATCCAACCACAACAGCACGGGACCGGTCAGCGAGATGAACCGGTAAAAATCTTTGTCAGGACAAATAAAAGGGGAGTACGTTTGCTGCGCACTCCCTTTTTCAATGCTATGAGTGTTTTTGGTTTGTGGGAGCTTTGCCCCCTATATGGGGGTTCCGTTTACTGCGGCGAATCGGGCTCAGCTGCTTTTAAACTCCCCCGCCTGAGTTCCAGCACCACATCCGCCTGTTTTGCCACCTCGCCAGAGTGCGTTACGACCACCACGCACTTCCCGAACGTATGGGCGCTCTCTTTCAAAATCGCCGT
>JAAWRH010000082.1 GCA_022800935.1 Oscillospiraceae bacterium
CCCTTTCTTATCTCTTCCTTAGTCTACTGCACTCTTGCATAAAAATAAAGTGCATAAGCTGTCCCTCAGACTACTTACACACTTTATTTTACACTCTCTCCGCCCCCGGCATTTTTATATCCGTTATGATAATATCGGGAAGTTCCTTTCTGCACACTTCCTCCGCCTGTATCCCGTTATAGGCGCAGCCTACCACTTCAATGTTGTATTGCTTCCAGTCAATCCCGTCCCGGAGTCCTTCTACCACAATAGGTTCGTCGTCCGCAATCATCAGCTTATACACTTATTCGCCCTCCAATCCCATGCCGGCAGATATGCCGTTTTTCGGCGGCGTCTTGGGGAGGTTGATCCGTACCAGGGTACCTTTTCCCACCTCGCTTTCCACTTCCAGGCCATAAGCTTCTCCGTAGAGTATCTGAATCCTTTGGTGTACATTGTTCAGCGCGAAGTACCTCCCTGCGTCTGTTTGTGCCTTGGATAAGGTCAGACGTATATCTTGAAGGACATCGGGCTGGATACCCACCCCGTTATCCTCTGCTTCAAAAATCAGTTTTTCTCCTTTCAAATACCCCCGTATTGCAACCGTCCCCTGACGGGTGAGGGGTTCAGGCCATTTTGAAGTTATTGACCTGGACACTGAAGGTGCCCTCCCCCTCGCTTTGGAAAATCAGCTGCCGCAGTAAAACCTGAAGGGTATACTTTTTGGAGGAATTGATAAACATAATCACCTCAAAATACCGATTCCAGTGCCCCACAGCATAGAATAGGAGAATGGCCGCCAGAATAGGGACTGAGACCGGAAGGACGATCCGACAGAGTATCCCCAGCTCGTTGCACCCATCCAAGCGGGCGGATTCCATCAGGCTTTCCGGCAGGGAACCGAAGAAGTTGCGCATTAAAATAAGGTTATAGGTGGTAATTGCCATTGGAATGATTAGGGCGGCGTAGGTGTCGATCATTCCCATCTGCCGTATTACCATATAGAAGGGGATGATCCCGCCATCGACAACCATCGTGAGCAAAACCGCATTCATAAAGAAGTTACGGAAAACCAAATCCTTCTGGGCAAGGGCATACGCCATGGTAGTGGTAAGGGCCATGGAAAGGGCGGTGGAGGCAATGGTAACGCCGATAGACCGGATAAATGCCCCCATATAGCCGCTGCTGGAAAAAACGGCTTGGTAACTGTCCAGGTGGAACCCCTTGGGGATAAAGACAAATCCTTCTGTCGCGGCTACCTCGTTGCTGGAAAAGGATGTGACGACTACCATCCATATAGGTAAGGCAATCGCAAGGCAGACCAAAAGCACAAAGAGGGCATTCAGAACAAGAAACACCCTGCGAGACCTGCTTACTTTCAAAATATCGCCCCCTTCTAAATAATTTCCTCATCAAGCACTTTTTTGCTGAACAGATTACATCCAAGAATCAGCAGCACACTGACAATGGAGGTAAACAGACCAATTGCCGTTGCGTAGCCGACGTTGCCGCGGTTAAGGCCCTCCACATAGGAGAAGGTGCGCAGTACATCGGAAACATCCATAACCGCGGAATTATACATGACCAAAATCTGTTCAAACATCTGCATTACGCGGGAAAGCGTAAGCAGAAGCACAGTTGCAATCGTATTGCGGATGCCCGGCAAGGTGACATGCCAGGTGCGGGCCCAGTACCCCGCGCCGTCAACGGCGGCTGCGTCATACAGTTGGGTATCTATTGATGAGATGGCGGCGATATAGATGACCGCCCCATAACCGGCACTTTTCCAGATTTCGGTGCCGACCAGCACGCTTCGGAACCATTTGACAGAGGCCATAAAGTAAATTGGTTCCGAGATGATCCCCATGGAGATCAGCGCCTTGTTGATGATTCCGTCACTGGGTGCCAGCATCATGTTAAACAATCCCCCAACGACCACCCAGGACAGAAAGTGAGGAATATAAATGACAAACTGGGCAGCTTTTTTGGCAAACTGGTTTTTCAATTCATTGAGGCTCAGCGCCAAGATAATGGGGATGGGGAAATAGAATACAATGTTGTAAAAACTAAGAATTAAGGTATTCCGAAATGCCCTCCAGAAATTTGGCGAAAGAAAGAGGCGCTGGAAGTTGGCAAGACCGGTAAAGCGGGGATTGGCTACAGTACCATAATTGGTAAAGGCATTGATAATGAACCGGAGCGGGTAATATTTAAAAACGATAAACCATATTACTCCAGGCACAACCAGCATGAAAATATATTTCTGTTTGGAAAACCGCTTTAGAAAAAGCTTCGTTCTGGATTGGCGCTTTTGCTTGGTCATAGTTGTTCGACTGGACAAGTGAATCACCGCTTTCCTATATGTTTCGTTCATATTATATTGGATATTTTAAATAAAAACAATGACAAAACAGCGTAATTTATGTATGCGATTTTGACTTCTTGCGTTAAGAGCCTGTATTCATGACCGTGGAATACAGGCTCTAACTTCAGCGGAGACGGCAGAGGGATTATATCAGGCGGATGTCAGTAACATGGAGCGGATGCGCCAGGCTGTTGAGGAGATAGAGAGCCTGCTGTAGTGCTGGAAATGATTGTATGCGCAGCGAAAATAAATTGAAAAAAGGACGTATCTCTGCCAAAATGCAGAATACGTCCTTTTTATTTTACAGAAAGCAGTTTTTACAGGTGTGTTTGGGAAGCTCCTTCCCTTGTGTCCATTTTACCGTTTCTCTCCGCCAGCCAAGCCTTAAACTGACGGTAATCCATCTGGCGCTCCGCCCTGGCCCTTTCATACAGATCGCCGAGAATCTCCAGAAACGGCTTCAGCTCTTCATCGGAGTAGCTTTCCAGCAGCCACTCGTAAAACATGGATTCCGCCCCTTGTTTGTCGGCGCGGACCTCCCTGGCCTTTTCAGTGCTGTAAATATTGTTGGCGCGGCGGTCCCGCTCGTCCCGTTTACGGACCACCAGCCCCTTTTTTTCCAGGTTGGTAATCATCCGCGCTACCGCCGCCTTGTCAACATAGAGCCGTTCCTGCAAAAAGGACTGGGTGGTTCCCTCGTTTTTGCGGATCAGCAGCAGACATTCGTATTCTGTTGATCCCACGCCCAGCTTTGCCAGGGAGCCGTTGACGTATCTCTGCGCCGCACGGGCGATTCTGCTTATTTTTCGCTCTGTTCGATCCATACCTGTACGACTCCTTACAACAGAATTCTGTCTGTATTTGCACGGCACATGTTCTTAACGGGAGGGACCTCTCCTGAGCTTGCGGGAACCAGAACGGCCGCCGTTCCGGTCCCAGAGCCCCTTTCTGCCAAGGCTGCTGTCAGCGCTCAGCTGAGCATCGGCCTTTTGACCGCAGATTTTAAAGCTGCGGAGCTTTTCCAGAATCCCATCGACCTTTTCTGACGGAACCCCTACGATGGAACGCTCGTCAAACAGATCAATGCGTCCGATCTCGCTGCCGGAGATGCCGGTGTACTGGGTAATAGCCCCTACAATATTCCCCGGCATGATATTTTGGTTCCTTCCCACATTCAGAAGAATGTAGCTCATATCGCCGTCCCGGCGGGGGCGTTTCCGTCCGCTGCGGGCGGGCTGTGCCAGCGTGCGTTTGGGGATGCGTTCCCGTTCCAACGGCTCTGGCAGAATGACTGGAAGGTCGGAGAGCGGCTGGCTCTGCTGCTCTAGCAGAAGGGCAATAATGTCTCTGGGGGTCATTCCCCGCTCTGTGCCGGCATCCAATACGCTCTGCGCCATGGCCGAACATGGGGAATCCGCACCCTCGTCCCTTTGAGAGAGAATCTGGAGAATCCGGTCCAGCTGCCGCCGCTCTGCCATTGCGTAAATCTCCTCCGGAGCGGGGAGGGGGAGCTGTTCGATATGGGATTTGGCGAGCTTGGCGATATCGTTCATCTGCCATTGCTGCTGCCGTCCGCAACAGAGGGTGATGGCCGTGCCGGATTTTCCCGCACGCCCGGTGCGTCCAATCCGGTGGATGTAATACTCCGGGTCCTGTGGAATATCGAAGTTGATGACAAAATCTATGTTTTCCACATCAATTCCTCTGGCCGCTACGTCGGTGGCAACCAGAAGCCTGGTCCGTGCGGATTTGAAGCCGGAGAGCACCTGGGTGCGCTGGGGCTGCTTCATATCCCCGTGAAGGGCCTCGGCTTTAAAATGATGTCTATTCAGATATTCGGTCAGCTCGTCCACAGTTTTTTTGGTGTTGCAGAAGATAATGGCGAGTCTGGGGTCATGGAAGCGGAGAAGCAGGTTGAGGGCGTCCATCTTCCGCAGGGCCGGGACCGAATAGGACATCTGGTGAATTGCCTTGACCGAGGGCTGCTTTTTATCTATCTCCACCATGGCGGGGTTGTGCTGAAACTCATGGGTCAGGCGGAGGATTTCCGGCGGCATGGTGGCGGAAAACAGGACCGTCTGCCGCTCTGCGGGGGTTTCAGACAGAATGGTCTCTATGTCTTCCTTAAAACCCATGCTCAGCATTTCGTCGGCCTCGTCCAGTACCACCAGATGTATGCTGTCCAGCTTCAGCGTTCCCCGGCGCATATGGTCCATGATCCGCCCCGGTGTGCCGACTACCACATTGGCGCCGGATTGCAGGGCGTATACCTGCCGTTGCATAGATACGCCGCCGTATACCTCCTCCGGGCGGACGCCGGGGCGGTAGCGGGAGAGCTTGCGCAGCTCAGCGCAGGCCTGCATGGCCAGCTCGCGGGTGGGGCAGAGAACGAGGACCTGTACCTTCCGGCTGGAGGCGTTGACCGATTCCACAGCGGGGATGCCAAAGGCAAGGGTTTTCCCCGTCCCGGTCTGGGAACGCCCAATCATATCCTTGCCCTCCCGAATCAGGGGAATACTTTGGGCCTGGATTTCCGTCGCTTCCGTAAAACCCAGGTCCTCCACTGCCCGCAGCAGCGGTTCTGTCAGGTCTAATTGAGTAAATGGAGTAAAATTCATAAAAGGGTACAACCTCTTTTTTCATAGTCTTTTCGTTTTGGCCGCTGAAAACGGAGCATGGTATGCCGAATCTGTCATTCCTGTGCAGGTATCTTTTAGTATACTCTATTTGCGGAGCAAAAGGCAACTGTCCCTGCGCTATTCTGTAAATATTTACAATTTTATCATATATTTTCGTAACGCCCAAAGGGGGGAAAGAGAATGTGGTTTTTATTGACAGAGCTTTTTTCCCGTGCTAAGATAATAGTATCGACAATCCGGAAGGGGGCGGGAAGATGAACAATGAGGAAAAAATTTTAGCGCTTCTTGAGCAGATGAACTCACATATGGGTTCAATGGACAACAGGCTGGACAAAATGGAGGGTGATATTCACCAGCTTCAGGTTGGTTTGGAAGAGACACGCAGCGAAATGCATGGACGTCTCGACAGAATGGAAGGCGATATCCATCAGCTTCAGGGCGGCCTGGAAGAGACCCGCAGCGAAATGCATGAACATCTTGGCAAAGTGGAAGGCGATATCCATCAGCTTC
>JAAWRH010000083.1 GCA_022800935.1 Oscillospiraceae bacterium
CTTATATGGATGTTCCCTATCCCTTTTTGACATCTTATGAATGCCTTTTTGAAGACTATGAAATAGAAGCTATCAGGTGGAAATAAGAGGAACAGTTTTGTATATTTATGCAAAAAGTCCCCCTGACTGCATCTTGTTGGCAGCCAGGGGGATTTTTTTAGCGGAAATATTAAAATTTAACTTATGTACAAGTCACGTTCTGTAGGATTAGATTGTCCGGAGGAAAGCCTTTAGAAAAAGCTCAACTGTACCTCCCGGTTGGCCTTTGCTGCTCCCTCTGCGGCTTCCCTTTGGAAGAGTTTAGAGGGTATCTCGGAAAGGAAGGAAGATTCTTCCTTTCGGGTTAGAACCACCAGTTCCTCCTGAGCGCGGGTGATTCCCACATAAAATAACCGGCGTTCTTCTTCTGCGTCTATAGTCCCCCGGACCGATTCCAGCGGCAGTGTTCCTTTTTTCACTCCGCACAGAAATACAGCGGGGAATTCCAGGCCCTTCGATCCGTGCAGCGTCATCAGTGTCACCGCGCCGGAATCGTATTTCCTGGCAGAGGCGCTGCGCGCCAGGTCGCTCTCCTGACCCAAGGTTAGGGCCTCCAGGAATTCTCCCATGCTCTTGTAAAATATCGCTGTCCGCTGTAGCTTGTCCAGGGGTTCACCGGAAATTCCCGCATATCCCGCCAGAGTCTCCAAAAGCTTCCACGGCTTTCCCTTTACCGCCATTGGAAGGAGCTCCCGCACAGATTGGAAAAATCCATTCAGATGAGGGCGGTCACTAAAATCCTTTGACAGCTCCTCCACCTGTTCCGCGCCTAAAGCAATACCGTCACTGAATTTTTTTTCTATTTCCTCTTTCAGGGACAAGATGATATCCTTGGGACATTTCCAAAGTCTGCTGAGACACCCCGACAGAGCAGCTATATTAAGAGGATTTAACAGGAAACGAAAGAAATCCAAGCTTCCCTGCACCAGCTCGTCAGCCAGGAAATCGTCTCTGCCCGCCACAACATAGGGAATTCCCTCCCGCTGGAGACATTTTTCTAGCAGGTCTGCCTGTCTATGGGTCCGATATAGAATGCCGATTTCAGAAAAACCCCTGAAATGAACCCGGTCTGCGGATTTTCCCTGATTGGCATCCAGCATATCAATGCCGCCAACCATCTTGTTGATTTCCTTGGCGATAAAGATTCCCTCAGAAAGATCACTTGCCGCTGTAATCAGACGCACCGGAATATCCGCTGGTTTGGTAGCCATCAATTCCCGTTCATCTCCGGGGTTGGAGGCAATCGCTGCCATAGCACAGGAAATGATCTCCGGAGTGGACCGGTAATTTTGAACCAGTCGGATAGTCCGCATACTCGGACACTCCTCCTGTAAATGTCCAAAGCAGTCTGCATCAGCTCCTCGAAAGCCGTAAATGGCTTGATCCGGGTCGCCAATGACAAAAAGGCTTTTTCCTCCTTTGGCCCACTGCCGGATCAGACGGTACTGAATGGGATTGATGTCCTGGAACTCATCCACCAGAAGATAGGCAAAAGGATTGGCCTTTCCGCGTTTCTCTGATGATTCTTCCCCATATTTCCATTCCTCGGTGAGCAGGTCGTCAAAATCAAGCCCGTCAAAGCGGTGCAGACGCTGTTCGTATTGCTGAAAGGCGTCCTCTGAATAGCTCTCCTTCTGTTCTGACAGTCCGTTTTTCCGCCGGGAAACCCAGCCCAAAAAATCTTTGGCAGAACCCTTTTCACCGCTTTCCTTTAAAACCTCCGCAGCAAGCTCCATAGCGGCGGATTCGTCAATCAGGCGTACCGGCCCCCTTTGGGAAAGCCTTTGCAGACAGATGCTATGGAATGTTCCAATGGTCATTCCACGAACTGCCTTACGGCCTCCCAAACGCTGTTCCAGCCGCTGGCGCATCTCATTGGCAGCCTTGTTGGTAAAGGTAACAGCCGTTATCTGGGAGGGCTTTACGCCCCGTGTCTCTATCAGATAGGCGATACGGGAAACCAAGGTTTTGGTTTTGCCGGTGCCCGGCCCCGCTATGACCGCTGTCACCGGCTCCAGGGCCTCAACCGCCTCCTGCTGTTCCCGATTCAGTACATCACCGCCGCCCTTATTGAGGGAATCATCCTCCGGAATCGTTTCCGCAGGATATTCCAAAGAGATATCCTCTTTATCCTGCTGTTGAGAAAGGGTTTCCACCGCAAACAAAGAGGTCTGTCCGCTGAAAGCTTCCCGTTCGTCCTCGCTTAACAGCCGGATTTCCCCATACTCTCCATCATAGCCGGGAATCCGTTCCACCTCGCCCCGGCGCAGACGGCGTATCCCCTCCGCAACACAGGGACCCGCGGTTGCTTGAAGCTGTTCAACAGAGGCTTCCCGCAAAATGTAAAATTCGTTTCCCAGCTTTTCCAAAATTTCCCGATACTGTCTTTGCACCGAAACCCCATTCGGAGATGCCCCCGTACAAGCGGCGATTACCTCCGGCAGAGGGGCAAGACTCTCAAAGGGTTTGGCGTTTTCCCTGGACGCCCCCTCCGGCCGGTCCGCCAACTGCTCCACCCGGTGCTCTACCCCGATGGTCAGCTTTTTGCCGCATACCGGACAGATTCCCTGATACCGTTCCGCATCTGCTGGCTTCAGGCACAGGTTGCAGTTCCGATGGCCGTCATAATGGTATTTTCCCTCCTCCGGGAAGAATTCGATGGTCCCCCAAAAGTTTTCCGGCTTTTTCCCCTGAATTGCGTCTGAAAGACCCTGATAGGACATTGGAATGTCCAGCAAGTTCGCCTCCCGTCCCAGCTTGGCGGGAGAATGGGCATCTGAATGGGAAACCAATGTGTACTTGTCCAGAGCGGATACCCGCCAATTCATGGGAGGATCAGAGGAAAGCCCCGTTTCCACTGCATGAATGTAAGGAGTAAGGTCGCCGAAGCATTCTTCTATGGTATCAAAGCCGGAAAATGCCCCGAACAGGGAGAAATGGGGCGTCCAGATATGGGCGGGTATAAATACCGCCTCCGGGCAGGCCTCCAGGGTGATCTCCAGCAGGTCGCGGCTGTCCAGCCCCAATATAGGCCGGCCGTCGGAATGGATATTCCCAATGGCCTCCAGCTTTTTGGAAAGCGTTTCCGCAGCATCCAGACTGGGGAGAAGGATGACATTGTGAACCTTGCGGGTCCTGCCGTTTTTCTTGTAGATGGAGCTAATCTCCCCAGACAGCACGAACCGCGGCTGAATCTGTTCCCCGGCGATGCGGTCCGGCTGACGGAGGTCATTCCTTAAACGATATAATCCTTCCTCTGCCGGAACCAGCTTTTCCCGAAGCTCTTCCCGCCAGGCGGGATGGGTAAAATCCCCGGAGCCCAGGAGATGAATTCCCTTTCTTCTGGCCCACAGCTCCAGCATTTCCGGGACACTGTCCCGGCTGGTTGCGCGGGAATATTTGGAATGGATGTGTAAGTCCGCAATCATCATAAATGAATACTCCCTTCCGACGTCTCTGGCTCCCACTGTATTTTCCGACTCATCCTTTTAAAAACCCTTCAATAATTTTTTCCTCCGCTTCTTCCTCTGTAAGCCCTAAAGTCCTCAGCTTTAAAATTTGCTCTCCGGCAATCTTTCCAATCGCCGCCTCATGAATCAGCGCGGCATCCAGATTTCCGGCAAACAGCTCCGGGGCAGCGCTGACCTTGCCGTTCCCCACTAAAATGGCATCGCATTCCGAATGACCGGTACACCGGTTATTCCCCCGAATAATCGAGCGGTATTCCTGCTGGGAGCTGTCCCTGGCAACCGACCGGGATATCAGGTCCACCCCTGAATCCTGTCCGTTTAAGTCAACCTCAAACTCTGTCTTTGCCGTTTCCTCGCCGTCTGTCATCAGTCGTTCCCGAATAACCAGCTTTGCACGGTCTGCCACCTTGGCGACGGTCTTTCTTGTGGTACGGTCTACCCCGCCGATCTGCGTTGTGTCCATCTCCAAAACAGAGTCCGCCTCCAATACACAACTGGTGATGGGATCAATTTTCCTCAACCCTTGTCCAGTACCGGTACCGATATGCTTTTCCTTATATACCACATGGGCGCCCTGTTTCAGATAGAAGCTGTGTATCCCATTGTGCCGGGCATCCTCTTCTCCGTCGGAGTGGACTCCGCAGCCCGCCACGATTTCCACATCCGCCTCCGCACCTACATAAAACTCATTATACACCACATCGTCCACATTACTGTGGGTGACGCAGGCGGGGATATACACCGTTTCTCCCTTGGTCCCAGGGGCGATATGGATGATTAGCCCCGGTGCGTCGGGCTTATTTTCAATCCTGATGTTATCGCTGGACTGTCTTCCGGCACACTGTCCATCCTCTCGGATATTATATGCTCCCTGAAAAGCGCCCTTCCAATCTGATATCATTCCAAGGAGCTTTTCCGTAATGGCATTCATAGACAATCCCTTCCTTTCATTTCATGAATCGGACACTGGCTGGACATTTCTCCCTCCAGAAGCATAGGAAGGACTTCTCCGCCCGCTCCGGACATACGCACCTTTCCATCCGCAATGACGACAATGTTATCCGCGATTTGGAGTATCCTTTCCTGATGGGAGATAATCAGCATAGACGGGCCGGAGTCCTTTTTAAGCTGCTGGAACACATCGATCAATCCAGAAAAGCTCCACAGATCGATCCCTGCCTCCGGCTCGTCAAAGACAGCCAGGGAAAGGTTCCGGCGCGCCAGAAGGGTGGCGATTTCCACCCGTTTGATCTCTCCGCCGGAGAGGCTGGCGTCCGCTTCCCGGTCGATATAATCCCGTGCGCAGAGGCCCACCTTTCCCAGCAAGCCGCACAGCGCCGGTTCAGAGAGGGATTCCCCAGCCGCCAGCTCCAAAAGGCTGCGGACGGTAAGTCCTTTAAAGCGCACCGGCTGTTGGAAGGCATAGCCGATTCCCCGCCGGGCGCGTTGTGTCACGTCAAACTCTGTGATATCCTCTCCGTTGAGGATGATATGTCCAGAGGTAGGTGTTTCGACCCCGGAGATGATTTTGGCCAGAGAGGTTTTGCCGCCTCCATTGGGCCCGGTGATGACAGTGAGTTTCCCATCGGGTATTTCCAGGTTTACACCTTTTAGGATATCCCCGCCAGTGGGGAGTGTCCAGACAATATTTTCAAGTACAAGCATCTGCCGTCCTCCTTGGTATGCAAATTCTCTATGTCAAATTGTAGACTGATTTTGTATGATTGTCAAGCTGTTGACGAAAACCATTTATTGTGGTTTGTGATTTGGGAAATAATTTAAATGGTTTCCTTCAAAAGGGGGCTTGATTTTCGGATAAGGGAATTGCATAAAAATACAGAACCTCTAACCTCATCTTCCTCTAACCATCATCGCAAAAGCCGTTACGAAAGGCACTCATAAGATGTCAAAAAAGTGCCAAGGCACATCCATATAAGGGATGTACCGGAAAGGCG
>JAAWRH010000084.1 GCA_022800935.1 Oscillospiraceae bacterium
GTCGCCCTCCGCGGGGAGGGCGTGGATTGAAATCTCCAACACGGCCCCTTGATTCTTGCCCGGAGATGTCTTCTTACTTTTTCAGCAGCGGGGAAATGTACTTGTAGCTCAGCAGGGTGATGACTGAAACCAGCACGCCCTTCAGCAGATTAAAGGGAACAACCGCAAACATTACCAAAGTCGGCAGGTCGGTAATGGCGGCGTTTATCTTGGTCCCCATACCCACAAAGGCGCTGATATCCATCTTCATAAAGTATGCGTAAGCAGGGAGCAGCACAAAGGCATTCAGCACAGCGGAAACGGCGGTACGGGTGACAGTTCCGACTGTTAAGCCGATGACGGCGGTTTTCTTTGACTTGCTCCTTCGGTAGAGCAGGGCAGCGGGAAGAACCATCGCGCAGCCATGGAGAAAGTTGGAAAGCTCCCCAATACCGGCGGTGGTAGTGCCGTCAATCAGCAGGTTGAGCAGGTTTTTCAGCCCTTCAATGGCGACCGCCGCCATGGGCCCTATGGCAAACCCGCCAATCAGGGCAGGAATCTCGCTGAAATCCAGCTTATAAAAGCTGGGGGCAAAGGGCAGCGGGAATTTGAACATCATAACCACTACCGCCACTGCGCTCAATACCGCGATTTTTGCCAGGGTGTGAATGTTTGTACTTTTGGCTGGGTATTTTGTCTGTTTTGTGTTTTCCATAGAACAATTCCTCCTTTATTCTATGCAAGGAGTCTGCCAGGTTTTGATAAACCCTGCAAAAAAAGCCCGCCAGCGCTACTGCTGACAGGCTTTGAATGTTAAATGGACGTGTGTTTCCCCAACAACAGGAAAAACAAACTTTAACATCCGTTTCTTTCATCCGGCCTTTCACCGTTGGTTTTGGAATCGCACCAAATCATACCCTTTCGGGCTCGCGGACTATACCGCCAGTGGAGAATTTCACTCCGCCCTGAAACAGACTCTGCACTTATATATTATGCCTTACAGGGCGTTTTGTCAAGAGAAAAATATGCATTTTTGCCTCTTTCCATTGACATTTCCCCATTTCGCGATAGAATAAAAGCAGATTCATCCAAAAAAGAAAGCCCCTAATATTAAAAAGGAGTGATTCCCCCATGTGCCTCTTTGAATCCCGTACAACCCTGGTTATGGCAGGTGACTCTGTTACCGACGTGGGCCGTACCCGTCCCATCGCCGAAAACCGCAAGGAAGACCTTGGCAGAGGTTATCCCGCCGTGGTAGATGCCCTCCTCACCGCCTGCCGCCCCGATCTTCAGATGCGCATCATCAACACCGGAATCAGCGGCAACACCAGCAGGGATCTGCTGGAGCGCTGGGATGAGGACGTGCTGTCCCACCACCCCGACTATGTCTCCTGCATGATTGGCGTCAACGATATCTGGCGGCAGTTTGATAACCCCCATATTCCCCACCGCCATGTGTCCTTCGACAGCTTTATGAAGAACTATGAGCAGATGATCTCCCGCACCATGCCCCAGGTCAAGGGGATGCTGGTGATCTCCTGCTGCTACATGGAGCCCAACCATGAGGAGCCCTTCCGGGCCATGGTGGACAAATACAACGCCGGCGCAAAGGAACTCTGTGACAAATATGGCGCCATCTATGTGGATGCCATGGCGGAGTTTGACAAGGGCATGAAGTACAACCATCCCTGCTTTTACACCTGGGACCATGTACATCCCCAGTTGGGCGGGCATATGGTGATTGCCAAAGCTTTTATGAAGGCGGCCGGAATTTCCATGGATGACCAAGAGCCCATTTAGAAGCTTCGCCGCAGCTAGAAGCGGGCTGAAAAACCTTGAATCAACAGGTTTTTCAGCCCGCAAATTTTTATCCGTCATCTATTGACGGTCAGCATCACACAGCTCCGGACCGAGGACATTCTGCTCCGCCCTTACCTTTGCAATGCGCCGCTCTATCATACTGACCACTGTAAACCGGACGTTTTCCAGCGTAACCCCGGCCAGCTCTCCAGCCCGCGGAATATGTCCCAGCTGCTCGGTGATGTATCCGCCCAGAGTGTCGTACTCCGAATCCTCCGGGAAGGTTATGTCAAACAGCTTCTCCACATCCTCTAGGGAGGTGGTGCCGTCTATCAGGTAGATGTGCTCCGCCACGCGGGATATCTGCTCCTCCTCCTCGTCGTATTCGTCCTGGATGTTGCCGACGATGGATTCCAGCAGGTCCTCCATAGTCACCAGGCCGGAGGTACCGCCGTATTCATCCACCACAATGGCCATCTGCAATTTTTTCGCCTTCAGCTGCTGGAAAAGCTCCTCACAGCGGTTGGTCTCTGGAACATACAGCGCGGAACGCATATGGTCCCGGACGTTGAATTCCGCCGGGGGCAGGATAGCGAATTCCAGGAGGTCCTTGACATACAATACCCCGACGATGTTGTCTATGTCCTCTTCATACACAGGCATACGGGAATAGCCTTCCTCGGTGGCCAAGCGAACGATTTCCTCCAGATTGGCGTCCGCCGGTATAGCTGTAATCTCGGTGCGGTGGGTCATCAGTTCGGCAGCGGTGCGGTCGTCAAACTCGAAAATATTGTTGATCATTTCCTTTTCGCTTTTTTCAATCGCGCCGGTCTCGTTACCCATATCCACCATCATGCGGATTTCTTCCTCCGTTACTTCCTCCTGCATGTGCTTGGGGTCATACCCCATCAGCCGGAGGATGCCGTCCGATAGCAGCGACGGAACCGCCGAAAAGGGCCGAAAGACATGATAGAGGAACAGCAGCGGCTTGGCGACGGCAATCGCCGTCCTTTCTGGATGGAGCGTCACCAGCCGGTGGGGAAGCACCCGCAGCAGCGTGACCACCATAAACGCCAGCAACAGCACCATCGCGGATACCGATACAATATACGCTGTGCTTCTTTCCTCAAGAACTCCCCTTGTCAGCTTTAGAAATATCCGCAGTGCCGACACCGATATGATAAAGCTACTCAACGTCAGCCCAAAATGTACGGTGATGAAAAAACGGTTGGGGGATTTTAAAATAAAGTCCAGCTTTTCTCCCACGTCCTGCTTTTTCTTTTCCTCCAGCAGTTTTTTCAGCTTTCCCTCGTTGAGGTTTGTAATCGCCGCGTCCCCCACCATAAGGAACGCCCCTAATATCGCTGTCAACAAGATAATAATGATGGATGGCCATATACCACCGTCCGGGTTCATATTCAGTCTCCTTTTCTTCTGGCGCAGTATTTTGATTGCTCAAACGCCGTTGTTCTTTCCATTATACGAAACCTTTTCCCGGCTGTCAAATTGAATGTTCGGCGGTTTTAGGCTGAATTGCCCTAAATTCCGGCGGATAGATGAAAAAACAACGTTCTGCGCCATGCTGCCGCGCCTGTTTCGGCTAAAAGAGACAATATGTGATAATACCTCTGAAAAATTTAGTGTTGGCTAGCTTATGAAAAGATCCTGTTACCTCCAACAAAGCTAACGTGAAAAGTATCTTCAAGAATATTAGCCGGAACTCTAAATCAGCTGTTTCTCGCAGGGAAGCTACGTGCGCATTTGCTGGAGATAAACTATACAGCGCGCCAGCGGCTTGAGCAGATGATGTCGTTGCGAAAATAGGAACTCGATAAAATAAAACTTGACCAAATTTTGACTTTCTCCCTATATCATAAAAAAGACTGGAGGTGTCCCCATGGCATACAAAATTTTAATCGTTGATGACGAACCAATCCTGACTGAATTGCTTTCAACCCATTTGCAGGATCACGGCTATATGGTTTCCGTAGCCAACAGCAGCGATGAAGCCTTGGCGAAGCTGAATACAAAGCCAAATCTCATTCTCTTGGACATCAATATGCCGGGGATGGATGGCCTGGAACTGTGCAAGGTCATTCGGAATCATATCGTCTGCCCTATCCTGTTCCTGACAGCGCGGATCACAGAGCAGGATAAGGTCAACGGCCTGCGGGCGGGAGGGGACGACTATATCACCAAGCCTTTCGGCTTGCAGGAATTGCTTGCCCGCATTGAGGCTCATCTGCGCCGGGACGAGCGGAGTAACCGCCCGCCGGAGGTCGTGACCTCCCAGGGGCTGATTATCAACCTCTCTGACAGAAAAGTATTTTGGAATGAGCAGGAGCTTTCCCTTTCCAAGAGGGAATTTGACATTATCGAATTTCTGTCCTCCAACCCCAATCAGGTCTTTGACAAAGAGCGCATCTATGAGGCGGTATGGGGCTATGACGCGGAGGGCGACAGCAGCGTGATTAAAGAGCATATCCGCAAAATCCGTGCGAAACTCATGCAGGCCAGCGGAAGTGAGTACATCGAAACAGTCTGGGGGATGGGCTACCGATGGAAAAAATAAAAAGGCAGTCATTGAAACGCTCTTTTATGAAAGCTGTGGCGGTCACAATGCTGATTGTGTTCTTTTGCAGCGGCTTTGCGATTTTCGGCTGTTACCGTTTCCAAAAGCATATTCTCCCCGATTCCAATGAGGTCTGGCTGACGCAGCAGACAACTACCCCGGATGGAACGGTCACAGAGGCAAAGATGAGGTATGTCCTTGATGGCTCGCCAGAGCCATTCGGCCAACTGATAGCAGACGGTCAGGAACACAACAATAGTCAGGGACAGACGAGCTACATGATAGAGCGTATTGAATCCAGCTACTCTATGCTTTCCGCCAAAGCCAAAATGGCCTACCGCGCTTCACAGGTCTGTATGGCGCTGCTGCCGTTCCTGTTTGCAGTCATTGGAATTACTTTGTGCGGGTGGTGGTTTTATTGTAGAATACTGGAGCCGCCGATCACTGTCCTGATGGATGCCACCGCCCACATTGGGGACCGGGATTTGAATTTTCAGATCACCTTTGACGGGCAGGATGAATTAGGCCAGCTCTGTGCCGCCTTTGAGAAAATGCGGCAGACCCTATATGAGAATAACCGTCAAATGTGGAGCATGCTGGAGGAACGCCGCGCATTGCAGGCGTCCGTGGCCCACGATCTGCGTAACCCCATCGCCATTATGACCGGCTATGTGGAATATTTGCAGGAGAACAACAAAGGCGGAACCTTGACGGAGCAAAAACTGGAAAAGGCGCTCTCCAATCTCGGCATTACCGCAGAGCGCATGGGCCGCTATACCGATACCATGCGCGACCTGGGCGCTATCGAAGAAACAGAAGTTCGCCGCAGAGAGGTGGAGCTTCCTGATTTTTTACAGCACATGGCGGATTCCTTATCCATCCTGTTTCAGAATACCGAGGTGCGTTTTTCCTACGAGTTCCATGTGCCGAAGGGGAGGGCCGTCCTTGACGGGGAGCTGCTGTACCGCGTTCTGGAAAATCTGATCTCCAATGCCCTCCGTTTTGCGGAGCGGGAAA
>JAAWRH010000033.1 GCA_022800935.1 Oscillospiraceae bacterium
CTGAATGGTGTGTCCATACTTCATTCTACCAGAGAGCTGCAAACCTTGTCTTTTTTTGCGCAACTTATTGTACCTTATCTCAGGCAATCCGGGTTTCCCACTTTTCTTCTTGACTTTTATTAGCTGGACTGTCAAGCAAGGGAGATTTAATTCTTCCCGTTTCCTTTTCTGGTTTCAAATATAAGAAAAGCAGGAAGTCCATTTTGGGATTTCCTGCTTGGTGGTGCAACTGTGAAAGTAGTAGTTATTTAGTTGTTGTTTTCTCACGAATTAAGACGGTATAAAAAGTTCATCAACAGTAACACACAACTCTTTTGCAAGGCTAAACGCTAATGCTAATGTAGGGTCATACTTGTTGTTTTCGATTGCATTTACGGTCTGTCTGGAAACACCGCATTTTCTCGCTAATTCCTCTTGGGATAGCCCTAACTCCTTTCGTCTGTTTCTGATGGTATTTTCCATATCAACCACCATGCCTTTTTTTATAAAACATAAGGGTTACAAAATAAACAATGGCGGCAACTTCCAGTTGAATAAAAGGGTTTTGTGACATGGGCTGTGCTCTTACAAAATTTTCAATAACGTCTAAAATGTTTGCGCCCACCATTGCAAGCAAAGTAAAAGAACTTGATTTCCATACAATAACTTGATTGCGTTCATCGCCCGGTTTTAAGAGTGATACCAACATGAATATATCCAATGAGGTAAACACAAATAAAACAATTCCTAAAAAAATTCTTGCACCTACTGGCATAATATCTTACTCCTTTCAATATTAAAGCGGATTTAAAATGTCAAATACTTTTTACATTTTTATAATATCAAGTCAAAGAAGAAATGTCAAGAGTTTTTGACATTTTAACTTGATAAGAGTAGATGCAATGTCCGTTACCTTTATAAACTTCCCCTGTCCCCGTCCGCGCCGTTTCCACGCGCTGTATGGCGGTTTTGGCGGTGGGTGGCGTGTTACCACCCTGTGCCGCCGTTTCTGTGCCCTCTGTGGGGGCGTTCTGGGCGGTCAATTCATCCAGTATGCGGCGGCTGTGTTCAGTGGTGATGGTCTTCTCCAAAAAGGTCTTGAACTGTTCCTCCGTCAGCGGGATAGCGTCAGGTAGCAGCTTCATGCTTGGCTTTCTCGATTTCCTCCCCATCCGCTGGCACTCCTGCTCGCTGAGGGCTATCTCCTCGGTCAGCTCATTTTCAAACTTCCCGATGTAATTGAAATACACCTTGATGCGCTGGACGATGTATCTCGCCCTTTTCACATCGCGCTCCTGCATCTCAATTTTGCTGATAAACTCGTTGATGGCGGTGGGGGTGACTTCCTCAAAATTGCAGTAGCTTTCCACCAGCCGGATAAACTTCTTTGCCCGCTGGGTCTGGTTTTCCTGCTCGGACAGACGCGCCGTGATTTCCTCCTGTTCCTTTTTCAGTTGGTAATATTCCTCCGAATACTTCTGCGATAACTGCTCGTATCTGTCCGGCTCGATGGCTCCCAGGGCGTTGTCCTCATACAGCTTGTTCAGCACCTGCTCAACCTGTTCCAGACGGCGGGTGATTTGGGGCAGACGCTTTTGCAGCTTCTTCATTTCGTCCGTCTGTCCTTTGGCAAGGCTGCTCTTTACCAACGCTTCAAACTCCGCTTTGTTGGAGAGGGAAAACTGTGCTATCTTCCGCAAAACCTCTGCGATATTCTCCATGACAATATCCACATCAATGCGGTGGGGAGAGCGGCATTTGGGGTGCTTGGCCTTGCCCTTGGCGTACTCGCTGCAATAGGTCACATAGCGGTTGCCGCCGCTCCCCCGGATGGTGCGGATGTGCATTTTTGAACCGCAGTCTTTGCAGTACATCAAGCCCGACAGGGGGTGGACATATCCGTCACCGTTAGGCCGTCTGACCGGAGCGTCCGCAAGGATGCGCTGGACATTCTCAAAGTCCTCGCGGCTGATGATCGGCTCATGGACATTCTCGGTGATGTGCCACTGGCTTTTGTCAACATAGTGGTTTCGCTTATCCCGGTAATGCTTGGCGGTCTTGAAATTGACAATATCGCCGCAATACTCCTGCCGTGTGAGGATGCGGGTCAGCGTGGCCTTGTTCCAGTTATAGCGGTTTTCCTCGTTCAGCGGCTTGTTCTGGGATGTTCCCCGCCCGCGCTCTTTCATGTAGAATGTGGGCGTTGGGATTTGCTCGTTTTTCAGATAAACGGCGATTTGGTTTCGGTTTTTCCCGTCCAGAAAAAGGCGGAAAATCAGGCGGACAACTTCGGCGGCTTCTTCGTCAATTATCCAAAAATCCTTGTTGCCGGGGTCTTTCATATAGCCGTAGGGGGCTTCGGTGGCGATGGGCTTTCCGCTTGTCCCCTTTGTGCGGATGCCTGTTTTCACTTTCTTGCTGATGTCGCGGGCGTACCATTCCGACATGATGTTGATGAACGGCGCAAATTCCAGCGTTTCGGGCTTCTCGCTGTCGATACCGTTGTTGACGGCGATAAAGCGCACATTGTTCCGTCTGAATACCTCCATGGCGTTCCCCACCTGGAGATAATCGCGCCCCCAGCGGGTCATGTCTTTCATGATGCAGACGCCGATTTTGCCGCTCTCCACATCCTCCATCATCCGCACATAGGCGGAGCGGTCAAAGAACCTGCCGCTTTCGTCATCGTCGATGTAGTGCCGGATATTCGTCAGCTTCTGCTGCCGGGCATACCGTTCAAGGAATGCCTTTTGATTGACTATGCTGTTGCTCTCGCCGCCATCCCTGTCCTCGTCACCAACTGAAAGGCGGGAGTAAAGGGCTGTGATTTTCCCGTAATTATCCATGTGCATAACCTCCTGTGTCAATGTATGTATTGCTTACACTTGAAATTATGCACCTCAACGGGCAGAGCCGTATTCCACACCTTTGCGGTATTTCTTCGCATTCTTGCCTTTTACATAGACAATCAGCCGGATAAGCAGCGCGCCGAAAATCCCTATCAGTAAATCCATAGGGGCAAGGCTCGGAAGCGGATTTGCAAAAGCCATAGAAAAGCCCTCCCCAAGCGACAGCACCTTGCCGGACAGGTCTGCCCCCGGCGCAAGGCGTACCGCCTGCCCGACTTTATCAAAGAGATACACAAAGAGCAGATAGGGAATGTTGGGAAGTATCAGCTTTTTCCAGTTGATAGCGTTCATCTTGCAATCCCCCTGTCTTTGTTTTTGACTTTTTCCCGCTGTGCGTTCAAAGCCGCCGCCTTTTCTTTGAGGGAAACAATCAGCTTGCGGATAGAGGGCTTTTGTTCCTGCGTCAGCTTCTTTGCGGAAAACTCCTTGAAAGCTGCGGTCAGTGCGTCCGCGTCCCGTCCCTTGAAAAATACAAGATAGCGGGGCGGTGTTTCGGTGCTGTCTTTCTTTAGGGCAAAGTCAATTCCGTATTTCTTCGCCGTACTCTCAAAGGCTTTGATATTGTCCTTTGTGATTTCAATGTTGGAAACGCCCGCGTTCTGCTTCATAAGCTGTTTTAAGGTCTGCTTTCCATGCGGGATTTTCTGTTTGTCATGCTGCTTTTTCATCTGTGCAAGCAGGGCTTTCATAGCCTTTTGGAGCTGCTGCGCGGTCAGCTTCCCGGTCTTGATGTAGAGGGCTATGGTCTTTTCGTTGGTTTCCTCCTGCAATGGGGTTCCTCCTTTCGTGTTCTATGGTGGTATGCCCGCCGCCGGGAAGCGGGGCGGGCATGAAAAAAGAGCGTCCGTTTTCACGCCGCCCTATTAAATCCGCACCCGCAGCCCGGAAAGGTCTGCCGCCCGAATACCCACAAGATACCAGTTGTCCCCGTACTCCATGCGGGTCGGCTTCCATTTGCCCCGCACAAAAACCTCCATGCAGTCGCCGCAATGTAAGCCCCCGTAATAGTCGTTAAGGTCAAAGCGAATGTCGTAGCGGTCAGCGGTTTCATCAAAAATCAAAGCTCCTGTTTTCTGTGTCATCATAAAATCCTCCTTTGGGTTGGTTTATAGACTTTCGTCCTCGTTGCAGGTGTAGTCGGGTATGCCCTTGCTTCTTGCCGACTGGATAGTGCGCCCGCCGTACATATCGTGGTTGACAAGGGCGGTGTAATAGCTGTCAATGGTGTTTGGGGCGTTGAACAGCACCGCTTTCAGATATTGCTTGATGTTGCGGATTTTGGTGGTGTTCTCACTCATACAAGCAAAGACAAACTCAATATGACTGCTGTTGAGTTTCATAAACTTTTCTTTCACAAGCTCTGCCGGGTAATCGTCCCCGGCGATACGGATAGTCTTTCGGCTGGTGCAGACCGTTTCAAGGATAAGGGACACAATCTCGTCCAAGCGTTCTTTTTCAAAGTCAGTGTGCTTGATGAAATGCTCATACTCGATATTGTCCTTGATAATTTCCTCATATACTCGGTATGCGTCTGTCGCTTCCTTTCGCTTCCGTTCCGGCGGCTGTGCCGCGTCCTCTAAGGGAGAGGGATTTAGGGAATGGAAAGGAATGGAATGGGTACTTGATATATCTGTATTTAATTTTTCTTTTTTTGGTAAGTTAGTCTTTTGTATCTCTTTATTTAATTGCGTTGGATTTTCCGACGTCGGGTTATCCGGTGTCGGATTTTCCAATATCGGCTTATCCGCTGTTGGATTTTCCAATACCGGACAATCCAATGCCGGGGGCTGTGGCTGTTCGTAAATGGTGTACTCGATAGCGGTCATTTTGCCTTTCTCGTCGCGTCCCTGCCGCCTTGTGATATATCCGGCTTTTTCAAGCTCCCATACAGCGGTGCGGATAGCGTCGATACTTTCCCGGTTGATAAGGGACAGCCCTGCAAGGGTGTAGTCCCAATCTTCGGGAAGTGAGAGCATTTGCGACAACAAGCCCTTTGCCTTTAGGGAAAGTTCCTTGTTGCGTAAATGGTGGTTGCTCATAACCGTATAACCTTTGTTCTTTTCCACGCGGAAAACTGCCATAGCTTCATCACTCCTTTGGTTGGATTTGTTACGCAGTAGAAACGCGATTTTGAGGGAAAAGGTATCAACCCTTGCCTTTCTCATTTCCGCGCTCTAAGAGCCGCATAAATCAAGGCTTTATTTGCCCTTACTGCGTAACATGAGGGCATAAAAAAAGCAGCGTTCCTGTTCTCCTGTGTGGGAGTGAGAAACGCCGCCTTATAGGTGGTGCTTATTTTATTTTTCTTTTCGACGTGCCGCGTAAAGCGGTTTATCCGGCAGCTTCGCAGGTGCTTTTGCATATCAAGGCTCAATTCGTTAAAAGTAGTAAATGAGTAGTAAAATCAATCTGCAAACCTGCGAATATGCCCGTAAATCAAGCATTTTTCAAGACAATCAACTAATTTATTATAAAATCAGGCTGGAAAACTGCCTCTGCACTTTCCAGCCTGATTTATTTGCGTAAACATAAAAATATCATGTATCATCCCTGCGGAAATCCAAGGGAATTTGGATGATGGCATCCATGCCTCCCTTTTCATCCTGTTCATAGTGCAGGCCGCTGTCACCGCCGATGAGCAGACGTATCCGGTTGTTGACATTGCGGATGCCAATTTCCCGACCGTCTTTTGCCTTCTCCGATTCCGTGGAAAGGAGCATATTGTTGAGCCGCTTCGCATCCCCCTCCACGCCGTTGTCCTTCACGTGGATGCGCAGCACCTCATGGGTCTCCTCACAGAACAGGCGTATCTCCAGCATCTCCTCATAGCTCTGGGCATGGAAAAGGGCGTTCTCCACCAGAGGCTGGAGGATGATGGGGGCAATCCTGATCAAACCGTATTTCTCCGGCACATCACAGATAAAGCGGAAGCCATTTTTATATCGAAGCTTCTGTATCTGGATATAGTGGCGTAGGTAGTCGATCTCCTCCCGCAGCGGTACCATGGTCCGGGAAAAGTTGATGCTGTACTTCAGAATGCTTATCAGGGAGGCCACCATGGTGACGATATCGTCGTTCCCTTCCATTAATGCGCAGCAGCTGATAGAATCCAGAGTATTGTAGACGAAATGGGGATTGATCTGGGCCTGCATAAACTGAATCTGGGCCTGGCGGAGCTTTTCGGCCTCGTCCACCGCCTCCTCCATCAGCCGCTGAATCCACTCCAGCATCCGGTTATAGCTGCGGTACAGCACCTCGATTTCGTCGTTGGAGGAGGGCACCGGGATGGGCAGGGGCAGGTTCCGCTCGTCCCGCACCGTCACCATAGCGGCGGAAAGGCGGATGATCGGCTGCACCAGCTGCCTGGAAAGTAGAAAAGAAATCAGAGAAGAGGCCGCCAGCAATAGGATCAACACAGCGATCATCATGGGCAGAGAGTTCCAAACATATTTCCAAATATCCGAAGAGGGCATCAGAATTACCGCCTTCCAGTCTCCCTGGAAGGACTCGGCACTCACCACATACTTCTTCCCAAACACAGACAGGGAAACCGTTTCCCCGTTGCTGGGTAGGGCAGAAAGAAACTCAGCCATCTCCCCGGACTTCTCTGCACCCCCCCCGGTTGGAAATAGTTCAGGAGTGTTGCTGAGGAATATGGAGCCCTCAAATAGCAGGAGAGTAGTGGTTCCCTCTGTAATTCGGGCGTTGTCCAGAATTTTTTCCAGCACATTTTTGGGGACAGCGTATAATACCACACCAATTTTATCGTTATATTTGGGATCAGCAATATGTATACTACGGAGAAACTGGGAGAAAAAAACGTTCTGAGGACTCTGCTCATCCCAAAAGGCGTATACCTGGTTTATCCGATTAATGGTTTCTTGATACCAGTCTGTATCTTGGACATCAAAAGAACTGTAAAGCCTTTGGGTCATAAGCCTTTTCATAGAAAAGTTTCCTTGGATGCTGTTGGAAATTGGAAACTGCTGATCCAGAAATAGCACTGCATAGGAGTTGTGCATCAGCGAGGAGGACAGGTTCCCAATGCTGGCATTAAAGGCGGACTTTATCTTATCTCTCTGTACCAGAGAATTGTATCCGTCCCGGTTGACTACCATTTGGGCGACTTTCTCATTGCTGCACAGAAAATAGGCGTTCTGTTTGATGTTCATTAGCATATTGTCAACACTCTGTGCCAGACTAACAGTAGTACGAAACTGGTCATTTTTAAGGCGTATCTCCATACTTCTCCAGAAATACTGGAAGAAAAGGATGGAAAAAACAAGTATGATCAGGACCATACTTACCGAAAAGAACAAGAAGGTGCGCTTTTGGATACTGCGTTTCAAAATCATCAATCCTTTATCTATAAAAATAGAAGCCGGACCACAGAGGCCACAGCCGTTTATTGCTCGTTCCTAACTCATTCTCCTCCACGGTTTTGCTCTTCTCGCTCTGCTGTAGTATCATATCTTTTGAAGCTCATCCATTGCTTGGCGTATCTTTTCGCAACTCACGTTGAGCCGCTCCCGCGTAATAGGTTTAAGAATGTAGTCCCGGACCTCAGTTTCAGGATATTCTGCACAAATTCAAAATTACTGTACTCACTGAGTATGATGATACTGACATCCACCATGGAACTTATCATCTTCTCCACCAGATCTAAGCCATTCAGGACAGGCATCTTTACATCACTGGTGATCAGGTCTGGGGGTTTCCTTTAGTGTTATCTTTAGCGCGACAGCACCGTCTTCAGTTTCCAGCACCTGTGAAAAATCTAAAAATCCTGCCATGGCAGCATTTGAATAATACATTTCCAAATAAAAACATCATCATCTGCGATCAGCACTTTTATACCTGTCCAACCTCCCCTTAAATTAAAATTCCTCTATTAATATTATAAACCTTGATGCCAAATTGTCTAGTTAAAATCCATAAAAAATCAGGGGATCTTTGGTTCCCTCCAGATTTCTGTGGATGCAGTTCCGACACTGCTTGGCGTCGCACACCTGGCAGATGGGATGATACTCCCGGCGGTACAGCCGGGCATTCTTCAACTGACTGATACCGGATTCAGGATTTCCTATTACCCATTCAGAGTTTTCCCGGTAGAAGGCGGGGCAGGTGTAGGACTGACCGTCCGGCGCATAGGCAAAAGTTCGTTCGCCTGCCCGGCAATTGTTCCACAGTGTCGAATAACACAGGTCTGTCAGCAGATTGATCTCCTTTTTGGTTCCGCTGTCGGACTGCTCCTTAATCAAGTAGTCCTTGATGGCTCTCAGCTGCTCCAGATAACAAGCCTCGTCAAAACCGGCGTTCAGATTCAGAACATTTACATTCACCCTGTCTACAGTGGAGAGCAGACGAATCACATCCTCTGCCAGATATGCCAAATCTGCCTGCTGAATGTTGTAAATACAATTATCCAGGGGCTCGTCCGCCTTTTGGACGCTGGTATGATCGAATATGTACAATGTCTTTTTCAGGAACTTTGCCTTATCGTTCAGCCCAATGGGGAGAATATGCTGGATAATGAATTCCTCAAACACCGGCATATGGGAAAAATCATACTCAAGATATTGATCATCTCCATGTACAAATACCGGCATCATGAAGTTCTCCCGGCAGAATTGCAGCCCCTTTTTGATGCCATCCAGGGACATGGAGCGAGTTCCAGAAACCTTGCTGTTGTCATAGCAGCAGAAGGTGGCGTAATTGTCCGAAAGAAGGAAATACATTTTCGTCGTATCCGAGGTGGTATCCCGTTCAATTCCAAACCGATTGAACAGCTTGGCAAAGTAGTACTTATGGCGGAGCATCTCATTGAAGATGTATATCGAGTTGTCCACATCAACTAATTTTTCCATTCCTTTGAATAATAATGTCCTCCACGACAGGCCGCTGCCTGTCCAGTAAAACCTATGGGGTAATAAAAATTCCCTTGTGCAAGCAATCTACTGCTTGACAAACCGGAAAAGCCGAGTATAATACCCATATATAAATATTTCAAGTGCCCCGCTGACCGTACAGGCTGCGGGGAGAATAGAGAACCGGGTGGGAATCCCGGACGGTACCGCCGCTGTATGCGTATGAGCCTGAAATTCGTTGGCGAAAGCCAGTCACTGGGAAACTGGGAAGGCAGAACCAGGCGTGGAATGATTTTCCGTAGACGCAAGCCAGAAGAACTGCTTGAAATGACAGCAAGCTTTGCCCACGATGTATGGGACAAGGCTTTATGGTGTGCGTCATAAATCAACAAAGGGCAGGCAAAACCCCAAAAAACGGGACGGCGTTTGTCTTTTGAAAATTTACAGTCCCGCTCGCCATGTTTTGTTGCGTGAAAACGGGCGCGGCAGCTTTTGTTATAGCTGCCGCGCCTTTTTTACTGTGTTTGAAAACCGGAAGGGAGCGTAAATAACGCCAATGAAACCATATCATAAAATCGCGATAATCCTATTATTGGCTTGCCTTTGCGTCCTCTCTACCATGGTATGCGTTTCGGTGGGGACGGTATCCTATACCATCCCGGAGGTGGTTCAGGGGCTGATCAATGCCGATTCCCCGTCGCGGCTGATTATCTGGAACGTCCGCCTGCCCCGGATACTCTGCGGCGGCATGGTGGGCGTCTGTTTGTCGCTGGCTGGATGTATCCTCCAAGGGGTTATGCGGAACCATCTGGCCTCCCCGTCTACTATTGGTGTAACCAGCGGGGCAAGCTTTATGGGGTATCTTACCTTGGCGGCGTTTCCGCAGTATTCCCAGGCATTGCCAATCGCCGCCATTATTGGTTCCTTTGCCGCTACCATGATTATCTATCTGCTGGCTTATGAAAAGGGGGTCAGCCCGGTGAAAATGATTTTATCAGGTATGGCGGTATCGGCTGTGTTTGGGGCGTTCAACGATATCATCCGCACCTTTTTTTCCGATCATCTGGCGAACACCGCCGGGTTTATGGTGGGAACGCTGAACGGCTGCGTATGGGACAGCTTTTTTATGATCCTCCCCTACATGGCAGCGGGAATGATTATCTGTCTTTTCCTGCCCTCTAAAATGAATATCCTGATGCTGGGGGACGAGATGGCAAACTCTTTGGGACTGCGTACAGAGCGTTTTCGATTGTTCCTGATCGCGGCATCTTCCCTGTTGGCAGGTTCTTCTGTGGCGGTGGCGGGGCTTGTCAGCTTTGTTGGGCTGATTGTCCCGCATATTGCCCGGCTGATAGTAGGCTCGGATTACAAATATTTATTTTCTGCATCCATTTTCCTGGGCTATCTGCTGGTGATTGTCTGCGATACCATTGGGCGGGTGATCCTGCCTGTTGGCAATTTATCGGTCAGCATTGTGCTTTCCTTTATCGGCGCGCCCTTCTTTTTGTACCTGCTGCGGAAAAAGGAGGGGTGAACGGTGTATTTTGGCTTTCAGAACATTTCCATTGCATATGGAAAGCAGCCCATCCTTGAAAATATCAATATGGAGTTTGAAAAAGGCAGCCTGACCACCATCATCGGCCCCAACGGGTGCGGCAAAAGCAGCCTTTTGAAAACAGTTTCCAGGGTGGTTTCCCCGTCGGCGGGAGAAGTTGTCTTTCAGGACAAGCCCCTCCGGGCATATGCCCCAAAGGAGCTTGCAAAAAGAATCGCCTATCTGCCGCAGGTACATATGTCGCCCAAGGATATTACAATTCGGACGCTGGTTTCCTATGGACGGTACCCTTATAAAAAGTTCGCTTCCGGCATGACTGGGCAGGATTACGAGATGGTTGAGCAGTCCTTGGCCTTGACGGGGCTTGAAAATATGGGGGACAGACTTCTCAACAACCTTTCCGGCGGGGAAAAGCAGCGGGCATGGATAGCCATGACCATCTGCCAGCAGCCGGAAATCCTCCTGCTGGACGAGCCCATCACCTATCTGGATATAGGCTACCAGGTGGAAGTCCTTGAACTGATCCAAAAATTGAAGAAACAACTGAAAATTACAATCATTATGGTACTTCACGATATGAATTTTACTGCCCGGTATTCCGACTGGGTTTATATCCTGAAGGATCGCCATATATACGGCAGCGGCAGGCCGGAGGAAACCATTGAATATGAAAAGATGGAACAGGTTTTCGGTATTGGTTCTCAGGTGCTCCGTGATGAAAAAAACAATTGCCCGTTTATTATCCCGGAAAAGCTTCAGGTTGAGACCGGGTTGAAATAGATAAATTTCAGAAAAGAGGTACTTAGATTATGAAAAAAACGCTTGCGGTTTTGTTGACAATGTTCCTGCTTTTTTCCCTAACCGTAACCGCCTGTAATGGTCAGACCGAATCGTCCGGCGGCTCCGAAGCACCGTCCAGCCAAAGCCCGGTTCCCTCCCAGCCCGTCCAATCGTCGGAATCCTCCAAGACCCCGGAGGAATCTTCCTCCCCGTCCTCTGTTCCAGAAGAAACGGATAATGAAGTTATCAGCTACTATTTGAACAAGGCAAATGAGGTCGTCGTTACCGATACCCATGTTACCTTTACCGACGACTCCGGCCGGGGTGAAATTTCCGTTGCCAAAAAACCGCAAAAGGTTGCCGTATTGTACGGAAGCCTTGCCTGCCTGTGGTATGAAGCGGGCGGAACGGTTCAGGCGGCAATAGGCGGAAAAAGCTCTACCGCCTTATATCAGGAGCAGATAGGCCACGACATTACCCAGGACGAAGGGGTTGCCGTTGTTTCGGAAAGCTTCTCTGGAACCAGTTGGGATGTCGAGAGAATTTTAGCGGAACAGCCAGACCTGATTATTTGCTCCACCGGCATGAAAGGGTATGAAACCATCAGCGGCCCCGCTAATTCCGCCGGTATCCCGGTCATCGGCATCGACTATGACTCGGTGCGGGATTACTTAAAATGGTTTAAGGTTTTCTGCAATCTCAACGGTCAGCCGGAGCTTTGGGACTCAGTGGCCGATCAAACGGCCCAGAGCATTATTGATATCGTCTCCCGTGTACCGAAGGACACCGAGTCCCCTCGTGCAGTTATCCTGGTTCTATCCTCTGATGTGCTGAAAGCATATACCGGGGCTTCCCAGCCCGGCGTTATTCTGAAAGAGCTGGGCGGCGTGAACCTGGTGGATGAAGATAATTCCCAAAGCGCTTCCAGCGTCGAAATCAATATGGAGGATTTATACGCGCTGGCCCCTGATATGATCTTCCTGTCAGAATTCGGGGAAACGAACCTGGAAACCTTGAATGAGTTGTATGGGAACGACCCGGTATGGCAGAGCCTTGACGCTGTCAAGGAGGGCCGGCTGTACGGATTGGAAAAAGTACTGTTCCATAATAAGGCCAATCGGAATTACAATAAGGCCTATCAATTTATGGCAAATCTTCTCTATCCGAACAGTGGATTTTAAGCCCGATTCATAAAAAGCCGGAAAGGAGCGAAAGAGCAGTGAAAACCGGAATATTGGCAGTCAGCTTTGGAACATCAAATCTGGAAGCGCTGGAAAACAGCATTGTCCCGTTGGAACGGGAGATTGCCGCCGCTTTTCCCGATGCTGTCTGTTACAGGGCCTTTACCAGCGGTACCATCAGAAAAATCCGGAAACGCCGGACCGTCGAGGGAAAACCCGATTTTCAGGACGCGCTTCGGGAGCTTTCTCTGCAAAACTGCCGCAAGGTTCACCTGGTTCCCCTGCTGCTGACAGCAGGAGTCCATACCAGGGAAGATATGGCGGGAGAAGAACCGGTAAGCCTCCGCAGCCTGCTGGAAAGGGAGGGCTTTGCGGTCAGTTGGTCAATGCGGGGGCTGGGAGAAATTCCCGCCATTCGGGAGATGTATATCCGGCGCGTCAAGGACGCTTATCGTTCTCTGGAAAATACGAAGGGAGGGCTATTTTGAATAAGCTAAGCGTGGTGGGCATCGGCCCTGGAAATTATGAAAACATGACGATACACGCCGATAAAGTACTTCGGGAGGCAGAGGTAATTATCGGCTATACCGTTTATATAGACCTTATCCGCAGCTATTACCCTGATAAAGGGTAACGCCCAGAGGTTACAGGGGCATACAGCCTCCTGATGAAAACCAGAAAGAGAGGAAGCCTTGAACGGCAAAGAGCAGGATATTCCAAGATTCATGGTTGCGGGGACAAACAGCGGCTGCGGCAAAACCACTGTAACCTGCGCCGTTTTGCAGGCGTTTGCCAACCGGGGGCTGAATGTGGGAGCCTTCAAATGCGGCCCCGATTACATTGACCCCATGTTCCACAGCAGCATTACCGGGACAAAAAGCACAAACCTTGACGGCTTTTTCTTTGACGGGAACACGATGAATTATCTTCTGGCACAGGGCGGAGCTGGGCGGGACATCTCTGTCATAGAGGGCGTGATGGGGTATTACGACGGATTGAGCCTGACCCGGACAGAGGCAAGCTCCTATGAAACGGCGCTGGCCACCAAAACCCCTGTGGTTCTGGCGGTCAACGCCAAAGGCGCATCCCTTTCGGTGCTGGCTGTCATTCAGGGGTTTTTGGAGTTCCGCCCAAACAGCCAAATACAGGGGGCTATCCTCAACCAATGCAGCCCTATGAGCTATCCCGCCCTGTCAAAAGCAATTTTGGAATCCTTCCAGGGGCGGATACAGCCCTTGGGGTATCTGCCCAGGCTGGAAAACTGCGCCCTGGAAAGCCGCCGCCTTGGTTTGGTGACAGCCAGGGAAACGGCAGATTTAAAGGAAAAGTTGCAAAGACTGGCAGAACAGGCAGAGAAAACCATTGACCTTGACGGATTACAAAAACTGGGGGAATCCGCCGCTGCCGTTTCCTGCGAACCTGTAAATCTTCCCCGGTTTGAACCTGTCAGAATCGCCCTGGCAAGGGACAAGGCGTTTTGTTTTTACTATGAGGACAATTTGCGGATGCTTCGGGAGATGGGCGCGGAGCTGGCGGAATTCAGCCCCCTTTCGGATGTAAAACTCCCTGAAAACATCCATGGACTGTACCTCGGCGGCGGATACCCAGAGCTGTACGCCAAAGAGCTGAGCGAAAACCGTTCCATGCTGGAATCTGTTCGCAGGGCAATCCAAAAAGGGCTTCCCTGTATTGCGGAGTGCGGCGGGTTCATGTACCTGAACAGGAGCATTGCCGGGTATCCTATGGCGGGTGTTCTGCCGGGGGAATGTTTTGATACTGGGAAGCTGACGCGGTTCGGCTATGTGACTTTAACGGCAAAGAAGGACAGCCTGCTCTGCAAAGCCGGGGAGGAAATCCGCGGCCATGAATTCCATTACTGGGATTCCACCGCCCTAGGCGGGGATTTCTCCGCCGTCAAGCCGTCGGGGAAAAGTTGGGACTGCGTAATTGCGACAGACCGGCTTTACGCCGGATTTCCCCATTTTCATTTCTACGCCAATCCTTCTTTTGCAGAGCGGTTTTATCAGGCTTGTTTAAAGGAGAAAAAAGCCAATGTTTGAAATTGTAAAACCTATGGACATTGAAAAACGCAGTTTTGAGATTATCACAGAACTTTTAGGCGGGCGGAGCTTCCCGCCGGAGCAGGGGCCAATTATCAAGCGTGTTATCCACACTACCGCCGATTTTGACTATGCCGATAACCTGGTTTTCTCCCCCGGCGCGGTGGAAAAAGGTCTTGAAGCCCTGAAAGGCGGCTGTCACATTGTCACCGACACCACCATGGCAATGGCAGGCATCAACAAAACCGCCCTTGGCAGGCTGGGCGGGCAGGTTCATTGTTTTATTGCCGACCCCGACGTAGCCGAGGAAGCCAAAGCCCGGAATGTCACCCGCTCCATGGTGTCCATGGAAAAGGCCGCCCGGCTGGAAAAGCCCTGTATCTTTGCCATCGGCAACGCCCCGACAGCTTTAATGGAGCTTTATGAACTGATTCAGGCCCAAAAAGTGAATCCTGTCTTGATTATCGGCGTACCTGTGGGGTTTGTCAACGTGGTGGAAAGCAAGGAGCAGATCATGACCGCCCCAGTCCCCTATATTGTGGCGCGGGGGCGGAAGGGCGGGAGCAGCGTCGCCGCCGCTGTCTGCAACGCCCTCCTTTACCAGATTTCCCGCTAGGTAAGGCCATATGGAACAATACATTGAAAAGGACGGCAAACGCCTGCGGTTAGGGTATACGACAGGCTCCTGCGCGGCGGCAGCGGCAAAGGCCGCGGCCTGGATGCTGCTGACCGGAAAGCCCAAGGAAAAAATCTCCATCCAAACGCCAAAGGGGATTCCCCTCATCCTGGAAGTAAAGGAAATCTCCATAGAAGGAAGCCGCGTCTCCTGCGCTATTGAAAAGGACAGCGGCGACGACCCCGACGTTACCAAGGGAATGTTGATTTTCGCATCTGTTTCCTATGTGGAGAAACTCGGTATTTCCATAGACGGCGGGCAGGGCATAGGCCGCGTGACAAAACCTGGTCTGGATCAGCCGGTGGGCGCGGCTGCCATCAATTCAGTCCCCCGCCGGATGATACGGGAAAACGTGGAGGAGGTCTGCCGCCTGGCGGACTATTCCGGCGGGATTTCTGTGGTGATCTCCGCGCCGGGCGGGGAAGAAATCGCCCAAAAGACCTTTAACCCCCGTTTGGGCATTGTGGGGGGAATCTCCATCCTTGGCACAACGGGAATTGTCGAGCCCATGAGCGACAAGGCCCTGGTTGACACCATCCGCGCGGAACTGAACCAGCGGAAAGCGCTGGGCGCGGAATATGTCCTGCTGACCCCTGGCAATTATGGGTATGACTTTATCCGTGACAGCCTGCATATCGACCCGGAAAAGGCGGTCATGACCTCCAACTTCATTGGGGACGCCCTGGACATCTGCAAGGGCCTGGGATTCAAGGGCGTTCTGCTTGTGGGGCACATCGGGAAGCTGGTCAAGCTGGCTGGGGGGATGTTCAACACCCACTCGCAATATGGGGACTGCCGCATGGAAATTTTGACCGCCCAGGC
The DNA here is from genome assembly GCA_022800935.1 of Oscillospiraceae bacterium. Lineage (GTDB taxonomy): Bacteria > Bacillota > Clostridia > Oscillospirales > Ruminococcaceae > UBA1405. Next base: position 15,830 of record JAAWRH010000033.1, read on the forward strand.
GGCTTTATGCGGCATCCATGCCAAAAGGGCAGCGGAAATTATGAACGCCGCTGTCTGCGACGACGCCCTGCGGGTTCTCAGCGGGGAGAACATCCTCAAAGAAATCATGGAACGGCTGGCACAGCGGATAGGATATTATCTGCGCATTCGGGCGGGTAGTGATATGGAGACAGGGACAGCCTTTTTCTCCAAGGTCTATGGACTGCTGGGAAAAACGGAAAATACAGATGATTTGATTGATAAAATCAGGAAGGGATAATACATATGGTACATTTTGTAGGCGCGGGTTGCGGGGCGGCGGATTTAATCACCATCCGCGGGGCGCGGCTTCTGGGGGAAGCAGACATTCTCATTTACGCCGGTTCCCTGGTCAATCCGGAGCTGCTGAAATACGCAAAGCCCGGCTGTGAAATTCACAACAGCGCGGAAATGAATTTAGAAGAAATACTCACTGTAATCAAATCCGCCGAAGCCGCCGAAAAAACAACTGTCCGGCTCCACAGCGGGGATTCCAGCATCTACGGCGCGGTGCAGGAGCAGTTTGCCGAATTGGACAGCCTGGGGATCGCTTACGATGTATGCCCCGGCGTCAGCTCCTTCTTCGGGGCGGCGGCATCCTTAAAGGTGGAGTATACCCCACCGGAGGTTAGCCAGACGGTAATCCTCACCCGAACCGCCGGAAAAACCCCTGTCCCGGAGCGGGAGTCTATCCAATCTTTGGCAGCGCACCAAGCGACAATGGTCTTGTTCCTGAGTACCAAGCTGACTGAAAAACTTCAAAGGGAGCTTTTGGAGGGCGGCTATCCGGGAAACACCCCTGCCGCAATCGTCTATAAAGCCACTTGGCCGGATGAGAAGATTTTCCGCTGTACAGTAGAAACCCTTCACAGGACTGTAACGGAAAATAAGCTCACCCGGACAGCGTTGATAATCGTGGGAAACTGTATGTCAGAGAACTCTAACCGCTCCTACCTATATTCCCCGGAGCGCTGTATGGGATACCGGAGGGACAATCCATGAAAGCAGTCCTTTTTGCATACAGCCGCCGGGGATGCCAAACTGCCCAGAGGGTAAAGGCGTTTCTTTCCGGCGGCGAAATCCGCGCCTATACCATGGAACGCTTTCAGGAGGAGGGCTTTGAAGCCCTTCCCAAGCCCAGCCGCCCCCTTTACGGCGAGCTATTCCAATGGGCGGAGGCTATGATATTTGTCGGCTCGGCGGGGATCGCCGTCCGGGAAATTGCCCCCTTTGTGCGGGATAAGCGCACCGACCCCGCTGTGATTTCCATTGACGAGCTGGGGCGGTTTGTCATTCCCCTGCTCTCCGGGCATATCGGCGGGGCAAACGAACTGGCTTTAAAGCTGGCGTATGCCCTCGGCGCGGTGCCGGTGATTACCACCGCCACAGACATCAACGGGAAATTCTCTGTTGACGCATGGGCGGCAAAACAGGGGCTTTTTATCGACAATATGAGCACAGCCAATGCGGTTTCGGCGGAAATCCTGGAAAACCCCGTCCCCCTGACCAGCGATTTTCCCATTTCTGGGAACCTGCCCAATGGCGTTGTGAAGGGTGACAGCGGAAAAATCGGCATCTGTATTTCCTGTTATCCAAAAAAGCCCTTTGAGAAAACCCTGCTTCTGGTTCCTCCTGTCGTCCATCTTGGCATAGGGTGCCGCCGGGGAACCCCTGCCGAAGCCATCAAAGGCGCGGTGGAAACGGTGCTTTTGGAAAACAGCATCCACCCCAAAGCGGTTAAATCGGTGTCCTCCATTGATTTAAAGGCAAACGAGGAGGGCTTTCTGGAATTCTGCCGGGGAATGGGGATTGTCCCCTCCTTCTACACGGCGGAGGAGCTGAAAGCCGTTCCCGGCGAATTCACCGCGTCGGAGTGCGTATTGCGGGCAACCGGGGTGGAAAACGTCTGCGAGCGCGCCGCCATGATAGGGGCGGACAAGCTTTTGGTAAAGAAAACCATCCGCAACCATGTGACAGTCGCGGCAGCGGCGGAAAGCTGGGAGGTTTGCTTTGAATAAAACAAAAATCTGCGTATTTGCCGGAACAACCGAGGGCAGGGAGTTAATCGAGTTTTTATCCGGTCAGGAACAGGTTTCTATTACTGCCTGTGTCGCCACCGGCTATGGAAAGGAACTTCTTTCCCCTGCCGAAAACCTGACAATTTCTTCCCGGCGGCTGGACGAGGGGGAGATGGAACAACTGATAAAGGAGTCCGGCTTTGACCTGGTAATTGACGCAACCCACCCCTACGCGGACGAAGCGACAAAGAACATCGTCAACGCCTGCTCCGCTGCCCAAACGGAATACCTCCGCCTGCTGCGGGAAAACGGCTATGCCCCGGAAGACGCGGTGGTTCTGCCAGACGTGGAAAGCGCCGCGGATTTTTTGAAGGATACCGAGGGCAACATCCTTCTGACCACCGGGAGCAAGGACTTATCCCTGTACGCCAGAATCAACGGCTTTTCGGAGCGCGTTTATGCCCGCGTCCTGCCGATGGAACATTCCCTGGAGCTGTGCCGGAAGGCTGGGCTTCCCTCAGCCCATATCTTTGCCATGCAGGGTCCCTTTTCGGCGGAAATGAATATTGCCCTGCTCCGCGCCGCCGCCGCGAAATACCTTGTCACCAAGGACGGCGGCAGCTCCGGCGGCTTTGAGGAAAAGGCCATTGCCGCCCGCGAAACGGGGGCGGTTCTTGTGATTATCGGCAGACCGCCCCAGGGAAAAGGGATGAACCTCTCCGATACCATTGACCTGCTCTGCCGCCGCTTTGGGCTGGAACGAAAACAGCGGGTAGATATTGTGGGAATCGGGCCGGGCTCCTTTTCCGCTGTCACAGAGGAAGCCCGGAAAGCCATCGAAAGGGCGGATTGTGTGATTGGGGCGGAACGGATGATAAAGGCAGTCGCCCGCCCCGGTCAGGCGGTTTTCTGTACCATCGCGCCAAAGGAAATTCGGGACTATATGGCAAAGCACAGGGAATACCGGCGGTTCGCGGCGGTCATGTCCGGGGATACGGGATTTTTCAGCGGGGCAAAAAAGCTGATCCCCCTGCTGGATTCCTATGAAGTCCATGTCATGCCGGGAATCAGCTCCCTGTCTTATCTGTGCGCCCGCCTTGGCACATCTTATGAGGATGTGGTTCCGGTCAGCCTCCACGGGCGGAGCCACAATATTGTTCCCGATGTCCGCGCCAATCCCAGAGTATTCGCCCTGGTGGGCGGGGAAGATGGAATCTCCCGTTTATGCCAAACTCTGGCAGATGCAGGGCTTGGCAGTGTCCGGGTCAGCGTGGGCGAAAACCTCAGCTATCCTGACGAGAAAATCACCGTTGGAACAGCGGCGGAATTAACCGGGAAAAAATTTGCCGCATTGAGCGCGGCCCTGATTGAAAACCATTCCCCGGCGGCAATCGTCACCCACGGCCTGCCGGACGGTTTGTTCCAGCGGAGCGGGACGGAAAATCTTGTCCCTATGACCAAAAGCGAGGTTCGCTCTGTCTGCCTGTCCAAACTGCGGCTGACAGCGGACGCGGTTGTCTGGGACATTGGGGCCGGTACCGGCTCTGTTTCCATCGAAGCGGCTTTGCAGGCGCGGCGGGGGCGGGTTTACGCCATTGAGTATAAGGAAAACGCCCTTGCCCTGCTGGAAGAAAACCGTTCAAAATTCGGGGTGGAAAATCTAACCGTTATCTCTGGAAAAGCCCCTGAAATCTGCCGGGAGCTTCCCGCCCCCACCCATGCCTTTATCGGGGGAAGCTCCGGCGGGATGGGGGAGATTATCGCCCTTCTGTTGGAAAAAAATCCCCATGTGCGCATTGTGGCAACAGCAATCACCCTGGAAACCATCGGCGAACTGACCGGATGTTTAAAGGAGTTTCCCTTTACCGAAACAGAGGTGGTATCGCTGACTGCGGCGCGGGATAAACCGGCGGGCAGGTACCGCCTGATGATGGGACAGAACCCCGTTTATATCTTCACCATGCAGGCGGGAGGGAAACAAACATGGGGTTTTTAAAGCGTTCCCTGCTGGCGTTGATCATCGGCTTTGCAATCGACCTGTTGGCAGGCGACCCCCACAGTATCCCCCATCCTGTTATGATAATCGGAAAGCTGATTTCCTTCCTGGAAAAGACCCTTCGGCAGGTTTTCCCGAAAACGGAGCAAGGGGAGAAAATCGCCGGGGGCGTGCTGTGGGCGGTGGTGGTTTTGGTTTCCTGGGCGGTTCCGGCGTTTGTCCTGTGGGGATGTGAAAAAATCAGTCCTTGGCTTGCTCTCGTTTTGGAAAGCGTCATGTGCTGGCAGATTTTAGCCGCAAAATCCCTCCAAGACGAAAGCATGAAGGTTTACGCTGCCCTGGAAAGCGGCGACCTGGAAAAATCCCGTTATGCCGTTTCCATGATTGTGGGGCGGGACACCCAGCGCCTTGATGAAGCGGGGATCACCCGCGCCGCAGTGGAAACAGTGGCGGAAAACACCTCCGACGGGGTGATCGCGCCCATGCTCTTTACCGCCGTTGGCGGGGCGGCTTTGGGATTTCTGTACAAGGCGGTCAACACCATGGATTCCATGCTGGGATATGTGGAGCCGCCCTTTAAAAACATCGGCCTTGTACCCGCTAAGATGGACGATATTTTTAATTTTGTTCCGGCGCGGCTTTCTGCGCTGCTGATGCTGGCAGCAGGGACGCTGTTAAAGCTGGATGTGAAAAACGGCTGGCGGATTTTCCGGCGGGACAGGCGAAATCACGCAAGCCCCAATTCCGCCCAGACGGAATCGGTCTGTGCCGGGCTGCTGGGGCTGAGACTGGCGGGGGACGCCTGGTATCACGGGGTGCTGCATCAAAAAATGTACATCGGGGACACGGCAAGGGAGATTGAATACCAGGACATTCCCCGCGCCTGCCGGCTCATGTATGTGACAGCGTGGCTTTCGCTGTTTTTGTGCTGTGGTATCAAAATGCTGTTTTTATGGATTTGAAGGGGGATTTTATGCTGTACCAAAGGAAAAACCCTCACGGCGGGGACACCTACGCCTGCCCTGGCGCGCTGGACTTTTCAGCCAATACCAACCCTCTGGGCACTCCTGATGAGGTCAGTAAGGCGGCGGAGGAATCCCTTTCCCGCATGGACAGGTATCCCGACCCCTACTGCCGGGAGCTGGTAAAGGCGATTTCCCGCTTTGAAGGACTGCCGGAAACCTTTATTCTCTGCGGGTGCGGAGCGGCGGAGCTAATTTTTTCCTATTGTTATGCGGTCAAGCCGAAACGCGCCTTGGAGCTTGCGCCTACCTTTTCAGAGTATTCCGCGGCGTTGGATGCAGTTGGCTGTCAGATAGATCGTTGGACATTGAAATGGGAAAACGGCTTTGCGGTTGACAGCTCCTTCTGCGACTCTCTCCAAAATGGGCAATGGGACGCGGTTTTTCTCTGCAATCCCAACAACCCAACGGGGCGGCTGATCGAGCCGGAGCTATTGGAAAAAATAGCTGAAACCTGCCGCCATAAGGGAACCCGCCTGTTTGTGGATGAGTGTTTCCTTGACCTGACTGATTCCTGGCGGGAAAACAGTTTAAAAGGGATGCTTGCCCAATATCCCGGTTTGTTTATCCTGAAAGCCTTTACCAAAAGCTATGGCATGGCTGGGCTTCGGCTGGGATACTGTCTCAGCGGGGACAACGAGCTTTTGTCCGATATGGCGGGATTCTCCCAGCCATGGAACGTGTCCATTCCCGCTCAGGCGGCGGGGGTTGCGGCGTTGAAACAGTCGGATTTTCTGGAACAGACCCGGAGCCTGATCCGGCGGGAACGCCCCTGGCTGGAACAGAGCCTTTCTGCCTTGGGGCTTGACGTGTGTCCATCCTGTACAAATTACCTCTTGTTTTACAGCAAAATCTCCCTTTTGGAAAAACTGGCAACAAGGGGAATTGTTATCCGAGACTGTTCCAATTATAAGGGTCTGAAAAAAGGCTGGTATCGTATCGCGGTTAAGCGGCACAGGGAAAACGTCCTTCTGGTTTCAGCCCTGAAAGAAATTCTCTTGGAGGAAAAATGAAATGGCGAAATGTATCATGATTCAGGGAACCATGTCCGGGGCAGGCAAAAGCCTGCTGGCGGCGGGGCTGTGCCGTATCTTCAAACAGGACGGCTATAAAACCGCGCCCTTTAAAAGCCAGAATATGTCCCTCAACTCCTTTATCACCTCATCCGGCCATGAAATGGGCCGCGCCCAGGTGGTTCAGGCAGAGGCGGCAGGCGTCGCCCCTGACGTGCGGATGAACCCAATTCTCCTAAAACCCACCACCGATGTAGGGAGCCAGGTGATTGTCAACGGAACACCCCAGGGGAATATGCGGGCAATGGAGTATTACCGGCGCAAGCGGGAGTATATCCCGGCTATCCTGGAAGCGTACAACAGCCTTTCAGCGGAATACGACATCATAGTCATAGAGGGAGCCGGAAGCCCTGCGGAGATCAATTTAAAACAGGAAGATATTGTAAATATGGGACTTGCCAAGCTGGTGGACGCGCCGGTTCTGCTGGTGGGGGATATTGACCGTGGCGGGGTGTTCGCCCAGCTTTACGGCACAATCGCGCTTTTGGAATCGGAGGAAAGGGAACGGGTCAAGGGCGTTGTCATCAACAAATTCCGCGGCGATAAGAAAATTTTAGACCCCGGACTGGAAATGTTAGAGAACCTCTGCGGGGTTCTGGTCGCCGGGGTAGTGCCGTATACTTATGCGGATATTGACGATGAGGACAGCCTGACCGACCGGTTCCGGCGGAATCACGTTCAGAAGCTGGTGGATATTGCGGTGATCCGCCTGCCGCGCATCTCCAATTTTACCGATTTCACCCCCTTTGAGCAGTACGAAAACGTGTCCCTGCGCTATGTGGAGCGTCCCGCCGATCTGCGACAGCCTGACATGATTATCCTGCCGGGAACCAAAAGCACCGTCTCCGACCTGCTCTGGCTCCGCCAAAGCGGGCTGGAAGCCGCCATTCAAAAGCTGGCGGCAAAAGGAATCTTGGTATTGGGCATCTGCGGAGGTTATCAGATGCTGGGAAAAACCATCTCAGACACGGAACAGACGGAATCCAGCGGAATAACCCAAATCAGCGGTATGGGTCTGTTGGACACGGAGACAGTGTTCCGGGAGCAAAAGGTTCAAACACAGGTGAAGGGCTCCTTCCATTCCATAGAGGGGCGGCTTTCTGTTTTAAACGGGCTTTCCTATGAGGGCTACGAAATCCACATGGGCAGAAGCGAAGGAATCCAGCTTCCTTTGTTTGGCGGCGGGAATGTTTACGGCAGCTACATACACGGATTTTTTGACGTGCCCGGTATATGCGGTGCGGTTTTAAAGTCCATCTGTGAAAACAAGGGAGTTGATTTCGATACATTGGGGACATTTGACCTGAAAAAATACAAGGAACAGCAGTATGATATGTTGGCGGATACGGTGCGGGCTGGATTGGATATGGACTATGTATACCGTGTCCTGAACCGGGAAGTTTGAGGGGGTATTTTCAGTGAACTTGCAGGAGATGGTTTCCAAAATCAAGCCCGCAGACTGCCGGGCGGCGGACGCCTGCGCTGCCCGCTGGAACCTGGTGGCAAAGCCCCTCGGCAGCCTTGGCAAGCTGGAGGAGCTTTTGGAGCGTATCGCAGCCATTACTGGGGATTTTCATATTGATATAGGAAAAAAGTGTGTCCTGGTTTTCTGCGGCGATAACGGCGTATTGGCCCAGGGTGTGGCACAAAGTACAAGCAGTGTTACGGCCTCCATCTGCCGCTCCCTGGCGGCGGGGACGGCAAGCGTCAGCGCCATGGCGAAAGCCTGCGGCGCGGATGTATTCCCCATAGATATGGGGACGGTGGAGGCTGTTCCCGGCCTGCTGAATCACCGCCTTGAAGCGGGAACCGCCGATATTTCCCAAGGCCCCGCTATGTCTTATGAGGAAGCGGAAAAGGGGATTTTAACCGGGATTGAACTGGTGAAGCAGAAGAAAGAAGAAGGATACTCCATCATCGCCACAGGGGAAGCTGGGATTGGCAATACCACCACATCCAGCGCGGTTGTAAGCGTCCTTTTAAACCGTCCCGCCAAAGAAGTCACCGGGCGGGGCTCCGGGCTGTCGGACGAGGGGCTTTTGCGGAAGCTGGGGGCAATCCATCAGGCAATCCAGATAAACCAACCTGACCCCAGGGATCCCGTTGATGTTTTGTCCAAGATAGGGGGCTTTGACATTGCCGGGATGGTGGGGGCGTTTCTCGGCGGGGCAGTTTGCCGTGTCCCAGTGGTGATGGACGGCTTTATCTCCGCGGCGGCGGCATTGTGCGCGGTGCGGCTTTGCCCGGCTGCACAGGATTACATCCTGCCCTCCCACATTACGGCGGAGCCTGCCGGAAAGCTGCTGATGGAGGAAATGGGCTTTGACCCGCTGATACACGGCAATTTCCGGCTGGGAGAAGGGACAGGGGCGGTTTCCCTGTTCCCCATGCTGGATTTAGCCGCCGCCGTCTACCACAACGCGGCTACCTTTGAGAAAATCGGGGTGGAGGAATATCAGCCATGGGAAAAATAATCCTGATTTCCGGCCCTAACGGCAGCGGGAAAAGCCGGTTTGCGGAAGGGCTGGCTGAAAAATTTCCCGGCAGGCGTTATTATATCGCCACCATGAAGCCGCAGACCGAGGACAACCTGCGGCGCATCCAAAGGCACCGGGAACAGCGGAAAAAGCTGGATTTCACAACGCTGGAACTGCCCTACCAGGTGGGAAAGGCGGATATTCCCGATGATTCCGTCGTTTTGCTGGAAGACGTATCAAATCTGCTTGCCAATACGGTTTTTGAACACCATGGAACAGTGGAGGAGGTATTCCGCGATATTTCGGCTCTGTCGGAAAAGAGCGGAACCTTAATTGCCGTGACCATTTCCGGCCTGGCTCCCGACGGATACGAGGGAGAAACTGCCGCTTACATCAACGCGCTGAACCGCCTGAACCAGCAGCTTTATGAACGTTCGGCAGCGGCGGCGGAAATGGAAAGCGGAGTCTCCAAATGGAAGAAAGGTGATTTAAATGAAATGGTTAGAATCCCTGGGTGTGGCGCTGTCCACTTACAGCGCGATCCCCATGCCCCAGTTTGAATGGAACCGGGACAACATGAAATATGCCATCTGCTTTTTCCCGGCGGTAGGGATACTCTGCGGCGGCGCGCTGGCGGTCTGGTGCTGGGCGGGTTCCGCTTTGGGGTTCAGCGGCGTTTTGTTCGCGGCTTTTGCCGTTATCCTGCCGCTGCTGGTTACAGGCGGCATCCACATGGACGGCTTTATGGACACAATGGACGCTTTGTCCTCCCACCTGTCCAGGGAAAGAAAGCTGGAAATTCTGAAAGACCCCCATTGCGGGGCGTTTGCGGTAATCTGGTGCGGGGCGTATCTGCTGGGCAGCTTTGCGGTTTTTTATGAGCTTTGGGGGATGGGGCTTGTATATGTCTGCTGCCCTGCCTTTGTCCTTTCCAGGGCGCTGTCCGCTTTCTGTGCGGTGACAATGCCTAACGCCAAAAAAACAGGGATGCTCTGCGCCTTTACCAAAGACGCAGAGAAAAACAAGGCGGCGGTTTCCATGATGCTTTTAGCCCTGCTTGCCGCGGCGGGGATGGTTTTAATTTCTCCGGTTTCCGGGGCGTTGGGGGTTGCCCTGGGGGTTGCCGCTATGCTCCGTTACCAGGCAGTGGCGAAAAAAGAATTCGGCGGGGCCACTGGGGACACCGCCGGATTTTTCCTCCAGGTATGCGAGCTGTCCGCCTTTGCGGGAATCCTGATTGGAGGGATGATATGAACCATATTTATTTTATCAGACATGGGGCAACGGCGGGCAACCTGGAAAAGCGCTACATCGGCAGGACAGACGAGCCTTTATGTGAATTAGGCATATCCCAGGTGAAACGCCTGCGGACATACAATATTCAGGCAGATCGTGTTTTTGCCAGCCCTGCCCTGCGGACACGTCAGACAGCCGCAATCTTATTTCCACAAATCGAACCTGAAATTGTGGAAAACCTGACAGAAACCGATTTTGGAATCTTCGAGGGAAAAAACGCGGAGGAGCTATCGGGCAGTTCCGAATATCAGGCATGGGTAGATTCCGGCTGTCTTGCGGCCATCCCAGGCGGAGAAAGCGTCTCTGATTTTAAAAAAAGGTGTTGTGAAGCATTTTACAGCGGGATGCAGAGAGTTCCTGACGGAAAAACCGCCGCGTTTGTGATTCACGGCGGGGGGATTATGGCTATTTTAGGGGAATTTGCCCGGCCTAAAAGGGATTTTTATGATTACCATATCGGGAACGGAGCTATTGCAGAATATGCGTATCAGAATTTGACCTTAAAATTGATAAAATCAGGCTAATTGGCATTTTTGACCGAACACACCACGCTGTGGGGAAATGCTTTTACCCGCGGGGCATAGCCTTAACAATTTCATCGTATCTGCTGATAATTTCCCTGTAACTTTCCCGCCGGTGCGGAAACAAGCATCTGCTGCAATCCTTTCGGCCGTCCGGACGGATCATAAAGTTTCCTCCGCATTTAGGACCTAACAAGTAAAGAGGACAGTAACAGAAAAGACAGTTGAAATTTTCCGGGTCCGCTCCCTCATGGCAAGGAAAATATTCACATTCACGGTGGGAGAAATAGGAATATCTTTTTTTCGCAGTCAATGATATCATTCCTTTGCATATGACAATGGAGATACATAATATAAGCAAGCTGTAAGATATGATTTGTTATAAGACTATCTAAATATTTCTGGTAAATTGATTCTTTATAGAATTGTAGCACATCCTCCCTCAAATATCAACTATATAAGGTCTTTTTGAATTCCCGCAGAATTATCAATAGTGGAGAGCCCCATTCCGGCAAAGGGACGGTCATAACTGTGCCCCGGCTTTCTTAGTTGTAATATAACTCTATCAAGAGAGCGCATCTGTCTTACAGTACAAAAGTCATCCTCGCTGATTCGGCACACGGATTTAATCAAGGCTTCCCTGGAAAGCTTATGTTACATCAGGAAAGGACGCCGCATAATTTTTTCGATATTGTAAAGGCGTACATTCTGTCATACGCTTAAAGATTTTCCTTCCTGATACGGCAGACGGTCAGGTATTCTATGACTGACTTTTAAATGTAAATATGTTTTATGCGCCTAATCTGTAACATTTTATGTTGTGGATTAGGCGCTTTTTATTGTCTGTAACATGGGGTAAAAACCCTCGTCCTTATTGGACAGATAAAAGCGAAATTTTTTTATAAAACTAGGCTATGTAAAATGAAGTGTAAATTTTCTGGATTAATTCATTTATTCAATGTGTTATAAATCGTATCAACTCTAAAAATTACCGATTGCCGGAATACGTTACTTTTTCGTCTTGAAGAGAAGCGGAGAGGACTGTATAGTAAAAGCAGATAAAAATTTGCGGCAGTCCAGCTGCGGCTTCAATGGAGGGAAAAACGTGAAAGTATTAGAACAGCAGCCAACCACCGGCGGACATTCCAAACCAAAACATTCCAGCATCAAATCAGGAGGGCTTTGGGGAAACCTGAGATATGACCTCAGATTTAATCCCTGTCTTTGCTTTTTATGCCTTCCAGCCATTATATGGTTCTGTGTATTTGCATACAGTCCCCTGATCTATTTGCTTGCAGCATTCAAGAAGTACTCCCCCGCAAAGGGCCTATGGGGAAGCGAATGGGTACAGCTTGAGAACTTTAAGGCGTTCTTTGGCTCAGACGCGTTTTTCCGGGTTACATTTAATACCTTTTTCTTAAATGTCCTGTTTATTGCGTCCAGTACCATTACCTCTATCCTGATTGCCATCGCTCTGTCAGAAATCGGGAACCGGTATTTCAAAAAGGTGACCCAGTCTATCGTCATTCTGCCCCACTTTATTTCCTGGACAGTAATCGCCCTGCTCTGCGAGGCGCTTTTAAAGACCCAGAACGGCTTTATTAACAACTTCCTTGTGTCCCTGGGCATGGAAAAGATCAACTTTTATCAGAATGCCGATGTGTGGCCTGCGCTGTTGGTCTGCCTGCGTATCTGGCAGGGTGCCGGGTATGGCTCCATTGTCTACCTGGCCACCATTGCGGGGCTGGACCAGTCTATGTACGAGGCCGCCCGCGTTGACGGCGCCACCAGGGGCCAGTGTATCCGCTACCTCACCCTCCCCCTGCTGAAGACAACGGTCGTCATGCTGACCATTATGAGCATCGGCAAAATCTTCAACGGCGATTTCGGCATGATCTACAACCTGGTCGGCAGCAACTCCATGCTTTACCGCACCACAGATGTTATTGATACCTATACTTACCGTATGCTGGTGGAATCAACCAATATCGGGCAGTCGGCAGCAGTCAGCTTCTATCAGTCCCTTCTGGGCTTTATCATTGTTATGCTGACTAACGCAGCCACCAAGAAGCTTGATCCCGATTCCGCTTTGTTCTGAGAAAGGAGGTCTGTTTACTATGGCGAAACAAATTTCTGAAGCTGCTCTTGACGCAAAGTCTAAAATCCAGATGACCACCGGCGACAAGGTCCTCAAAGGCATTTTCTATGCCTTTATCGCCCTTTTTGCCGTCATCTGCCTGGTTCCCTTTATTTTGGTCGTGTCCGCCTCCTTTACCCAAGAACAGGCCCTCACAACCTACGGATACGCCCTTTGGCCCAGGGAATTTTCTCTGGACGCCTACCGCCTTGTTGTTGCGGGCTCGGATATTCCCCAAGCTTATTTGATTACCATTTTTACCACAGTATTTGGAACCTTCTTATCCATGCTTGTCACCTGTATGGTAGCATATGCCCTGAGCCTGCAAAGCTTCCGCAGCCGTTCGGCGCTGGCGCTGTTTATCTACTTTACCATGCTCTTTAACGGCGGTCTGGTTGCCAGCTACCTTCTGATCACCAAAACCCTCCATCTGGAAAACTCCATCTGGGTCCTGATACTTCCGTCCATCTGCAACGCATGGAACATTATCCTGATGAGGAACTTTTTCAACGGAATTCCGGCCTCCCTTTCCGAGTCCGCCAAGCTGGATGGGGCAAACGATATTGTCATCCTCTTTCAGATTATCCTGCCGATTTCCCTTCCCGGCATTGCAACCGTTGGACTGTTCTATGCCCTCAGCTATTGGAATGAATGGTATCGCTGCCTGTTGTATATTGATTCCAGCCACAGTAATTTATATACCCTTCAATATTTGATTCAGCGCATTTTAAGGCAGGTAAACTATGCTGCAAGCCAGCCTTTGGATCAGGCGGGGTTAGCGGGAACGCTTCCGACCTATGCCTATCGTATGGCGACCATTGTTGTTTCTACCGGGCCGATTGTTTTACTGTATCCTTTCCTGCAAAAGTATTTTGTACAAGGTTTGACTGTGGGCGCAGTCAAAGGCTGATTTCAGGTTTTGAGTCCTTCCTGGTTAAGAGGACAGTAAAAAAGTGCGAAAATCTGGAGGAACTCAAGGTTAAGCAGCCGCCTCCTCCAGTTTTTTGCGCAAAACTCGATTTTCAGCTTCCAACTCACGCAGACGTTTAGCGTCGCGACTCTGGCGGTCTGCCTGTCCGGGCGACGGCGCTCCCGCCGCCTTGAGACAACTGCGCAGCGTATCAATGCAGATGCCCAATGCTTTGGCTACCTCATGGCTTGGTCGTCCCTGTTCGATAATCATCCGCACTGCTCCCGCTTTAAACGCCTCTTTTAAGCTAAGAAAACGTTTAACTATATAAATAAGTGCATTGGCAGAATCAAAACAATAATTAAGTATAAAATATATAAAATTCAATGTAATTTAAGAAAAAAGTATTACAATTAAGCGTGTTCTAGACATCAACTCTGATACGGAATTCAATAAAATTAAGCATTTTAATGAGGTATTCCGCAGGACGACAGGGCTTACCCCGCTCCAATACCGAAAACACAATCAGAACATTGGATGAAAAAGGGAATATAAAAAACTCTCAAATTCAATAAAGCTGTCAATCAGGGTAAAATACAACACTATAATTCATGGCTTTCTGCAATTTTACTTTTCACTTTTTGGGTTTGTTTCCTTCCAAACTTTTATGATTCTAGTTTCATTGAATAGAGTTGACCTAAAGGCAAGGTTTTTACCCATGATACAAACAATAAAACGCCTAACCTGCAACGTAAGGTGTTACAGATTAGACGTATGTTTCTATCACAGTTTTTAAGAAAGCTAATGCCCGCTCAATCCCTGTCTATGGTTTATCGGATTTGGCATATTACACCTGTGTTACCAGGGTCTGAACCTGCCCCTCTAATTTGAACCGGCCGCTTCCGGCAGGCAGAAAAAAGTTGTCGCCTTTCCGAATGGCAGCCGTCTTCCCGTTACAGGATAGGGTTCCCTCTCCGTCTACTATAAGCAGGGAGAAAAAAGAGGATTCGTCAACTGTGCCAGTAAAAAATCCGGAAACAATGTCAACAGTAAAATATTCGCATTGGGCGAGATGCCCATCAAAATCGTATTTTATTGGCGGCTTACGGCTGACAACGTCAAGGGCTTTTTCTACATGAAGTTCCCGCTGTTTTCCGTCTGCTCCCACGCGCCCATAATCATAAACCCGGTATGTGATATTAGAATTTTGCTGAACTTCAGCGATAACAATCCCCTTACAGATGGCGTGCAGTGTGCCGGAAGGAATAAAAAAGCTGTCCCCCTTATGCACTGGCACGGCGTTGAGTACCTCTGTCAAGGTATTATTTTGAATCCGTGAAACAACCTCCTCCCGGCTTATTTCACGGGAAAAGCCGTAATACAGGTATGCCCCCGGCTCGCAGTCCAGAACATACCACATTTCAGTTTTGCCATACTCCCCTTCATGGGCAAGGGCGTATTCATCCGAAGGATGCACCTGAATAGACAGGTTTTCCTTTGCGTCAATTAATTTTACCAAAACCGGAAACTGCTTGAATTTCGCGCAGTTGGTTCCAAGGCATCCAGGATGCGTATCAATATATTGCTGCAAGGTTTCGCCGCTTTCCAGAAAGCTTGGCCCGCTGGGATGGCAGGACAATACCCAGGCTTCCGCCAGGGGGGTTAAATCGCTTTGTATGCCGAAATCTGTACGCAGCTTTTCGCCGCCCCAGAGGTAATCTTTACAGCTTGGATTTAGTTTTAATACAGGCATTTTAAATATTCCTTCTTTCTTATGCAAAATACAGTTCCGGTCGTCTGCCGTCAAGACGTTCAACGCGGTAACATTCAGTTTGGGATAAATCCAGCGTACATTCCACCAACGCGGCAGCATCAGCGGAAGCACAAGCCAGAAAATCCCCAGAAGGAGAAATCACGCTGCTAGGGGATGGTAAGGCTTCCATCCCGGCAGATGACAGGCAGGATGGAATAGCCGGATTCCCTTAGATTATCCGGGTTCCAGTGATCCAGCAGCAAGTACCACTGACCTTTTGCCTGGAAAACCGCCGCGCTCTGCGCCCCGAAGGTGGTGCGGGCGTTTGGCCCGGTGCAGGGATCGTCAATCAGCCGCCAGCTCCCAAACATAGAATCAGCCGCTGCAAACAGCATTGTATTAGGCTTCCATCCAGTACAGCCGCTGGAAACCATAAAATATTTTCCGTCCTGGAAAAATACCGCCGGAGCCTCCCGCGCCTGGTCAATCAAAATTTCTTTCCCGTTCCCTGTCAAACAGGTATAAGTTCCATCCAGCTCCCAGATACGCATAGTGGCGTTCCAGTCAGAGGAACAGAAAAGATAGGCTTTCCCGTTTTCGTCTATAAAGGCAGCCATATCCCGGCTGTCATGGTTTCCGGGGCGCTGGCTCCCCTGGTAGAGAAAGGGCCCTGCCGGGGAATCGCTGACCGCCAGCCCCACCCGCGCACGGGTGTAGTCGGCGCTGTCCTGATGGAACCACATCACAAATTTCCCTGTTTTTGCATTGTAAAGCACTGTGGGCCTTTCCCCGACAGAGGCGGGAGAAAGATCGTGCCCCTCTTCTCGGACAGAGGACAGCACCAGCCCATGATTTTCCCAACGGATCAGGTCGCGGCTGGAATAGCAGGAAAAGCCTACAAAGTCCACCCGGCGGTTTTGGGTTTCTGTATCCTTGTTTTCGCCGTACCAATAATAAGTTCCCTCATGCTCCAGGATACAGCCGCCGTGGGCCTGTATCCCTTTGCCGTCCGTATCTGTCCAAAGGGTTCCGTTTTTCATGTCAATCCCTCTTTTCTAATGAATCAACCGCGCTGGAACAGCAGCACAAGCCCGTCGAAATCTTCCATATTGTCAATACAAAGGCTTCCCTGTTTCAAGCAGGGTTTTATGTTTTTATCCCCCAGCAGTCTGCAAGCCGGAAGCCGCCCAGAACTGGGACGTTCTCCCGAATTTTCCCGCTGTATTCAAAGGTATGTACAACCACCATTGCCCTGTTCCCTGCAACGCAGACAACGATCTGATACCCTTCCGGGTGGGCGTAGGACAACACCTCCGGCCCATAGCGATAGCTTACCCCGTCCCGTATGATCCCGGCACATTCCCGGTAAAAGGCAATACTGCCATCAACCAGCTCCCATTGTCTGTCCGACAGATTGTCCACATCCCCGGAGTTGAAAATAATGGGCATATCCCTTTCAGCAACAGGGGAATGTTCCAGGTTTTCCCGCTGGCGGCTGGTCAGCCGGACACTGCCGGACGGTTGTCTTCACTGAAAATCTCCATCTGCCAGGAAGAAGGAACCGCCAGGTTCCCTCCTATGATACACCCATTTTTCACATCTTCAACCATAAACCACGGAAAAAATTTTCTCACCGGCATGGAGCCCACCTGTCCATAACGGATGCTCTGGGCTCCGTACACCTGCCAGGAGGGCTCCAACTGCAATTCCAGAAAATTTCTGGTTTCTAACCGTCCTTCCTCACTCCATTTGCTCCGCAGGCGGTGGAGCAAAAAGTCCCCTGTCCGCGCTTCTTCCGAGAATCCAAACAAGCTGCATAGGGAAAAGCTGGACAGCATTTCCAGCCGTTCTTCCTTTTTGCCGGTGTTTTCGATTTCCGTATGGACGATGACGCTTACATCCCCCGGACGGAAGGAAACAACATGCTTTCCCCGCAGCTCCGCGCTTTCCAGGCAGGTAGCGACAGTGAAAAGACCGTCCTGTTCCGCTGCCGTTTGCCCGGCATATTTCATTCTGCCGCAGGTTCCGCTGTTGCGCATGGTATGGCCGTTGGAAAAACCGATGGGGTAATTGTCCCCAATGCGTTTGAGCTGGATCAGGGATTCCACCCGCCAGTTCCCCTCCAGGGTGAATTCCCTTTCCAGCGCAAGGGGAAAGATGGTAAAGCCCACATTTTCCGTTTCCGTATCCAAAAGGTAAAGCAGCACCATGCCGCCGGTTTCAAAGCGGCTTAAAATCTGTTTCATCCTGATGATTCTCCCTCACTGTTTTCCATTCCCTACCACATCGGTTTTCCAATGCCTTTCAGCCTGTAAACCGCCTCTATAAAGTAATAATCCGCATAGCTCATGGTAATATGGTGTACCTGGTTATGGTAAGATGGGGAACAATTCTGTACAATGGCGTCGCAGCTTTCGCTCCAATCCGCCCGTTTTTCGTCAACAGCCTTTAAAATCCTGACTGCGGCATTGCGGTAAAGGTCTTTTTCCAGCTCCAGCAGCCCGGAGGCAATGACACAGGCGGCGCAGGAATCCTCATAAGCCGGCTCAGGGGGCTGACGGAAATCCAGCGGGACAATTCCATCCGCCCCGATATTGGCAATACAGTAATGGGCGACCTTCTTCGCAGTGTCCAGGTATTCCTGCTTTCCGGTGTGGCGGTAAGCCAAAGCAAAACCATATAAAGCCCAGCTCTGCCCCCGGCTCCAGGAGGAACCTTCCCCATATCCCTGCCCGCCAAGGCTCCGAATCACCGCCCCGGTATCGGGGTTAAATTCCACAATATGGTTTACAGAACCGTCGGGACGGACAAAGTGTTCCATCACCGTGTCGGCGTGGAGCATGGCAATCTGTTTAAACCTTGGGTCTTTGCTCTCCTCGCTGGCCCAGTACAGCAGGGAAAGGTTTATCATGCAGTCGATAATTGCCCATCCCCTGGTATCTTCCGTCAAATCATTCCAGGCGCGGATGAATTTTCCAACGGGATTAAAACGCCCCGCCAGAAGGTTTGCGGCGTGCATCCCGATTTTCCGGGAATTTTCATTGCCGGTCAGGCGGTAGTCCGCCACCGCGGTGGGCACGAACATAAACCCAACGTCATGATGCAGCCCGTAATAATCCGCAAAGCATTTTTCCATTTTCTGTTCCGACTGCCGCGCAATGTCCAGATACTTTTTCTCTCCGGTATCCTGGTACATCAGCCACATCATGCCGCCCCAGAAACCGTTAGTCCACCAGTTCAGTCCGTTGTCAATATTCCAGCTTTTGGAGCTGTCGGAGCGGTCGTCATAATTTCCCGCTTCATCAGTGGTGTATGGGATTTTATCCTGGTTTTTTTCACTGACCCGCGCCATTTTGCGGCGTATTTTTTCAATTACCTGCCCGGCCCAGGCTTCATATGTACTCATTTTGATTTCTCCCCTTCTGTTGTCCATGATATAGATGGATTTTCCTTTTCAATGTCTGAAACGGCAATGGTTTGGACAGTCCCGTCTTTCAGCGTAACGCGAACGCTGTCCGGCCCTTCCGCCGTCACCTTTTCAATGACGGATTCCTTCTCATAGGGTTCCACTACTGTCAGGTAACGCCCAATTTTCCCAAAGCTCCGCACCGCGTAGGTTTTCCGGCGCTGCCATTCATCCCCCTCGAAAGCGTCCACCCCGACACAGGCGGTCAGTTTAACCGCGTGCAAACCGGATAAATCCAAACAGATACGGCTTTCCTCTTTGTGATCCACTGGGCTTGCCCCCAAAGAATACAGGTATTCCGTCCCGACAATCGTCACCCTGCCATCCTTGTAATCCCGTCCAATGCCAAAGCCTTCATCCACGTTTTCCATATGAACCCAGGGAAGGTTCCCGTCTTTCAGGCATTTTCCCAGATTCAGGGTCGTTCCATCCTCCAGTTCCAGGCAAATCTCTCCCCAGAAAACCCCTTGGGGCGTTGGGATAGGATTGCCAATTTCATTTTGGCTCCCTCCCTGGCGCAATGCCAAAACCGCTTTGGAGATTCCCCGCACATCGGCGGAAACCTCCCCCCGCCCCAGAATCCAGCCGTCAAATTCGCCGGAATCTGCTGTCCTTCCGTCCAAATCCAGGCGGTAGGAAAGGGGGATGGCGTAGCCGTTGCCGTCTGTGCGGATACCGTGGAGCTTGACGATTGCCACATTATCTGTTACAGCTTTACACTGGGCGATAGCGGTTGAAAGCTCGGTATTCGTTGTATCAAAGTGGAAGCCCAGAACCGGGAAGGCGGTAAAGGTATCGGGCTCATACTCATATTTGCGGTAAGCAAGGGCTTCCTCTGTATAAGCGGCAGAAATCAGGGCGTATTCAGGGTTCCAAGTCCAGCCGTAGCCGCCGAAATCAGCGCTGTAAGAGGTCAATGTCTTGTAACTGTTATCGCCGACATATTCAAAGTCTTTGCCCTCAATGCCCAATTGGAACAGGTCGTGGGCCTCCTGGGAGCCGAACAGCCAGTCAAGGAATTTCATGGTAGAATCAATCTTGGTGGAACTTGCAGGAACCGCCAGACCATTGTTGCCCTCATAGTTGACGGGGATAGCGTTCTTCTTCATCTCGCGGACATCGTCTACATAGACAAAGAACCCGATGGTGTCTTTTCCAAGGTTGTCTTCAAAGCCCATGTATTTCACGTAATCATCCAGGGTGCCGACAACGGAAGCGCTCAACCCGCCAGAGAATGGCGTTTCATAGTCGGTGCAGCTCATGGAGTCAGGGTCTATGTAGCCTGCGTCCTGCCATCTGGCGAAGTCCTCGTAACGGTCGATACCGAAATCCCTCTGCCATCCTTCGGGGAAATTGGCGAAGCTCTCGTCGCCTGAACCTTCTACTGCAACGGCAACCAGCTTGTTGTCCTTGGTATAAGTCCACATGGTCAGCCCGCCTGCGGAGAACTGCATCAGCCCTGCCTGTGCGGAACCAGGATAGGCTTCGCCGCGGAGGGATTTCTGCTGGAAGAATCCTCTTGCCTGGCTTGCGCCGTAGCCGATTTTGCCGTGGTCAAGGGCTGCCTGCCAGAATTTTTCCATTTCCTCATAGCTGTTGATCTTGCCGTCAGTGCCAACGCCCCATTCCTTTGCCCAGTCCTTGCGATACCAGACTACCGGGATGCCGTTGCCGTAAACTTCATATAAGGGAATATAGCACATTTTGCCGTACCAGGTATTGGCGGTCATGGTGTCGGCGGTAAATGCCTTGGCAAGTCCGGGGTATTCGGAGGGATTGTTGAAATATGCGGAAAGGTCTGCATAATATCCTTCTGGGGCAAGGTTTTTCAGCTGTACCCAGGAGGCATCAAAAACCAGATCCCAGTCAGAACCGGAAGTAATTTCCAGGTTCAGCTTCTCTTTATAGTCCGCGTGTTCCACCCAGTTAATGTCCAACTGGATATTCAGGGAGTCCTTGGTCATCTCCAGGTATTTGGCGTATACATCATCCCAGCCGTCGGGCTTGGGGCCTTTGTGGAGGAATTTGATGGTTACAGGCTCCGTGCTGGGGGTTGTGTTGTTAGCCGGCGCGCTGTTGTTTGTCCCAGTGGAGGACGGGGCATTGGAACTGCCGGAGCCGGAGTTTGTCGAAGGGCTGCCGGAACTGCTGCATCCTGCAAGGGCGCTGGTCATCATCACAGAGGCTAATGTTGCTGAAAGCACACGTTTCATTATACGTTTCATAATGTATGGACTCTTCCTTCCTGTTTCATTTTGACGGCTTTGCAGACGATTCCGTTTGCCGCCTGTCTGCCCGCCGTTCGATGAGTCTATTTTATACGATTCCTGTTCCGCTTTTCAACTCCGCATAATAACGACCAGCCCGTTTCTTAAATTTTTGCACTTGTTAGGTGGCCTGCTCTAAAAAATAACACATCCTGTTCATCGTTACAATTTAGAGTGTACAAAAAATTTATTGCCTTTTATAGTTTTTTATGATATTTTTTAAGTAGGGGGCTTGTTTACCTCTGTGACATGTGGATAGGAGGAACTTCACAGGCATGAATTTCAAAAATGTGTTCCAGATATTCCAGACAGAATATATTAAAAGTGAATATTACAAAAAAGTAATCAAATCATTTCTCTTTATTTCCTGTGTAATATTGTCTGTCTTTTCCATGTTTTTACTGTTATCCGCCAACAGCGAATACAGTGAAGCCTTGGAATCTATGCAGGAGCAGACCATTACTCAGGCCCAGTATGTCAATCAAACTTCTATCAAGGATATTTACACCCATTGCTACCGGATTCAGCAAAATTCCAATATGAACAAGATCCTGT
This sequence comes from Oscillospiraceae bacterium, assembly GCA_022800935.1. GTDB lineage: Bacteria > Bacillota > Clostridia > Oscillospirales > Ruminococcaceae > UBA1405. The sequence continues at coordinate 37,339 of JAAWRH010000033.1, forward strand.
ATGGGGATTCCTTTGATCCTGCCCTGAATATGGAGGCTTTGGAGATCAATAAAAATTTCTGCATTAGCAGCTCCCTAATCCATTCCTGTTACTTTATCAACTTCCGAACCGGAACGGTAATAGACCAATCCGGGCGGACAGATATTGATTACCATGCAGACAGCGGTATTTATGAAATCCTGGGGGGACTTTCCCCCAGCAGGTCGCCGGTATTCTGTTATCCCAGGATGTGCAGGCGGCAGCGGAACAATTCTTACAGCGAAATCCCTGTACTCAGCATTATATTTTATGAAAACATGTCCGGCGCAGTGGTGATAAACCTGGATTATGACGCTTACCGCCAGATGTTTTCTTTAAAGAAAGACGGGCATATTTCCACCACCATGATAAATGCCAACGGCCAGGTCATCCTTTCGTCAGATTCCCAGATATTCGGACAGGATTATTCCCAGGATCTGCTTTATTTGGAGGTTTTGGGAAAAGGCAGGAACCATGGCAGCTTCCCCTTTTCATCTGATGGGGTAAATTATTCTGTCAGCTATATCAAAAACGAGGGAATGGGCATTACATACATCTGTACCAGGGAAAACCGCCTGATCTATTCGGATAATAAAAAAATTATAAGCCTGCTGAAATATACAGCGGGATGCCTGGCAATCGGGCTTTTGCTGTCGCTGCTGTTAAGCTGGCTCCTTTACAATCCCCTCAAACAGTTAAAAAAGTCGGTTGCAGGGGTCAGGGCTTCCGGCATACCGTCCCATTCGCAAGCTTTTCCGAGCCCTTCCAAGGATTTTGATTACCTTTCCCATATCTATAAGGAAATTTCAGATATGAACGACCGTCTTCTCCAGGACAGGAACGCCCAGCAGAATACAGAGCTGTTTGCCCGCCTGCTGAGGGGAGCGGAGATTCCGGCCTCCAAGCTGGAAGCCCTTGATGCAGATTTCCCTAGCAAAAACTATATGGTAGTGCTTTTGGAGCTTGCCCCTCCCCTTCCAGGGACAGAACTGCTGATGGAGCGGGAATTGATGAGGTATGCTATCCAAAATGTCACGCAGGAGCTGCTTTCTGAGGCTGCAAACGTCCACCTGGTTCGGATAGAATCTGCTTTTTCTGTCTTCCTGCTCAATTTTGACACGCTGGACATCAAGAAAGCCCTCCAGGCAGTTGAAAATGCCCAGGCGTTTATTTTAAAGCATTTTGGCGCGGAATTCTCCGCAGGGCTTGGGGATACGGTACAGGATATCAGCGAACTGTCGCAATCCTATAACAGCGCTTTTGAAGCTCTTTCCCAAAGGTTCATCTCTGGGCGCGGTTCTGTCCATACGGCGGAGGAGCTGCGGCTTACGCCGTCCGGCGCGCAGATATATCCTTATGAAACTGCCCAAAGCCTGCTGGCGGCAGTGAAAGCAATTTCCCGCGACGATGCCCAAAGGTTTATCCATGAATTCTTTGCCTCTGTTCGGCATTTCGACATTGATAAAATACTTAGTTTTGTTTTGCAGCTCCATTTCTCCCTGCAAAAACTGGAAACAGAGAACTATATCCAGATTTCCTGGGACTGGGATTATAAGGAACTGGAAAAAAGAACGCTGGGAGAGATTGAAGAACAGCTTTGCAGCCGGTGCCTATCCGATATGGAACAGCTTGCATCTATCCGGGACGTTTCCCCTAATTCCTCTAACCGGAAGGATTTGAAAGAACAGATACAGGTTTTAATTGAAGAAAACATTTATAAACCGGAGCTTTCCGTCACCTTTTTGGCGGATCAGGTTCATTTATCAGTGAATTATCTCAGGAATATTTTTAAGGACAGTACCGGAAGCTCATTGTCTAATTACATCAATAACCGGAAAATTGACGTGATCTGCCGCCTGCTGCTGGATACAGATATGACTTTGACGGAAATTAACGATAAATTAGGATTTTCCACACGGAATTATTTCTATACCTTTTTCAAAAAGCACATTGGCATGACGCCGAAGGATTACCGGAAAAAGATGCGGGGTTCAGAGCAGGATCATGAGCCTTCGGAAAGCAAGTAGACAGGCAGCGCTATTCATGATAAAATAAAGATATAAAATCAAAGCTGAAGAGGGTGTACAATTTGGAAGAATTTTTAATGAAGCCCAAGGTAGATTTTGCCTTCAAGGAAATTATGTATGATGAAGATGCTTTAAAAGGATTTTTAGCGGCAGTCCTGGTGCTGGATGTGAAGGAGATCAAATCTGTTGTTATACAAAATACAGACCTGCGGAAAATCCATTCCGAGGATAAACAGGGCATTTTAGATGTCAACGTTATCATGAACGATAATACAGAGATTGACATAGAAATCCAGCTTTCGGAAATGATGATCTGGCCGGAACGGTCAACCTTTTATCTGGCAAAAAAGTATGTAGACCAAATTAAAGAAGGGGAACCGTACAGTGTTTTAAAGAAGTGCGTTAGCATCAGCATTTTAGACTTTAAGCTGTTTAAAAATGAGGAACCCTTTTATTCAAGCTTCCACATTATGGAAGACACGCGGCATTTTATCTACACAAACAAACTGGAATACCATGTCATAGAGCTTCCAAAGCTGCCGAAGGAAATCCAGGAAAACAGCAGTGACGTATTATTGTGGGCGAAGTTTTTCGCCGCAGAGAAGAAGGAGGACTTTGAGATGTTGGCAGATATGAACGAAGGGATTAAGCACGCATACAAAAGGCTCCAGGTCATCAGCCAGGATGATGAAAAACGCCGGGAATATGATGCCAGGATGAAAGCCCTCCGGGACTACAACCAAGGGATGCTGGACGCAAGAGAGGAAGGAAGAGAAGAAGGAAGAGAAGAAGGGAGAAAAGAAGGCAGCAATAACCGGGCTTTGAATATTGCAAAGAATCTTGTCCTAGCAAATATACCTATGGATATTATCATTAATAGTACAGGTTTATCTGAAAAAGAGATAAACGCATTAAAATAATGAGGTATGACCTATGCTGGATTGGAGCATCAGCCAGGATAACGAGTCTTACCGAAAGCCAGATAAAAGATTTATGTGATTAAAATAGCAGTTCTGCCCTCCTGTGAAAATTCACGGAGGGCAGAACTTTTTGCATATACATGGCAATATATTCTTCTTGTGTGATACAGGGTATATAGGTATGACCATAAATCCTGCCGCACTGGACCATACCCTCTACTTTTAAAGCCTCTTTCTTCATCATGCTGTTCAGGACCTGGTGGATAGAGTTAGGGTTCCAATGTTTATCTGGCATTTTAGCCAGAATTTCAGGGCGGCTTAACGCAGAACCTTCCTTCCACAGTATCCGTAAAATGTCCAACTCTGTATCAGACAAAGAAACTTTGCCCCAATACCCAGTTTGCCAGGCAGAAAAAAATCCTGTATAATGGAAAGAGGGTAATATTCATGAGAACAAAAGAAGGAAAACAGACAGCACCACCGCGCTACGATGAGGAGTTTAAAGCGGGAGCAGTGCGGATGGTTATCGAACAGGGACGACCAAGCCGTGAAGTGGCCAAAGAATTGGGCATCTGCATTGATACACTGCACAGTTGGCTCAAGGCCGCGGGAGCGCCGACGCCCGGACAGGCAGACCGTCAGGACCGAGACACCAAACATCTGCGTGAGTTGGAAGCGGAAAACCGAGCTCTGCGCAAAAAACTGGAGGAGAAGAACGAGGTCATTGATATCCTAAAAAAATCCGTCGGCATACTTGGCATCCCGTAAAAATATGTGTAAGCGAAAATCGACACAGCCAAGGAATGGCGCTGAAAAACAGCGCAGAGAAGGGCTGTAGCCCATGTCCAGCTATCGTCCCGGTGGGCAGGATGGTATGCGGCGCCGTGAGCGGCGTGAATACCATCCTAAACGCCGGGACACCCTAAGGACAGGGCATACGATCGGCGAACATTAGCGGCACCGTCCTCTCATCTTTGCGTTCCATACTTCGTTCCAGCATTAACTTCTGTGCCAGATCGAACATTTCCGGTTTGATGATTTGCAGCTCTTCAAAAGGTCCAGCATAGGTTTCTTCGCTTTTCAGAATTCCTTTATACAGCGGATTGTGAAGAATCGCTCCAACACTGGCATCGTGCCAGTTCTCTCCTTTTCGGGTTTTGA
>JAAWRH010000085.1 GCA_022800935.1 Oscillospiraceae bacterium
CAGCCAATAGAAGAATGGGGGCGTACCGGATTGTAAAAAGCCTCAATGTAAGCGAAAATGTCGGTCATAGCTTGTCTCCTCGAAGCGAAGTGACGCAGGTGGACGCACTCGCATTTGAGACAACTGAAAAAGTTTTCGGCAACAGCGTTGTCATAGGGATCCCCCTTACGAGACATGCTCTGGAGGAACTGAAGGTTAAGCAGGCGCTGACGGTAATCAAGAGAGGCGTATTGGACGCCACGGTCAGAGTGAAAGATTAGGCCGGGCTGAGGATTGCGGCGCCGGACAGCCATATTGAGAGCGTCAAGGGTGAGGTTGGTGTCGATGCGGTCAGAGAAAGCATAGCCAACAATTTGCTTTGTGCAGAGATCTTTTACAATCGCGCAATAGAGCCATCCCTCGTCAGTGGGGATATAGGTGATGTCACCGACCCATGCTGTATCGGGTTTGTCGAAGGAGAAGCAGCACGCGAGGAGATTGGGTGCTATGGGATGAGAATGGCGGGAGTTTGTGGTGGCTTTGTAGGCGTGTCTGCGCGCGGAAGAAATCCCTAACTCGTTCATCAGGCGGTGGATGCGTTTGCGGGAGCAGGAGAGCTCCCTGCGGATTAGGTGATACAGGCTGTCAAGTCCCAATGCCGGATAACGCTGATGCAGTGCCAGCAATTGGCGTTTGAGGGCCTGATCCTGCTGTTCATGGGCGCTGGGCTTGCGATGCAGCCATTCATAATACCCGCTGCGGGAGACCTTCAGCATTCGGCATAGCAGTTCCACAGATGCTCCCGCACGGGCAGTACGGATGTACTCGTACCTGTCCTCTATGGTTTTGAAAGTATGCCGACAGATCTTCTTAGGATATCAATGGCCTCGTCCTTCTCCTCCAGTTTTTTGCGCAGAGCTCGGTTTTCCGCTTCCAACTCGCGAATGTGTTTTCGTCCTTTTGTTGTCATGAATATTTCCCCTTTCTCTTTCCATTATACAGGATATTTTTCTGTCCGGCAATCTGGGTATAGGGGTAATGTTCTCATAAGCTTTCCGGAACGTTGTTATGACAAGGCTGGCGTCTATCCAACAAGTCGGATAGATGCCAGGAGACAGCTATCCTTGAAAACAGGTCAATCACAACACATAGATAATACCATTTTCCACCGGCCTTCAGGTAAGTGATATCGCTGACCCAAACGAGATTGGGGGCATCCTAAGAAAACTGCTGCTGAAGGTGATTGCTGCATTCTCCATTGTCCGTGTGGTGACAGGAAGATTTTGGCCTTTCAGGTAAAATTTTAAAATTCCCTTGCATTCTCTCATGGAATTGTGCTATAATGGTAAAGGTTTCGTAAGAAAGCATATGCGCCTGTAGCTCAGTGGATAGAGCACCGGCCTCCGGAGCCGGGTGCGTAGGTTCGATTCCTATCAGGCGTATGAAAACCAGGAACAGCTGTCCTCTATGTTGGAGGACGGCTGTTCTTCTTTCCAAAACAATTGCTCTCTTCATTGTGTCATACTGCTAAAAAGCAATATAATACAAATGCAAGAACCCCTTAGCTTACGGCCAAGCTAAGGGGTTCTTGCATAGTTTGAGGTGTGTTTTTGAGGAGGGTAGAGCAGTACCCAAAACAAGCGGCTATTTGTTTTTGGGTACGGTCTTATTATACCATTTGGCACGGTAAATTTGTTAAACCCCTGTGAATAAAGGATAAAATAATTGGCGACTTTTTGTGAAATTTACGCCATCCCTTCTTTGCTTTGGGACAAAAAAAGACCACAGCCGGAGCCCTTACGGGTTGGCTATGGTCTTTCTGTCTGGTTGTATTTCGGTTTTGTGTTGAACAGGTTACGACGGGGCGCACTGGCCCCTGGGGTCTTTCGCTCCTACCTTGGGCGGCGCGAGGGGCCGGCCCACACTCCTACCTGAAATACAGGTCTATTTTAGCATGGGAAAAGGAGGGGGTACACTTGCACTTTTTCATTGATTTAGGAATATTTCAGATGAAATTAACAATTCCCAAACAATTCTCAAATAAAAGCCCAACAAATACCTGTTATGATATGGTATCATTTCAGCACCGGAGGAGGTGTGGGGTATTGAAAGATAAAAATGAAAGGCAAACGGTCAAAAGCTGGTTTTCGCCTTTGCTTCAAAGCGATGTATAACGATCTGTACGACCTCATCATTTCCGACATTATGATGCTGGAGGTGGACGGGTTTGAGTTTGCTGAGACGGTGCGCCAGGTCAACCGGCACATCCCCATCCTGTTCATGTCGGCAAAGGACGGCCTGCCCTCCAAGAAAAAGGGCTTCCAACTGGGGATCGACGATTATATGGTAAAGCCGGTGGAACTGGCGGAGCTGGAAATGCGGGTTCGCGCGCTGCTGCGCCGGGCCAATATTGAGATGGAGCGGAAGCTGACCGTCGGCAATCTGGAGCTGGACGCTGACGGCATGACCGCCGCCATGGACGGGGAGGAAATTCCGGTCACAACAAGGGAGTTCAATATTTTATATAAGCTGCTGTCCTATCCGAAAAAAATTTACCAGGGCGCAGCTGATGGACGAGTTCTGGGGAATTGACTCTGGAACCAGCCTGCGGGCGGTGGACGTTTATGTGACCAAGCTCCGGGACAAGTTTTCCGGCTGCGACGGATTTGAAATCAAGACAGTCCGGGGCTTGGGCTATAAGGCGGTGCTGCGATGAAGGAAAAGTGCTCCTTTGGAAATACTGTTCGGGAAAGCCGCTTTCCGCCCTCCCTGTTTTTTGTGTACCTGGTCGTACTGCTTATGGGAAACTGGCCGATGCCGGAGTGAAAATTTTTGAATACACGCCCGGTTTTATCCACGCGAAAAGTTTTATCTGTGACGATAAATTTGCTGTCTGCGGTACCATCAATCTGGATTACCGTTCCCTGGTGCATCATTTTGAGTGCGGAGCGTGGATGTATGCGGCGGATTCTGTTCGGGATATGAAAGAGGACTTTTTACAAACGCTTGCTTTATCAAAGGAGATAGCGCCAGAGATGGCAAAATTGAAATGGTTGCAGCGATTCCCAGCAGAGGTTATGAAGATTTTCTCTCCATTGCTTTGATAATATAGAAATTAACATTTCACAAATGGAATTCAAGCACTGTGCAAGTAATCGGCTGGTACAATGAAAGCGAAATCAAACTTGAAAGGGGAGCAGGGGGGCAAAAAACGATGGCAAAGGTCGTTGTTGTAGCCGTTGTTGCCGTGATTCTTGTCATTGGCGTTATAATCACAAAACGCAAATAAGCATCCCTACATAAACCGGATGCCTGTCTGCTGAAACGACTGTGAACAGGCATCCTTTTTTCCAGCTTCACTATAATATTGACGAGAAAAGGAATCAAACAAATGGAACTAATAAACACAATACAGACTGCTGGGCTTCGTATGATATACGAGTATATTGACAAAAACCCAAAGGAAAATTTGCCGAAGCTGGGCGAGTACATGGACAGGTTTATTCCCGAAAACCTTGCCCTGAGCAGCCAGCTCTCTGCTATCAGGTCCTGAAAGACCCGGATAACAACTGGTACCGGCTGATTCTGGACATTTTCACCAATGTGGATTCCCAGGTGCGCCGTACTGTATTTGAAAACTTTGTCATCAACGCCACCCTCAGGCACGGAGAAATCCATGATAAGCTGACAGAGCAGTATGACTGCAACATTCCTTGGGCTATTCTGATGGATCCCACTTCTGCCTGCAACTTGCATTGTACCGGCTGCTGGGCGGCGGAATACGGAAATAAGATGAACCTGACCTATGAGGAGCTGGACGGCATCATAAACCAGGCCAATGAGCTGGGCTGCTATTTCTTTCTCTACACCGGCGGAGAACCGCTTGTTCGCAAAGAGGATTTGATCCGGCTCTGTGAGGCCCATCCAGATTCGCAGTTTTCCGCCTTTACCAACGCGACGCTGATCGACGGGGCTTTTGCGGATGAGATGCTGCAGGTAAAAAATTTTATCCCTGCCATCAGCGCCGAAGGCTTCGAGGAATCCACCGACAGCCGCCGTGGGCAGGGTACCTATCGGAAAATCATGCAGGCTATGAAAATTCTCAAGGAGAAGAAGCTGCCCTTCGGCATCTCCACCTGCTATACCAGCGCAAATGTATATGATGTGGGCAGCGAGGAATACTTTGACAAGATGGTGGAATGGGGCGCCAAGTTCTGCTGGTTCTTTACTTATATGCCCGTTGGGAAAGCGGCGGTACCGGAGCTGATGGTCACAGCTGAGCAGCGGAAATTTATGTATGAGCAGATACGCAGATTCCGCAATACCAAGCCAATCTTTACCATGGACTTTTGGAACGACGGAGAATATTCCGGCTACAAGGAAAAAAACGGGCCCGGCTACAAGGGCGGCTGCATTGCAGGCGGCCGGAGATACCTGCATATCAATGCCGGAGGCGACATCGAGCCCTGCGCGTTTATCCATTATTCGGATTCCAACATCCGGGAAAAGACGCTGCTGGAGGCTTTGTAGTCCCCCTTGTTTCATGGGCTATCGAAGGAATCAACCCTTCAATGACAATCTGCTCTGTTCCTGCCCAATACTGGACAGTCCTGGCGCACTGACCAGGCTGGTGGAGGAAAGCGGCGCAAAGAGTACCGACTACCAGGCGCAGGAAACGGCAAAGGAATACAGCGATAAGTGCGAGGAAAAGGCGGAAAAATGGGCCGCTGGTGCAGATGAACTCTGGAAACGCTCCGGGCATTGCGAAAGCTGTTCTGTCTGCGAGAAGTAAGGAGGATGCTAAGGAAAATTGTGCCTAAAGGGTAAAACTTTTCTTCTGTGAGGTATTCAAGGGATATTTCTTTTTGCCGCCGCCTGCTCCTGTCACGCCATGCGTTGATAGCCGCAA
>JAAWRH010000001.1 GCA_022800935.1 Oscillospiraceae bacterium
AATCTGGCCACGGCGGAAGATGTGGGCAGAAAGGAAGGAAGAAAAGAAGGCAGAAAAGAAGGCATGAGAGATGTAGCCAGAAACCTACTGTCGATGGGGCTGTCCATAAGTCAGATTACGTTAATAACAGGTTTAACCGAGAAAGAAATTAACAGCTTATAATCTTCTCAGCATAAAAAGAGCTGTCTCAAATCGGAAATTGGTTTCGATTCGAGACAGCTCTCTTATTCAAGTTTATCCAAAAGCAAATATATTTAAATATCCTTCAGCAATTCTTTGTAATATTTTCAGCCTTGCTTTCCCTTCGCCATCTCCCCTATCATTTCCTCCATCTCCCCCTGCACCTGCGGCCAATCCAACGGCTTCCACAAGTTTTCGGTGGGAATGACGCAAACCTCACCATACCCCTCCCGGCCCTGGGCGGCGGCAGAATAGACCAGATATTGGTAGCCAGGGGAAAGCTGGGGATAATCACATTCACCTTCCCCGCTATAGGACAGATATGTCCCGTTGTCCCTGAAATAGAAAAGCTTTTGCCTCCCCGTCTCTGCCCCATGCCCTTCAAAGATAGCACAATCCAGATAAGACGATCCCATAAGCCTCAGAGAGCATTGAATATCATTCTCCGGATTATAAACACCCTTTTTGTCGTTCAGAGGATTGTAAAAGGCTTCAACCTTCAATTCTGGGGGAATCCCATACCGGATTTCACTGGAGGCTTTGAAATTGTCATACTCATGGTTGAGAAGGATCACCGGCTGCTCCCCCATCCACATTCCCTCTGCCGCACCAAAACCCGGTACTGTGCTGTTTTCATACTGATGGGTGATTTCGGTAAGGGTGTCTGTCTTTGTGTCGTAAACATAGATGTATTTGGCGTTCAGCTCATAGTGAATCATATAAAACAGCAGCTTATCCCCCGATGGGGAAACCTGAAGGCTGGAGTAAAAATCCTTGTCTCCAAGGTCGGGGAGTTCCTTGAGCAGCTCCGGCTGTCCACCGGCGGCTTTGCGGTACAGAGCGGCCTTTCCCGCAGCGGAATCCTCCTGCTGGAAATAGTACAGCGTCCCGGTGGGCATATGAACCGCAAAATCGTTATACTCCTCATAGCTTTCCTGGGAAACAGGTTTGAAACTTTTGTCCATCTTCCAAACATAGCTGTCGCCCAAATGCAGATAGACGCAGTCCTCGCCATAGGCGACGCCGCTTATATTATACGGATAGCGGAACGCCTCGGTCTGGGTCAGCGTCCGGGTTTCAATGTCCGCTATGATGCCGAAATCGGTGTTGTCGCCCGGCTTCAGATACAGATGGGTGGCATCCACCCACACAGGCTGAGCGGAAAACATCCCGGCAGGATAGGTAATCGCCAATGAACCGGGCATTTCCGGGCTTTCGGCAAAGGAAATATCCCCAAAGGTGTCCTGCGGAGCTGATGCCTCCGCAACGGAGGAGGATCCCGGCTGAATACTGGTAAACGCCGGTTCGGACCCGGCGGATACATTCTGGCACCCGGCGAACACCAGCAGCGCGGAAGCCGCGGCCAGGATGGATATGGTTTTTTGTCTCATTTTGCAGCACCTCTTTTTTACTAATACAAAAGGTTTATTCCCCATTGACCTGCTGAATAAATTCAGGAGCCGTCAGCTCGGCAAGGGCTTCTTCATACAACTCAATGGGGATAAACGCCCAGAAATAACAGTTGTCCTGAACCCAATACAGTGCTTTTTCGTAAACCCTCCCCTCATCCTCCACATCATAGCAGTAAACCCCAGGGTGATCGGGCAATTCCTCCAGGGGATTTTTATGGGAGGCAAGAAACTGATTTAATCTTTCCTCCCCATTTTGGGCATAGTCCCAGGCAACGGAAATACGCTCAGAACGCTTAGGTATCTTTTCATATGAACTGGGCGGAACAGATGAGGACGACAAAACAGCCGCCACAGACCGCGGCCTGGAGCTTTCGGAAATTTCCTTGGAATCTTCCTCGGAATATTTTGGGGTATCCTCCTCTGCTTTCTCCGGGTAAAAATCAAACCAGACATTGGACCAGGACACCCGAATAAACTTTCTTTTCAGCCCGGCTATGGAATCCTTCAACTGAAACAGCTTGGGTTCGGGAGAATCAGGCTCATCTTCCAGCGTCTGAAAATATTCCAATAGTTCCTCTGGGGTATCAAAAACTGCTTCCGTTAGGACGCAGGTGTTAGAGGACAGCGGCAACGGATTTGCAACATATTTACATCCCGTCATCGAACACATACCGATTGCCCCAGCCAGCACACAACAAACAACGGTGAACCATTTTTTCATAGGCAATTCCTCCTATCACCCCTTCACCACTTCAAACTCATAAAAATACCAATCTCCAGCCAAATTCTTCTCCAGCCGATATTTCCCCGGAGTAAGCCTTTTCCCCACCATGCCGGATAAGGTCAGATTGAATTCCTGGTTCATGGTACTCCCAGGCCCTATCCCTACCGAATACATGTTGGCATAATGGTACATTTCCTTATACTTTTTGGATTTGGGCAGCCGCTCCCAAGTTCCGTTTTTATACCTGGCAATATGAATATCCACGGTGAATTGCAGTCTTTCCTCCGTATTGTTTACAACTGTATAATAAAACATGTCCTTGTCCTTTGTAGTATACTGCGGCTTGCTGGCCTGAATGGAGATATCGGTATCAACCGGGATGTATTCGTCTACCACTTCAAAATCTAAGGGGATGATATACTCCGCATTGATGGGGATTTCCAGCCGGTATTTACCGGGACGGGCATAATCATCATCTCTGATATCCCACAAAAGAGCGCCGGCTCTTGTCGTCTTTCCCGGCTCAATCGGTATATGCCAATCGGTGTCGCTTCTGGCTCTTGTCATCCCATCGCCGTCATCGTCCACTAAAAGATATTCCCCATCTACTTCTTCGTATATGTTATACTCCTCATACCAGGCAAAGGGATATAAGCTGTTGTTTGTAATGCTCAAGCTAAGGGTTTCATAGGCAATATTGACCTTTTCCCTTTTCAGGGTGATGGAAATATCCTCTTTCGCTATTTTGTCATTCTCATCTATAAAGGGCTCCTCGGAGCTGGACGGCAGACCGGCAGGCTGATCAGGCCCGCGGGAGGGGGAACTCCCTCCCCCGGAAGAACACCCGGTTAATGCAAGCACAACGACAATCAAAAACGCCACTGCATTTTTCAGCATGTTGTTCCTTCCTCTCCCCCTTGCAAGTGGTTTTTCTTTATAAGTCATGATACCGCAAATCAACTTTATTGTCAATCTTTTATTTTGCTTTTTTCGACTCAAATCATCCCAAACCTACTCTTCCAGACTTTCCTTTATCTGCAACGCTTCCCGCACAATGTATTTCAGCCGCGTCTCATACCTGGCAATCTCCTCATCGGAAAAGCCATATTCGTTCAGCTTATCCGGCAGCTCCTCCAAAAGGCTTTCCACCTTGTCCTATCCATCGCCGCCGGAAAGCTTTTAATTCAGTATAGAATCTTTCATCGTCCTCGCTCTTGGTGGGCGGTAATTCCAGTAACGGTTTTTTGTCTGCTTTGTTCCAGTAAGGAATGCCGTCAACAATATAAACGCCGCTATCCAGTTCAATAACGGCTGCGCTGCTGGTTTGGCTTTCTGAAACAGTGCTTGAAGAAGCTGAAGTACAGACAGTAGTGGTGGACACAGGCTGCGGGTCGGCAACGTAAGTACAGCCTGAGAGCTGGGTCATACAGGCCAATATGGCGGCTGCATAGTGGGGAAAATTTTTATACATTTCAGGTATCACCGGCCTTTGTCTAAAATTTTTTTGAAAAAAACTTTATCTTTCATAAATTTCCTTCTTCCGTATATATTATATTCTGCAACGAGTATAACAGAGTATTTTACTACTGTCAATGCAATATAAGAAGTTCCTCCCTGCTTTCACAGGGGGGGAACTTCTAAAATAGCTAAAAGAAGTCTGAAATGTGCGCGATGTATATGTCTGGCTATAGATATAATTATTGCAAACTATCTATTAACGTATCATTATCATACGCAATTATTTGATATATCCCGTCAAACATACTGGAATATCGTGCCAGCGTTGTTTTGTTCACAGATTCCTGTGGGTCGTAGGGGTCTTCCATTTCTGCAAAGTGTTGCAGCAGGACAGAGCAAGTAAGAACAATCAGAAGTCTCATAACCCTCCTGAACATTTTTCTCTCACTCTGTCACTTCACCCGATCTCCCGTATCTCCACCTTTTTCACCGCATACCCCTTCTCCGACTTTTCACAGACAAATGTCTTTTCACAGATGGGACCCGCGTAGTCAATGAGGGTGAATTCCAGCCTGTCCCCCTCCCGGAGGATCATCCGGACCAACGGGGCGGGCAGGACCCCGCCCAGCTCCGTAGCGGCGGCCGATATACCGCCCCACTGGCTGTCATACCACAGAAAAACCTTTCCCAGCTCATCCTCCAGGGTGTCAGGGGTGGGCAGCTGCTCCAGGGCGTTGTCTGGCAGGCCGGGATAACAGCTCTGGGCCAGCTTTAAGAATTCCCGACCGTCGTATTGGCGAATATCGCCAGCTGTTTCCGCCGGAACCAGCCAGTTTGGATTCTGCTCCAGCAGGACGGCGGTGAGGTTCAGGTATATCCTGATCTGCTGGCCGGTCAACTCCTCCTCCGGCAAAAAGCTCGCGTTCTGTCCCAGCTGGTGGTACAGGTACTGATGGACGCCGTAAATCGGCAAAAGCAGCCCAGTCTCCTCTTTGGTCATGGGGCGGAAGGCGGCGTTTTCCCAGGAGGGGGTATCCACAGCCGCCAGGGAGACGGCATCCTGTCCGGCGGACACGACCTGCACCGGTTCGGCAGACATCATCATGGCCCCTAGGTCCTCCAGGGTCTGGCTCCCGTCCAGGGTGAAGGACTCAATGGAGCTGTCCCTTAAGTACATCAGCTTTGCCCAAGCGGGATTTTCGGCCTGCTCACACTCCACGATCAGGGCAGCCTCTCCAGCTCCCCAAGTTCCAGAGGTCTGGTTTTCAGAGGCGCCGCCGAACTGGCAGCCCCCTAGCAGCATAAGGCAGGACAGGGTAACGGACAATATTTTTCTGTTCATCTGTTTCTCCTTCAACTTTATATCTTTATATATTATTTTACTGTGTACTAACTGTATTATCAATATCTTTTTCAAAAAACACAAAGCATTGTGACAGTTTTGTTAAACTGCCACAATGCCCTATATTAGTGATTTTTTAAGCTATTCGTCAATCTATCTCGTGGTTTTCATCTAGATCAACATAGATACATCCTTTAAAAGTCATGTTAGAACCATGGCTTTTAATGTAAGCGCTCATGCTATCGGCTGAATATTCTTCACCGTCCACATGAATTGAGCAGTTTGCTTCACTAAAGGTAAAGCTGTTTCCATCGACGCTCTCAATGAACATAACGTGCCCTAACCCCGTCGGTCCTCCTGTAAAACAAGCCACCGACTTCTCCTTTATTCGGCCAATTTTTCTGAACGGGTCAGGGAGGGACTTATTATACCAATCCTTCGCATTCCCCATTCCAGATGGAAAAGAGGCTCCGTTTACCTCCAACATACGCTCACGGCAGTATTCAGTGCATTGCATAGAACATCATCCTTTCAATAAATTAGTGTTGAAGCTTTGACATGTCATTGCCTTCACTACCAATATCGCAACTTCACACCAAAAAACTACAAAAAACCCGACAAAATACTGCACAATAAAATTCAAGGATATTTGTGTAAATTTTTTGTAGTATTTTCTGCTATTTTCTCGATTATACTATAAAGAGGGTTATTTTGCAATAAGGCAGCAGATAATTAATGACCTGTTGTACCCCCCCCCAGGAGGAAATTACCAGATGTCATATCAAACACCCCAAAAAGAAAGAAGCGAAGCCAATGATCTGACCAATCTATTTCAGGACTATAGTTCTGACCTGCTCACCTATGCCCGTTACAGACTTGGGGGACTGCATAACGACATGGCAGAGGACATCGTCCAGGAAGCCTTTCTTTCGCTCTGGAAGAACATGGGTATTTTGGAGAAGGTGCCGCCGGAAGATAGAAAACGTTTTTTGTTATCTATTGTAAAATGCCGGGTTGTGGATTTTTTCCGAAAGGAACCTTCCGCGGATAAGGTATCCATAGACGATGACGAGTCCTATTTCCAGCTCCAGGATTTCTCCCCTTCTATTGAAGTTCAGATGGAAACAAAAGAGCTTTCGGAGGCAATACACGCCGCCATCCAGAAACTGGGCGACACCTACCGCCCGGTCATGGAAATGAAGTACATATTCCATCTGAAGGAATCCGATATCGCAAAGCTCCTCAATTTACCCGAAAAAACTGTCAGCGTCCGGATATACCGGGGAAGGCAGCAGCTCCAGGAGCTGCTGCGGGAGCGTATGCTGGAAATACATGGCGGCTGACGCCGGAAAGGAATCACTTTTATGTCTGGTAATTTCGATGATCTGCTGTCCGCTGCCTTTTCAGAAGCCTTTGACGAGGAAATCAAGGCAGTGGAACAAATGAAAAAAGTCAAGCCCTCCAAACAATTGAAAGGAGTTGTTTTAGGCCTATGTAAAAAAGAAAAACCCCGCGCTGTCTGGCATTTCCAAAGCGCTTTGAAGCGCTGCGCTGTATTTGTGCTGGTGTTCTTTTCCACCGCTTCCCTTTTGATGCTGACCGCGCCGGAGGTGCGGGCGGCGGTGCAGCAGGTGATTTTGAAGTGGACCGATAGGGCGCTGTTATTCAGCTTTGAGGGGAAGTCCACTTCTGATGCGGTTTCTGTAGATGTTTCGTTTATTCCGGATGGGTATACATTGACAGACACCTTTGATGCGTTGCCTGATATGTTTACTTATACATGGAATAATGATGAGGGACGGGAGATATATCTTTCATGTGCTCAAATATCTCCAGAATTGAATCAAGGAATTGATAATGAACATGGCACTCTTACAGATATTGCTTTTTCAGCTCAAGATGTTGTATATATCAAATCAAATACACCGGGTTGGCCAAGTTTTCTGACTTGGACACAAGATGGATATTCAATGCTATTAGATTGCCCAGCAAATTTTTCTGAGGAAATGATTATAAAAATTGCAGAAGGAATAGAATTAAATTATTAAGGGGTTTTTTATATGAAACAAAAATGGATGAAAATGATCGTAGCTGGTTCTCTGGCGGCAATGACAATATTTGGAACAACAGGGACGGTTTTTGCTAAAGTTCCTGAACCGCTTTCTGTAGTTCAACCACGTTACAATGATATTCGTTCGCGAACCATTAAAGCGACATTTTCCACAAGTTCATCTGTAAAATGTACTTTAACTATTAAAGCTATTTCTACTTCCACGGAAATTAGCGGTACCCTCACCCTCTCCGGTTCCGACGGCTCCGAATACAACTGGAATGTCAGTGGAACAGGCTCTGCCTCCTTTAACAGAACGATAAGCGGATGCACCGCCGATGAGTACACCCTGACCTTCACCGGATACTGCGGCTCCGAATATATTGACATTGAAAGCGTTGCCACCCGTTAATTCCAACTTCCATATTTTTCCTAACCGCCGCCGGTAAAACACCCCACATGTTTTACCGGCGGCCTTCTTATTCCGCTTACAAAATCTCAAACTCCCCCACAACCGGGAAATGGTCCGACGGGTACACCCCAGAGCGCTGAAAACCGTCAACCCTTAACCCTTATCTCCCACGGGTGGGCTGCATTGGGCTTGTCTACAAGGATATTCCAGGTCACAAGTTTAAGCATTGGCATTGCGGCTCCTTCTAAAAAATTAACGCTCGATAATTTGTTTGATATGAGAGAGTGGCATTTTGGTCAGCCGTGCTATCTCTTCAATCGACATAGAATGAAGCATGGATTCTATCAAAATCTTCTGGCCTGTTTCTATCCCTTTTTCTATCCCCCGTTCCTCTGCCTCAATCACATACTGATTCTGATCCCTCACCGCCTTCATCCTGGCCTCATACTCCTGGCGCATCATGTCATCCTGGCTTATCACCTGAAGCCTCTGATATGCGCTGCTGATTCCCGTATTCATTTCTGCCAACATCTCAAAGTCCTCCTTCTTCTCTGCGGCAAAGAACTTTGCCCATAATAGTATATCACTGCTGTTTTCCTGAATTGCCTCCGGAAGCTTGGGGAGCTCTATGACGTGGAACTCCACCTTGTCCGTGTAGATAAAATGCCGGGTATCCTCCGCTATGTGGAACCGGGAATAAAAGGACTCCTCCTCTTTAAACAGCTCAAAATCCAAAATACTGATACTGACGCATTTCTTTAAAACGCTGTAGGGTTCCCCCTCCTTTATCTGGTCCACAAACTTTTTGGCAAGGTAAAAGGTGGATCTCTCCGGCCAGATGCGCAGCTCCGACAGCTGTATTTCAATGTCGATTTCCGTGTTGTCGTTCATGAGGACGTTTACATCCAGTATCCCCTGCTTGTCGTCGGTGTGGACCTTTCTCAAATCGGTGTTCTGTATCTTGACCGACTGAATCTCCTCGGCTTTTAACCCCAGCACCGCCGACAGAAACCCCCTCAAAGCTGTTTCATCGTTCATGATTTCCTTAAAGGCAAAATCTATCTTGGGCTTCATCAGAAATGGTTCCACGCTGCGTCCTCCTTAATACTGTTCTACAGCTTTATTTTATCATATGCAGGAAATTTTGTCTATCTGCCTTCGAGGGCTTGCTCCCGCCTTTTGGCCGCCGCGGTGTCCAGCATCAGCTTTATCCTGTTCTGCTGGTTCACCTCGCTGGCGCCGGGGTCGTAGTCCACCGCCACAATGTTGGCGTCGGGGTTCTTCTCCCGGATGGCGCGGATCATCCCCTTGCCCACAATGTGGTTGGGCAGGCATCCAAAGGGCTGGGTGCAGACGATGTTTTCTACACCCTCATGGATGAGCTCCACCATCTCGGCGGTGAGCAGCCAGCCCTCCCCCATCTTAACTCCCCTGCTGATGTACCCGTCGGCCAGCCGGACCGTCTCGGAAAAGAGGGTGGGGGCCGCGAAGCTGCCCTCCTTCCGGATGGCGCGGACAACCTCCTTCTGTTTGCCCACCAGATAGCGGAACAGTATCTCCGACCCAGCGGCCTTCCCTATAGACCCGCCGTAAAGCTGCCGGTCCTCAATCCCGTTGTACACGCAGTAGAGCAGGAAGGCCATCAGCCCCGGCACCACCGGCTCCGCCCCCTCGGCGATGAGGAACTTCTCCAGGTTGTTGTTGCCCAGTGGGGAATACTTCACATAAATCTCCCCCACCACGCCGACGCGGATTTTCTTCTCCTTGGACCGCTTTATCATGGCGTAATCCCGGACAATGGCGGGATACAGCGCCCTCAGCCTTCCGGCGCACCGATAGGGCCGTCCATCCAGCACCTTCTTGATTTCGCCAATCCACTTGTCCGTCACCCGCTGGGTGTCCCCTTTGCGCATTTCATAAGGCAGGCACTGGTTGTGCAGGCACATGAGCATATCCCCTAAAACCACACAGTGGGCGATATCATAGAGCATTGGCACCGTCACACAGAAGCCGGTCCCGCCCCGCAGGGCGGAGAGGTTTATGCCCACCACCGGGATATACCCGTACCCGCTCTTGACCAGGGCCTTTCGCAGAAGGTAGATGTAGTTGGAGGCCCGGCATCCCCCGCCGGTCTGGGTGATGAGAAAGGCGATTTTATGGGGATCGTATTTTCCGCTGTGGAGGGCATCCATCATCTGCCCGATGACCAGCAGGGCGGGATAACAGGTGTCGTTGTGGACGTTTTTCAGACCCTCCTCGGCAATCCGTGAACCCTCGGTGCGCAGCAGTTCGGTCTTGTAGCCCTCGTTTTGCAGCACCTTTTCGATCAGCTCAAAGTGGATGGGCAGCATCATGGGGATTAAAACGGTGTGGGTCCGCTTCATCTCCGGGGTAAACTCCGCCACCGGAACGCGGGGGGTACCGGGGGCGGCAAATGGCTTCTTCATACGGGACATGGGATTTCCTCCTTTAAAACGCCGGGGATATGTGGGGTATGTATTTTATCCTGGGGCCGGTTGGCCTGCATGGCCCGCTCCTCCGCGGCCCCCAAAAGACTGCGGATGCGGATGCGCACCGCCCCCAGGTTGTTGATTTCATCAATCTTCAGCTGGGTGTACAGCCGGCCCTTTTCCTCCAGGATAGCCATGACCTCGTCGGTGGTGATGGCGTCAATGCCGCAGCCGAAGGAGACCAGCTGAACCAGCTCCATGTCCGGCTGTTCCGCCACAAAGGCCGCCGCGTTGTACAGGCGGGTGTGGTAGGTCCACTGGTTGAGGACGTCCACCCTCTGGGGTGCGATGAGGTGAGCCACGCTGTCCTCGGAGAGCACCGCCAGCCCCAGCTGGGCAATGAGCTTGTCGATGCCGTGGTTGATCTCCGGGTCCACATGATAGGGCCGCCCGGAGAGGACGATCATCTTTGCGCCCTTTTCCCGGCAGAGGGCAATGGCCTTCTCCCCCTCCCGGCGGATTTCCTCCCCCCAGGCATAGTAGGCGGCATAGGCCGCGTCTGACGCTTTCCGGATGGCGGGCAGGCGGAACCGCGCCTGGGGAAACTGCTCCTGAAGGTATTTGCAGATTTTCTTTTCAAAATCCTTTTTCCGGTGGATTCCCACAAAGGGGAACAGGAACTGAATCTCCCTCAGCTCGGTCATATTGGCGTGGAGCAGTTCGGGGTAATAGGCGACCACCGGGCAGTTGTAGTGGTTATCCCCCTTCCCCTCGTCAAAATTATAGGACATACAGGGATAAAATATCCTCTTTACCCCCTTTTCCAGCAGGTCCACGATGTGCCCGTGAATCAGCTTGGCGGGGTAACAGGCGGTGTCGGAGGGGATGGAGGTCCGTCCCTTGGAGTACAGCTCCAGAGAGGAGATATCCGACGTCACCACGTCAAAACCCAGCTCGGTGAGAAACGCGTGCCAGAAGGGCAGGTTTTCATACATGTTCAGCCCCAGGGGAATTCCTATTTTCCCCATGGGGGCGTTGGGACTGCGTTTTGCAGCCAGCTTCTTGATCCGCTCCAGCTTAAACTCGTACAGGTTGGGGAGCTTCTGCTGCCTGCCCCTGCCCAGGGGCCGCTCGCAGCGGTTTCCGGAAATGTACCGGCTCCCGTCGGAAAACAGGTTGACGGTCAGGTTGCAGTGGTTGGCGCAGAGCCCGCAGACAGAGGGCTTTGCCTGGTGGGAAAAGCTTTCCAGCTCCTCCAGGGAGAGGAGGGAGGAGCGCTCCTTGTTCAGGTCCCAGCCATAGAGGGCCGCGCCATATGCGCCCATCAGCCCGGCGATGGAGGGCCGGACGACCTCCCGTCCCAGCTCCTGTTCAAAGCTGCGCAGAACCGCGTCGTTGTAGAAGGTCCCCCCCTGGACGACGATGTTCTCCCCCAGCTCGCTGGCGGAGTGGGCGCGGATTACCTTGTAGATGGCGTTCTTCACCACGCTGATGGAAAGCCCGGCGGAGATATCGTCCACCCCCGCGCCATCCTTCTGGGCCTGCTTCACCGAGGAATTCATAAACACGGTGCAGCGTGATCCCAGGTCAGAGGGCCGCTTGGCAAACAGCCCCTCCTTGGCGAAGTTCTCGGCGGTGTAGCCCATGGAGCGGGCAAATGTCTCGATAAAGGACCCGCAGCCAGAGGAACAGGCCTCGTTGAGCATAATGGAATCGATGGAGCGGTTGCGCACCTTAAAGCACTTGATATCCTGCCCGCCGATGTCCAGAATAAAATCCACCTTAGGGTTGAAAAAGCGGGCGGCGCGGTAATGGGCCATGGTTTCCACAATGCCCATGTCGGCGTTAAAGGCGGCCCTCATCAGGTCCTCGCCGTAGCCGGTGGTGACGCAGGCCCGGATTCTGACAGCCTCCTCCCCGTCCCTTTGGCAGAGCCGCCGGACCTCCGCCAGCTGCTCCCGCACAATATCCACCGGATTCCCCCGGTTGGAGCTGTAATACTCAAACAAAATCTGCCCATCCTCCCCGATGAGGACCAGCTTAGTGGTAGTGCTCCCGCAGTCGATGCCCAGATATGCTCCGCCGGTGTATGTATCAATGGGCTGTTTGGGGACAGAGGCCCTGGCATGGCGCTCCTGAAATTTCCTGTAATCCTCCTCACCGGCAAACAGGGGGGGAAGGAACCTCCCGCTGACCTCTCCCGCGCTGTTTTCAATCTTTTCCAGCAACGTTTGAAAGTCCGTCGCCTCCCCGGCGTTTTCGGCGCAGACCGCAGCCCCCATAGCCACCGAAAACAATCCAAGCTCCGGGAACAGGGCGTGGTCGTCGTCCAGGCCCAGGGTCTGCTGGAACCGCTGCTGCAAGCCCTTGAAGAAGTGGAGGGGTCCGCCCAAAAAGGCGACCTTGCCCTCAATCCGCCTGCCCTGGGCCAGCCCGGTGATAGTCTGGTTGACCACCGCCTGGAAGATGCTCATGGCGATATCGGACTTGTTGGCCCCCTGGTTGAGGAGGGGCTGGATGTCCGACTTGGCGAACACCCCGCACCGGGAGGCAATGGGGTACATCTTCTTGTATTTCAGGCTCAGCTCATCCAGCCCCTGGGGGGTGACGGCCAGCAGGGTTGCCATCTGGTCGATAAACGCGCCAGTGCCCCCGGCGCAGGTGCCGTTCATCCGCTCCTCCAGGCCGCCGGTGATAAAGATAATTTTGGCGTCCTCTCCCCCCAGTTCTACCACCGCGTCGGTGCCGGGGTACCAGTGCTTTACCGTTTCGCTGGTGGCAAAGACCTCCTGGACAAAGGGCAGATTCGCGGCCTTGGCCACGCCCATACCCGCCGACCCGGAAATGGCGGTTCGAACGGGGGCGTCCCCGACAATTTCCCGCGCCTGCCGCAGCACCTCGGCGGTTTTGGTGCGGACCTGGGAGAGGTGCCGTTCATAGTGTTTGAAAAGGATGGGGTTCTCCGGGCCGGGGCCCAGGACCACCACCTTTACGGTTGTCGAACCGATATCAATTCCAATGCGATATTCCATGTGAAACCTCCAGCTATCAGCGATTAGCCATCCGCTATATGACAATATATGGATGGGTATCCATATATATAAATAGGTAGATGCAATGAAATTAGAACCTGTACTATTATAGCATTTGTTTGGGCGCGGGTCTATCCATATTTTTTACATAAATGTGTATTTTTCGCGACGGGAAAAGAAAAAATAGGTAAAAAAGAGGAGCCGGGAATTCACCTTCCCAGCTCCTCGGCGCGATGTAATACTACCATTCATACCCTTTTCCGTACTCGGAAAGGTCCGCCGGAGCGCCATCCTTCGATTGAATCCCCAGCTCGCACATATAATGCTTTACCGCCCCTGTAGCACCGACGGTGCCAATCAGGGAACCCTGAGGCAAAACATCCCCTATTTCAACAAAAATATCCTCCAAATGTGAGTACTGGAAGCGAAAGCCGTCATTCTCCGTGACAACATATTTTCCGTAATAAGGTTTTTGCTCGACCTTCACAACGATTTCGTCTGCAACAGAGTGCACCTCTGTTCCGGGATTGGCGTAAAACATCAGGTACTGTTTCACGGCGTCGGTATCAGTCTCATACATGGTGGGAAACGCCACCATGTATGCCTCGCAGGGAAAAACCTCCAACTGAAAGCTGACCGCCTGAAGCTCCGGCGGTTCCGCCTCATCCTCCTCATACGCTTCCTGGATTTCGGCGCCTTCTCCCTCATAGCTTTCCGTGTAACCGGAGAGGTCTACCGGGCTGCCGTCCTTCCGCTCTACCCGCAGTTCGCACTGGTGGCATGTGGCTGCCCCGGTTGTGCCGGCAAAGCCGATTAAATCACCCTGTTTTAGCACGTCCCCCTGGCTGACCCTAATCCCGTTGAGATGGCAGTAGCGCATTTGATAGCCGTCGTTTTCTGTAATCACATATTTCCCATAAAAGGGAATCTGTCCGGTTTCTATTACGGTCTCATCGGAAATCGCCTTGACCGCTGTCCCTGGATTGACCAAAAAAATCAATTCATTCCTGACAACCTCCTCTTCGTCCCTGTATCTGTACCGGGCCGGAAACACCACTTCGTATGCCTCGCAGGGGAAGACCTCCAGTTGAAAAGCATCTGCTGCCTCGTCCTGATTGTCAACCGGCGCGCTTGCGGCATCATCCGCCTTTTCCGCCATTCCGGAGGACACCTTCATCTCCGGCACCTCCGCCGCAGGCACCGCCATCGCCTCCACCTGGAGGTTCACCACCGAACACCCGGTCAGCAATACAGCTGCCAAACACATCCCCAGCTTCTTTTTCCATGTAAAGCCTGTCCTCTCTCTGGGGTTCATAATCCTCTCAATTCTGGAAACCATCTTCGATCTCTCCTCTGCAAATCCCAAAAATCCGTCTGAAAACATCTGACTTCTCACCTGCCCCGACGCCTCCAAAATGGACAGGCTGTATTCCCTGCGCGCCTCCAGGGAGGCGTCCTGCATCACCTTTTCGTCGCAGGCGTATTCCAGCGTTTCCGCCAGCCAGCGGGAAAACCGGAACACAAGGGGGTGGAACCAATACAGGCTTTTCACCCACAAAAGAAGCCACTTCACCCATACATCCCCCTGTCTGATATGGGTTATCTCATGGGACAGCGCATAGCTACAATCCCTTTCTCTCCAGCCTTCGGGGAGCCATACCACCGGGTGCAGCAGCCCCTCTGTCACCGGCACTTCGGCGGAAAGAGAGTAGGCGATTCTGACCCTTTGATGTCTTCCCAAATCCTGTGTCACTTCCTTGGTCTTCCAGCGGCGCAGCTGACCGCAGGCGCGGAGATACCCCACAATGTGGAAGAGAAAAACCACAGCAGCCCCGGCCAGCCATACCGCCGTCGCAACTTCAAAAAGGGAAACCGGCGGGGACACCGGCCGAACCGGCGCAGCGGAAACCGGGATGGCGGTAGGCTCCAAGGCTTTTATCATGTTTTCCCTGGGCGGGCTGACCTCCACCCGATAGCGGATACTCATGGAAACCCTCACCGGCAGCGCCAGCCACAGGGCGCAAAGGATCCCGCCCCACCGCTGAACCCCCGCAGGGACCGCCTTTTCCCCGTTTCTCCGTCCTTTCCACATTATCCCCAACCCCCAGAACAGGGAAAGCCAAAGGCTTTTATAGAGGACAAGCAGCAAAACCCTTCTCATTTCCCGGCCTCCCTGAACAGCAGCCGCCTGATCTCCTCCGCCTCCTCCGGGGACAGGGTGGTTTTCTCGGCCAGGGCCGCGAAAAGGCTCTTGGCCGATCCCCCATAAAACCGCTCCAGCAGTGTGTTGGTTTCCATCTCCTGATACTCCCTTATGGAGACCAGGGGTGTGTAGAAATTCAAACGGCCCAGCTTTTCACAGATCAGGTAATTCTTTTCGGTCAGGCGGATGAGCATATTTTGAACTGTCTGGGTTTTCCAGGCTGTGTACCCGGATTTCCGCAGCAGCTCCAGGATTTCTCCCGTGTGGATTTTTTCCGCGCCGCTTTTCCAGATGGCCAGCATCACGGTGAGTTCGCTGTCCGGGAGTCTTTTTTTACCGGTCATGGCGATTCCCCTTTCAGATTAAAGTCTGCTTTACAGATTTTATACTGTTTAACAGTAGTTTATCTGTTTATATCATACTCCATCCGTTGGAATCTGTCAAGCTTTTTTCACGCCGGGGGACTTCCCCATTTTTGCCTCAGGTACTCCCTTTCTCCTTCTTCCGCGTTCCGGTAATCCTCCCACATATCCTCCGTCCACCGCCCCTTCCCCCTCTCCAGCTTTTCCTCCAACTCTAATACTTGCGGCTCCCATAAATCACTCCGCATGTACGCCGCTATCGCCAACGCCATCACACAGTCGTCATGGGACCCCTGCTGCGCCTCCGCCCTCCCCTTCTCGTTCCTCACAAAGGAGAGCATCTCCTCCAACGTGTCCACATCCTCAATCAGCTCAATGTTTTCCCTCACCAGCGCCGTCAGACTTGCCAGCGCCACCGGTCTCGACGCCGCCGTTGTCCGGAATCCATACGCCTCCACCGGCTTCCGGGAGTAATGGTCCTCCCTCCTCCTCACCAGCTGCCTGGGGTACCCCAGCCTTTGCAGCTCCTTCACCGGGTAGGTGGAAAAGTTCGTCTCAATCCCCACCAGCGCGTTTCCGTAGTATCTCCCCAGACAGTAAATCTGTCTGGCGAACAGCTCCTCGTCCATCCGGTGCCGCAGGATTGCCGCCTGCCGCCCTGTCTCTACCTCCAGCACCTGCCCCACAAAGTAATCGGACCCGTCCCCAGCGGTGTCCGCCCCCAGGACGTACTCCACCCCCTTCTGGGGCGGATGGAAAATCCGGATGTATCCCCCCTGTTCCTCCGTCCATTGGAAGGACTCAATCCGGTTCTTCTCCATCCGGCAGTTGAAGAACCCCTCCGCCTCCGGCGGGACCTTCTTCCTGGCCGCAATCTGCCGGGATACCTCCACCGGGTTGAACACCGTTTTCCCGTATACCCCCCAGCACCCCAGGCAGTAAACCTGGTAATAATAGGGATCGCTGAACCGGTACCCCTCCAAAACCGACTTATAATCATCGTCAATAAACCGGTTCTGTAGATAGGTGGTGTGCAGGGTTGCCGCGTTTTTGGGCGGCGCGTCAAAAAAGCGCTCCTTCAGCCAGTGGTTGGCGCTGACGGGGTTGAAGCTCAGAACAATCTGCTTGCCCTTTCCCCTCCCCCGCAGTCTCACGTCCAATTGGTTGAACTGGGCCCTGGTGACCTCCGACGCCTCTTCAATCCAGATATCGGTCAGAATGCCGCCGGAAAAGGTGATGGACTTCAGCCTTTCCACATCCGCCAGCCCCCGGAACAGGATTTCATTGTTGTTGAGCAGACATAAAATCCGCATCTCGTCTTTAAAGATTTTGAAATAGGCGGAAAGCCCCCACTGGCGTATCACCTGCTGAAACAGGGGGAAGGTGCTGCTTCGGTTGGCCCGTTCCACCCGGCGCACCACCAGGAGGTTCCGCCCGCTCTGCTCCAAAAGCTTCATCAAATACCTCTGGCAGACAAAAAAGGATTTCCCCGACCCCGCGCCACCGTAAAACACCAGATACCGTTCCTCCCGGTACAGGTACGGGCGGTAAACCGGGTTAATCATGCGGTTGGAGACGGATAACACTAGGGTTTCATCTGGCTGGGTCAGGGCCGCTTCCTCCCGTGCCTTATTCCTCGTCTGGGTCATCGTCGGTCAGCTCCACTCTCACCACAATGGGTTTATTGATATTTTCCTCCCCCTTTTCTGTCAAACGGGCCAGCAGCTCCATTGCCTTCAGCTTATCTCTGGGGGCTTCCTCGTCCCCCAAGGCCATCCGCTCCAGCTCCGTCAGCAGCTCCTGCCGCAGGGTCAGGGCGGTTTTTCTGCTCCTTGTCCTGCGCTTTGGGGCCTCAGCAGCAGTTGTTGGTTTGGGTTGGTTTTTGTTTTTTTCTGTCATTCACCTTCTCCTTTCTCTCTGTGCTTTTCAAAAATCGCTTACACTTTTTCCGCACATAGCTTTCATCGTATTCTCCTATGGCGGTGGCCACCCCCTGCCAGGTCTTTCCGTCCACAAAGCGGGCCAGCAGAATCAGCCGCATCTGGCTGTCCTCCACCTGGTAGATGAAGCGGTACAGCTCCTCCACCTGATTCAGCCGCTCCTCCAGGGCCGCACGTGGCAGGCTTTCCGCCCTTTGCATCAACTCCGCATCCTTTTTCAGGGCCTTCCGCTCCTCCCGGCTCAGGCTTGTGCCAAAAAAGCAGGCTCCCCTGTCCCTTCGTCCGGGCTGAACGATGCTTCGGAGCTCCTCCGCCCTCTTGGTTTGATAATTCCTCTCCCGAATCATCCAGGGCAGCTGCTCCAACTGTTTCTCTGTCAATGTCCTTCTCTCCTTTCCTGCGGTCGCTTTGGCAGACGCCGGGCTTCTTTTTTCTGCTCCCGGCGTTTATAGAAGAAACATATGTTCTCTATTTGAGAACTATTATATCATGGGCAGCAGCACTTGTCAACACATTTGAGAATTTACTTGCATTTTTCCTGAATTGAGAATATAATAAAAGGAGAAAGGGGAGTTTATTATGCTGAGAATCCGAGAACTGCGCAAGAAAAAAAACAAGCTGCAAAAGGAAGTGGCCCAGGACCTGGGAATTCCGCCCAACACCTTTAACCAATACGAAAACGGCAAGCGGGAGCCTGACCTGGCCACCCTGTCCCGGATTGCCAATTATCTTGATGTAAGTGTCGATTACCTGATGGGGGTAAGCTCCTCCCCCAACCCTGGGGCATCCCTGG
Organism: Oscillospiraceae bacterium; assembly: GCA_022800935.1. Taxonomy (GTDB): domain Bacteria; phylum Bacillota; class Clostridia; order Oscillospirales; family Ruminococcaceae; genus UBA1405. Next base: position 18,359 of record JAAWRH010000001.1, read on the forward strand.
ACGAGCTGATTGAAGCCATCGGCGGGCAGGAGCTGGGGGAAATCCCCATGATCCCTGTCATCGGCACGGTGCGCGCCGGATACGGCGGGATTGCCTACGAGGATTTTTCCGGGTATGAGCCTGCCGATGTCCGCCGGACTGACGACTGCTTTTATCTGCGGGTCAAGGGGGACAGCATGGAGCCGCGAATCCACGAGGGCGATCTTGCCCTGGTGCGCAAGCAGGACTACGCGGAAAACGGGGACCTGGTGGTTGTGGTGATAAACGGCAATGAAGGGACCCTGAAGAAGATCATCAAAAGCGGAGGCTCGGTGATTTTGCAGCCCTTCAACCCTGACTACGCCCCCCAGATTTACACCGGCGAGGCAATCAGCGAGATACACATTGTGGGCAAGGTGATATCCACCGTTACAAAGACATTATGGTAAAATACAAAGGGGCGGCTGTCCGTTTTGGACAGCCGCCCTCAATCTCTACATCCTTCTGCACCTGATTGCCGAAAAAGCAAATACCGCCAGGGAAATCATCTGCAAAACCCCTATACCCCTGACCGCCGCGTCCGGCAGCGGCATTCCTGCAAGGCTGCTGGCAGTCCGAATGATTACCGTTGCCGCCATCACCCCCAGGCTGATGTTCCTGCACAGGAACATTTTCCTTTTCATACACCCTTCACCGTTCCTTTCAGCTTACATCCAATTTCTCCATAATATGGACAGACAGCCTGATGGAAATCACAAACATGAGAATCAATACTCCTGCCGCGCCAAGCAGCGCCCCCAGCATTCCGAAGGACTCCGGGAGGAACTTTACCAGCGCCACAATCCCTAGCATAGGGATTACCAGGGACCCCATCATGATTAATCTTCCCTTTTCCGGACCGAATTTGAGCATAGTGGGTATAGTGATGGAATTATTGAAAAATATCATCAGGGTCAGCCCCACCATTGTCCCCCATGTGTCCTCCATGGGGAAGGCTTCCGGGTTGATCAGGTATGTCACCACACCGACGGCCAGCGTAATGGCCAGCCCAATGGCCCACATTCCTGCCACCACAATGTATTTTTCTATGGCAATGTCCCTGCGGGAAATAGGGGTGGTTACGGCATACCCATCCCAGTGGCAGGAATAGTCCTGACTGATAAGGGTAAAGGGCAGCAGGGAAAACATACTGACGTTGATCCCCATGATAAATCCGGAACTATCTGTAAATATAGAAATAGCAGTATAGGCAATCAGCATAACCACGTAGATTCTCCCGAATCGTTTTAAAAGATAGACATCCTTTAGCAGCAAGCCCTTCATCTCAATTCAGTCCTCCCTCATACAGCAGCATAATATCCTCCAGGGAAGGGATTTCCACAACGGCGGTTATCTCTCCGCCCTTCCCCTCCTGAGCCAGCAGTTTTTTTGCCTCGGCGGCTCCGCACCGCAGCAGAGCCTCGCACCCGAACCGCCCCTTTCGGATTCCCGCGGTCTTTTCCTTCAACGGTTCCCACCGCAGCAGCTCCTCCCCGCACTGGAGGAGGGAGAAGGACTCCCGCAGCTCCTCCTTTTCCAGGCTGAAGCACAGCTTCCCCTTCTTCAAAAAGGCGATGTAGTCCGCAATCTTCTCCAAATCACTGGTGATGTGGCTGCTGAACACAATGGAATGCTCCTCATCTGAAATAAAGTCCTGGAATATCTCCAGCAGGTCGTCCCTGGCCACCGGGTCCAGGCCGGAGGTGGGCTCATCCAGCAGCAGCAGCTTGGGGTGGTGGCTCAGGGCCGCGGCAATGGAAAGCTTCATCTTCATCCCCTTGGAGTAATCCTTTATCTTCTTTTTCTCCGGCAGGAAAAACCGGGAACACAGGTGCCTGTAATACTCGCCGTCCCAGTGGGGATACATATTTTTATGGATTTTCCCCACCTCCATGGCATTAAAAGTGCAGTGAAAGCGGCAGTCGTCAAACACCACGCCGATCTGTTCCCGGATGCCCGCGTCCTTGATCCCCTCCGGGTTCCCAAACAGGCTGACCTCCCCGGCGTCCCGTTTCATCAGGCCCAGAATCAGCCGGATCATGGTGGTTTTTCCCGCGCCGTTCTCCCCGATCATCCCCATGATGGCCCCGCCCGGCAGGCTCAGGGATACATCCTGGAGGGCAAAATCCGAAAAGCGCTTGGTCAGGTTACTGACCTTCAAAATTGTTTCCATTCTGTTCTATCCTTTCCGCTGTTTAATCGTTCTCCTGGCAGAGAAGCTCCAGCATTTCCATAAGCTCTTCCTTGGTCACCCCGCCAATTCGCGCCTCCTCCACCGCGCCGGACAGGTATTTCTCCACCCTGCGCAGGTGTTCCTCCCGCATCACTCCAGGGTCCCGCGGGGCCACATAGCTGCCCTTGCCCGCCATCGTCACGATAAAGCCCGCCCGCTCCAGCTCCTCATAGGCGCGCTTGGTGGTGATGACGCTGATCCGCAGCTCCCTGGCCAGCAGGCGGATACTGGGGAGAGGCTCCTCCGCCTTCAACTGTCCCTTTAGAATCTTATCCTTGACTTGGGATACAATCTGTTCGTAAATCGGCTGGCCGCTGGTGTTGCTGATAAAAATATCCAACTTTTTCTCTTCCCCTCCTTTCGGGCATACTGTGTATTTACGATATATACAGTATATTCGCTATGCACGGATTTGTCAAGCACTTTTTCCTGAAAAGTTGATAAAAAGTTGAACCTCTTGTGATATACTGAAAAAAAGGGGTGTTATCTATGCCATCAAAAATTCTCATTGCCGACGACGAGCAGGACATCGCCGCCATGCTCCGCCAGTTCTTCACCTCCAAGGGATACCAGGTTCTTACCGCCGCAAACGGGGAACAGGCCCTTAACCAAGCCGAAAAATCCCCCGACCTCATCCTCCTGGACATCCAGATGCCCGATATGGACGGCCTGGAGGTCTGCCGCCGCATTCGGGATTACGTCTCCTGCCCCATCCTGTTCCTCACCGCCCGCATTGAGGAAAGCGATAAAATCCAGGGTCTCTCCGCAGGCGGCGACGATTACATCGTCAAGCCCTTCTCCCTCCTGGAGCTGGAGGCCCGCGTTCAGGCCCACCTCCGGCGGGAAGCCCGCAGCCGGGGCGAAACCCAGGTGAGGTTCTCCGGCGAGCTGACCATCGACTACTCCCAGCGTACCCTCTCGGTGCGGGGGGAGAAAATCCCCCTGGCCAAAAAGGAATTCGACATCGTGGAGCTGCTCTCCCAAAACGCGGGCCAGGTCTTCGACAAAGAGCGCATCTACGAGCGGGTCTGGGGATACGACAGCGACGGGGACAGCGGCGTTGTGGCGGAGCACATCCGCCGGATACGCTCCAAGCTCTCCGCCCACACGGGCAAATCCTATATCGAAACAGTCTGGGGGTGCGGCTACAAATGGAACAGATAAAAAGCCTGTGGCGGAATCTCTCCCTGCAAAAAAGCCTTTTGCTCTGCGTTATCGCCTTTGGTCTGCTGGACTTTATTCTCTGTGCCGGCACATTTGCCCTCTGCGACCGGATCGACTCCGACATCCGGGAAAAATATCACTCTCAAATGGAGACCTTTTACCTGACCACCATGGATGGAAAACGGCTGGGAGAGGGTACCAATATCATCACCCAGCCCGCCGCCCTTTCCCAGAAGGACGAGCAAAATGTCCGGCTTTTGAACTTTCTCCCCGTTGCCGCCACGCCAGTGTATTCGGCGGCCTGTGTGCTGCTGGGGATTGCCCTGTTTTACCGGAGTAAGCTGAAAAGGCCTCTTTCCCTTCTGCGGGCGGCCTCGGAGAAGATATCTCAAAACGACCTGGATTTCTCCCTCAGCTATGGCAGCCGGGACGAAATGGGCCAGCTTTGCCGGTCCTTTGAAACCATGCGCTCCACCCTGGCAGAAAACTTTTCCGAGATGTGGCGGCAGATTGAGGATCGCAAACAGCTCAACGCCGCCTTTGCCCACGACCTGCGGACCCCACTGACGGTGCTGAAGGGATATAACGAAATGCTCCAGGCTAGTCCGGAGCCCTCCACGCGGGAAACCGCCGCCACCATGGAAAAACACATCAAGCGGCTGGAGCAGTACGTCTCCGGCATGAGCCGCCTCCGCCGCCTGGAGGACCTGAAGCCGGAGTACCGGGAGCTGCCGCGGGACGAGCTGCTGAACGCCCTCCGGGAAAGCGGCGAAACCGAGTGCCAAAGCCATGGAAAGTCCTTTACCTTTTGCGACAGTACCTTTTCGGGGAGCTGGCTGACGGACGGCGGCTTTCTCTCCCAGGTATGCGCCAACCTGACGGCCAACGCGGCGCGGTACGCCGCATCAAAGGTCTCCCTCACCGTAAAGGAGGACGGGGACGGGCTATCTCTGGAGGTTTGCGACGACGGCCCCGGATTCTCCAAAGAGGGGCTGAACAAAGCCGCTGTCCCCTATTACACCGGGGAAAAGGACAGCGGGGAGCATTTTGGGTTAGGGCTGTACATCTGCCGGTTGTTGTGCGAGCATCATGGAGGGTATCTGAAAATTGAAAATCTGCCCACAGGGGCAAAGGTAAAGGCTTTTTTCAAAGCCACTTAATGAAAAAGGCATGATTTCAAAAAAATAGTATCTAAAAACATAAAAAGTTTTTAGATACTATTTTTTTGCTTGCTATTTTTAAATTCATTTTCTATTCAGGTTCATTTTGTCCAGATTGGGATAAAAGTTTTATCTCTGCTTCTGGCGACTCTATATATGTCTCCTCACATTGCTGTTGAACTTTAATTAAAATATCCATTACTTTTTCGGTTTCCCTCACCATTGACAAATACATTTCCTTATAATCCGGCACTATATCATCTCCTCAAACTGATAAAAAAGAATCTATAATATAAATTACAGCCGTATACTACGGATATAAGCTATTATAACATTTTTTTCCAGTAGTTACAATACCTAGAGATGATTTTTTTAACAAAGGGGTAAAGAAAATGACTCTTGACTACAAAGCTATTGGAAAACGAATCAAAACAGCACGGATAAACAAAAAACTAACCCAGGAGCAGCTTGCCGGGCTTACTGAAATCTCCCCTACCCATTTAAGCAACATTGAAACAGGCACCACCCGTGTGAGCCTGACCACAATCGTCACTCTGGCCAACGCTCTGGAGATTACGGTTGACGATCTTCTCTGCGACAATCTCACCCATGCCAGGGTTCAGTTTGAGCGGGATATTTCCCTGCTTTTAGAGGACTGCAATGAATACGAGGTCCGCATCATCGCCGAAATGGCCGAAGCCCTGAAAGCATCCCTCCGCAGGGGAAACGCTCTCTATCGGCAGAAGGACTGATTTACCCTCAGCCTTTTTTGCAAAAATCTTTTCATAAGTAGATAAAAAGTAGAAAAATTACTTGTAAAATCTCCTTGTAACATCAAACAAGGAGGTTTTTCTTTATGAAAAACAACATGAAAAGAGCATTCATTGGAATCCTGGCCGCTTCCCTGGCTGCCGCTTCGCTGACAGGCTGCGCCCTGCTGGACAAGCTCCATTCCCTGCCTGGAAACGATTCAACCTCTCAAAGTGCTGCCAGCTCCAGCGGACAGCCGGAACAAAGCGCCTATTCCATCGACATTCCGGCTGAGGGCTGGAACCAGGCGTCCCCCGGAATGTGGGCCGCCCAGGAGGATTCCAAGATACTGACCAATGTCCGCATCTGGGTAGTCTCTTTTGAAGGGCAGACGGCGGCGGAAGCGGAAAAGACCCTTTCCGCCGATGACTACTGGAAAGAGGGAGATGTCCTCCAGCGGGAACAGGACAGCATTATCTCCAAGGCTGTCCTCCACGAATCCGGCGGGGACGCCTGGGGCGTGTTCTACAGCTACCCCACGGCTGAGGCGGAAAAATGGGATACCCAGATGTCCGAAATCGCCGGGACCTTTCAGCTTTCCAGCAGATAAAGGAGGGATGATGATGGCAATGGAACTGAAAACCATCGGTCTGACCAAGCGCTATGGCGCCAAAACGGCTGTGAAGGACATGAATCTCACCCTGCGAAGCGGCGTTTACGGGCTGCTGGGGGCCAACGGCGCGGGAAAGACCACCCTCATGCGGCTGCTCTGCACCCTCCAGAATCCCACCGCTGGGGAAATCCAGCTGAACGGTCAAAACATTCGGGGACTTGGCGGGGATTACTGGAAGCTGCTGGGATACCTGCCCCAGAATTTCGGGTACTACCCCCAGTTCAGCGCATGGGATTTCCTGCTGTACGTCTCCGCCCTGAAGGGACTGGACAACAATGCCGCCCGGAAAAAATCGGCAGAGCTTCTGGAGGCCGTAGGGCTGATGAAGGAGGCCCACCGCAGGATAAAAACCTTTTCCGGCGGAATGAAGCAGCGGCTGGGGATTGCCCAGGCCATGCTGGGGGACCCTCACATTCTGGTTTTGGACGAACCCACCGCGGGCCTGGACCCCAAGGAGCGGGTCCGCTTCCGGAACCTCATCAGCATGTTTTCCAAAGATCGGATTGTGCTGCTCTCCACCCACATTGTGTCCGATGTGGAGTCGGTCGCAGAAAGGATTATCCTGATGAAGGCCGGACAGCTTCTCCAGTTCGGCGGACCCATGGAGATCACCTCCGAAATTGAGGGGCAGGTCTGGGAATACACCGTCCCCGCCTCCCAGGCGGAGGAATCCTCCGCCCGCCTCAGCATCAGCAGCCTGCGGCAGGAAAACGGGCACACAGTCCTGCGGGTAATCGGACCAAGCCCCTCCCCGGAGGCCATCGCCGTACCTCCCAGCCTGGAGGATCTTTATCTGTATTACTTCAAGGGGGTGGAAGACCAATGAAAAGGTTGATATCATTTGAACTGCGCAAGCTCCTGGAGCGCCCCACAGCCTGGGTTGGCCTGCTGCTGGTGCTGCTGTTTTCCCAGGGAATCGCGTTTTCCGGCTACCATAACCAGTACGCTGTGGACCCCATGACTGGGTCCGAGGGAAGCGGAGGCGCCTCCGTGGCAATCGACAAGACCGTCGCCGCCCGGTACGAGGGCATCCTCACCGACGAAAAGGTCCGCCTGATGGTAGAGGAGCTTGTCCCCAAATCCCGCCCCGGCGGCATCAATGCCATCTACATCTATCAGAATGCCACCCAATCCGCCGCAGCCCGCCATTTCTACGACATTGAGGGAAACTGGAACGGCAAAACCGTCAGTGATGTGTTCGGGGAGGAACGCATCAAAATCGGCTACACCGGCGGATGGATGGCCACCAGCTCCAACCTGATACAGGTTTTCATGGTGCTGTCCTTTGTGGTCATGCTGGCGGTCTCCCCGGTATTTTCAGGGGAATACGGCGGGGTGGACAACATCATCCTCACCGCCCGTTACGGCCGCTCCAAATGCGCCGCCGCGAAGCTCACAGCCAGCCTGCTCCTGGCGGCGGGAGCCTTCCTCCTAGTTGCCGGGACCAGCCTGTTGGCCGCTTTCCTGTACTATGGGAAGGAGGGCTTGGATTGCAGCATCCTTTTCACCAGTATGGACTCCGCCGAAAGGTTCATCCCCTTTAACCTCACCGTGGGGGAGATGCTCTGCTATCAGATGCTTCTGGGCTTTACCGGGATTCTTTCGGCGGCGGGATTCGCCCTGCTGTTCTCTTCGGTATGCAGGAACCAGCTGGCCGCCTTTGCGGTCTGCGCCGGGCTTTATGTTCTTCCCATTCTGCTGCCTGTTCCCGAAACCAGCTTTCTGTTCCGCGTCGTCGCCCTTTTGCCGCTGTATCATATCCAGTTTGTGTCCCTCATGGCGGTTGAACAGATGGAGAGCGGGCTGTTATACGCGGTATGGGCGGTACCTGCGGCGGCGGCGTTTGTCCTGGTTGGAAGTGTGGGTTCTTATAGGGTATTCACCAAACATCAGGTTTTTTAAACCAATAAAAAGCAGCCATAAAATCAACCGTTACGTGATTTTATGGCTGTCCTTATATCTTAAATTTTTTTCTGATATTGTTAATGGCAGTATCACCGTCAACGGTCCGGCCCGCTTTCATGTCTTCCAAGCCCTCCATGATAATTCGAGCTTCATGTGTATCTGCGTTCTCCTTATGACTATAAATCCATTCCAATATTTCATGATAACCCTTTGAGCCATCTGCCACAGACAAACCAAGCTGTATTAACTCTTGCTGGGTATACAGCAGTTCCACGTTATTAAGTCTCAATGTCATAAGCATGGCCATCATGCCCGTTCTCTTGTTTCCGTCGAGAAAAGGATGATTCTGTGTAATCGCAAAAGCCAAACGTGAAGCCCTTTGTTCCGGCTTAGGATACGCCTCTTCATCTCCAAAGGACTGCATTGAACCATAAACAGCTGATTCCAGAAGTCCTAAATCTCGTATACCAGAGAGTCCGCCTGTTGCCTTTATTAGCTTTTTATGCAGTAATTGTATTTCATCTACAGTTAAATTGATCATTTCGCCAACTCCTGAAAGGCCTCCAAATTTTCTTCAATGACCCGGTCAGCAGTTTTTTCAATCAAGTTCCTGCGGTATTCCAGAAACCTGTCACATTCAGAGAAATCAATCAACGCGTAGCGCGGGCTATTGTTCTTTAGAATCACCGCCATCCCCCGTTCATCCACCAAACGGGCCACCTTTGAAAAATTCCGGTTGGCTTCGGTCATGGAAACCAAAACATTGGTATCGAGCATCATCAATATCACCTCCTGTATCCATTATACACTTTTTATAGGATAAATACAACTATATGATTCATCTTAATTTTCATAGAAACAGCCATAAAACCAGTTTAACCCTGATTTTATGGCTGTTCCTAAGTTTATCCTAAATCACAGAAAACAGCGAAAGCACCCCTGAAAACAAATTGCTGGCAAAATGGATCATCCAGCTCGGATAGATTGCCCCGTTGGCCTTCCGCTCGTTGACATACCCCATCGCGTAAGCGATTCCCCCGGTGCAGATAACCAGGAGAATCCCCCTGACCAACCCCACATAGACGATAAACATCATCCCGTGGAGCATACCGAAAACAATGCTCTGCATCATGTTGGCAGTGGGGAAGGGGAAGACGTTTGCCAGCCTCTTCAACAGGAAGCCCCGGAAAAAGATTTCCTCCGGCAGGGAGGTATTCAGCATGGCGTACAGCACCACGGCGGGCAATCTGGCAAAGCCAAGACCCTCAAACTGCGAAACCGCGGATTCCACATCCCTGATAAGATACAGCGCAAAGCAGCCCACCGCGAAAAAGACAATCATTATGACCGCCGAATACAGCGCGGCTTCCTTTTTGCGCTCCACCCTCCGGAAGCCCAGCCAGGAGAGAAACCCCTCCTTTTTCCGCCACCCAATCAGCCACCAGAAAAAGGGTATCAAGCCGAACAGAAGGATTTCCAGAATACTGCTGACTAAGATTTGAACCGCCATTTTCAAATACGCCTCCGCCTATTTTTTCCTCACATTTTTCGCCGCTTCCTTGGCGACCTTTTTCTCCCGTTCCATCTGCCCCGCCAGGTTCTTCATGGCAATGCCGCCGCTTTCAAATACTCTTTCGATTTCCCTTCCAACGGCAGCAGTCTCCGCTGCACTCGGCATCATTTCTCCATATCTAACCCGATTATAGATTGGATTAACCCTCTCAAAGGCTGACCCCAACAGAGTTTCCCGATTTTTCTCTAAAATCTGGCTGACTGTGTCGCTGAAAACGATGTCAGAGCCGCTCGTTTTGGCTAGCACAATCAACAGACGATAGCCGTCCCTTATTTTTTTCACTGGATCATCTGTCCTCCGCCACTCTTTTACAACTCTTTTCATCTCTCTGCTTCTGCGGAAAACAGCAGAACCCAGCTGATTATCTTCATGTAACAGTTCCTCCACCTTATCTGTATAATCTCCCTTCTCCACTCCAATTTCCCGGAAATGAAACCGTCCCATCAGAAAATCCCAGAATGCGCTGCCAATCTCAATCATACGCTCTCTGAAATGGCTTAAAATCGCCCTCCAGTTTGAGTAGAGTACATAAGCCAATATCAAAGCAAGCAAAAGGAAGAGCAGATTCCACCAAGGATTGGTTCTCGCCTTTTGAGCAAGGAATCGCAAAATGTAAGAATTTGGCGTTCCCGCACCGAATCTTGGATCTGTCTGTCCCCAGTCTCGCTGTACAGCCTGTCCCTCTGGTATCCCCAAAAAGTCTAAAATTCCATAGAGACCTGCAAGCAGCAGCTTCTTCCCCGACCTAATCGCGGCGGCAAAAAATCCCTCACCAAAAGCCAGCCCCAAAGTCATGAGGAGCAGCAGTCCGGAAATCATAAGCAAATTATACACTCGAATCTTTTCAGGAAGAAGCTCCTTGCTGTGCTGCCTGCGTTCCATCATCCCGTCAAGATTTCCCTGGTTCATCAGGATGACCGAGAAGAGGGCCATCACGCCGAAGGGCAAGGACAGCGTTGCGATATTAAACCGCACAGGGAAAACACGGTTTAAAGCAGGTATAAACAGCAGTACAGCGATATACACCATGGTATATTGCAAAAACCGCTGTAAACTAAAGATAGCCGTGTATCTCTCCGGCATACTTTTTGCCGTCATAATCCAGCCCGCCGCCAAAACACCTGTGGTAAGTGCCAGATGCATCCCGCTCCGGATAATAGTGTCCCCATTCTCCGCGTTGATAGGCCACAACAACGAGGAGAAACAAAGGCATACAATAACGGCGGAAATATGAATCATCAGGTGCAGTATAGCAGAAATCCCTGCCAATGCGTCAGATTTCCGGTCGTACAGACAAACAGCCCAGCCTGTCAGTACACCTCCAAGGGCTGACACAAATGCCCCAACCAAGGCACTCCCCATCTGAGGCCAGTCGAAAATTCCCCCTCTCAGTGTCAGATTGATTATCGCCAGCAGGGGCAGGATGCAAAGTGGTATAAATGACACTGCCATTCCCTTCAAAACATGGAATAGAAGTCCGTGACCCCAGTTTTTCTTTGGTTTCATCTTTTACTGCCTCCCCTGCTCATAACACTGTCCAGCAAAACCTAAACCGCCATTTTAAAACGCCTCCGCCTATTTTTTCCTCACATTTTTCGCCGCTTCCCTGGCGGACTTTTTCTCCCGTTCCATCTGTCCGGCCAGGTTCTTCATGGCGACGCCGCCGCTCTCAAAGGCGGCCTCTATCTCCTTCCCCACGGCGGAGACCTCCTCCGCGCTGGGGGCAATGTCTCCGTACCGCACCCGGTCGTAAACCGGGTTCATCTGTTTGAAAATAGGCTCCATGGGGGTTTCCCGGTTTTTCCCTAAAATCTGCCCGGTGGTGTCGCTGGATACCACCCCGGATTCCCCCGTCTTGGAGGTCATCACCATCAGGCGGTAGCCGTCTCGGACCTTCTGCACCGGGTCAGTGACCTTCTGCCACTGCTTCAGCGCCTTTTTCAGCTCCCGTTTGTTGTGGAAGGCGGCGGATTCCTGGGGACGATCGTCCTGGGTCAGCACCTCCACATCGTCGGTGTAGTACCCCTCCTCCGCGCCCAGGTCCCGGAACTGGAACCGGCCCATGAGGAAGTTGTAGATTGCTGCGCCAATCCGGCTGAACCAGTCCCGAATGCTCCTGAAAATCGCCTTGCGGTTGCTGACCAGCAGATAAACCGCAAGCCCAATCAGCACCAGATAGAGGATGTTCCACCAGGGATTGGTGGACGCCCCCCTTGCAAGCTGCTCGTAGATAGCGGTATCCTGTTTTCCCTCTCCGGCCCCGGCATCGCCGTCCTGCTGTCCCCGCCCCAGCAGCCAGAGGATGCCCATGACAATATAGACAACCAGCAGCAGAAGCCTTTTCCCCACCCACACCAGGGCGGCAAAAATCTGGTTGCCAAACAACAGACTGACAAAGATAACCGCCAGAATGCCGGAGACCATAATCAGGTTGTAAACCCGTATCCTGCCGGGCAGGGAGGCCTTGTTGTGCCGCCTGCGCTCCATCATGCTGTCGATGTTCCCCTGGTTGAGCAGGATAAGCGCCATCACCACCATCAAGCCAAAGGGCAGGGAAAGGGTTGAGATGTTAAAGATAATGGGGATTTCACTGCCATAAAAGTAGATAAAGCCCATGGAAATCACATAGACCAGTGCCCCCCGCACCAGATGGTTCAGGGCAAAGGAGGTGGTATAGCTTCCAGGCATATTTCTGGCGGTCAGCGTCCATCCCGCTGCAAGCACCGCTGTATTGGCCAACAAAAAGATAAGCCACGCAAAATCAGGGGGAAGCCCCGGCCATTCTACAGCGCCTATCTGCGCGCTTTGGGGCCAAAGCAGCAGGGTAATTGCCAAGGAAAAGACAGGCGCGGAGATAAACATCATCACCCGCAGGAATTTTGTCACATTTTCATTGACAGAAGGCCTCTGGGCGTACAGGCAGAGCAGCCCGCCGACGAGCGCGCCCCCCGCCCCGGCCAGCAGTACTCCCAAAAAGGCGGTCGCCATCTGGGGCCATCCGAATACACCGCCGTTTAACAATATTCCGCTCAGTGCCAGCAGCGGCAGGACGCAAAGGGGCTGAAACGCCACAGACAACCCCTTTAAAAAGATAAACAACACATTTTTATTCTGCTCTTGGTTCTCTTCCGGCTTCATTGCCCCGATGCCTCCTTCCCGGAAACGCCGTCCGTTTCATCCTGAGAAACAGCAAGCTCCTTCAAAACATTAATCTCAATATCATCGGGCATACCGGCGGGAGGGAATCCCACCAGGAAAACCGTCACCCGTTTGTCCTCCCTCATGGCGATACGGGCGTAGTCATAGATTTCATCGCATAAGTAAGGGGTGACAATCTGGATATCGGTGGAGGGGAATACCTCCCCCCTGGTGTCCAGGTAGGAGGGAAAATCCAGACTGCTCCCTTTGGGGAAGCAGGCCAGGGTGTGCAGCAGGCTGAGGATGTGCTCCCGTCCAAAGTTCTGCACGCTTTCAAAGGTCTCCTTGTCCACCCCGTTCAGGGAGGCATTGGAGGCCAGGGAAACGGGAAGGCTGTTTTCCAGGGTTTCCTCCAGCAGGGTTGCCGCCACACGGATACACTGTTCCATTCTCTCCTGGTCGATGGCCTCCCCCTGTTCAAACTGGCGGGACTGCATATTGAGCACCACTGTGATGTTCTGGCGGGTGGTGTACTCCATGTTGCGTATCATAATCCGCCCCAGCTTGGCGGTGGCGTTCCAGTGGATGTTCTTCATGGGGTCGGAGGGCTGGTACTCCCGCACGCCGGAGACATAAAAGGGGTCGGGAATCAACTGATTGCGGACCGGATTGTCCCCCTGGAGGTATCTGGCACTGACAAACATCCGGTCCAGGTCCACGGTCCGGGGCAGGACGGTGATAGAGGCGGAGACATCGGCCTTTTGGGAAACCACCCTCTGTCCCAAAAGGTCGGTGGACACCAGGATTACGCTTTCGATGGGGAAAATCCCCCGCTTCAGGCATTTTACCTTCCATCTCCGGGTCACCTTCTGGTAGCTCTTCACCAGGAAAAAGCTGGGCACAAAGCGGGTATTGTATGTGACCACCGACTGGGAACCGGCGAACTCCAGCCAGCGGCTGGTGGTAATCTCGGTTTTGAACCAGGGCAGGGGCACCCATTTCCGGTTGTAAACCTCCTCCACCAGCTCTATCTCGTCCCCTTCAAAGGCCTCCGGCCGGTCGAAGCTACACCGGTACTCAAAATTCTGAAAAGCCTTTCTGCCAAATAATCGGGCCTGGCCCCACAGCAGAACAGCCAGCATAAACAGTATTACAATAATGGGCATGAATGGACCCTCCTATTTTTCCACCGGCACAGGGACAGCCGCCAGAATCCCCTGCAACGCCTTTGGCGCGGCATCCGCGTCCCGCAGGGCGGAGCCGCCCCGCACCAGAATCCGGTGGGCCATGATATAGGGGGCGATGTTCTTCACGTCGTCGGGGGTGACGAAATCCCGACCGTCAAAGGCGGCCCGCACTTGCGCGCCCCGCATCAGGGCCAGGGCACCGCGGGGGCTCAGACCCAGGCGGACGCTGTCAAAGGTGCGGCTCGCCCTTGCCAAGTCCACAATATAGCCCCTGGTGGTATCCGATACCCGCACCTGTTTAATCGCCTCGCGGGCCTCCACCACCTCTTCCTTGGTTGCGGCGGGCTGTAAGGAGTCCAGCGGGTTCTCCTGCTGAAACCGCCCCAGCATGGCCTCCTCCGCCTCCTTGGAGGGATACCCCATGGAAAGCTTCATGAAAAAGCGGTCCAGCTGGGCCTCCGGCAGGGGGAAGGTGCCCTGGGTCTCAATAGGGTTCTGGGTGGCGATGACGAAAAAGGGCTTACCCAGCTTGTATGTAGCGCCGTCCACCGAAACCTGCCCCTCCTCCATGCACTCCAGCAGGCTTGATTGGGTGCGGGGGGTGGTGCGGTTGATCTCGTCGGCCAGCAGAATATTGGTGAACAGCGGCCCCTTGCGAAAGATAAAGTCCCCCTCCTTCTGGCTGAAGAAGTTGACCCCCGTCAGGTCGGAGGGTAGAAGGTCCGGGGTAAACTGCACCCTTGTAAAGTCCGCCTCAATGGACTTGGCCAGCGCCTTTGCCAGGGTGGTTTTGCCGGTGCCAGGCATATCCTCCAGCAGCAGGTGGCCGGAGGCAAACAGGGCGGTGAGCACCCGGTCGGTGACCTCCTCCTTGCCGTTGACCACCTTGCCGATATTGGCCTTCAAACGGTCCGCTAAGTCTTTTACCTGAGAAATTTCCATGTAACTTCGTTCCTTTCCTGATTCCAGATTGCCGTGACGCGGCGGATTTGCCGGTTATCTCTGCAAGCCCGCACTTTTCAGAACCTTGGCTGTCGTATTCTATGATACGCCCTCTTTTCAGGAAAGTCAATCGTGTCACAACATATTGAAAAAAGAAATTCTTTGGGGGTGTGCGTAATATATGGACATTTTAGGTTGATAAGTACGCATATAGCGGTCAATCCACTGGATTTTCCTAGAAATTCAAGAAATAATATATATTTTGCACAAAACCAAGATGAAAACTTTTCTATCAAAATAGGACAGCTCCCCCAAGCCATTTTCGATGAAATCGTAAATTTTTCTCTTTTTCCCGAAAAGCTGTTGTGTACCGCCCTTAAAATAACTATAATAAAGGTATATGAAAATGATGGAACCATCAGGCGCTCGCCTGAAAAAACGGAGGAAGTTAAAATGGAATTTTTAAAAAGAATGCTGTACGGCGCTGTCATCGGGGTGGCGAACGTGATTCCCGGCGTCAGCGGCGGAACTATGGCTGTCATCCTGGGGATTTACGATAAGCTTTTGGAAAGCATATCCTTTAAAAACCTCAAGCGGAACATCCTGTTCCTTCTCCCTGTGGCCCTGGGCGGCGGGGCGGGGATTCTGGCCCTGAGCAAAACAATCAAGTTTGTCCTCGCCAACTACCCCATTGCCACCAACTTCGCCTTTATCGGCCTTATCCTGGGGAGCATCCCTATGATTTGGAAGCGGGCACGCAATCCCCAGGGGGAGACCTCCGTCTCTCCGCTGAATGTGGTATTCTTTGCGGCCGCCTTTGCCCTCATGCTCCTGCTGGCCTTTTTGAACCGCGATTCTATCGAAAATACAGTCCAGACCCAGCTCACTCCAGTACTGACAATTCAGCTCTTCTTCGCCTCCATTGCCAGCGCCTTTTCCATGCTGCTGCCGGGTATCAGCGGTTCCTTTGTCATGCTTCTCCTGGGCTGCTATTCCACCATCATCTCCGCCGTTTCGGATTTAAACATCATTCTGCTGCTCCCTGTGGCGGCGGGCTGTGTGGTGGGTCTGCTGCTGGGGGCGCTGCTCATCTCCAAGCTGATGAAAAAATACCCCCAGGCCGCCTATATGGCCATTCTGGGCCTGATTGCCGGGTCGCTGTTCTCCATCTATCCGGGCTTTATCCTGGGGGCGGAGGGGATTATCGCAATCCTCCTGCTGGCGCTGTTCGCCTTTGTTTCCTGGTGGTTCTCCGTCCGGGAATAGCAGCCTGTATTCGCAGCCGGCGAACCCGGCTGTCAATCCAGGTTCTAATTTGTTTAGATAGGACGGATGATCTGTGGAGCGCAAATACAAAAAGCTCTTTTCCAACACCATAATCTTTTCTATCGGCACCTTCAGTTCTAAGATTCTGGTGTTCCTTCTGGTCCCCTTTTACACCTATCACCTCTCCGAGGCGGAATATGGAACTGTGGATCTGATCACTCAGACCGCCAACCTGCTGATTCCCCTGGTCTCCCTGGGGATTGCCAGCGCGGTGCTGCGGTTCGGCCTGGACAATGCTTACAACAAAAAGGCTGTCTTTACCGCGGGCGTCTCCGCCATTCTGTTCGGCTTTGTGGTCTTTCTCTTTTTCATCCCCCTGCTGCTGAAGGTGAAGATCATCAACGCCTATACCCTTCTGCTGTACATCTATGTGTTTGTGGGGTGCTTCCGCCTGCTCTGCACCAACTTTGTCCGGGCGCTGTATCCCCGGCTGTACGCCTTTGACGGGGTGCTGTGTACCGTGTTGGTCATCTTCTTCAACATTCTGTACCTGATGGCCTTTAAGCTGGGAGTTGTGGGGTATGTCCTGGCGACCATCTGTTCCGACCTGTGCTCGGTGCTGTTTCTCACCGCCATTGCGGGGCTCACCCGGTTTGTGGATTTTTCACGGGTCAAAGCCAAGGTCTTCTTTCCCATGCTCCGCTACGCCCTTCCCCTGATTCCCGCCAATGTCTTTTGGTGGATCACCCATGTCTCTGACCGGTACATGGTGACCTATATGATAGACGAAAGCGCCAACGGCATGTATGCCCTGGCCTATAAAATCCCCACCATGATTTCCATTGTCTCCACTATCTTTATCGAGGCCTGGCAGCTCTCCGCGGTGGTGGAGAAAAACGACCCCAAGCTGGCCAAGTTTTTCACCGACGTCTTCTCCTCCTTCCAGTCCCTGCTGTTCTTCGGCGGGTCCGGGTGCATTATGCTGTGCAAGGTTTTGATTTATCTCCTTTCCCTGGGCAAGCCCAGCTACTACATCGCCTGGAAGTATGTTCCTATTCTGGTAATGGCCACCTGCTTCTCCTGCTTTGTCACCTTTCTGGGGAGCGTCTATATTGTGGAAAAGAAGAGCGTCACCTCCTTTGTCACCACCCTTCTGGGGGCGGTGACAAACATCCTGATGAACCTGTTGCTGGTGCCCAAGCTGGGGGTAAACGGGGCGGCGCTGGCCACCATGATCTCCTATATCACCGTCTACTGTGTCCGCGGCATTTCCACCCGGCGGCTGATTCCCATGAAATTCCGTTCCGGCAAAACTCTGCTTAACCTCGCCCTCCTGGGGGGACAGTCCGCTGTAATGATTTATGAAATTCCTTATTGTTACCTGATCTCCGCTTTGATTTTCCTGGTGGTGACAGTGGTCAACCTTCGTGGGGTGTTCCACACGGTTTTCCACCTGCTCCAAAAACGGAAGGCATAGGAGGAAAACTGAAACCTATGGATAAAAAGATCACCCGTCCCCGCCGGAGGGCTTCCCGGCTGCTGGCGCGGCTGCTGGGCGCAGACCTTGTCTCCGGCACCTATCTGGAATTTGTCAAGATGCACGCGGGCTACTTACTTTTCACCAACATGAAAAGCCTGTTCACCAACACCCTGCTCATCCGCGTCACCGGCGACAATTCCCTGGTCATGAAGTTTAATCTGATGCAGTTTATCTGCATCCCCTTCGCCTACACCCTGGGGGCCTTTTACATCCGCCGCCGTTCCCTGCCCAGGGCCGCCGCGTGGGGTATGGGCTTCTCGGCCCTGTTCTACGCGGTCTTCTTCCTGTCCCTGAACCATCTGGTGTGGATGCTGCCCCTGCTCTCAGTTATCACCGCGATTTCCTTCGGCTTTTACACCCTGGCCAACCAAACCATGACCCTGGAATACAGCGCCGACGAAAACCGGGAGGCTGCCATCTCCATCAGCGGCGTGGTGTCCGGTGTGATTTCCATGGCAATGCCGGTCATCAACGGTGCGATTATCTCCGCCCTTCCGGGGCTGGGCGGCTACTACGCGGTGTTCGGCGTCTCTATGGTCATCGCCTTCTTTGCCGTCCGCCAGACCCGCAAGCTCCCCGACCGCCGCATCCCCGGCCAAATCCACTTCCGGGAGACGGTCCGGGACGCCCTCCACAGCCGCCCCTTTCTGCTGGCTGGGCTGGCGGAGACTTTCAAGGGTGTCCGGGAGGGGGTATTCACCTTCTTCCTCAACGTCCTGCTCTTTGAGTGCATTCAAAGTGAATTTCTGGTGGGGGTCAACACCCTGCTGGTGGGCATTGTCTCCATCTTTGGGTGCTGGCTGCTGGGGCGGCTGGTCCGCCCCCACAACCGCATCCGGTATATGTTCGCCGCCCTGGCAAGCCTGCTGTGCGTGACCTGTATCCTGCTGCTGCGGCTGGATGCCTTTACCGTAATGCTGATGAGCGTCTGCAACTCCTTCTTCACCTGCTTTACCCTCAACCCAAGCTCCAGTATGCAGTTTTATGTAGTCAGCAAGCTGCCGGAAAGCCAGGAGCGGCGCTCGGAATATCTGGCGCTGAAGGCTTATTTTCTGGCTATTGGCCGGGTGGCGGGGGTGATTATCGTCTCCTCCATGCCGGGGACTGCCCAGGGCAGTGTTCTGGGGATGCTGGCAATCACCCTGCTCCAGTTCGGTACCCCCATTCTCTACCATTTCGCGGTAAAGGAGGCATCACTGCTCCCCTCCCAGGAGACCCAATAAAGGAGGCTGTTATGTGTTATGGGAATCTATTTTGAAAGGGTATCCGGAGACGCCCTTCCCATAGGCGAATTTGCGGAATACCTCGGCCCCGTGACCGCGGAGCGCTTCTGCGACAGTGACGGGGAATATCAACGAAAATACAACGTATATAAAATCAGTTCAGGCCAAAGGAGCTTTGTGCTGAAAAAATCCGACCGCCGGGAGGCTGACCTATATCGGACATTTTTGCTGAAAAAAGGCTTCGCGGTCCCAGAGTACTATGGCGACACCCAGCGGGAGGACGGCGTTTGGCTGCTGATGGAGCATATCGACGGGCCGGACCTACGGCGCTTTGACGGGAAAGCGGCCTTGGCCTGCGCCAAAACCCTGGCGGAAATCCAGAACGCCTACTGGGAATGCGGCCTGGACGGCAGCAGATACCAAAAGTACATGGAGCGCATCCACTGGCGTGCCCAGTGCCTGGCTGGGGAGCCGGAACTGGCGGCGGCCTACCGGGTATTTCTGGAACGGCAGGAGACCTGCCCCCGCACCCTGAGCAGCGGGGATTTCATCCAGTTTAATGCCGTCATGCGGGGCGGACGGGCATATATGCTCGACTGGGCCTTCGGCGGGGTTATGCCCTATGCCCTGGACGCCGCCCGGCTGATTGCCCATGGGACTGAGCAGCCGGACCCCTTGGGATACGGCTTCCCCTTTTACATGGACGACAGCCTGCGAAAAACCTTCCTCCGGGCCCACTACGAGGGGCTAGGGCAAAAGCCTGGCTGGGAGCGATATCTGGCAGATATCACCCTGGCTGTTCTGAACGAGTATGTGGAGTTTTTGGAGGAGGAGCTCAACGGGCTCCAGGCGGACCCACGCGGCTGCGGAGGAGAACCCGAAAACCAACTCTATTACAAGCGGGCCAGAGAAACGGCGGCAAGGATACTGAGTATGTAGGAGCAACCCGGTTTTGGTTTCACAAAAGGAGTTGATAGAATGTCTCTCCCCAAATTGCCATTTCGCCTCAGTCCCAGGCTTCAGATGATAGCCTCCCTGGTCCGTCCCGGCGGAGTACTGGCGGATATCGGCGCCGACCACGGGTATCTTGTGACATGGCTGGCCGCCCATGGGCGCATTGACAAAGGCCTTGCCTGCGACATCAACCCCATGCCCCTGGAGCATTCCCGCTCCACCATTGCCCGCTGCCGCATGGAGGAAAAGGTGGAAACCCGCCTCTCCGACGGCCTGAAGGAGCTCTCTCCCGGTGAATTCAGCCAGGCGGTCATCGCCGGAATGGGCGGGGACACCATTGCGGATATCCTGGCAGGCGTTCCGTGGAGCGGCCAGGCGGGGATCCGCTATCTGCTCCAGCCCAACTCCAAGGAGGATCACCTTCGGGAATGGCTGCATCTCCACGGGTTTCAGATTTTGGAGGAGCACGCTGTCCAGGACGGCAACTTCGTCTACCCTATCCTCATAGCAGAGGCGGGGAAAATGGAAATACCAGAGGAACAGCGCCGCCTCTTTTACACAATCGGGCGAATCGGCGAGACCAGTGCGTTCTGCCCGGCGGAAAACGCGTATCTGCGCCGGAGAAGAAAAGCGCTTCTGCTCCGGCTGGAGGGCAGAAAAAGCGCCGTGAAGCCGGACACTCCGCAGGAGCTTTCGTCGCTTCGGACCATGCTGCTCCATATTGACCGGAGGCTCCAGGGCATGGAGGGGGAGCACTTATCCCTGATACAGGCGAATGAGTCCCAGCGCTCCATGGCGGAGGATTACCTTGGGGAACACCACCGGTACGGGGAAAAAATCCTCCATGGCTCGGCTATGCTGGATTCGCTCCCCTTTGAGCAGTGGATCTGCAAGACAGCCGCCAACTCCCGTCCGGAAACGGTACAGTCCCACTGGGTACAGACCTCCGTATTCTTCGCGGTGCGCCGGGAGGACGGAAAAGCCGTGGGGATGCTGGATATCCGCCACCAGCTCAACGATTTTCTCCGCCAATACGCCGGGCACATCGGATATGGTATCCGTCCCACGGAACGCGGCAAAGGGTACGGCTCGGAGATGCTCCGGCTGGGACTGAAATACGCCGCATATCTGGGCTTGGAGGACGTCATGCTTTCCTGTTACAGCGAAAACGAGGCATCCAGAAAAATCATTCTGAAATGCGGCGGAAGGTTGGAACGGGAGCTGCTGTATACCGACGGCCGGCAGATACAGGTGTACCAAATCCCCCTGACGATCTGACCTCTATAAAAAGGAGACATCTATAACATGAGAACAAAAGAAATCGTGCGATATATCGACAGCTTCGCCCCTTTTTCCACCGCCATGCCCTACGACAACTGCGGCCTGCTCATCGGCAGCGGGGAAACCGAGCCCACAGGGGCAGTGGTATCCCTGGACGCCACCCTGGAGGCCCTGCAATACGCCCTTGAAAACCGGTGCAATCTGGTGGTCACCCACCATCCCATCATCTTCAACGCCCTCAAGCGTATCGATACCCAGTCCGCGGTGTACCAATACATCCGCTATGGGGTGTCGGTCATCAGCGCCCACACCAACCTGGATATGGTCAAGGGCGGCCTCAACGACGCGCTGGCCAAGCGGCTGGGGCTGACCGGCGTCACGGGGCTGGGCCTTGTATCCCCCAATGGTCCGGTCTATGAGGGCCGTGTCGGGATGCTCCCCGCCCCCCTGACCCCCGACGCCCTGGCCGGACAGGTAAAGGAGCGGCTGGGGCTGGAAGCCGTTGGCCTGGTCTGCCGGGAGGGGCTGGAGGAAAAGCCGCTGACCAGGGTCGCGGTCTGCTCCGGCGCGGGAAGTTCCCTGCTGTACGACTGCGCTCAGGAAGGGGCTGACGCCCTTGTCACCTCGGAGATTAAGCACAACATCGCCCAGGACGCCCTGGACATGGGCATCGTGATGATAGACGGGGGCCACTACGGAACGGAAATCCTGGCTGTTCCCCTGCTGGCCAAAAGGCTGGAGGAACAGTTCCCGGAGCTTCCGATCTTCCCCTTTGTGCAGCAGCCCCCCATCAGGGCAGTCTATTGAAAGCAGGTGATTGATTATGGCCTTAGACGGTGCCTTTTTATCCCGTCTGGTACAGGAAATTTCTCTAAACGCATTGGACGCGCGGGTGGACCGCATCTTTCAGCCTGGGCGGGAGGAAATCCTCTTTGTTCTGCGGTGGAGGGGCGGCTCCGGCAAACTGCTGCTGTCCGCCAACGCGGATACCGCCCGTCTGCAATTCACCAACGCGGCGTTTGAAAACCCCAAAGTCCCGCTCATGTTCTGCATGTTTCTCCGCAAACACCTTGGCAACGCCAGGCTGGTGGAGATACGCCAGCTGGGCCTGGACCGCATTGTCCACCTGATTTTCGAGACCCAGAACGATCTGGGGGATATGGTGAAAATCACCGTGGCGGCGGAAATCATGGGGCGGCACAGCAATATTATCGTTGTAGACCAGAACAACCGCATCATGGAGTCCATCAAGCACGTGGATGAGGAGATGTCCTCTGTGCGGCAGGTGCTTCCGGGAATGCCCTACATCCTCCCCCCGCGGCAGAACAAGCTGGACCCCCGCGCCGCTTCGCCGGAGGAGATTATCGCGCGGCTGGACGGCGGCCGGGATGTGGAGCTTGCCAAGGCACTGATGGACGCGGTGCTGGGTATCTCCCCCATTGTGGCGCGGGAGATTGCCCATTATGTCAACCGGGGCGAGCACGTCCCCTATTCCGCCCTGACAGAAAGTCAGCGGGATAAGCTGCGGTTCATACTGGGGCGGCTGGGGGATATTCTGCGCAGTCCTGTGGGACAAAGCGACCTTGCCTCTCCAACCGTTGTCTTTGATACCGGAGGCAAGCCCAAGGATTTTTCCTTCCTGGAAATCCACCAATACGGCCATTCGCTTTTGACGCAGGGCTGCGACGGATACAGCGCCCTGCTGGACACCTTTTACAGCGAGCGGGACCTGGCGGAGCGGATGCGGCAGCGCTCCAACCATCTGCTGCGCCTGCTGGTGACCACCACCGAGCGCATCACCCGAAAGATGGCCGTCCAAAAGGAGGAGCTGATGCAGAGCACCCAGCGGGAGACGCTGCGGCAGTACGGCGACCTGCTCCAGACCAACCTTTATCGCCTGGAAAAGGGAATGTCCTCGGTGCGGGTGGAAAACTTCTTTGAAGAGGGAATGCCGGAGATCGATATTCCCTTGGACCCTGCGCTGACCCCCTCCCGCAACGCTCAGAAATACTATTCCGACTATCGTAAGGCGGATACCGCCGAAAAAAAGCTGAAGGAGCTCATCGCCCAGGAGGAGGAGGAGCTGGAATACCTGGACTCGGTCTTTGACGCCCTGAGCCGCGCCCGGACCGAGGCGGAGCTGAACGCCGTCCGTGCCGAGCTGGCGGACCAGGGGTACCTCCATGACCGGAAAAACAATGAAAAGCAGAAGCCCGGCGGCAAGGGAAAAAAGCCCGCAAAGGAGGAAAAGCTCCCCCCCATGAAGTATCTTTCCGCCGACGGGTTTACCATCCTCTGCGGACGGAACAATGTGCAGAACGACCGCCTGACCCTGAAGGACAGCCGCAATTATGACATATGGCTGCACACTCAGAAGATTCCCGGCTCCCACACGATTATAATCACCGACGGACGGGAGCCCCCCGCCTCCACCATAGAGCAGGCGGCAGTAATAGCGGCATACAACAGCAAAGCGCGGGAATCGACGCGGGTGGCGGTGGATTACACCATTGTGAAGAATGTGAAGAAGCCAAACGGGGCCAAGCCGGGAATGGTCATTTATGACAAATACGAGACGGCAATCGTCACCCCGGATGAGGCATTGGTAAATTCGCTGAGGAGCGTTTGATAACCAATCAGGAAGCGGACCAAAAAGGCCTGGATCTATCGCCTCTTCGGTCCGCTTTTTCTGCAATTTATCAGGGGTTATAAACAAAACAGTGCGGTCTCATCCCGTCCGAACCACTGTCAATATCTGTACCGACCGGGGCTTCAGGACAATTTTATTCTCCTCCGCCAGCCGGATTTCCCGGCCTTCCACGATGCAGTCCTCCGGGTTTTCCTCTCCCGTGTCGATACAGACCCGCCATCCACTCCGGTCCGGGGGCTTGGGCAGCTTCATCTCCTGCTCCTCCCAGAAGGCGTTTACCGCCACAAAGACGACATCGTCCGTTCCCCCCTTGGGCGCACCGGCAAACATCACACCAATCACCCTGGAATCCCATTCAAAGCTCTGCTCCATGGGCGTTTTCCCCTGCCAAGATATCTCCGGGAAGCCGCACAGCGCCGCCCCCAGCTTGCCCCGCAGCGCCGGATGGCAGTGGCGGAAATGTATCATATACCGGAAAAACTCGAACATATCCCGGTTGGTTTTCAGCTGATTCCAGTTGAGCCAGGAGATCTCGTTGTCCTGACAGTAGGGATTGTTGTTGCCCCCCTGGCTGTTGCAGAATTCGTCCCCCGCCAGCAGCATGGGCACGCCGCGGCTGCACAGCAGCACCGCGCAGGCGTTTCGCATCAGCTTGCGGCGCAGTTTTAGAATCTGGGGGTCCCTGGTCACACCCTCCTTGCCGCAATTCCAGCTGCGGTTGTCGTCGGAGCCATCGGTATTCTTCCAGCCGTTTTCCTCGTTGTGCTTTTGGTTGTAGGAGTACAGATCATTCAAAGTAAACCCGTCATGGCAGGTGATAAAGTTCACCGAGGCGTTGCTCCCCCGAATTTCCGGGTCGTACAGGTCCGGGGAACCCATAATGCGGTTGACCGCATCCTTCGCCATGCCGCCGTCCCCCTTCAGGAAGCTGCGCAGATGGTCCCGGTACATCCCGTTCCACTCGGCCCAGCGGTTCCACGCTGGGAAGGTCCCCACCTGGTAAAGCCCTCCGGCGTCCCACGCCTCCGCTATCAGCTTGACATGCCCCAGTATGGAGTCCATGGCAAGGGATTGAAGCAGCGGGGGCTTGTTCATAGGGGAGCCGTCCTCGTTGCGGCCCAAAATGCTGGCAAGGTCGAAGCGGAAGCCGTCCACCCGGTACATGGTCACCCAGTACCGCAGGCAGTCCAAAATCATCTGCTGAACCATGGGATGGTTGCAGTTCAGGGTGTTGCCGCAGCCGCTGAAGTTGTAATACCGCCCCTCCGGGGTCAGCATATAGTACACGTTGTTGTCAAACCCCTTGAAGGAAAAAAACGGGCCCTTTTCATCCCCCTCGGCGGTGTGGTTGAACACCACGTCCAATATCACTTCCATGCCGTTTTCGTGGAGGAAGCTGATGAGCCTTTTCAGCTCACTGCCCTCCCGGTTGTACTCGGTGGAGGCCGCATAGCTGGTGTTGGGGGAGAAAAAACTCACCGGATTGTAGCCCCAGTAATCCACCAGATGGTTTCCGTTTACCTCCCGCGAATCCCGCATTTCGTCAAACTCAAAGATGGGCATCAGCTCCACCGCGTTGACCCCCAGGTCCTTCAGGTAGGGTACCTTTTCCATCAGCCCCAAAAAGGTTCCGGGGTTTTCCACCTTGGAGGAGCTGTGCTTGGTAAAGCCCCTGACATGCAGCTCATAGATTACCAGGTCCTCCATGGGGAGCATGGGCTGGCGGTATTTCCCCCAGTCAAAATCATTCTGCACCACCCTGGCGTGGTAATGGCCCCATCCGGTGCCGACGCCCCACTCGCTCTGGCCGGTCACCGCCTTAGCGTATGGGTCCAGAAGAAGCTTGGTTTTATCAAACAAAAGCCCCTTTTCCGGCTGATAAGGTCCATCCAGGCGATAGGCGTACTCAAACTCCTCAATATTCAGACCAAACACAATCATGGAATATACATATCCTACCTTATAGGTTTCCGGGAATTTGAGGGTTGCAAAGGGTTTCTCTGCTTTGCGCTCAAATAGCAGCAGCTCCACGGAGGTCGCCCCTCTGGACTGCACGGTAAAATTTACCCCTACCCCCATATCCGTCGCCCCCAGAACGCCAAATGCGCCGGGCCTGACATAAAACCCGTCGATCCGGTCCATGGGCTTGAGGGAGGTATCCGCTATCAGGGGCCGTCCGGACCCTGAGATATACCCCATATTGCTTTCCTTTGCTTTTTCTTCCATCTGAAAACGCCTCCTTATTCCAACTCGGATGGTCCGCCTGCCTTTCCGCGGTTCGTTCATTCACAGCCCTTAAACGAAAAACGCCTTGAGGCTCAAGGCGTTTTCGATTTTACCGTTACATACCACATATCTGCCCTCGGTAGAAATGTGCAGGGAAGTGCATCATTCTTCCAGGTGCTCCAGGTCCTGAATATATTTGCTGTCCGCCGCATGATCCACCGCTGCCGTCTTTGCAAAGGTTTTGACCGCTGTGGCCGCCTTGACAATGGGAAGCAGTGTACCTGCCCCCGCCACACATCCTCCGGGACAGGCCATGCCCTCCAGCAGATATCCGTTGCGTTTCCCCGCCTTGGCAAGGGTCATCATCTTCCGGCAATCCTTCAACCCGGCAGCGGATTCCACCAGGACCTCCTTATCCGGATACTCCCGCTTGATGCAGTCAACCACAGCCTCGGCAACGCCCCCGGCGACGGCGAATGTCCGCCCGACGGTGGAAGCATCCTCCAAGGGATCGTCCTTTTCCACCTCGTCAAATTCCACGCCCTTGGCAACGAACATACCCATCAGCTCTTCAAAGGTGATGACAAAATCCACGTCGCTGCGCACCGTTCTGCGGGAGGCCTCCAGCTTTTTGGCGGCACAGGGCCCGATAAAGACAATCTTGGCATTGGGATGGCGCTTTTTAATCCACCTTGCG
Organism: Oscillospiraceae bacterium; assembly: GCA_022800935.1. GTDB lineage: Bacteria > Bacillota > Clostridia > Oscillospirales > Ruminococcaceae > UBA1405. The sequence goes on from JAAWRH010000001.1 coordinate 44,939, forward strand.
GTCCACACCATAGGGGTCATGGTCATGGAAATGCAATGGGCATATTCCGGGAACAGCTTTTTGGCCATAACCGACCAGGCCGGACAGCAGGAGGTCCCCATAAAGGGCTGCTGCTCCGGGACCTTCTCCAAAAAGTCCTTGGCCTCCTCCACGGTGCAAAGGTCCGCGCCGATGGCCGTCTCATATACCTCGGTAAAGCCCAGCTTTTTCAGGGCCTCCTTCATCTTTTCAGGGGTAGCGCTGGGACCGAACTGTCCCACAAAGGCCGGGGCGATCTCCGCGACCACCTCGCCCTGCTTGATGGCCTGAATCAGCTGGAATATCTGGGACTTGTCCGCAATCGCGCCGAAGGGACAGCTCACCAGGCACTGGCCGCAGGAAACGCATTTGTCGTAGTCTATCTTGGCGCGCCCCAGGCCGTCGGAGCCGATGGCGTCCATTCCGCAGGCGGAGGCACAGGGCCTTTTCCGCTTGACGATTGCCGAATAGGGGCAGGCATCAGCGCATCTTCCGCATCTCAGACACTTGGTGGAATCAATCACAGACCGCCCGTTGACGATGCTGGTAGCCTTGACCGGGCAAACCGCCGTGCAGGGGTGAGCCAGACAGCCCTGGCAGTTGTTGGTGACAAACACGGAGGTTTCCGGACAGGCGTTGCAGGCAAAGGAAATGACGTTGACCAGCGGCGGCTCGTAATACTTTTCGGCGATAACCGTCTCGTCAATGCCGTCGGACAGGGGGGCGTGTTCGTCAATGCGGCGCAGGGACATTCCCATAGCCAGCCGCAGACGCTCTCCCACAATCGCCCTTTCCTTAAAAATACTTTCCCGGTATGTAGGAATTTCACCAGGGATAATGGTATAGGGAATATGCTCAATCCGCGAGGAATAATCTCCGCCTTCATAAGCCAGGCGGGCAACTTCTGTAAATACCTGTCTTCTGAGCTTGGTGACGGGGGTGTAAATCCCTCTCATACTACTCATGCAATGTACCTCCCAAAAATCGGTATAGCTTTTTCAGGAAACGACATTCCGGATGGCCTGAAAATCGGATTTGTTGTTTTGTAAAAAGGTTTTATGTCGCTTGCCATAAAAGCAGGACAGCCTGAGGAAGGGCGAAACCTCTCCCCTGCTTCAGGCGGCCTATGTAATCAGAAATCAGGGCATCAAGAATTGGCAATTTCCGAAATTTTCGCCATAATGGTGGCGGAATTTGCCTTTTCAAACCGCTCTCCATCGATCTTTACCACCGGAGAAGCATTTGATTTTTTCGGCGCGCAGACAGAGCTGGCAGTCTTTACCTCGATATCTAAATTCTGGTATAGGTCTGTCTCCATTTCCAGGGTCTTCAGGCTTTCGATGGAATCAATGATCTCCATTGCGCCCATCATGACGCATTCTGTACAGACGCATACCTCTAATTTAACCTTTTTCATTTTAGAAAAATCCCCCTTCTGCCGCCCGGCGTCCAGGGGACTCAGCCCCCGACCGGATGATGCGCGGCATTGCTGTTGATATTAAGTATAACCTATTGATAAAAGTTCGTCAATATGTCAGGCGAAAATGTTCACAGAAATTTCTGCTTTTTCTCCACAAAATGAGGAATTATCTATAAAGCGAGAGGAGACATCCCCCAAAGTCTATGAGAGAAGCTTTTTCTTTCTCTCTATCACTTCCCTGATTTCATCCACGCTCCGTTCCACAGAGGAGGCAATCTGCCGCATCGAAACATTATTTTTATACAGATTGAGAATAATCTGAGCCTCCCTTTCGGCTCTGCCCTGTTTTACGCCGTCCAGTGTTCCCTGCTGGATCCCTTGCTGAATTCCCTGCTGATACCCTCTCTTTTCAATCTCGTCCAATACTTTACACATATTATCTGGTCTCCTTATTATATAGTTCAAAAAACTTCTCCACAATGTCTTTTTCTGCCATTCTGTTCCAAAACCTTTCCCATCAACTTTTTATATCGTTCCATACCTATTATACCCCATACCTTTTTTAGATTCAACCGGAATTTCCCCTTCATTTTGAGTAAAATCCCTTGACTTTTCCCAAAAAACATGATACTATGGGGCAAAGCCGAGAAAAAGACCGACGCTTCCATATTTTGTCCGCCAGAGAGAGAACGCCACCGGCTGCAAGCGTTTTCAGGGCAAAGGAAGCCGACACCCCTTTGGAGCTGTGGCGCGAAGGCCTGTCTCAGGCATAAGCGTCAACGTTCGGCCCCCGTTACAGGGCCTGTCTGTAGACCTCTTTGGTTTGCAGAAAGTGAAAAATCAAGGTGGAACCGTGCTGAAATCAGGCACCCTTGGATGTTTGAATCCGGGGGTGTTTTTTGCGTTCCCGGAAAACAAAAAAGAAAGGAACGACGGACATGAAAGTAATCTACAACAACGGCGAAGTCAAGGAATGTCTCAAGGAGGAAGAGCTCCACGTCATCCGCCACACGGCGGCTCACATCATGGCCCAGGCCATCAAGCGCCTGTACCCGGAGGCCGATTTCGCCTTTGGCCCCGCCACCGAAAACGGCTTTTACTACGACGTGGACCTGGGGGACCGCAAGCTCACCGACGAGGATTTGACTGCCATTGAAAAGGAAATGAAGAAGATCGTCAAGGAAAATCTGCCGGTCAAGCCCTTTATCCTCCCCCGCGAGGAAGCTGTCAAGCTGATGGAGGAGCGGAAGGAAAAGTACAAGGTAGAACACATCGGCGACCTGGCCGAGGACGCAGTGATTAGCTTTTACCAGCAGGGCGAGTATATCGACATGTGCGTCGGCCCTCACTTGACCTATACCAAGGGGGTCAAGGCCTTTAAAATCACCCAGCAGAGCGGGGCCTACTGGCGGGGTGACAAGGCCAACAAGATGTTGACCAGAATCAACGGCATCGCCTTTGCCAGTCAGGAGGAGCTGGACGCTCATCTCAAGCTGCTGGAGGAGGCCGCCCGCCGCGATCACCGCAAGATAGGCCGTGAAATGAACCTGTTCATGCTCTGCGAGGAGGGACCCGGCTTCCCCTTCTTCCTGCCCAACGGCATGATTCTGAAGAACACCCTCATTGACTACTGGCGGGATATCCACCACAAGGCCGGTTATGTGGAGGTAAGCACCCCCCTTATCATGAACCGCCACCTGTGGGAGACCAGCGGCCACTGGGACCACTACAAGGACAATATGTACGCCACCAAGATTGACGATGAGGACTACTGCATTAAGCCCATGAACTGCCCCGGAGGGGTGATGGTCTACCGCAGTGAAAACCACAGCTACCGGGAACTGCCCATGCGGGTAGGAGAGATTGGCCTTGTCCACCGCCACGAGCTGAAGGGCGCGCTCCATGGACTGTTCCGGGTGCGGTGCTTTAACCAGGACGACGCCCATATCTTCATGCGGCGCGACCAGATTACCGATGAAATCGTCGGTGTCGTACACTTGATCAATGAGGTGTACAGCAAATTCGGCTTTAAATACGCCATTGAGCTTTCCACCCGGCCGGAAAACAGCATGGGCTCCGATGAGGACTGGGAGGCCGCCACCAACGGCCTGAAGGGCGCTTTGGATAAGCTGGGCCTGCCCTACACCATCAACGAGGGCGATGGGGCTTTCTATGGGCCGAAGATCGACTTCCATCTGGAGGACAGCCTGGGAAGAACCTGGCAGTGCGGCACCATTCAGCTGGACTTCCAGATGCCGCTGAACTTCCAGCTGGAATATGTGGCTGAAAACGGCGAAAAGGAACGGCCCATTATGATCCATCGGGTCTGCTTTGGCTCCATTGAGCGGTTTATCGGCATCCTGACCGAGCATTACGCCGGTAAATTCCCCACATGGCTGGCTCCCACACAGGTCAAGGTGCTGCCAGTCAGCGAAAAGAGCGTGGAGTACGCCAAAAAGCTGACCGACGCGCTGGAGGAAAAAAGCATCCGGGTCAAGCTGGATGACCGCAACGAGAAGATCGGCTACAAAATTCGGGAGGCCCAGCAGGTGGACCGGGTTCCGTATATGCTGATCATCGGCGCGAAGGAAGCGGAAGAAGGAAACATCAGCGTCCGCAACCGGGATACCGGAGAGACGACAACAATGAGCTTGGATGAGTTTATTGCCAAGATTACTGAGGAAATTTCGAGCAGGAAATCTTAACGGATACATGCCCCTTGCGCCTTACGGTGCAAGGGGCAAAGGTTATTCTTTCACCATGATCCAAAAATCTTCCATATGGCCAGAATAAGCTATCTCATCCAGAATCGTTTCCGAATAGACAAACCCGGCTTTCTGATATGCCCTCACGGCCCGTTTGTTTGACACAGCGACCCGCAGATAGATTTTATTCCGATATTGCTTCACCTTACGGATTTCCTGAACGCATTGATTGACAAACAGATGTCCATTTCCCTTTCCACAGTATTCCGGTGCGAGCGACCAGCCACACCACAGCCGGCCGCTGTCAAACTGACAGGCAACCTGACCGATTATTTTTTCTCCCTGGCACAGTGCAAACTGCTCTGTGCCCCATGCTTTGGAGTCAAATAGGTACCCGTTGTGGTGGCCTTTAAAGCTGTAAACGCGATAGGGCTCCTCATATTCCCACTGACTGATTTCCAGGGCCGTTTTTTCTGTTAAAGGCTGTAAAAAGCAGGTTCCAAAATCCATATGATTCCTCTCCATGTAAAAGTTCATTATGTGCGGGGTGATTCCGATTAAACCGTCATGGGTAAAATATAAAAGTATTCTCTTCACTGTACTGACAGTGTTCATCACAGCCCTGTTCTGCGGCTGCAACGAAGGTCCTTGGTATTTTAGCAATAAAGAGGTAAAAGAGTACTTAGAGGAAAAATACCCCGACTCAGGCGTTCAATTCAAACGATTCTCCCTCAACGTCTGGAACTGCTGGTTTCCTGAACTGCCGGACGCGGTCTTTCAGGTGGAGGTGAAAGCCAGCGGTGGGGACCCTGTTCCGGTATACCACAATCATCTTTCCTCCAACGCCGATTTGGTGATATGGCGGTACTATCTGGACCACTACCGTGACCAAGGAGGAAGCCTGGATGCCTGGGACATTACCCAGCTGCTCTCCGGAGAAACCTATATAACCCTCGAATATGAGTCCATGGAGGAGATCCGCAAAGCAGCGGAACAGCTCCGGACTTTTTACGACTGGACAGAGGGAAAACCGTATACAAATTGCCTGGAATCCGGCAGGTTTTGCTTCTCCCCTTCCCGCTTTCCCTGGACGGTTGAAAAAACGCTGTACAAGGGCGGAACCTGGGACGGCTTTTTCCAGGGACCGGAGGACAGTCTTGAGGATATCATAGACCAATGCTCCAGGGAAATCCAAAAGTACTATTCCTTTTACAACATCCCCTGCCCCGATTTTACCGGCGGGGAAATGTCCGCCTACGCCGCCGAAAATCTGGACTGGCAGACACTGGAGGGACTTCCGAACATCAAAAAGGACGGCGAGCCCTTCTCGCCGGAGACCTTTTCAGGCATCGGCGTTTTTCCGCGGTATGGCATTGTAAGCTATGGCGGCCTGTATCAAATGCTGCTCCGCCTCGGCTTTGAGGTGGAGGGAACGCCGGAGCATTTCTCCGTCACCGGGGCAGACGGCGCTGAATATGAATTTTCCTATGACTTCTGCTATGAAATGGAATTTGACTCCAAGCTCTACCCCACAGTCACCGTGTGGTATTTCCTTCGGAACGGGCTCCGCGTCCAGCGAACAGAGAAACCCTATTGGTGGGAGACCGGCCCGGTGCTGTCCCTCACCGATTACCAGTGGGTGCCAAAAGAGGGAGGGTCTCGCTCTCTGGAACATATCATCACCTGGCTGACCGGCCTGCGGTTTGACTATAAACGTCCATAATCAGAATACTCATATGTAAAAAAGACGGTGAAGTTCATTCTCCACCGTCCGATTCATCTTATGTAGCGCTTTTGTTCTCCAAAACCGAAACCCGCACCTGAAGATCATCTATCTGACTGTCATGCTTTTGAATATCGGTTTTAATCCCCTTCTGTTCATCGCGGAGCATCTGAAAGCCGTCACAAAGGGCATTGATCTTCTTTGTCACATTGTTTTCCACATAGAGCTTGATCTCATGGGTATGATCCTCCATCATTGAAGCAAGATCGAGACGGTAGCCTGCCATCTCCCCCTTTAACTGACGGGTGTGCTCATCCAATTTCTCGTCTACCTGACGGATGTACTCACCCACTCTCCCGTCTATCTGACGGGTGTGCTCCTGTAATTGCTCCTGCACCTGACGGGTGTGCTCCTGTAATTGCTCCTGCACCTGATGGGTGTGCTCCTGTAATTGCTCCTGCATCTGATGGGTGTGCTCTTGTAATTGCTCCTGCACCTGATGGGTGTGCTCTTGTAATTGCTCCTGCACCTGATGGGTGTGCTCTTGTAATTGCTCCTGCATCTGAGCTATCTGCTTGCTTTGGCTTTCCAGCATCAGTGCTATCTGGCTCAGCAATTCGTTATTATCCACCGCATGTCCCTCCTTTTTCCTCCTCTCAAGTATAGCATACTGCCAAATGACTGTCAACATCGGCTGTTTTCATTTTGCTGATAATATCGATTGTTTCTCCTATGATCGAAAGTATGAAAGGAGATTTCCCCATGGACCTCATCCTGCTATGGCTGACCCGCATTCTGCTTTTTCTGATGGGATGTGTTGTCGCTCTGTTTTCCTCCTGTAAGGGTATGTCCATAAAATTGTACAGTCAAGATGAGATTCTCTCTATCCTTTCAGAGCGCTATGGAATGGAATTTGTCATTGTGGAAAAAATCAAAACAGATGAGTTTGATACAGAGCAAACGGTCAAAAGCCGTTTTTATGCCGCTGCCCCGGCCGACGAGCCGGACAGCGTCTTCTGGGTTTACGATGAAATCTCAAGGTACAGCGGGCTGTTTCTGCCCTCCTACGGCCACAGCAGTCTGGAAGACACCTATGCTCACGATTGCTTTCTGCGGGGCTTCGACGCCCTTGCCAGAGAAAGGGGGCTTGACTTTATCTATCGCACCGGGAAGAAAAACGTCAAGGTGTCCAACCACCTGACCGGGCGGCATCTTCAGGGTGGGAGCTTCTGCTTTTTCATCAACCGGGACAATGCGGAAAGCATTGTTACAGAGGTGTTTGAAATCTGCGGCAAGTTAAAAAAGGAGTATCCCCTCCAAAATAACCCGGAATTTTTTCTCACCATCAGTTTCCATGACGAATCCGAGGAGGCGGTCGATGGAAAGTGGCTGTTTGGCGGGGCGTACTTTTCACCCTTCCGGCCGGATGATTTCACCGGCGAATACGCCACAGCGGATTCTGTTTTAAAGGAAATATACGAGAAACTATACCTTCCATCTGAATAAACAGGAGGAACTGATGCAATGAAACGCGAGGAGCTTTTGTCAATTCTCCGTCAAAATCAAATTCTCGATACCATCAAGAACGGACCGGTCGCAATTCTGATGTCATCCGGAGGTAAACAAATTTCAATCATCGTTTCCCAAAAGAACAATAACGTTTCTGCTTCCGTTGGAAGGTTCTTTAAGCGAAAATACATCTTTCATCCGGAAGAGCTTCGAACCACGTAATCAAAAAAGCCTCTGTCCGCCCAAACCGAATTGGTTTACGGCGAACAGAGGCTTTCATTTAAATGCAATGGCCGAAAATCTTATTCCATATTGCTCCGCTTATCCCTCAGCACCACGTCATGGGAACCTCCCTCTATGATGGAAGTGGAGGAAATTACCGTCAGCCGCGCGTTCTTCTGCAGGTCGGGAACGTTCAGCACGCCGCAGTTGCACATGGTGGAGCGCACCTTGTTCAGGGTGACGGTTACGTTGTCCTTCAGGCTGCCGGCATAGGGCACAAAGGAATCGACGCCTTCCTCAAAGGAGAGCTTCTTCGCGCCGCCCATGTCGTACCGCTGCCAGTTGCGGGCGCGGTTGGAGCCCTCGCCCCAGTATTCCTTCATGTAGCTGCCGTTGATGATGACCTTGTTGGTGGGGCTTTCGTCGAACCTGGCGAAATACCGGCCCAGCATGATGAAATCCGCACCCATGGCCAGAGCCAATGTAATATGATGGTCGTGGACAATACCGCCGTCAGAGCAGACGGGGACATAGATTCCAGTTGCCTCAAAGTACTCGTCGCGGGCCTTGCAGACGTCGATCAGGGCGGAAGCCTGTCCCCGTCCAATGCCCTTGGTCTCCCTGGTAATGCAGATGGAGCCGCCGCCGATGCCCACCTTGACGAAATCCGCCCCTGCCTTTGCCAGGAACAGGAACCCGTCCCGGTCCACCACATTTCCGGCCCCCACCTTAACGATGTCTCCGTAATGCTCCCGAATCCAGTTAATGGTAATTCTCTGCCACTCGGTAAAGCCCTCAGAAGAGTCAATGCACAGCACATCCGCTCCGGCGTCTACCAAGGCGGGAACCCGTTCAGCAAAGTCGCGGGTATTGATACCCGCCCCCACTACATAGCGCTTCTGGGAATCCAGCAGCTCATTGGGGTTCTCCTTGTGGGAATCGTAATCCTTGCGGAAGACAATGTATTTCAGCTTCTGCTCACTGTCCACAATGGGCAGGGAGTTGATCTTGTTGTTCCAAATGACGTCGTTGGCCTCCTTCAGGGAGATGCCCTCCTCCCCGTAAATCAGCTTGTCAAAGGGAGTCATGAACTCACTGACCTTGGTGGAAAGATCAAGGCGGCTCACCCGGTAATCCCGGCTTGCCACAATGCCCAGCAGCTTTCCGGAGGCGGTCCCGTCGTCGGTGACAGCCACGGTGGAGTGTCCGGTCTTTTCCTTCAGCTCCAGGATATCCTCCAGGGTCTGATCGGGGCGGATGTTGGAGTCGCTGGTGACAAACCCGGCCTTGTAGCTTTTGACGCGGGCGACCATAGCGGCCTCGTCCTCCACGCTCTGGGAGCCGTATATAAAGGAAATCCCGCCTTCCTTGGCCAACGCAATCGCCATTTTATCGTCGGAAACGGATTGCATGATGGCCGATACCAGCGGAATGTTCATGGTAATGGCGGAAGTTTCTCCCTTTTGGAATTTAACCAGGGGGGTTTTCAGGCTCACGTTGGCCGGAATGCACTCCACCGACGAATAGCCGGGGACCAGAAGATATTCGCCAAAGGTGCGGGAAGGTTCCTCAAAAAAGTATGCCATCGCAATCGTCTCCTTTTCATTTTGTTGATGTGGCTGGCCTGTGTAAATAAAGGGTTCTTCCAAAATATATGTTGTCTATTATAGGCCGAAACCCGGTAAATGTCAACCGGAAAAGCCGCTGAAAAACTTACAAAAAGAGATGGGGAAAACCAGCGCAATTTGTCACCTGCCGTTGTGGAAAAATCGGGCAGGAAACCTTGCTTCCTGCCCGATGGGGTTGTTATCTGGCTGTATAATCAAAGGAGGTAAACCTGGCAAATCCGCCGCAGTCCTTCCCGTTGCCGGTGGCGTACAGGGCCAGGAACACTCCGGTAAAGCCCAGCTCGTGGGCCTCGGTGGAGACATACCGGGTCAGCGCGCCGCAGAGGGGGATTTCCTCCCCATCCACAATGACGCTGAAATCATAATGGAGGGAATCGGACAGGATTCGGATGACCACACTGTCCCCCTTCACCGGAACCTTGGCGGCGGTATGGAAGATATCCCCCACCACCTTGCGGACCATGACGCACCGTTCCCCGTCCATCTGGGTCAAAGCGATGTCATAGTGGGCGTCGAACTTGTAGAATACGGAGATACCCGCTTCCTCTCCGTCCTTTTCCGGAGCGAAGGTCAGGGAAACCTTGGCGTCACCGTTCATGAACACCTGGCGGATGCCTAAAAAGGTAGGCGCGTCAACGTCGCTGAGGTTCAGGGATGTGCCCCGCATTTCCAGGCAGCCGCTGTCATAGCGGTAGTTTTCCTCAATGGGGTTGCGCAGGTGCACCCAGTCGAAACCGGGCTTGCCCTCGTCAAAGCGGGTGTGGATAGGGGGCCTCCCCTCCTGGACAGGATCTCCGGGGAGCTTCACATCCATCACCGGGTCGATCCGGCGCTTGCCGTTGATCAGGGGCCAACCGTCCTCGGTCCATTCCACAGGAGCCAGGAAGGTCTCCCGTCCCAGGTGGTGGAAATACTGATGGGTCTGGCGGTAAGCCAGAAAAACCGCCCACCAGCTGCCGTCGGGTGCCTGTACCAGGTCGGCGTGGCCGGTAGCCTGTATCTCCTTGCCCTTCTGGTTGGAATGGGTCAGGATGGGATTATAGGGACAGCTTTCATAGGGGCCGTATAGGGAACGACTGCGGGCGATGGTGGCCATATGCCCCAGCTCGGTGCCGCCCTCGGCGATCATCTGGTAATACCAGCCGTTAATCTTATAGATATGGGGAGCCTCTGGGGAAGAACCTCCGGTTCCGCCCCACACAGGGTGGACGTTACTCAGTTTGCCGGTCTTCAAATCAATTTCCCCCAACAGCATCCCATTATGTCCGTTTTCCTCCCCCCTGGCGTTGGAGATAAAGTAGGATTTGCCGTCATCGTCAAAGAACAGAGAGGGATCAATGCCGCCCTGATCCACTAGGATGGGCTCAGACCATTCCCCGGCGGGGTCGGTGGTATAGACATAGAAGTTGCCGCACTTGCGGGTATTGGTTGTCACCATGTAAAAAACGCCGTCATGGTAACGGATGGTGGGGGCGTAGATGCCCTTGGAAGCGGGGACGTTCACCAAATCCAGCTGGGAACGGCGGCTGAGACAGTGGCCGATCTGGGTCCAGTTCACCAGGTCCCTGCTGTGGAACACCGGAACGCCGGGAAAGAATTCAAAGGTGCTTGTCACCATGTAGTAATCCTCCCCCACGCGGCAGATGCTGGGGTCCGGGTAGAAGCCGGACAGAATCGGGTTCTGATAGCTCATTTTTGGCACCTCTCTTTGATATTGTTGTGGAATATGTCATCCAGCGGCGAAAAAGAAACCTTCTATTTCGCCCTTTTAACCAATTATATATCAATATTCTAAAATATGCAAACAAATATCATTCTAAAATATTACATTGGCTTTAGATTTTGATTGAGTCTGTCAACCATCCAGGCAACCCGCTTCTCCCGTCCGGCGTCGGTTTTGGCGTCAAAATACGCCCGCGTGTAGGTTTTCTTTACAGACATAGGCATGGCCTGAAAATTGGTAAAAGCGCGCTCATATCCCTCCAGCACCGCAGAGACACAGGCAATCTGCTCCTCTGTCACCGCCATGGGATTTGGCGCGTCCCACTGACCGTTTTTGCGGGCCTCCTCTATTTTCTTCCGGCCAAAATCGGTCATAAGGCCCCGTTCCTCAAGGTTTTTGACCAGCGCCTTGTTTTTTTTCGACCACTTGCTCTTTTCCCTGCGCAGGGAAAAATATTTCCGATAGGTTTTCTCATCAAGGCTCTGCATCTGCCCGTCAATCCATCCAAAGCAGAGGGCCTCCTCCAGCGCCTCCCCCGCTTTAATTGTCTTCGGTCCGCCCGCCTTGCCGAATAAAAGCCAAACTCCGGAACTGGTCAGGCAGTTCTCACTCAGCCATTTCCTGAATTCTTCCCTGTTTGCAAATTCCATGACAGCAGTATCGCTCATAATGCGCCTCCTCGTCCCATATTATCTTGCGATGATCTCATAGTGTATTCTCTGCCCCGCGTATTCAGGGCAGAGTGTTTCCTCACTCTTTTTTACAAACTGAAAGCCCGCGCTTTCATAGGTGTGCTGGGCGGGAACAAGAAGCTCATTGGTCCAGACGACTATCCTCTTCGGTCCCTGGGCGGCCATGCGCCGGACCGCCTCCCGCATCTGCCGTTTTCCATAACCCTTTCCCTTGTGTTCCGGCAAAATGCAGTTGTGCCCAACCTCTGTCAATTCAGGCAGCTTTGACGGATTCCACGAGACAAATCCGATGGGCTTTCCATTCAGAACTGTCATAAATCCGCTGAATTCGGCAATATGGGGATTATCATAAAAGAAGCAGTCAAACTCCTGCCACTGTTTGTAAAAATCCCGCTCAAATTTCGGTTCAAAGGAATAGCCCTCCTTCAAAAGGGCGGCAAGGGTCCCGCGGGGAAACTCTGTAATTTTTCTGAATTCAATATCCATTTTTCCCTTTCTAAACAGAAACGTATTTTCAGGCTTTCAGGCTGATTGTTTCCCAATATTTTTGAAAAATTTTTTTCTTCCACGCGATAAAAAGGCAGCAGGCAATTATAATGACAGCAGCCAATATCACCACCCACGGATTCAGTCCCGAATGGTCGAGAAACTTTGTAACATCGTCATTTGGAGGCGCTTGACCAGTTAAATACAATACCGGTACAAAAATCCATGCAAACACAGAGCCTATCGGAACAATCAAAACGATAAAAGAAAAAATTCTATAAGGGATACTGTCCGCGTTGCTTCGATAGGTCAACATATAAACGAAGGCCGCAAGGACGGGCAGCAGCATCCCTGCTGCATTTAACAGGGATAACATGACTGGAGTAAAGCTGCCTCCCTCATAACTCATGTATGCGCCAAACACGCTGAACCTGGTTACATTTGCCCCGCACAAGACCGCAACCAGTGCGTGTCCTCCTTCATGCAGAATGATATATATGGGTATAATGAATAAAACACTTACCAATACCGATAAAATAACCTTAGCCTTTACATTCATTAAACGCATCCCTCCTTGTATCTGTCCCCATATCGTTCCTTTGCCCTTCCGGTACAGCGGGCGACAAACTCCCCCTTGGCCGCCGTGTAGCCGTCGCGGTTAAACTCATAGGGCCTCCATAATTCCAACTTTAGACGCTCATATTCCTTAGCTATTTCGGGGAACTCGTTTAAATAGTCCCTGAAATACAGCTCGTCATTGTCCCCCCGGCGGCGAAGATGCAGATGATATACCTTGTCCGCAAATCCTTCCTTGGTATACCCCACGTTGAAGGAAATCCGGTTCTTTTTTCTGTTCATACAGCCAAAACCGCTCTGTTCTATCGCCAGGACGGCTTGCTCCATATCCTCGTCCGGTCCCAACTCCACCAAAATGTCTACAATCGGCTTTGCCCATATGCCTTTGACTGCCGTACTGCCGATGTGGCTGATCCGCGCCTTCGGAAATTCGGTCAGCGCCTGGGTCAATTTGGCCTCCATCTCCCGGTAAATATCCGCCCAGCCGGGATTATGTTCGGTCAGTTGGATGGGGAACAGTCTCCACAATTCCTCCAAAGTCATCTCTGAAAGCTCTTTACTCATGGGGTATTCCTTTCTCTCTTGCGTATGACAAAGTATGTATTTCTATAAAGGGGCATTTTTAACATACTCGTATTCCACAGCCTTTTAAACTCGGCTGTCGGAATTTTTCGATTATAAAAGGGTTCGCCGCAGTTGGATAGCTTTTCCACCGAATCAGCGATAAAAATATTCCCCTCGTCATATCCCACCACCGGTACAAAGTGCAGACTGCTCTTTCCGACGGCGGACCGTATCAACACAATAACAGGGTTTCCCCTGCTGACCTCGTTTTTCAGGGCGTTTAAATTGCCGGTGCAGTATTTCGCGGAATATCCGTACCGCAGGAACAGCTTTGTTATCCCCTTGGGATAGACGCTTCCATCCTTGAGCTTTCCAGTTATCTCCCGGTATAAATCGCTTCCGTTTTTCTCCTCTCCCCAATGCCGGAAAACATACGCCGAGGAAAAAGCTGCACATTGATTTCCCTTCTGAAAATCAATCCGGTTCGGCGTCTCAATTAGAAATTTTTCAGCTTTACACGCCAAGGAAAAACGCGGACGCAGCGCGCCCATCAGTATAATATTGATACCTGTTGCGATGACCAGATAATCAACCAAAACCAGCAGCAGCCTAATGAAAAAATCCAACCTTGCAGCCCACCCCTGTTTATATCTTCTTTTCCATCTGGATATACAATCCTTGCTGAAAAACAATATGAAATCAGCCCGGTAAATAGAAACAGCAGGCTCATATGATATTCATGCTCTTCTCCTTCTATTTTTCGTCCTTCAATCCCAGTACCCCTAGAACGACACCCGCAGCCATAGAAATAATCCCAAGATACTGGGGCGCTTTTATCATATGTGCGGCTACTTGTACATCAGCAATTCCCAGTATGCCGACCGAAAACATAATTGCCTCGCCGACAAACAGAAAACCGCCTAAAATAACTTTTTTCATAATATCCTGTCCTTCCAAACTGCAATTTACTTTATAATTGAAAAGCCTTCCTCATTGTAAACCCGAAGCAAATCCTCTTTTTTAGTTATCATATCACGAATTCTGCTCCGCGTCAATCAACGAAAATTTGAGAGAAAAGTTTGCGCTTAATGTCCGGTTTGCTTGACCGATTCAATATAATAATCTAAAAGTTCATATATCCAGTCGTGAAGTACAGAAAACTGGAATCCCAGCGTTTCCGCCTTTTTGGTGTTGATACTGTATTCCGGTTCCCCGTTGTATGGGGCGGCATCTCCTCCCTTATCAATCATCGCCTTTGCGCCGGTTTTTCTCTCAACATAGCCGATAATTTCTTTTATCGAAATCGTTCCCCCGGCGCTTCCGTTCACCGCCCCTTTGACATCCTTGTCCGTTAAAAAGGAAATAAATTTTCCGGCTTCGTCGGAACGGATAAAACCCATCTGCGCTTCTAAATTATCTATATTCATGGGGATGGATTTCATGGTATGCTCAACATAAAAGAGCAGCCTTTTGGTGTAATCGTCTTTCCCGATGGCAAAGGGATAACGCACCGCAGCCCAATTTCTGCCGGCGTATTTCTGCCACAAGGCATATTCCGCCTGCCTTTTTATCTGCTCATATGGAAAGTCCTTTCTATTGCACCAGACAAAATCACCTGACATCCCGTCAAAATCGGATTCCACCGTATTGATATGTTTCGGCTCATAAACCGATGTGCTGGACATATAGATATACTTATCACAATCCACATTGTCCATAACATACCTGATGTCGTTTGAACAGTAGGCAATTTTATCAATTACAACATCAAAATGGAGCCCTTTGAAAGCGCTTTTGATGCTTTCTTCCTTAGTCCTTTCAACCGTAATCCGCCTTACCCTGCCGCCATATCCATCATGCGCTTTCCCCCTTGTGGCAATCGTAACGTCATGGCCTTTTTCCAGAAGGTCCTCTACCGTGTATATTCCAAAAAAGCGAGTGCCGCCTAATATTAATATTTTCATGTTTGTTTTTACTCCTTATCAGCAGCCTCTGAGTATATGCCATACATCATTTCCGGTAAAGCCGCATTTTCTATAAACCCCTTCAGGGTTCGTGACATTCTCGCACTCCCCGGAAACTGTAGCGAAATCCGCAAACCCACTCATGATTTTCAGGCCCTTGCAAACCAGAGCAGAGGCGATCCCCCTGCCCCTATATTTGGGGAGAACCTGGAGCCATTCAATGATCCCTTCCCCGGTTTCTGCATCATAATCACACAGAACAGAACCAATCAGATTCCCATTGAAAACAGCACCTATCCACAATTCCGGACAGTAAACAGGCGTTTCGGTTAAACCCTTGACATACTCCCCAGAGACGCAAATCTGGGAATGGGTATAACACCGGTTTATCATTTCCGCCAGTTCATCGGTTTGATGAGGCGGAATCGTTTCAAGGGAAATTCCCGGAGCGGTCAGTTCCGGGATGTCCGACAGAGTATGTATTAGCCTGAAATATTTTGTATCATGGCAGCGTTCAAATATTCTGCCGTCGTATTCGCTGTCATGGACAATTTTCATGTCAGGGTGAACGGATATGCTTTTCGCTTTCCAATATGGGATGGAAAGCATTTTGCACGGATTAGCCTTATAGCTTTCAATAGGAACCATTGTTTCATAACCTTTCCTGAATACAGAGAGCATTTGGCATACTATATCTGTCCAATACACTCCCGGACTTCCCCACACACAATACGGTCATTCTCAAACACCTTGGCAAACAGGCGTTTCAGCCTTTCCTGTGTATCCCTTTGCAAAATCAATTCAGCGGACTGTCTGGTAATATTATATCCGGTCTTGGGGCCCACGCCAATCGCGTCCCATATCTTCCATCCGATGCCATGGGTTTCCTCATTGCCCTCCTTGGTATACCGCGCCTCAAAAATATCCCTCAACCGGCTGTGTATTTCTTTGTTTGTAACAATATCGCACAGCAGGTTTTCGGCTCCGGCGAATGCTTCTCCGGCGTGCCATCTTGCTTCAATCAGCACACTGTTGATGCCGCACATCATACCGGCTGTATCCATGGCGTTTTCCGCTGTCACATGGCCAAGCGTATCCATAATCACGCCTTCAAGCGCCGTATGCTCCTTATAGGACAGGGCCGCCGCGATACGTTCCAAGAGTTCCTTGTAAGACATACCGGGCGCAGTATTGCCAGTGATAACAATAGCGTCGCGTAGCGTGGAATACCACTGATCGGGCAAAGCATAGAATTTTGAATCCAGGACATATACGGTATCCGCGTCACAGCCCGCCGCAAGAACCCATTCCATTTCCTTTTCTAACCGCAGCAGGGTCGGGAAACCGGAATCCAGAGAACTTTTCATCGCAGAAAGAACCTCATCCTGTGCGCTTGTGCCATCAAAGCGCAGATAGGAAAATCCTGCAAACCGCGCCAGCCCATTGACAAAGCCGTCGTCCCAGCGCCAGCCGCCGGTAAACCCCGGCAGGGAATGGGGTTCCATAGAGTCATCCCACGGATAATCGAACCCAAACGCCAGCGTGGATGCGGTCAAAAGACAGTGGTAGAAGGAAAGCTGGTGACGCTCCAGCAGACGCTCTCCACAGGGGCTGCAATGGATGCACCGGCGGCGGTTCTGGGTACACCAATAAGGCGTTTCATCCGTATATCCCCGCGCAATCACCAGCGCCGACGATAGGGCCGCTGTAAAGCTGTCAGATTCCGCATCCACCGGAAAGGGTACCAGATGTTCTAAGATTTGTTTCATTTTGCTTTGGCCATAGCCTTTTCCTGTTTCGCGTTCGCGGAATGTGCTCCGTAAGCGTTGAAGGTGTAAAGGCTTCCTCTCCTTACTTTGTGACAGCTCTTTTCCCGTTTTGGAAGATTGAGCTCAATGTCCTTATTTATATTACCACAAATAATCTGACAACTGTATGTCAAGCTTTAATCCTCTTCTTTTTGTTTTTCGGCTTTTGGGGATGATTGCTCTTTTTTTGACAAATGCGATACTCTGCCACCATTCGGAAACAGAGTGGACTAAAAAGCGAATTCAAATCAGCCAAACCGGGACAAACCAGTTTTTCTCATCCACAGGCAGCAGGTCCTCCGCCATACAAATGACGTTTCCGGTCCCAATCTCGGTTTTCAGGGTCTCCAATCCGCCAAAGGCTTTCGGCTTGGCAATCGGCTCCAAAACCGTGAAATTTTTGACTGCGGCACTCCCAGGGGAGGCGGCCTTTTTTATTTCCACGGGGGACAGCACGCCGTCCTGATAAATCAGCAGGTCTATCTCCTTCTGGTCCTTATCCCTGTAGTAAAAGACCGGCGGTTCCTTTCCAGCGTTCAGATAGCTCTTATAGATTTCCGAAAACACATAGCTTTCAAAAAAGGCCCCTGACATAGCGCCCCTTTCCAGCGCCTCCGGGCTTCCCCATTTCAGCAGATACGCCGCCAGTCCGGTATCCAAAAAATGCAGGAGGGGCATTTTTACAACCCGCTTCAGGACATTGTTATAATACGGCTGCACCAGTGCTGCGATATGGGAGGACACCAGGATAGACAGCCACTTTTTAGCCGTGGGCGCGGTTACGCCCGCCGCGTTCGCCAGCTCCTCATATACCACCGGCTTGGAGGTATGGGCCGCGGCGACCGTCATAAAGTTATAAAACTGCATTTCATCCGCGACCTGGGTGAGATCGCGGATATCCCGCTGTAAATACGTATCCACATAGGACCGGTAATAGATTTCCCAATCGACGTTTTCATCCGCGTACAGCTCCGGCATGGAGCCTTTGAATATCCTGCGGTAAATCTCGTTGAGGCCGCGGGGCTTTACGACGGATAAGCGGTTCATCAGCCGTTCCGCGTCGGTGGAAAAGGGTTCGCTTGGCGTTTGGCAGATTTCCGCATCCGAAAGCCCCAGCAAATTCACGATGCCCACCCGTCCCGCAAGGCTTTCGCTCACATGTTCCATCAGCCGGAACACCTGAGAACCGGTCAGCCAGAAGTCCCCCTTCCGCTTGGAACGGTCCACCCTCATTTTGATATAGGGGAGCAGCTCGGTGGCGTACTGAATTTCATCAATCAGTACCGGCGGAGAATACCTTTGCAGGAACATAGCGGGATCGGTCTTGGCAAGATACCTTGCGTCGGGGTCGTCCAGGGTGACGTATTTGCGCTCTATGCCAGACTGCTTTTCTGTTTCCGCCAGCTTTTGCAGCAGAGTCGTCTTTCCAACCTGCCTTGGACCTGTCACCAAAAGCACCGGGAACATCTTTGAAACTCGCTCAATTGTCTCCTCAGCAGCACGCTTGATATATACCATGGCAATTTCCCCTTTCCTAGTCAGCATATGCGCACAGAACAAAATCCGTCTATGATAAATGGTAATTTTATTATAGACGGATTTTGTTCTGTTGTCAATTCAATAAGCAGGATAATCAAAATAATACATAGGCGTGAAAAGCAGGATTTAATCTGTCTTTCACGCCCTCTTTTTCAGATATAAAAATAAAAAAGAATAAGAAAACCTTGGCAGGCGTGCCATTCTCCTGCATCTCTTTTGCCCATTACCCAAAGATATAGGTATGCGGTGTATGGCGACACGGAATTTCCACCTCAAAGCTTTCCTATTTTTCTGTCTATGTTTATTATATCATCTCTACGCTTTTTAGTCAAATTTCTTAAAATTTGAAACCGCCACCGATGTACTCATCATCTTAACCCCATATCGCTTAAACCGCACCTCCATGCTTTGGTTTTTATCGTCTCTGCTCAGTATGACCCCTTCCCCAAAAAACTTATGCCTTACCCGCATTCCCGCCTCCAGGCGTATGTCCCCCTCAGTTCTCTCGTCCATCAGCCGGTGGAGAAACCGCGAGGGCTGAATGCTCCCCCCGCCCGCCTGAAGGGCGGATACAATTTCCAGTTGATTTTTTGCCCTTGTGACAGCCACATAAAAAAGCCGCGCCTCCTCCTCCATAAAAGAGGTGTCTCCGTCTATCTGCTTCTCAATGGCCTGGGCGGAGGGAAGCTGTCCCTCCAGCACGTCAATCAGGAACACCCGGTCAAATTCCAGCCCCTTGCTGGAGTGGATGGTCGAAAGGGTGATACCGGCGCTCTTAGGTTCCCTGCGGCTGTGCCGGGCGACAACCTGCTCTAAACCTTCCAGCCGGGTGAGGAATTCCTCTAAATCCCCGCAGTTTCTTGCAATGGCCTTCAGCGCCCCCAGCTTCTGGAGGGCAGAGTCCAGGGAAGTGCCGGAATAGCGGAACCGGAGAAACTCCAGATACCCTAGATCACTGGAAATGCTCTCCAGCATCCTCACTGGAGACAGGTTCCCCAGCTGTCCGACAGCGTATTTCAGGAACAGCAGACGGGCGGTGTTGTCCCCCTTGCCGTCCTCCGGTTCAATCTCCTTGTTTTTCAGCAAAAGGAGATTGAACACATTTTCTCCCCGGCTGGCGTTTCTCTGCACAAACTCCATATCCTCCCTGGAAATATAGGCGTTCATGCGGTAGTACACCCGCCGGAATGCATCCACATCCGATGGGTTGCGGTACAGCCGCAGAAAGTGGAGCATATCCAGCGTCACAAAGTGGCCCGTCAAAGCGGGCTGGCGGTCACGGATGTAAAAGGGAATCCCCTTTCGGTCCAGCAGGTCAGCCAGGGGCAGGCCGGAATCATTGTTGCGGTAGAGCACCGCCGCCGTCTCCCCCGCCGGCAGCTCTCCAAGCCGCTGCGCCAGCCAGTCATATTGCTGATCGGCGCTGTCCAGAAAGGTTTGCCGTATCTTCGCCCCCTGTTCCCGGCGGGTAATCATGTTTTTGGAATAGCGGGCACGGTTTCCTTCGATAAAGCGGGCGGCATGGGATACGATTTCCCCAGTGGAGCGGAAATTCTCCTCCATCTTGAGGATTCCCCCGCCGGGGTATATCTCCTGAAAGCGCAGCAGCGCCTCCGGGCAGGCCCCCCGGAAGCCGTAGATGCTCTGGTCCTCGTCCCCCACCATAAACAGCCGTCCCTCTTCCCCCGCCAGCAGCCGGATGATCTCATGCTGAATCAGGGAGGTATCCTGGGCCTCATCCACATTGACATAGGGATACTGCCCGGCAAACAGCCCCAAAAGGGCGGGATACCTGCGCAGGGCGGTCAGAGCATAGCAGAGCATATCGTCGTAATCAAAGAACCCCTTCTGCCGCTTGTACTCCTCGTATCGGAGATACAAAGGGTAAAAGACGGGAAGACCAGGCAGCAGACCGGACATCTCCTCCTTGGTGAGCATCCTGTTTTTCCCATAGCCTATGGCGGTGCTCACCTGGTCGTAAACCTCGTCGGGCATACGCTCCCCGTTCAACTCCTGATAGAGGCCGTTCATCACCTGGGCCTTTTGCCCCTCCTCCAGCAGCTCCGGGAGGCTGCTTCCCTTCCTCCGGACGTACTCCCGGAGGACCCGGTAGCTGAAGCTGTGGATGGTGGAGAACTTTGGAAGGCTCTCCCCTCCAAAAAGGGCTTCATAGCGCTTTGCCATATCCTTGGCCGCCTCCCGGCTGAAGGTCAGCGTCAGGATGCTTTGGGGAGATATCCCGCGGACGCCGGTCATATAGGCGATGCGGGACACCAGGACAGTGGTCTTTCCGGCCCCCGGAACGGCCAAAAGCAGAAGCCTGCCGGAGCAATCCTCAACGGCCAGCCTCTGCTGTGGATTCAGAAAAATTCCCTTTTGTCCCAAATGCCGGTAAAGTCCCTCTGCATCCGAAAACCGTGCCACCTAGTAAACCCCTTCCGCATCCTTTGGAAGCTGCCGGACCTGCCGCAGATGCCCCCAGCCCCCCTCTGCCGTTTGAATGTCATAGGAATAATGCAGGCGCCTTTCTATCTCCCTGGCGGTCCGGTCAAACAGCCCGCACATCGTCATAACGGATTCCCAGATTTCCTCCGTTTTCCCTGAGGCATAGGTGCCCAGAAAATCCCGCCAATCCTCTTTGGGAAGCCAGCGGTACAGATATTTTCCCGATTTCCCCACGCTGACCGAAAAATCCGTATCACACCCTACCCTCCAGGACAGCATTTTGATTAACTCCCCGCGGACCAGGGCCAGCATGTCCTGGACATAGGGGATTTCCTCCCGCCATAGTCCCTTCGCCACATTGTTCAGGCACCACCAGAACTCGTTGACACAGGCTTCATACTGCGCCGCTGAAGGTCTTTTCACACGGTAATCCACGTCGGTGGGTTCCAGTATGGCAGGCAATATTCCCTTTTTATCCAGCAGGATTTTACACAGCTTATCTTCCAGGATATTTGTCTTTTCCAGGGGTTCCACATGGAGGTCAAGCCGGTTTCCGTCCGCAAACTGAATCAGCCAGCCATAGCAGGCGGCAAAATCCACCGGCTTTCCCAGGGATTTATCTATCTCGTCGGGCTGCTGCATATACAGCCGCGGTCCGAATTGGTCAATCCAGCTTTTATCCTCAATAAAGGGTCGGTTCTCTTTTACCACATATACGATATCATAATCCTGGAAGATGTCCCTTGGGACGTTGGGATTGGTCCGGGAGCCGTTCATATAGACTGCCAAAATACGCTCGTCCCTTTGGGCAACGCCCAGAATCAGCTCCATCATTTCCCTTTCGGTGCGCATTTTCAAGGCCGCAGTCTCCCCTCTTCTCATTCTTCGGAAAGCTCAATCCACTCGTCCATGGCCTGGTTGAGCTTCTCCTTCTTCTCCTCCAGCTCCATACACTTTTCGTTTAAGCGCTGAAAGTCAGAGGCTGTCTCCGGGTCTGAGATTTCCTTCTCCAGCGCTCCAATCTCCTCCTCCAATGCCGCGGTCAGCTCCTCCAGCTCCCTGAGTCTCCGCTTGCGCCTGGCGTCCTCGCTGCGCTGCTGCTTGGAGCGGTGGTACTGGGCCGCGCCCTCCGACTCCCTGGTCTCCCTTTTCTCCTGCACCGCGGCGGCTGCCGCCTGTTCGGCCAGGACGGCGCTGCGCTCCAGATAGTAGTCGAAGTTGCCGTTATACACCATCATACTGCCCGGCTGCATCTCCACAATCTTGTTAGGGACCTTGTTGAGCAGGTAGCGGTCATGGGAGACCATGATAATGGTCCCGTCAAACTCCTCCAGCGCCCTTTCGATGACCTCCTTTGTGGTCAGGTCCATGTGGTTGGTGGGTTCGTCCAGAATCAGCACATTGCCGTACTCAAACACCAGGATGGCAAAGGCCAGCTTGGCCCGCTCCCCGCCGCTGAGGTTGCCCACCTCCTTGAAGACATTTTCCCCGGTGAGCAGCACCGCCCCCAGTCGGGAGCGAATCTCCTGCTCGTTGACGGTGGGGTGGCGCTTCCAAAGCTCCTCCAGCACCGTGTTGTGGAGGTCAACCCTGGTGTTCTCCTGGTCAAAGTAGGCAGTCCTGACAAATTTGCCCCACTCCAGCGTCCCCGCTGTCACCGGGATAAGCCCCTGAATCGCCTTGAGGAAGGAGGACTTCCCCACGCCGTTGGCCCCGATGATGCCTATCTTATCCCCCCGCATCACGTCCAGGTCCAGGGATTCCGCCAGCACCTTGGCGGTGCTCCCCCTGCCCACCTCCAACCGCAGCCCCCGGACATGGAGGACATCCTTCACCGGCGGGCGATCGTAGGAAAAGTGAATCTTAGGGGGCTTTAACTCGCTGGGCGGCTTGTCGATCAGCTCCATCCGCTCCAGGGCGTGTACCCGGCTTTTGGCGCGGGTGGAGGTGGTGGCCCGGACGATGTTCTTGGCGATATAGTCCTGCATGGCGGCGATTTCTTCCTGCTGCATCTCATATTCCTTCTGCTGGCGGGCAAGGCGCTCCTCCTTTAACTGGAGATACTTGTCATAGTTGCCCTTGTAGCGGGTCAGAATCCCCCGCTCCATCTCGCACACGCTGGTTACCAGCTTGTTGAGGAAATACCGGTCGTGGGAGACCAGCAGCAGCGCGCCCTTATAGTCCTTCAGATATTCCTCCAGCCACATAAGGGTTTTGAAGTCCAGATGGTTGGTGGGCTCGTCCAGAATCAGCAGCTCCGGCGATTCCAGCAGCAGCCGGGCAATGGCCAGGCGGGTTTTCTCCCCGCCGCTCAGGGTATCTATCACCGTGTCAAAGGCCTTGTCCCCAAAGCCCATGCCGTTGAGGATGGTCTTAATTTTCACATCCACCAGATATCCCTCGTTCTGCTGAAAATGCTCCTGCACCACAGCGTACCGGGCGGAAAGCCTTTCGTATTCCTCCCGCTGGGCCTCGTGGTCAATCTGGGACATGGCGGCCTCCAGTTCCTTCATCTGCCGCTCGCTCTCGTTGACCTGGGTGAACACCTTCCGCATCTCCTGCATGATGGTGCTGCCCCGCTCCAGGCCGGTATTCTGCTCCAGAAAACCGATATTTATATTGTTGGTGACGGCCACTTCCCCTTCGTCCGGGGACAGGGCACCGACGATCATCTTTAACAGGGTGGACTTTCCTGCACCGTTGGCCCCGATAAGGCCGATGCGGTCCCGGTCCTCTATCTTCAGGCTGACGTTTTGCAGGACCTGGTGCCCCGCAAAGCTCTTAGAAAGATTGTCTATTGCAACTAACATAATTTCCTCCGAAATTTGGAAAATAACATTTTCATGAAAAAGGGCAGGAAAACCGAAAAGCAACGGTTTTCCCGCCCTGCTGTCTACTATTCATACTTTTTCTTGAAAGAAAAAGTATCAAAAAGAACTTTAATACGCACCCAACAATCAATCATTCAGGCTTTTCGCCCGGTAACGAAAGTTAGGTTTTTATTCGGAAATAGTATCAGGATTGGTTGAGGGCCTTTCCCCCTCTTTTCGGGCGGCACAGCCGTTTTTCCCGCAGTGTTCACAACGTCCGCCGCAGCCGCCACAACTTCCCCTATGCCGCCAGGCGTAGCGAATGGCCAGCGCCGCGCAGACAGCGATAATCAACAGCAGAACCCAATCTGCCAAAGAGAGCATATTTCTCGATTCCTCCAAACGCGTTACTTTTCCGGATACTGTTCCAGCACCTGGGCAATCTGTTTCTCCTGCTCCGGCGTTACGGGCAGGAAGGGGCGGCGGGGTAGCCCCATATCGATTCCCTGCATCCTCAGAATCGCCTTGATGGAGGGAATCAGCCCGATGGAGACAATGGTCTCCATAATGACATTGGCGCTGTGCTGTAGGGACAGCACAGCATCCCGGTCGCCGCGCTTGCAGGCGTTCCACAGCTTCAGGTAATGGGGCAGCATGAAGTTAAAGGTACTGCCAATGGCCCCGTCGCAGCCCATGGCCTCCGCGCCGCTGAGTATTTCGTCAAAGCCGCAGAACAGCAGCAAGTCCGGGTTCCTGTCCCGGAACCGCTCCAGCTGGTAAAGGTCCCGGTTGGTGTGCTTCACCCCCGCGATTGCCCCGCTGGCCAGCAGCTTCCGGATGGCCGGGTGGGAAAGGTCAAACTCCACCCCTGTATTGCCGGGGAAATTGTAAATCAGAATGGGAATCTCCACCGCCTGGAAAATATCTGTGTAATACCGGGCAATGGCATCCATGGAATGCTTGTAGTAGAAAGGGGCCGTGGCGCTGATCAGGTCAAAGCCCAGCCCTTTGGCGGCCTTGGCAAGGTCTATGGCCTCGTCGGTGCCCAGCGCCCCCACATGGGCGGCAAGCCTTGTCTGCCCCTTCATCTCCGCCGCGATTTCAAAGGTGCGTATCCGCTCCTGGTGGGAGAGCAGGAAGCACTCGGCGGAGCTCCCGCCGATGAAGAACCCGGCGGCCCCCTCCTTCAGGTTGCGCTCCATCAGGGCCAGCATGGCCCTTTCGCTGACCTGATTGTTTTCATCAAAGGGGGTGGCGGTGGCGGGAAGGATTCCCTGCCACGGGGTTTTATCTATCTGAGCTGTCATATGGGATATTCTCCTTGCTTCATATTCTATTTCTTACCGTGCGGTAGCTCTCCTCTTTATTTGATACTATTTCCGAATAAAAACCTTCCTTTCGTTACCGGGCGAAAAGTCTGAATGATTGATGGTTTGGTGCGTATTAAAGTTCTTTTTGATACTTTTTCTTTCAAGAAAAAGTATCAGCCTTTCCGTTTATTTCTAGTATAGACATTCCTGATGCGGATGTCAACGGTTGGAAATACAGTTTATTGCTCTTTCTGCTCCAGAAAACGCACCCCGTAAAGCCCCATGTCCCCCATCATCCTGGCCATCTGCTCCGGGGATTCCCTCATGCCGGATTCTACCCATCGGACAACCACCGCCATAAACCCCTGGATGATAAAGCCACCGAAATAGTCCAGCCTCTCCTCCTCCCCTTCCGTCTGGAAGGCCTCTGTCCACACCTTGACGCAGTGGGTCTCCACGCTGCGGCATATTTCCCGCAGGAACACCTGGTTTTTGTTCTTCCCCAGTATGATATGGTGCAGGTCCGCGTCCTCCTTGATGCAGGTGAGGAACTTTGCCAACATCCTGTAAATCTGTTCATGGCCCTTCAGCGGCATGTATTCCATCAGTATTTCGTTGATTTTTCCCGCCGCCTCATTCTCAATCTGCTGCTGGAGGTCGTAAATATCCTTGTAGTGGAGGTAAAATGTTGTGCGGTTCAGGTCGGCTAAGGACGCTAATTCCTGTACGGATATGTCGCGTATGTCCTTCTGCTCCAGCAAAACTGCCAGACTGCTTTTCAGCGCCTGCTTGGTTTTTCGTATTCTCCGGTCCTCCGTTTTAGCGTTCATAAAAAATTCACCCTCTGTTATTTTATTTACTCAACTATAATGCAATATATGTCTATTAAACGTCAAATGATTATTCATTTGAGTATGGATTTTCAGCGATATATCTACTATAATACATTTCAGAAAAATAATCAACTACTGTTTGATATCATACATATTTTTATTAAAGGAGAGTTGTCTATGTCGGAAGCAGCTGTGGGCAGCCACAAAGGGAAAAAAGGTGGCCCAACCGCGATGGAGCGGATTGCCGCCTTTATTGTGGATAAGCGGAAGGCCTTTTTTGTCCTCTTTATGGTCATGGCGGTGTACGCGGTCTTTTCCATCAACAAGGTACAGGTCAACAACGACCTGACCGATTACCTGGAGGAGGATAGCGAAACCCGTCAGGGGCTTACCATTATGAACGACGAATTCGTCACCTTCGGCAGCGGTAAAATTTTGGTGGCAAACATCACCTATCAAAGGGCACTGGAGTTGGCCGAACAGCTGGAGGAAATCCGCGGTATTTCGTCCGTAAGCTTTTACGACCCGGACGACTCCACCTATGAGGACGACCGCCTGGAAAACTATTATCAGGACGCCTCCGCCCTCTACACCCTCTCCTTTGAGGAAGAGGAGAGCACCGAGCTGAGCCAGAAGGCCATCGCCCAGGTCCGCGAGGTGCTGGCGGATTACGATTCCTTTGTCTATACCACCGTTGACAAGGACGACGCCGCCGACCTCCAGGAGGATATGAAGGTCATCCTGGTCATCGCGGTGGTCATCATCGTGCTGGTGCTGCTGTTCACTTCCCAGACCTACGCGGAAATCCCCGTGCTGCTGCTCACCTTCGGCATGGCGGCGCTGTTAAATATGGGCACCAACTACTGGTTCCGGGAGGTCTCCTTTATCACCAATGCCGTCGGACCGGTCCTCCAGCTTGCCCTGGCCATCGACTACGCCATCATCCTCTCCCACCGGTTCATGGAGGAGCGGGAACACCTCCCCACGCGGGAGGCGCTGATTCAGGCCCTCTCCAAGGCCATCCCGGAGATTTCCTCCAGCAGCCTGACCACCGTCTCCGGCATGGTTGCGCTGATGTGTATGCACTTCGGCATCGGGCCGGACCTGGGGCGTATCCTCACCAAGGCCATCATCTTCAGCCTGCTGACTGTCTTCCTGTTTATGCCCGCCCTGATCTTTATGTTCAGCAAGGCCATGGAGAAGACAGTTCACAAAAGCTTTGTCCCCAACATCACCGGATGGGGCAAAGCGGTGGTGAAGACCCGCTTTATCCTCCCGCCAATATTTGCCTTTATTCTGGTGTTCGCGGTGTACTTTTCCAACCACTGCCCCTACATATACGATGTGGAATCGGCCAAGGCGGAGAAGATGAACGAGTACATGGGCTCCAAGACCAGGATTTCCGAAACCTTCGACGTCCCCAACACCCTGGCGGTGGTGCTACCTAAGGGGGATTACCAGGCGGAGGCCAAGGTCATCGAAATGCTCCGCTCCTTTGACCAGGTGGACAGCGTCCTAGGCCTGGCGGGGGTCGAGGTGGGGGACAACAACGAGTACACCCTGGTGGATTCCCTGAAGCCGCGGGAATTCTCCGAGGTGGCGGACGTGGATATTGACCTGGTAAAGGCCCTCTACCGCGTCTACGCCATTGACCAGGAGCAGTACGGCTCCCTGCTGAGCAATGTGGAGGACTACGAAATCCCCCTCATCAGCATGGTGGATTTCATCTATGACCAGAAGGAAAACAAGGGACTGCGTCTGGACGACGACCTTTCCGAGCAGATTGACCTCATCTACAACACCCTCCTGGACGCCCGCAAGCAGCTGGAGGGCGGCAGCCACAGCCGCATCGTCTTCACCTTCACCGGTGAGGGCGAGGGTGAGGAGACCTTCCAGTTTATCGACACAGTGCGCACCCTGGCCCAGACCTTTTACGAGGAGGAGGTCTTTGTAGTGGGCAACCCCACCAGCGCCTATGACCTGAGCAAATCCTTTGTGGCGGATAACGGCCTCATCAGCGTGCTGACGGTGCTGTTTGTCGGCATCATCCTGCTGATTACCTTCCAGTCCGCCAGTATCCCCTTTATGCTCTGCCTGACCATTGAGGGGAGCATCTGGATCAACTTCTCCATTCCCTATCTCACCCAGTCGCCCATGTTCTTCTTAAGCTATCTTGTGGTCAGCTCCATTCAGATGGGCGCGACCATCGACTATGCCATTGTCATCACCAGCCGGTATATGGAGCTGCGGAAAACCACGCCAACCAAAAAACAGGCGATTATCGATTCCCTGAACCAGGCATTCCCCACCATCGTCACCTCCGGAACCATCATGTGCGCGGCGGGCTTTGTCATCGGCAAGATCAGCAGCAACGCGGTCATCTCCTCCCTGGGAACCACCCTGGGAATCGGCACCCTGACCTCCATCATCCTGGTCATGACCGTGCTCCCCCAGATTCTTCTTCTGGGCGACAAGCTTATCGACAAAACCGCCTTTGAGGTCAGCACGCCCCAGCTCTCAACGGGAAAGAGCATTGTCACCTCTCTCCCCACCAGGGTGGACGGACGCGTCCGGGGGACCTTTACCGGGTTTATCGACGCGGATGTGACCGGACTGCTGTCCGGGGATATGAACCTTCAGCTGCAAAGCCGGGGAAAGGACCCGGCGGAGGAGCCGCCCCAGCTGCTGCTGGAAGCGCCCCGCGCCGAAGACGGAGAAGATGCGGAATCCGAGATGTCCGGGGAAGCCGGAGAATCTGAGGAAGCAAAGGAGTCCGAGGAGGTAGAAACAAAATGACAAAGCGATTTTTATTGATATCCAAACGCCTGATAGGCGCTGTCCTGGCAGCGGCCTGCGCCCTTCAGTCCACCTGCGCCGTTCTGGCGGCGGACGCCCCGGACCCCGCCGGAGAGACCGCCCAGGAGGATTCTGTCCTTCAGACGGTGCATATCCGCACAGCGGAGGACCTCATCACCCTTTCCGAGAACAGCAAAACCGATTCCTACTCCAAGGGAAAGCTGTTCTGCCTGGAAAACGACATCGACCTGACTGGAACCGACTTTTCCCCCATCGCCGTCTTCACCGGGACCTTTGACGGCATGGGCCACACCATCAGCGGATTTACCCTCGGCGAATCCGGCAAGGATTACGGCCTGTTCCGCTATGTGGAAAAGGACGCGGTGGTCCAAAACCTGACCCTTTCCGCCAGTATCTGCCCGGAGGGAAGCATGGAGCGCATCGGGGGCTTTGCAGGAACCAACCGGGGGACAATCCGGAACTGTGTGTTCACCGGGACCCTGGTGGCCAAAAAGACCGCCGGGGGAATCGTCGGGCTCAACGCGCCGGAGGGGATCATCGACGGCTGCGCCAACCGGGGCGAGCTGACTGTGACCAAGCAGGGCGGCGGCATCGCCGGGCGCAACGAGGGGCTGATTCAGAACTCCTCCAACCTTGGGAACGTCAACGCCTCCACCCGGACCGTTTCCGAGATTATCGGGGAACAGCCCTCCATCGGCTTCGACGTATCCACCCTGGGCATTGACGCCAAGAAGATCAACTATACTGGTGGCATTGCGGGCTCCTCCTGCGGGGAAATCCGTTCCTGCGCCAACAGCGGGCAGGTTGGCTATTCCCACACCGGCTATAACGTCGGCGGCATTGTAGGCTATCACCAGGGCAAAACGGTGGACTGCACCAACAGCGGAGCGGTGATGGGGCGGAAAAACGTGGGTGGCATCGCCGGACAGTTTGAGCCCCACATCACCACCGTCTTTGAGGCGGATTCCTCCGACGATCTGCGGGTCCAGGGCCGCGACCTGCGCCATATGATGGATTCCCTGGCGGACACCATGGACAGCGCCGCGGATGCCGCGGGAAACCACCTGGACAGCATCAGCGACACCGTGGACGGCATCTCCGATTCGGTCAACGACAATATCGAGTTTTACCTGGACTGGGGCGACAGCTTCTCCATGGGGATGGAGGATGAGCTGGACGCGCTGGACGCCGCCATCGACCGGCTGGGTGACGGCTCCGGCAATCTCCGGGAGCCCCTGAGGGAGCTGCGCCAGGACCTCATCCGCTTCAACAATATTCTGGGCCAGATCAGCATCGGCGGGGAGGGAACCGAATGGGATAAGGTGGAGGACAATGTCCAGGAGGGCATCAAGGTGCTGCCCGACCTGATGAAGGTCTCCGCAGAGCTGAGCGGCAACATCAGTGAGCTGGCAAAGCTGATACAAAAGGAGTACTTTCCCGATCCCCAGCCCGACCCGGACCAGCCGGAGGGCGGTGAGGAAGGAGACGGCGGGGACAGCGGGGACGCGCCCTCCGGCCGGGAGTATTACGGAATCTCCCAAGACGCCCAGGCAGAGGCCGTGGAAAAGCTGAACGACCTGCAAAGCTATGTCTCCGGCTACCTCTCCCAGGTGGAGAAGGCGGTCCGCCGGGACGGCGTTCTGGAGGAGGGCTCCGAAGCGGCCCAGAACATCGACTATTTCAGCCAGTCCGCCCTCTCCCTCGTGGACGAGATAGAGGACCTGCTGGAGGACGAGGACATTCCCCCCGAAGACCAGAAGACCATCGAAGAGCTGCTGGAGGCAATCCGCAATAATATCGATGATATCAACGATATTTTAGACAAATTGGTAGGAGAAAACGGCACCATCCAGGATGTGGACTGGGACAAATTTCAGAGTGAAAGCCAGGTGACAAAGGACCAGGTGAAATCCCTGCAAAACGCCGCCAACGACATGCTGGACAGCGTGGAGGACCTGCTGGATGAGCTGTCCGGCTCCGGCGGCGACCTCAAGGACGACGCCCGCGAGATCCGGCGGCAGGCAACACACCTTTCCAGCTACATCCGCAGCTCCCTGAGCCAGCTCCGCCGGGACGCCAGCGGCACCCGCAAGGAGCTGAGCAGTCAGAACGACGCTCTCTCCGACCAGCTCAACGGGCTTAGAACCGATTTAAGCGGCTACCGCAGGCAGATCAGCTCTCAGCTGGACATCATCAGCAGTCAGATGGAGCTGCTGGGGGACTCTGCCGCCGACGGGATGGACCGCATCCGGGACCAGCTGATTCGGGATGCTGACACGGAAACCTACACCGATATCTCCGACAGTGAGGACATCACCGGTGCCCGCGGAATTCTGTCCGGCTGCCGCAACAACGGCGGAATCACAGCGGACATCAACGGCGGCGGCGTCATCGGGCTGATAGGAGTGGAGATGGACCTGGAGTCAGACCTTTCGGTGGAGGAAATCGGCTCCAAGAGCTTTAACGCCGACTGCAACATCCGCGCCACCGTACTGGACAGCCGCAACTTCGGCAAGGTGACGGTGAAGAACAACTGCGCCGGGGGCATTGTGGGCCGCGCCGATGCGGGGGCGGTCATCCGGTGCGACAACTTCGGGGCAGTGAAAACCACCAATGGAAGCTATGCCGGGGGCGTGGCCGGCAAAAGCCATTACCTCATCCGGAACTGCTATTCCCTCTGCGACGTTACCGGTCAGGACTATGTAGGCGGTATTGCGGGACTGGGATGCAACGCCAACAACAACTATGTTATGACGGGCATCTCCAGCGATACCGGGGAGAAAAACGGCAGCATCTTCGGGGACATGGAGGAGGACGTCTCCTCCTCCGTCTATGACAACTACTACATCGACGAGGGCGTCTCCGCCGTCAACAACCTGACCTACGAAAGCGCGGCCCGGCCCATCCGCTATCAGGAGCTGCTGGAGGTGGAGGGGATTCCCCAGGAATTCCGCTCCTTCACGGTCCAGTTCGTGGCGGACGGCAAGGAGGTAAAGCGAATTGTCCGCGGCTATGGCCAAAAGATCAGGCCGGAGGAAATCCCCCCGGTTCCGGAGCGGAACGGTCTGGCGGGGGTGTGGGAGGATAAGGATTTCTCCTTCATCCGCCGCAATATGGTGGTGGAGGCCCAGTACAGCGACATGATGACCGCCGTCGCCTCCCCGGAGGAGACCCCGCTGCTGTTCGCCGTGGGCAATTACCGGCCGGAGACAAGGCTGGAATGCGAATCCCTTCCGCTGGAGGAGGTTCCCCACGCGGACGGGTACTATCCGGTTCAGGCGTTCCGCTACAGGCTCCTGCTGGAGAATGGAACGCCGGAGACCCCCTCTAAGCTCCGCGTCCTGGCCGATGGCGGTAAGAACATTTCTGTCCTTGCCTGGGATGAGGAGGGGAACATATCGCTGATCCAGCCTGTGGAGGACGGACGGTATCTGGCCTTTTCCACCCCCATGCAGAGCTTCGCCATTGTCCGCCGCAGAAGGGTGCTGCCGCTGGTCAGCGGAATCGTTGTGATTGCCGGAGTGATTCTGGCGGCGGTGATGATTGGAAGGAAGAGGAAAGCCGGAAGGGCCGCTCCCCCGGACCAGTCCAATGAAAAGCAGCGGGACGCAGTGCCCAATATTCCCGAACAGCCCCACACTCCCGGTTCCGGTTCCGACACGGATAAACAGGAGTAAATCAAGCAGGACAGCCGCTAAAGCGGCTGTCCTGTGTTTCTTCTCCCCCTTGACCAATCCAAACTTTTTGGTACAATAGAAAGCAGAAAATCCAATCGGAACACCGTTCCGGGAAAGGTGGCGCTATGGAAAAGGTTAGCTTTACCCCCGACCAGCAAAACGCAATCGACGCCAGGGGCGGTACCCTCCTGGTCTCTGCGGCGGCAGGCAGCGGAAAAACAGCCGTTCTGGTGGAACGGGTCATCCAGCGCATTCTGGATCCCCTCTCCCCTGTGGACGCCGACCGCCTGCTGGTGGTGACCTTCACCAACGCGGCGGCCCAGGAGATGAAAAGCCGCATCTCCTCCCGCCTGGAGGAGATGTCCCGCAGCGACCCCTCCAACCTGCGCCTGAGCCGCCAGCTCCTCCTGATGGACCAGACCAGCATCAGCACCATAGATTCCTTCTGTATGAACCTCATCCGGGGGAACTTCCAGAAGCTGGACATCCCGCCGGACTTCCGGGTCATGGACGAAAAGGAGGGCGCGCTCTTAAAAAACGAGGCGCTGGAGGAGGTCATTGAGGAATGCTACCGCCAGGATGACGGCGTCTTCACCTCCCTGGTGGAGCTGCTCTCCGGCGGGCGGGACGACAGCCAGCTGTTCGGGGCCGTGCAGCAGCTCTACCAGTTTCTCCGCTCCCACGCCTTTTACGAGCAGTGGCTGGCAGAACAGCTTGCGGCCTACAATCCCCAAACGTCCCCGTCGGAAACCCGCTGGGCTGCTATTCTGTACGCCCGCGCCCGTGATACGGCGGCATTCTGCCTGACAAAGGCAGAGGAGGCCCTTCGCCTCTGTCAGGGGGATGACAAGCTGGAAAGCGCGTACCGGGACGCCCTGGAGGATGACGCC
This sequence comes from Oscillospiraceae bacterium, assembly GCA_022800935.1. GTDB lineage: Bacteria > Bacillota > Clostridia > Oscillospirales > Ruminococcaceae > UBA1405. Next base: position 78,298 of record JAAWRH010000001.1, read on the forward strand.
GCCTATTGCCGTCACCTTCTTGACCTGTTCGGCGGCAAACCCGACTGGGACAGCGTTTACCGGGAGGTACGGGACCACGCCTTCCCCCGCCTCAAGGCGCTGCGGGGCTACGAAAGCGACGGGACCAAGGAGCGTGTCTCCGAGCTGCGGGACAATCTGAAAAAACAGCTTGGCGGCCTGAAAGAGCTGTTCTGTACCGACTCCAAGGGATTTCGGGAGGACATTGAGGACCTGCGGCCCAAAATCCAGCGCCTGTTTGAAATTACCCTGAAATTCGGCAGGCGGTTTTCCCTGAAAAAGGCGGAACGGCGGGCGCTGGACTTTTCCGACCTGGAGCATTACGCCCTCGCCCTCCTGTACGATACGGATTCAGAGGGGCTTCACCGCCCCTCCCCCCTGGCAGGGGAGCTTTCCCAGCGGTATGAGGAAATCCTGGTGGACGAATACCAGGACACCAACGAGGCCCAGGACTCCATCTTCTCGGCCCTGGCGCGGGAGGAGGGCAACCGCTTTATGGTCGGGGATGTCAAGCAGAGCATCTACCGCTTCCGCCAGGCCATGCCGGAGCTGTTTATGAAAAAGAGCGCGGAATATACCCCCTATGACGGAAAGACCTTCCCGGCCAAAATCACCCTGGGCAAAAACTTCCGCAGCCGCCGGGAGATCACCGAAGGGGTCAACCTCCTGTTTCGGGAGCTGATGCAGGAAAAGACAGCGGAAATCCAGTACGGAAAGGACCAGGAGCTGGTCGCCGGGGCGGACTATCCCCTCCTGGAGGGCGGAAATCCCCTGCCGGAGGCAGTGCTGCTGGAAATCGGGGACAGCGAACGGGACCAGGCGGAGGCGGAGTACACGGCGGAACAGATCGCCCGCATACTCCAAAGGGGGGAAAAGGTGGCGGACCACGGAATCCTGCGCCCCGTCCAGCCCAGGGATATCTGCATCCTGATGCGCTCCCCAAAAGGACGGGCGGAAAAATTCCTCCAGGCCCTGGAAAAAAGGGGAATCCAGGGCTGGTCGGACAGCGAAAGCGGGTTCCTCACCTCCAGGGAAATCTCGGTGGCAATTTCCCTTTTGCGGGCCGTTGACAACCCTCTGCTGGACCTTCCCATGTCCGCAGCGCTGCTCTCCCCTGTTTTCGGCTTTACTGCCGGCGAGCTGACCGCGCTGCGGCTGGCGGACAAGGGCGTCCCTCTTTACCGGAGCATGACGGCCCGCCGGGAAAGCGGCCAGGGCACCCCCAAGGAATCGGCCTGCCTAGACCTTCTGGCCCGTCTGCGCCGGGAGGCCGCCGTCACCGACGCCTGCGGGCTGCTCCAGAAAATATACGACCTGACCGATTACCCCTCCATGGTCCAGACCATGCCGGGGGGCGAAACCCGCCGGGCCAACCTGATGCTGCTGCTGGACTACGCCCGGCAGTACGAAAACGCCGGATACCGGGGGGTTTCGGGATTTCTGCGGTTTGCGGAAAGCGCCCAGGAGCAGGACAATGACCTTGCCCCGGCTGTCACCATCTCGGAGCAGGCCAACGTGGTGCGGGTGATGAGCATCCACCGCTCCAAGGGGCTGGAATTTCCGGTGGTGTTCCTCTGCGGCCTGTCCCGGAACTTTAACCTGTCGGACCGGAACGCGGCGGCGCTGCTCCACCCCCAGGCCGGCTTCGCCTGCAAGCGGAAGGACCCCCAGGGGATGGGCTGGTACACCACCGTCCCGCGGGAGGCCCTTCGCCTGGAAATCGCCCGTTCCGCCAGGGCGGAGGAAATGCGCGTCCTGTATGTGGCGGTGACACGGGCAAAAGAGCGGCTGTACCTCATCATGGCGGAGCGGGATATCCAAAAGGAGCTGTCCGCCGCCCTGGCCGACGCCAGGGGGAGGAGCGGGGAGGAGCTCGCCTTCCACATCTCCCGCGCCAACAGCTTCACCCGGTGGATTCTCCTGGCCTTAGCCCGCCACGACGACATTCTCCCCGCGGCGGACCAGGCGGGAATCCCGCTGCTTGCAGGTTCGGGGAAGGAGCGGCGGTTCCTGGCGCGCTGTGACAAATGGGAGCCCGCCCCGACAGAGGAGTCCCCTGCCCAGGGCCTGGAGCTGGCGGTTCCCCTGGGGGCAGAGGCACTGACCCAGCGCCTGCGGACCCAGACCGCCTACCGCTATCCCTGGGCGCAGTCCACCCTCACCCCAACCAAGCTGGCGGCGTCGGAGGTGGCCCAGGGGGAAAAGCTCCTCCGCTTCCAGAGCAGGCCCCAGTTTTTGCTGGAGGAGGGCCTCACCCCCGCGGAAAAGGGACTTGCCCTCCATAAGTTCATGCAGTTCTGCGACTACGCCGCGGCCAGGGAAAACCCCGCCGCCGAGGTCAAACGGCTGGTGGACAAAGCCTACCTGACCGAAACTGAGGGGGAAAGCATCCGGGTAAAGCGCATCGCGGCGTTTTTCGCCTCCCCCCTGGCGGAGCGGATTTTCCGGGCCATGGAACGGGACCAGGTCCGGCGGGAGCTGCGGTTCCTGTCCGCCCTGGGGGAGCGGGAGCTGGGCAGATGGCGGGAGGACATCCGGGGCGGAGAGACAGTGACGGTACAGGGGGTGGCGGACTGCGTCTTCTTTGAGGAGGGGCAGGCGGTCATTGTGGATTACAAAACCGACTATGTCAAAGACCCGGAGGAGCTGATAGAGCGGTACTCCCCTCAGCTCACCATATACCGGATGATTCTGGAGAAGAGCCTGGGGTACCCGGTGAAGGAGTGCGTTTTGTATTCCTTTGGGTTGGGAAAGGAGATACGGATTTTGTAATTTTGTTTTTTGCTGTTCTTGGATTCATCTCACGGTTCGCTATACTGTCATGTGCTTCGTCTTAGCGCCATCTCACGGTCCGCTCAAGATGCCGTTGGCGGCTATGAGCCGCCTCCAGCCTTTCGCTGGAGCAAAAAGCCCGGATTTCTTCCTTTAACAGGTGGGCGAAAACTGTCGTTTGCTTACCACCTGTTAAAGGATGAATCCGGGCTTTTTATTGTGGTTTTTAGGCGATGTTTAAATGCGCTTTTGGGTTTTTGCAGGGTATTTCGCGCCTGCGGGCGCGACCAAGGCTTTGCCCTGGACCTGTCACTTTCGAGAAAGCGGCCAAAGCTTTTAATTCGTGATTTGGGGATTCCTCATCTTTTGTTAGCGCTCGGCGCTGTGGCTTTTTTATTTCGTTTTTAGGTCCATCGCCAGAATGGCATCCTTCCTGCCAAGGATATCATCCGAAAGCAGCATCTCCTCCGCCTTCTCAAATCCGATGCGGTCAATGGTCTGGCTGAACCGCTCCCCGGCATATCCCTGCTCCCGGAATAACAGTATCGCCTTCTCCACAACAGCCAAAACCTCTTGCTCTGTGGCAAATATCTTGGACAGTGGCCGCCCTTGGGCTACCTTCTTCCCCCAGCGCCCGCCGACGTAGACCTTAAATCCGCTGGTCCCATCGGGAAGAGCCTTGAAATAGCATTTCCCGGCGCAGCGCCCGCAGTGGGTGCAGGTCTCCGCGTCAATGTCTATTTTGCCCTCCTTCCTCTGGGGCGCGCCCATGGGGCATATCTCCTCAATGCGGCATTTTTTGCAGCCTTTACATTCCTCCGCGTGGAAGTTGGGGATTCTCTGCCCCACAATGCCCACATCGTTCAGGTCGGGCTTGACACAGTTGTTGGGACACCCTCCGACCGCAATCTTGAACTTGTGGGGCAGGCGGATGTCGCCGTATCCCTCAAAAAAGCGCTTATGAATCTCCTCGGAAAGGGCGTAGGTGTCAATCAGGCCATACTGGCAGGTGGTGCCCTTGCAGGAAACCACCGGGCGGACCTTCGCGCCGGTGCCGCCGGTCTTCAGGCCCTCCTTTGCGATAAAGGCGCGGAACTCCTCGATCTTCTCAAAGGGTATCCCCTGTACCTCCACGGTCAGTCGGGTGGTGAACACCACGTTTCCGTTGCCGAACTTTTCGGCGGCCTGGGCAATGCAGGCCATCTCAGCCGCGGTTATCTTCCCGTTGCGGGTGATGATCCTCCCCGAAAAGTTGTCGGTCCCCTTGTTGCTGAGGAAGCCGAGTCCCTTGACTCTCTTTTCCTCCTCCGGCTTAATGGTCAGAGCTGCCATAATCGTCATCCTCCTCTAAAAGATATTATCATTCAGCCCAGTATCTCCTTGGCAATCGCCACCGACTGCTGGGCATCCTTGGCGTAAAAATCCGCCCCGATTTCCCTGGCGTACTCCGGGGTCAGCACCGCGCCGCCCACCCAGATACGGCAGCCGCAGCCGCTTTCCCGCAGCGCCTTGATCGTCTGCTCCATGCTCACCAGGGTGGTGGTCATCAGGGCGGAAAGGCCCACCAGCCTGGCATGGTGCTGTTTTACCGCCTGGACCACTTCCTCCACCGGCACATCCTTCCCCAGATCAATGATGCGGTATCCGTAGTTCTCCAGCACCACCTTGACGATGTTCTTTCCAATGTCGTGGATATCCCCCTTGACGGTGGCCAGGACAATGGGCCCCTTCTCGGCGGACTTGTCCCCCGCAGGCATAGAGGACCGTATCTCCTCAAAGGCGGATTTGGCCGCCTCCGCCGCCGCAATCAGCTGGGGCAGGAATATCTTCCCGCTCTCGTAAAGCTTCCCCACCTCGTCCAGGGCCGGGATAAGGGTTCCGTTGACGATGTCCAGTGGTGCGGCGTCCTTTAAAAGCCCTCTGCAAAGCTGCCTGGTCTCATCCTTCATCCCATGGAGGATGGTAAAATTGATGTCGTGCCCGCCGGTGGGCGCGGGAGAAGCAATGGATGCCGCCTTGGCGGACTTTCCCTCCTGGGCAAACCTGCTGATGTACCTCACGCTCCCCTTGTCGGCATTAGAGAGCACCAGAAAGGCGGCAACCGCGTCCATCATCGCTCCGGCGTTGGGGTTGATAATTGGCAGGTCCAGCCCCGCAGCCATTGCGGCGGTAAGGAAGGTCTGGTTCAGCTTTTCCCGCGCCGGGAGTCCAAAGGAGATGTTGGACACCCCCAAAACAGTCTTCAAACCCAGCCGATCCTTTACCATCCGGACCGCCCGCACCGTCTCTAGGGCGGATTCCTGCTCCGCGCTGGCGGTCAGGGTCAGGCAGTCGATGTACACATCCTCCGCCGGGATTCCATATTCCAGCGCCCTTTCCTTGATTCTGGCGGCGATTTTCAGCCGGTCCTCCGCCCTTTTGGGAATGCCTTTTTCATCCAGCGTCAGCCCGATGACCGCGCAACCGTACTTCTTCACCAGCGGCAACAGGCGGGAAAGCACCGCCTCCTCCCCGTTGACCGAGTTGAGAATAGGCTTGCCGTTGCAGCAGCGGAGCCCCGCCTCCGCCGCCGCCTGGTCGGAGGAATCTATCTGTAGGGGAAGGCTCACCGCCCCCTGGAGTTCCTTTACCACACGTGCCATCATGGCGGCCTCGTCGATGGAGGGGAGCCCCACGTTGACGTCCAGGATATCCGCCCCGGCCTCCGCCTGCTCGATTCCCTGCTTGACGATGTAATCCATGTCCCCGTTTAAAAGAGCCTGTTTAAACAGCTTCTTTCCGGTGGGGTTGATGCGCTCGCCGATCACCCTCACCTGGTCAATAGGTACAACCTCCGTATTGGAGCAGACCGCCGCAGGAACCTTTTTCGTCCGTTTGGAAAGGTCGGGAACCTTTCCCTCCAGGTTCCGGCAGAGCTCCCGGATAAAGTCCGGATTGGTTCCGCAGCAGCCGCCCATCACCGATACCCCCAGTTCCAGGAACCGGGCCATCTCCGCTCCGAACTCTGCCGGGGTCAGGTCATAGGAGGTTTTGCCGTCCCGCACCGTGGGCAGTCCGGCGTTGGGCTTGATGATAACAGGCAGGGTGGTCCAGGCGATAAGCATCTCGGCAAGGCTGTATATCTGCTTTGGCCCCAGGGAGCAGTTGATGCCGATGGCGGCCGCCCCCAGGCCCTGTAGGGTCAGCGCCATGGCGGGGATACTGCACCCGGTAAAGGTTCTCCCGTCCTGCTCAAAGGTCATAGTGACAAACACCGGCAGATCGCAGTTTTCCCTGGCGGCCAGCAGCGCCGCCTTTGCCTCATAGAGGTCGGTCATTGTTTCAATGGCAATCAGGTCTGCCCCGGCCTCCGCACCGGTCCGTATCTGCTGGACAAACAGTTCATACGCTTCTTCAAATTTCAGGGAACCCATGGGCTCCAGCAGTTCTCCGATTGGGCCAATGTCCAGGGCCACAAGTCCACCCCAGGGCTTGGCGGCGGCTTTGGCAATTTCCACCGCCGCTGTTATCACCTGCTCCGGGGTATACCCTGTCCGGGCCAGCTTGTGGGCGTTGGCCCCAAAGGTGTTGGTATAGACAATCTCCGAACCGGCGGCAAAATAGGCGGCATGGACCTTATGTACCACCTCCGGGGCGGTGATGTTCAGGACCTCCGGGTTTTCCCCCAGCCTCAGCCCCGCCGCCTGAAGCATGGTCCCCATGGCCCCGTCCAAGCGGATAAGTTCTCTATTGTGAAGCCTGGCTCGAATGTCCACAGAAAATCCCTTCCTTTCGGTACTGGCAATTCTGCCGGTTTTTACAGCTTTGGCATCCCCGGACGCTCCGATGTGTCCCCGCTGGGATAACACCCAGGATGGCGGTGACGGATTTCTGGGGAATCAGAATCAAGGAGGAGGAGCAGGTCAGGCCGATTGCCCTGGGGGCATCCAGCAGCCTTACAATGTCGGGCTGCGTCTCCAGGGGCAGGTCCCCGTACCCGCAGGAAAAGCGGTCAGTCACATCCAGCTCCTTTTGCCGGTAAAAGGCCCGCAGTCCCTCCTCCACCTGGTCGCAGGCCGCCTCAATGAGGGCGGTGGCCGCGGCGTCAATCATTACCGCGTCGGCCATGCTCCGGCGGCGGTGGTACTGGATAAGCCGCTCCATCTGGGTCCCCAGGGTGACCCCCATCAGAACTGCGGCGCTGGACCACCCCAGGTGGAGGCGGATATCCTCTCCGGGCAGCAGAAGCCCCTCCAGCTCAGCCCCCTCCTCCGTGATGCGGACCGGGGAGAGCTCCTCCGCCACAAAGCGGGGCGACGCGGACTGCTCCGCCAATGCCGCGCACCGTTCCACCGCCTCCAGCATCGTCCCCTCCAGAGCTTGACCCCGGTAGCCCAGGTACCGCAACATCTCTCCCCGGCTGGCGGAAAGCCCATCCAGGCGAACGTCAGGAAAAATTCTCAAACTTCTCCCCTCACTCCCTTTTTTCCGGTCATTGGCGCGCGTCCAGCAGGGAGGAAATATTCCCCTTGATTTTTTCCGCCATTTTCGGTCTGTTCATAGCATACAAATGGATGCCCTCCACCCCGCTGGCCAGCAGGTCCACGATCTGTTCGGTGGCGTAGGAAATGCCCGCGTCCATCAGGGCCTGGGGATTGTTCTCGTACCGCGCCATCATCCGGGAAAGCTTTTTGGGCAGGGACGCGCCGCAGGTGGAGACCATCCGCTCAATCTGACTTTTATTTGTCACAGGCATAATCCCAGCGTGGATGGGGACCTTGATGCCCGCCACATCGCACAGCTCCCGGAAGCGGTAAAAGTCCTCGTTGTCAAAGAAAAGCTGGCTGATCAGCAGACTGACTCCCGCATCCACCTTGTGCTTGAGATTGAGGACGTCCTCCTTCAGGCTGCCGCATTCCGGGTGGCCTTCGGGATAACAGGCGGCGCAGATGTCAAATTCATCCTCCTTGGTGTGGGAACGGATGAAATCTATCAGCTCGCAGGCATAGCGGAAATCGCCGGGCGGCGTGATATCCGGGGACCGGTCCCCCCGCAGCGCCAGAATATTTTCAATCCCCTGTTCCTTCATCAGCTCCAGCATGGTCAGCACCTCATCCTTTCTGGAGTTGAAGCAGGTCAGGTGGGCCACCGGCTCCACATGGTAATCCTGTTTGAGGATGCGGCAGAGCTCCACGGTCTTGTTCTGCTGGATGTTGGAGCCCCCCGCGCCGTAGGTGACGCTGATAAACCCCGGCTCCAGCGCGGCGAGACGGTCGAAAATCCTGGAGATGGATTCCGGCGAGTAGCTCTTTTTCGGCGGAAAGACCTCCAGAGAGAAGACGGACTTTTTGGCAATATCCCTGACTTTCATACGATATCCCCTCTTTAATGAATGTGAATTGACGGTGTAAAGAAGCCGTCCTGGAGCACGTCCAGCAGCTGGAACGCCTTGACGGTCCCTCTGGCAACGCATCTGACCGGGTCCTTGGCCAAAACGGCCCTGATACGGGTGCGCGCCTGAATAAACCGGTCCAGGCCGTCGATCATCGCCCCGCCTCCGGTGAGCAGCAGTCCGTTGACGAAGATATCCCCCACCAGCTCCGGCGGCGTTCGCTCCACCACGCTCTGGACGGACTGGATAATTTGGAGCGCCATCTCCTGGAGCACCGGGGTCAGTTCCCGGCGGGTGATGGTAAACTTTCTGGGAAGGCCCAGGGCCAGGTCTCTCCCCTTTGCCTCCATGGAAGGGTCCGGGTCCCCCTCCTCCATGTACACCGAACCGATCTCCTTTTTAATCTGCTCCGCCGTCTTTGCGCCGATGAGGATTCCCCGGCTCTGGCGGATGTACCGTATCACCGCCTGGTCCATCTTCTGGCCCGCCAGCTTGATGGAGGACTTTGTCACCACCCCGCTCAGGGAGATGACCGCGATATCGGTGGTTCCCCCGCCGATATCCACAACCATGCGGCCATTGGGCTGTGAGATATCAATGTCCGCCCCCAGCGCCGCCGCCACCGGCTCCTCAATCAGGTAGACCCGCCTTGCGCCGGAGGCGACAGCGGCGTCCACCACCGCCCTGGCCTCCACCTCCGTCACGCCGGAGGGGACGCACAGCACCACCCTGGGCTTGAGCACCGAATTCTTGCAGCACTTTTTCAGGAAATACTGCACCATCTTTTCGGCCACCTCATAGCTGGAGATGACCCCGTCCTCCAGGGGATGGATCGCCCGGATGTAGGCGGGGGTGCGGCCGATCATCTTATAGGCCTCTTCGCCGACAGCGCAGATCGTGTTATTTTTGGTGTTGACCGCCACCACCGATGGCTCCTCCAGGACAATCCCATGCCCTTCCACACACACCTGGACAGACGCTGTCCCCAGGTCAATGCCGATATCTTCAAACGCCATATGTCAGTCCTCGACTTTCTGAAAATTTAATCGCTGTAATACTGCCGCTTTTGGAACACCAACACCTGTTTCAGAGCCTGTCCTCCCCTTTGACAGAGGCAGCCACCGCCGCCGTACAGCAAAGGACTCTCTCTGCCCCCGCCAGGTACAGCGCCCTCCCGCATTCGGAGAGGGTGGTTCCCGTGGTCGCCACATCGTCCACCAGGAGGATGGTCTTTCCCGCCGCCCTTTTGTCCGCCCGGAACACCCCGTGGAGGTTTTCCCTGCGCTGTTCATAGTTCAGGTCGTGCTGGCTGGCGGTGTCCCTGCCCTTGACCAGAATGGTATCGTCCAGCAAAATGGAAGAGGGCAGAAGCTGTGCCATCCGCCGGGCCAGCAACAGGGATTGATTAAACCCTCTCTCCCGCAGCCGCTTTTCTGAAAGAGGTGCGGGAACCATCAAATCAATGGTCGCCCCCTCATTCAAAAACCGCTTCTTCACCGTCTCCGCCATCAGCTCCCCGATCCACCCGGCGTGAGCCTTCACCCCCTGAAACTTCAGGGCGCATATCCCGGTCCGCATCCCCGCCGTGTAGTAGCAGGGTGCCGCCAGGCGGTGGAAGCATTCGCCCCGCATATGGGAGCAGAAGCATTTGTCCTTCCCTCTGCCGCAGTGGGGGCAGATCTCCTCCGGCGTCCGGGGCAGCTTGTCCAGGCACTCTGGGCAGATTCCCGCCGGTGCTGTTCCGCCGCAGACGGCGCACTTGGCAGGGAAAAGCTGATCCAACAGCCACTGAATCTGTCTTCTCATATCGCTTTCGTCCCATCCTGTTCCAGCAGTCCGCCGTCAGGCGTTTCCTCCCCGATGGAAATCTGCTCCTCCTCCGGCTTGTTCCCGCCGCCGCAGGCCTCTGTCAGGAACCGGGCAAGGCTGGTAAAGCGCAGGGTTTTGCGGTTGTTCTCCACCAGGTACTGGACCGTCTCCGGCCTTCCGATGATAATCAGCAGCTTTCTCGCCCGCGTCACCGCTGTATAGAACAGATTGCGGTGATACAGGCGGGACCGGCTGTTCATCAGCGGCAGGACCACCGCCTCAAATTCACACCCCTGGCTTTTGTGGACGGTGACGGCAAAGGCCAGCTCAATTTCATCGGCGTTGTCAAAGGTGTAGTTGACAATCCGCTCGTCATATTTTACCACAAAGACGCGGGAGGGCTTGTCGATTGCCAGAATCAGGCCAATGTCTCCGTTATATACCCCCGTGCCCTTTTCGCCGTCCTCCTTGGTCCAGGTGATGTCGTAGTTGTTCTTAATCTGCATTACCTTGTCCCCCTCCCGGAAGGTATAGGGGCCGTAGACCATCTCCTTCTTCTCCGGGTCCGGGGGATTGAGCACCTGCTGCATCCGCTTGTTCAGCTCAATGGTCCCCAGCTCACCGATGCGGTTGGGGGCCATCACCTGGATATCCCACAGGGGGGAGTAGCCATAGGATTTGGGGAGCCTGCGGCTGCACAGGTCGGTGACAAGCTGGGCGGTGTTGGCATAGCTTCCGCTTTGCAGGAAGAAGAAATCCCCGTCCTTGCGGCGCAGCTCCGGCATCTCCCCCCGCACCACCGCGTGGGCGTTGGTGACAATCAGGCTCTGGGCCGCCTGGCGGAAAATCTCGGTCAGCCGAACCGTGGCAATGCACCCGGAATCAATCAGGTCCTTGAGCACATTCCCCGGCCCCACGGAGGGGAGCTGGTCGGAGTCCCCCACCATCACCAGCCGGGCGGTGAGGCGGAGAGCCCTGACCAGGCTTTCAAACAGCAGGATATCCACCATGGACATCTCGTCCACAATGACCACATCCGCGCTGATGGGGTTCTTTTCCCCCCGTTTAAAGCGGGAGAGGAGGGATTCGCCGGGCTTGTCCTTAAAGTCCACCTCCAGCAGGCGGTGGATGGTTTTAGCCTCCCGGCCCGTCACCTCGCTCAGGCGCTTGGCGGCCCTGCCGGTGGGGGCAGCCAGAGCCACCTTGCTCCCCTGCTGCTCAAACAGCTCGATGATGGCGTTTACGGTAGTGGTCTTGCCGGTGCCTGGCCCCCCGGTGAGGATAAACAGGTTCCGGGACAGGGCCTGGACAATGGCGCTCTTTTGCAGCTGGGCGTATTTGACGCCGTTCTGGGCCTCCAGCAGTCCAATCTGGTCCCCAAAATCCCCGGTGCAGGGCACCTCCAGGGAGAGCATCATGGCAAGCCGTCCGGCCACATAGGTTTCGGCCCGGTACAGGTGGGGCAGGTAGTAATACCGCCGCCCCTCGAAGGTGTCGCTCACCAGGTTCTGGCTCTCCTCCTCCTGGACGAGCTGCCGCTGGGCCGCGGAGACATCCAGCCGGAGGAGGGCGGCGGCCCTTTCACAGAGGGCCTGCTCCGGGAGGCAGGTGTGCCCGTTGCCCAGGTTGTGGCGCAGCACATATGCCACAGCCGCCCCGACGCGGTTGGGACTGTCCGGCTCCACCCCCATATCCAGGGCAATCTGGTCCACCTTTTCAAAGGCCATCCCCACATCCTCCCCGCAGAGGATATAGGGGTTGGCCTGAACCATCTCCGAGGCATAGTTGCCGTAGGCCTTCCACACCCGGATGCTGGTGGCGGGGTCGATGCCGTGTCGGGAGAGGAACAGCATCACCGTCCTGACCCCGAACATCCGCTTAAACTCCTTGCCGATTTCCATGGCCTTTCGCCGGGAGATGCCCTCCACGCGGGCCAAATCCTCCGGGTGGTGCTCCATGACCTCCAGGGTATCGTCCCCAAAGGTTTCCACCAGGCGGCGGGCCAGGGTGGGGCCAATGCCCTTGATGGTCCGGGAACCCAGGTATTTCAGGATAGCCGAGCTGGTGGCGGGGAGGCTTCGCTCCACCACCTCGGCCTTAAACTGGGGACCGTAGGAGGGGTGGGTGGTAAAACGCCCCGTGGCCTTTAGGTCTTCCCCTTCGCCGATATCCATCATCTGGCCCACCACTGTCCGCAGTTCCTCGCCGTCGTCCAGCAGCAGCACGGTAAAGCCGGTGTCGTCGTTGTGATAGACGATTTCCTCCACCGTACCGGTGATGGACTGCAATGGTTTGGCGTCCATGATGCCTCCCCCCCTTCCGTTTTCTGTCTGTACTATTATAATACACCCTGCCCGTCTTGTAAAGCGCGCGATTCAAAACAAAGCGGCGAACATTTTCTGATATTCCTCCGCGCTGCAATAGCCAATCCACGGATATTGTTCGGAGAGGATGCGGCAGCACTGGAGGGATTCCTCGTCCAGCTCCTCCCCCACCAGCAAAACAAATCCGTCGGAGATTTCCCGCTGATCGAAGAAAAAGCGGTACCGCCATATCTCGTCCGCGATTCTGCCCCCCTCTCCCTGTGAAACGGGGACCACCGCAATCATCCGGACCTTCTCCGCCGGGCCGCGGAGGACCGTCTCCTGCAAAAGCCGGACCAGCAGAAAAGCCGCTCCCACCGCCGCGAAAAAGCCCAGAACACCGTATGTAAGGATAAGCGCCAAGGACATAAAAACTCCCCCTTCCATCGTTATTACATTTTATGGAAGGGACAAAGGAAAGGTGAAAACCGGCCTACTTCCTCGGCCTGAACTTCAGCCGGTAGGTGCAATGCCTGCACAGCTCCAGCTCCGCCCTTCCCCCGTCAAAGCCGGAGGCAGCCCTTTGCAGCGCCTCCGACTCCACAATCTCCGAAAAGGGCCTTTGGAACAGGTTGCCTAAGGGCTCCTCGCCGTTTCCGTCCAGGCAGCAGGGGACCACTGTCCCGTCCCACAGCACCCCCAGCATCTGCCGGGTCCCGTAGCATTTTCCGGAATCGGGGACAACCGGCCCATTCAGGGAGGGCCATGTGAACTCCTCCTCCCAGCTCAGAAAAATCCCCTTGGCCACTGCCGCGCTCTTGTTGTCCCGCAGCTCCTCCGTCAGGTTGTGGGCGGTGGGGAACTCCCCGCCGATACGCTCCATAATATTCAGGCTCTCCGGGGCAATCTGCTTTCCCCTGCCCAGGTTCCACATCCGGTAGATGACAAGGGGCCGCCCCCGCTCCGCCGCCTTCTTTCCAAAGGCAATCGCCTCATCCAGGCATTTTTCCGCCTTTTCCGCCGGGAGCTGTGAAAAACTGTGTACCGACAGGTTCACCTGCCGCACCGCCCTCTGCCGAAAGAGGATATCCTCCTTTTCCCTCAGCAGCGTCCCATTGGTGGTGACGTTTACCTCAAAGCCCAGCTCCCCGCAAATCTCCAGTATCTCCTCCAGCTGGGGATGGCACAGCGGCTCTCCCTTGACGTGGAGATACAGGTAATGGGTATAAGGCCGGAGCTGCCCGGCGGCGGCACGGAACCGTTCCGGGGTCATCATACCTGCGGGACGCTTCAGCGGACTGCAAAAGGCGCATTGCAGGTTGCACAGGTTTGATATTTCCACGTATACGCGCTTGAATCTCAACAAAAAGCCTCCTCGCTGCTTTCTCCTGTCATATTTTACACCCTGACCGCTGAAAAGTCCATCTTTTTGCTCCAATCGTTGACGTATGGAGAAAACCATAGTATACTTTTCTCAAACGACACCCGAATCCAACAGGAAAGGTCGAACAAAATATGTACCAACAACAACTGGACAGCTACTTCCGGCAGCACCAGGACGAGCTGATCTCCTCCATTGTCCGCCTCTGCCAAATCCCCAGCTTCCGGGAGGACCCCCTCCCCGGCAAGCCCTACGGGGAGGGTCCCGCCGCCGCCCTGGCCGAGGCCCTCAAGCTGGCGGAGGAACTGGGCTTCCCCACCCGGAACTATGAAAACTACGTGGGAACCGCGGACCTTGGCGGCGGGCCCGCCCAGCTGGACATCCTGGCCCACCTGGACGTGGTCCCCCCTGGGGAGGGCTGGACCGTCACCGAACCCTTTGAACCCAAAATCATCGACGGGCGCATCTATGGCCGCGGCACGGCGGACGACAAGGGCCCCGCCGTCTGTGCTCTCATGGCCATGAAAGCGGTCAAGGACCTGAACATTCCCCTCTCCCGCCGCTGCCGCCTGATTCTGGGCTGCGACGAGGAGTGCGGCAGCTCCGATATCCATTACTATTACCAAAAGGAGCGAGAGGCCCCCATGACCTTCTCCCCCGATGCGGATTTCCCGGTAATCAACACCGAAAAGGCCAGCCTTCACAGCCCCTTTTTCGCCAAGTTCCCGGAAACCGAAACCCTGCCCCGCATCCTGAGCGTGGACTGCGGTGTCAAGGTCAACGTCATCCCCGGCACCGCCGAGGCTGTTGTGGAGCGGCTTTCCCTGGAGGAGGCCTCCGAATATGCCGATCCTGTCGCCCGGCGCACCGGCGTTTCCTTCCGGATTGCTGTGGAGGGGAACAAAACCCGCATCACCGCCAAAGGAGTCCCCGGCCACGCCGCCTTTCCCCACAGCGCCAACAACGCCCTGACCGCGCTGCTGGAGCTGCTTGCCAGTATGCCCTTTGCCCACTGCCCCGGCTTTGACCGCGTCCAGGCGGTCAGCGCCATGTTCCCCCACGGGGACTGGGCCGGCAAGGCCGCCGGAATCGCCATGGAGGATTTCTCCGGCCCCCTCACCATCAGTCTGAATATGTTCCGTTACACGCCAACCAGCCTGGAAGGTGTGTACGACTGCCGCGCCTCCCTCTGCGCCACCGACGAAAACCTGCGGAATGTGTTAATGGACAGATTCTCCCAGGCGGGAATCGAGATGAAGGACGAGCCCATCAATCCGGGCCACCATGTCCCGGAGGATTCCCCCTTTATCAAAACCCTGCTCAAATGCTATGAGCAGTATTCCGGAAAGCCGGGAGCCTGTATGGCCATCGGCGGCGGCACCTATGTCCACCACCTGAAAAACGGCGTGGCCTTTGGCTGCGCCGACCCAGAGGTGGATAACCATATGCACGGGGCCGACGAGTTCGCCGTCATCTCCCAGCTGGTGATGAGCGCGAAAATCTTTGCCCAGGCCATCATCGAGCTCTGCCAATAAAAGCGCCCCGTCCAAAGGAAACAAAAAATTGGACCGAAAAACCGCAGCCGCCGGTTTTTCGGTCCAAGCTTTATGCTTTATATCGCCGGGACAAAGAATTACAGAACCATCCCGCTGATGCTCTCAGGCAGCTCGGACTTGTCGCAGCTGATGGTGAACATAACCTCTGTGTCTCCTCTTTCGGCAACGACCTTTTGCAGCTTCTGGAGCATATCGGCCAGGGCGGAAAGGTCCCTCCCGCCGATACGCAGGGTGGCGTCCACAAAGAGGTGGGTGATATCGTAGTTCCCCGCCAGGATGCCAGTCAGGAAGCCGTACAGCGCGTCATAACCGGAGACGTCGTAGTGCTCGATATCCACCAGACGTATCTTGTGGCTGATGGAATAGGTCATGACCGGGCCCTTTTCAACACAGACGACGTTGCCCTTGCTGGCGGCAGCGGCGGCGTTGATGTGGTCAATCAGTGTCTTGGTCTTCCCGGAACCCTTTTTTCCGACAATTAACTTTAGCATGGTATCATCCTCCTGAAAATATTGAAATGAAAAATCAGACTTTTTTGAGGAAAAATCCGGACTCAGCGCAGCTTCGCTTCCAGGTCCGCCTTCATGTCCTCGTAACCGGGCTTGCCCAGCAGGGCGAACATATTCTTTTTGTAGCTTTCCACACCGGGCTGGTTGAAGGGATTGACGCCCAGCAGATAGCCGGAGATGGCGCAGGCAGTCTCAAAGAAGTAAACCATGTAGCCGTACTCTTTTTCAGAGATTTCCGGCAGGTTCAGCACCAGGTTGGGCACACCGCCCTCGGTGTGGGCCAGAATGGTGCCCTCAAAGGCCTTTTGGTTAACCACGGACATATTCTGGTTGGAGAGGAAATTGAGCCCGTCAAAGTTGTTGGGGTCATCCTTGATAAACAGGTCCGTCTTTGGCTTCTGGATGTTGACCACCGTTTCAAACATCACCCTTGCGCCGTCCTGGATGAATTGGCCCATGGAGTGCAGATCGGTGGAGAAGGTGACAGAGGCCGGGAACAGCCCCTTCTTGTCCTTGCCCTCGCTTTCGCCGAACAGCTGCTTGTACCATTCCGCCATCTGAGTAAAGCAGGGATCATAGCTGACCAGCAGCTCGATGGATTTGCCCTTGCGGTACAGGATATTGCGCAGCGCCGCGTAACGGTAGGCATCGTTCTTTTCCAGGTCGCAGACAGACAGCGCCTGCTGGGCTTCCCTTGCACCCTCCATAATGGCTGAGATATCCGCCCCGGAAACCGCTATGGGGAGAAGGCCGACGGCGGTCAGCACAGAGAAGCGGCCGCCCACATCGTCGGGGATGACAAAGGTCTCATACCCCTCTTTATCGGCCAGCTCCTTCAGGGTTCCCCTGGCCTTGTCGGTGGTGGCGTAGATACGGCCCTTGGCCCCCTCCTTGCCGTACTTCTTCTCCAGGAATTCCCGGAAGATGCGGAAGGCCAGGGCGGGCTCGGTGGTGGTGCCGGATTTGGAGATAATGTTGACCGAAACGTCCTTTCCTTCGCAGAGGGAAAGCAGCTCGTTCAGGTAGGTGGGGCTGATGTTGTTGCCGGCAAAGTAGATGTCCGGGGTGTCCTTTTTCAGGTTGTTATAGAAGGGGGAACGGAGCAGGTCGATTGCCGATTTCGCCCCCAGATAGGATCCGCCGATGCCGATGGCGATGAGGATATCGCTGTCCTTTTGGATTTTCTCCGCAGCCTTCTGGATACGGGCGAACTCCTCCTTGTCATAGTCGGTGGGGAGAGTGACCCAGCCGAGAAAATCGTTTCCCAGGCCGGATTTCTCATGGAGCGTCCTGTGGGCCGCTTCCACCTGGGTGCGGATACCCTCCAGCTCGTGGGCCTCTACAAAGCCTTTTAAATACCTTTGATCCAATGTCATTGCCATAGCTAACCACCCATTCTCTCATTTTAATTTTCCTGTGTCGTTTTTTGCGTTCTGCTCCTGCCTGCGGGCAGGTCCTTGAGCAGGTCATGGAAATGAAAAGTAGCTGTTTTTATTTTACTACATATCCATCTGAAATACAAGCCCCAAAGGGGCGAATAGTTGTGTCGTTTGTGTAAATTGTACAAGGATGGTTGACAGTCAGAATCAAAAAGCAGCAGATAGGACGAGTCACAGGACGTTCTCTCCCCCCTGTCTTTGTCGGACAGCAATACAAAAAATTTTCTTGACATAAAGTTAGCTCCAAATGCTATAATTTTGTTACTCCATAATTCATAGAAAGGAAGTACGCAATGGAATACAGAATTCACCCCAAAACTGGCGACCGCATCAGTGTGATTGGTTTGGGTACCAGCTACATTTCTGAGGCCCCGGAAAAGGCGGCTGTGGAAGCCCTCCGTCTGGCCCATGAGTACGGCGTCAACTACGCAGACCTGGCAACCGCCGGAGCCAAAACCTTCGATTATTACGGGAAAGCTTTCGGGGATATCCGCAAGGATATCTTCTATCAGGTCCACTTCGGCGTGAACTATGAAACCGGGACCTATGGCTGGACCACTGACCTGGAAACGGTAAAAAGACAGGTGGACTGGATGTTCCGCACCCTCCGAACCGACTATGTGGATTACGGTTTTATCCACTGCCTGGATGAAGCCGCAGACTGGGAGAAGTACCAAAGCAACGGCGTGCTGGACTATCTGCTGGAGATGAAAGCCAAGGGCGTTGTCAAACACATCGGCCTTTCCACCCACACCCCCGCCATCGCCAATCTGGTGCTGGATGCCGGGCTGATCGAGCAGTTGATGTTCTCCATCAACCCCGGCTACGACTACCACCATGGGAGCTATGCCAACGGCAGCGCCGGCGAACGGATGAACCTCTACCGCCGCTGCGCTGCGGAAGGGGTTGGCATCACGGTGATGAAGCCCTTCTCCGGCGGTCAGCTTCTAGACGGCAAAACCTCCCCCTTCGGCAAGCCCCTCACTCCCTGGCAGTGTATCCAGTACGCCCTGGACAAGCCGGGTGTGCTGACCGTTCTGCCCGGCATCCGCAGTGCCCAGGACGTCAGGGAACTGACCGGATTCCTGGCCGCCTCCCCGGAGGAGCGGGATTACAGCGTCCTCGGCACCTTTACCCCCGGCGACGCTGTGGGAAGCTGTGTGTACTGCAACCACTGCCAGCCCTGCCCGGCGGGACTGAATGTGGGGCTTATCAACAAGTATTATGACCTTTCCAAAGCTGGGGATACCATGGCGGCGGACCACTACGCCAAGCTGGAAAAGCACGCCTCTGACTGTGTGGACTGCGGCCACTGTGACAGCCGGTGCCCGTTCCGCGTTCACCAATCCCAGCGGATGAAGGAAATCGCGGAATATTTCGGCAGATAAACCTCATGATACGCGGCTGACAGCCAAAGGAGCGCTATATACTATGAAAAAATTACTGACAGCCTTACTCTGCGCAGGGCTGCTTTTCTCCGGACTTCCCGGATGCACAGCCCCCCAAAGCAGTTCCAGTTCCTCCTCTATTTCTACAGAAAGCGCCTTCCCTCCCCCAGCTTTCTCTTCCGAAGCTTCCTCCTCCGCTCCGGAAATTTCCTCGGTCCCGGAGCCGTCCAGCTCTGAACCGGAACCAGAGCCGGAACCTCCGGAGCCTGTTGTCTTTCAATGGGAAACCGGTTTGCCGGAGGACCACGGCATAGATCCTTCCGCCCTGGAAACCCTCCACACCTCCCTTACAGGGACCGGTATATATGCGGTCCTCACGGTTCGGGATGGGGTGATTGTGGACGAGTACTACCAGGACGGCTACAGTCAGGAAAGCATTTTCCCTCTTCACTCCTGCTCCAAAAGCTTTACCAGCACCCTGATCGGTCTGGCCCTGGAGGAGGGTCTGATTGACAGCCTGGACGCCTCCATCGAAACCTGGTTTCCCCAACTGGCCGGTGAACCCAAGGGGCAGATCACCATCCGGGACCTGCTGATGCACAAGTCCGGTCTGGAGTGGCACGAATGGGACGGCGACTCCTTCTTTGCGCTGAACCGCTCGGAAAACTGGGTGGATTACGTGCTGTCCCAGCCCCTTTTCTATGAGCCGGGCACCGTCTTTTCCTACACCACCGGGGGAACCCATCTGCTGGCCGCCATCCTGGAACAGGCGGCGGAGGGCGGCATGCTGAAATACGCCGAGGAAAAGCTTTTCACCCCCCTGGGGATGGAAAGCGTCCAATGGGGGACCGACCCCCAGGGCATTCTGGACGGAGGCAACGGCATCCGGATGACCGCCAGGGACGCCGCCAGATTCGGGCAGCTCTTTCTGAACAACGGCCTTTGGGAGGGGGAGCGGCTGGTGCCGGAGGACTGGATTGCCCAGGCCACAACCATACATGAACAGCGGTATGGTGGAGGCGGCTCCTATGGATACCAGTGGTGGATACGCTCCTTTGGACAGCAGGGATACGATTCCTTTTTTGCCATGGGGGCCTTTGGGCAGTTTATCTTTGTGGTTCCGGAGCTTTCCCTGGTGACGGTAATCGCCGCCAACACCTCCCAGTTTGCGCCCTATCCCTATTTTGAAACGATTCTGAACGCCTGCCAGGCAGAGTATTGATTTTCCCGCTCCGTGCATAATGGATGCACGGGGCGGATTTTTATCTCCGCGGTGTCAAGCTGTAAATTTTATGTGAATCTCCTCCCTTGCCGCGGAAACTTCTTGACAGTCCCTCTGATTCATCTTAAAATGTAAGGTAGATATCTTTGGGGAGCTCCGCGCAGGAAAGGCGGCATCCCTTCAAATAAACAAGGCAGGTGTATTGGCACGATGAAAAAAGAAAAGAAAAACCGTTCCCTCCAAATCCAGCCGGAGGAGACAAAGGTAAAGGTAATCCGCCCCTCCCCCATTCCCCTTTACGCGGTGGCCGCCTGCTGGGTTTTATACGCCCTCCTGTTTCCCCTCTCCCGTTTGACGGACTTTTTTATCGTCTCCTGTATCTCCCTGGCGGCGTTTTTCTCCTTCCGCAAAATCTTCCCCGGCAAAACGGAGGAGATTGAACAGCCTGTGGAGCAGGAGGAAACCGGCGACGACGCCATGGACCGTGTGATTACAGAGGGAAGGGATTACCTCCGCCAGATACGGGAGGTAAACGACGGCATTCCCGACCCGGTTCTCTCGGAAAAAATCTACCGTTTGGAGGACGTGACCCGGAAAATTTTCGACCACATCCTGCAAAACCCTGAAAAGATGCCCCAGATACGCAAATTCATGGGCTACTATCTCCCCACCACCTTAAAGCTGCTCCGGGCCTATGAGACCCTGGATAAGCAAGGGGTCAAGGGGGAAAACATCCGCTCCTCCATGCACGATGTGGAGATGATGATGGACACCATTATCGCCGCCTTTGAAAAGCAGCTGGACAATCTGTTCCAGGAAGAGGCGCTGGATATCTCTTCGGATATCTCAGTCATGGAAACCATGCTGGCCCAGGAGGGCCTGTCGGCGGACAGCTTTTCCACCGGCGATGAAACGAAATCTGCCCACAAACAGGCATAATCTGTCTATTAACGAATCGCCCCATAGGGGCATAGTCTTTGGCGCTGGCGGTTTCTCCGCCAGCGATAAAAAGAACCCCCACCCGCAAACAGGCGTAAACATAGTTTGACGAATCGCCCCCATAAGGGCAGAAAGTTGGAGGAATGAAACATGTCGGAAGAAATCAAGCTCACCCTGGAGGAGCCCTCTGCTCCTTCCCTTACCCTCGACCCCTTCGGCAAGGAGGCTGAGGAGAAAAAGGAGGAAAAGCCCGCCCCTCCGGCGGAACTGGATGAAAGCGCTTTCTCCCCAGCGGAACGGAAGATGATAGACGACTTCTCCCAGAAAATTGACATCACCAACGCTTCCATGATTCTGCAATACGGCGCGGGAGCCCAGCAGAAGATAGCCGGATTTTCCGAAAGCGCCCTCAAAAACGTCCAGACCAAGGACCTTGGTGAAATCGGCGAGGAGGTCGTAGGGCTTATCACCCAGCTCAAGAGCTTTGATGCCACAGAGGAGGACAGCAAGGGCATTTTCGGCATCTTCAAAAAGACCTCCAACCGCATCAACACCCTGAAAACAAGATACGACAAGGTGGAAAACAACGTCGATAAGATTGTCGATGTTCTGGAGGGACATAAGGTACAGCTTCTCAAGGATATCGCCATACTGGACAAAATGTATGAGATGAACATGACCTATTACAAGGAGCTTTCCATGTACATCCTTGCCGGAAAGAAAAAGCTCAACCAGGTCCGCGCCAACGACCTCCAGGAGAAGATTGCCAAGGCCAGGGCCAGCGGCCTCCCGGAGGATGCCCAGGCCGCCAACGACCTGGCAGCCCTCTGCGAACGGTTTGAAAAGAAGCTCCACGACCTGGAGCTGACCCGCATGGTCTCCATCCAGATGGGCCCCCAGCTCCGGCTGGTGCAGAGCAACGACACCGTCATGGCGGAAAAGATTCAGTCCACCATTGTAAACACCATTCCCCTTTGGAAAAGCCAGATGGTTCTGGCCCTGGGCCTCACCCATTCCCAGCAGGCCATGGAGGCCCAGCGGGCTGTCACCGATATGACCAACGAGCTGCTGAAGAAAAACGCCGACACCCTTAAAATGTCAACTATCGCCACCGCCAAGGAGGCGGAGCGGGGCATCGTGGACATCGAAACCCTGAAGTACACCAACCAGCAGTTGATCGACACCCTAGAGGAGGTCAACCGCATCCAAGCGGACGGGCGCGAAAAACGCCGCCAGGCCGAGACGGAGCTGCGCCAGATTGAGGGAGAGCTGCGGCAGAAGCTGTTGGACATCCGCGGCTAAGGTTGGATTAACAATTCTTTTTTAAATAATTGTTAGAGAAAATAGTAGGATTTTCCAATTTAGAGCTCCTAATCCTTCCCATGCAAAGGAGAAATGCTCATGGCAGAAAAAAAGCTGAAAAGGGTTTGGGATAAACAGGTCAAAATCGCCTTTGCCGTCGTAATCGCGGCAGTTGTCCTGGCGGTGCCGGTGGGCGTCACCGTGACCATGAACCGGATGTATAACCAGGTTTCCGCCGTATTCCAAAGCGGCGCGGAGGGCGACAATCTGTCCATCCAGAACGATTTATCAGCGCGGGCCGCTGCGGCGGTGAATCTGACTGCTGTGGCTAAGCGGTACCTGGACGGGGACGATGAGGCGATTCTCTCGGTTATCCAGGCCGCCAAGGCGCTGGAGGAGGCGGAGGGTCCTTCCGCCAAATTCGCCGCCAATGAGGAACTGGACGAAGCCTTCACCAAACTATATGAGGCTTTGGAGTGGCTGGCGCTGACCGAAAAGGACAGCCAATACCGGGAAGCGCTGCAAGCGGAAATGAAGTCCCGCAGCGTCACCATCTCCAACGACCCGTACAACCAATGCGCCGAAGAGTACAACCAAAGGTTGGACGGCTTCCCGGCGAACCTGCTGGGCAAGGCCCTCGGCCTGAAAAGGGCGGAGCTGTTCGTGGCTCCGGCAAACAGTTGATAGGAAGTGGTTTCATGTCCATGTCCCAGGATAAGTTATACACCCTGGCGGATATACTGGAATGGGATGAAGGCGAGCGGGCCGAGGTGATTGACGGCAGCCTCTACATGATGGCCACCCCCTCCCGGATTCATCAGAAAATCAGCGGTGAGCTGTTCGGTCAGCTTCGAGAATATCTGAGGGGAAAGCAGTGTGAGGTCTACGCCGCCCCCTTTGCCGTCAGGCTGTTTGAGGGGGCAGAGGATTCTCCGGAGAATGTGTACACCATGGTGGAGCCGGACATTTCCGTGATATGCAGTCCGGAAAAGCTGGACGATATGGGCTGCAAGGGTGCTCCTGACCTTATCATTGAAATCCTCTCCCCCTCCACCCGGCGGCATGACCGCTTGACCAAGTTCAACCTCTACCAGCGGGCAGGAGTGCGGGAATACTGGATTGTCGATCCCTCCGACCGGTCTGTGCAGTCATTTTTGCTGGAAAATAACGCTTATATTGCGCGGGATTTTGCTGTGAATGATGATAAGATAACGGTCAATGTCTTACAGGATTGTGTGATTGATTTAGCCCCGGTTTTTGCCCGATAACTATTTATTTTTCAAGCCAGCTCTTCATCAGGCTGGCTTGAAATTTCTGTATTGACATTATAGTATAAAATGATTATAATATAGTTAGAATATTACTATTAAAATCCAACTGGAGGTGCTGCTATGAATATCCGCCCGTCAGCCGCTATCCGTCAAAACTACAATGAAATCGCTGAAATGTGCCGGAGTACAGAAGAGCCTGTTTTTCTCACCAAAAACGGCGAAGGCGATTTGGTTGTTATGGACATTGACACCTATAATAAACGGGAAAAAATGCTGAAGCTGAGAGAAGAACTCCTTGCCGTTGAGGAAGAAAGGCTTCATGGAAGCAAAGGTTATACCATAGATGAAGTTGCCGCTATGATGCGTAATGCAATTAAGGAGGCAGCAAATCATGGGAAAACAGAATGATTATCAAGTTTCTATCTCAGAAAAAGCAGCACAAATGCTCATATCTCAGGCTGCTTATTTGGCGCAAACCAATCTTGAGGCAGCGGAACGCCTTGTCGTTTCCTTTGAAACCGCGGCCAATTCTTTATCTACTATGCCCCAAAGATGCCCTTGGCTTACGGGGGGACATATTCCCCAAAACAAGTATCGTTTTTTGATATTTGAAAAGTATTACATGCTCATTTTTCAGATCAGTAATAATATTGTCTATGCCGATTATGTAGTAGATGGGCGGCAAAATTTTGCTCGATTCATTTACTAATCTCCAGTAATCAAAAAGCACGCCTGAAATTTTCAGACGTGCTTTTTGATTTATATTTCTTCGTGCACCGGCTGTGGCTCTTCCAGCCAATAGCGGCTCCCATTCGGGTTCCGGCCCAGGAACCGGTAATCGTACAGCTCCCGCCTTAGGGTTGCCGGGTCGCCGAAGGTGTGCCACTGGTTCAGCAAGGCGTTTACCTCTTTCTCGGTATACTCCCTCCCGGCCTCGAATTTCTCCGCAAGGTAAAACAGGGCCTCCACTTTCATTTTTCGCTTGGCCGGGAATGCCTTTAGCTGGCCTTCTTCGTTTAGAAAATTTTTCAGAGAGGTCATTATTTTACGCCCTCTTCCATCATCTGTTTGAGCATCTGCTGCGCAGCCTTCGCGTCAGCCTTGCCCTTGGTAGCCCGCATAACGGCCCCGATCATGGGCTGTATCGCCCTTTCCTTCCCGCCAAGGTAATCCGCCACATTGGCTGCGTTTTCACCTATCACCTTCCGGCATATCTCCAGCAGGTCGTCCTGCCCTACCCCCGCCATATCCTCGGCGGATATCAGCTCCGACGGGGCCTTCCCGGTGTCCATCATGGTCTCCAGCACCGTTTTTGCCTGATTCATGCGGATTTTCCCCTCGTCCAGCAGCTTGACCAGGGCGTTTAGATTCTCCGGAGGAACGGCGGAAACAATGGCGCACCGCTCCTTTTCCTCGTCGGTGGGCATCCGCCGGAACATCTGCCCCACCATAAAGTTGGAGACGTTTTTGGGATTCTTCACCCCGTCCGCCGCCGCGTCAAAGTATTGGGCCACGGCCTGGTATTTCACCAGCAGGGAGGCGTCCGCCGGGGCAATGCCCATCTCCGTGTATCGCTTCATGCGGCTGTCCGGCAGCTCCGGAAGCTGTCCCCGCAGCGCCTCTACCTTTTCCGCGGGGGTGAAGATGGCCACCAGGTCCGGTTCCCGGAAGTAGCGGTAATCCTGGGCGTCCTCCTTGCCCCGCATACTCTCGGTGCAGCCGGATTCCACGTCATAGCGCCTTGTCTCCTGGATGACCTCCTCCCCGCTGTCCAGCAGGTCGGCCTGGCGCTCGAACTCGTATTTCATCGCCCTTTCCATATAGGTGAAGGAGTTCATATTCTTAATCTCGCACCGGGTCCCGAATTTTTCGCTCCCCACTGGCCGCAGAGAGATGTTCACATCGCACCGCAGGGAACCCTCCTGCATCTTGCAGTCGGAAACGCCGATGTACTTCATGATAAGCTGTATCTTTTCCAGGTACTCCTTTGCCTCGTCGATGGAGCGGATGTCCGGCTCGGAGACAATCTCGATAAGCGGCACCCCGCCCCGGTTGTAGTCCACATAGGTGTCCCCCCGCTCGTGGACCAGCTTGCCGGCGTCCTCCTCAATGTGGATGCGGGTCAGCCGGATTTTCCTCCCGTTGGAAAGCTCGATATAGCCTCCCTCACAGAGGGGCTTGTCAAACTGGGAAATCTGGTAGGCCTTGGGCAGGTCGGGATACACGTAATTTTTCCGGTCCATCCGGGCGTTTTCCGCTATCCGGCAGTGGGTGGCCAGGCCCGCCTTGATGGCGTACTCCACCACCCGCTCGTTGAGCTTGGGCAGGGTCCCCGGCAGGCCGATGCAGATAGGGCAGCAGTGGGTATTGGGCTCCCCGCCAAATGCCGTGGTACAGCCACAGAAAATTTTTGTTCTGGTGGAAAGCTCCACATGGGTTTCCAGCCCCGCAACCATCTCGTATTTTACCGCCATCAGAACTTCACCCCCATTTCAACCTTGGAAAAACACTCTGACAGATACTCGTCCCGCTGCTCAAAGGCATAGGCCGCGTTGAGAATTATCCCTTCCCGGAAGCTGTTCCCAATCAGCTGCATCCCGATGGGCAGCCCCTTCCCGTCCCTCCCGCAGGGAACGGAAACCCCCGGCAGCCCCGCGATGTTCACCGGCACTGTGCAGATATCGGTCAGATAGGTCTCCACCTGGTCCTGACCGGTAAAGCCCACTGGGAAGGCGGTCATGGGGACGGTGGGGGCCAGTATGACATCGCACTGTTCAAAGGCGCTCTGGAAGGCTTTGACAATGGTCCCCCGCAGGTTCTGGGCCTTTTTGTAGTAGGCGTCGTAATAGCCGGAACTCAGCACATAGTTGCCCAGCATGATACGCCGCTTGACCTCCGCGCCAAAGCCCTCGCTGCGGGTCTTGCAGATCATCTCATTGATGTTTTTATAGTTTTCGGTGCGGTAGCCGTACCGGATGCCATCGTACCTCCCCAGGTTGGAGGTGGCCTCCGCGCAGGCCAGGATATAGTAGACCGGCAGGGCGTACTTCAAAATTGGCAGCTCAAAGGAGACAATCTTCGCCCCCAGCTTTTCGTAGGTGCGCACCGCCTTTTCCAGGGCGGCGGCGACCTCCGGCTGCTTGATGCCGTCAAAGTATTCCTTTGCCACGCCAATCCGCAGTCCCTCTATCTCCCCGGTGAGAATGCCGGAAACAGCGGACTGCTTTCCCCGGCAGGTGGAATCCATGGGGTCGGGCAGGGAGATGGCGTCAAACACCGCCGCCGCATCCTCCACCGTGGCCGCAATGGGCCCGATCTGGTCCAGGCTGGAGGCATAGGCAATCAACCCATACCGGGAGACCGCCCCATAGGTGGGCTTTAACCCCACCACGCCGCAGAAGCTGGCGGGCTGGCGGATAGAGCCGCCGGTATCAGAGCCCAGGGCGTAGGCGGCCAGGTTCCCGGCCACCGCCGAGGCCCCGCCGCCGGAGCTTCCCCCGGCCACACGCTCCGTGTTGTGGGGGTTTTTGGACCCGCCAAAGCAAGAGTTTTCACTGGAGGAGCCCATGGCGAACTCGTCCATATTGGTTTTACCCAGCAGGACAGCGTTGTTTTTCTTCAAAAGCCCCCAGACACTGGCGTCGTAAATGGGGGTATATCCCTTGAGGATTTTTGAACAGCAGGTGGTTTCGATGCCGTCGGTGGAGATATTGTCCTTCAGGGTCATGGGGATGCCCTCCAGCGGGAGGAGCTTCTCCCCCGCGGCCAGCCTGGCGTCAACCCTTTCCGCCGTTTCCAGGGCGGCCAGCCGGGTCGTCAGAATATAGGCGTTGAGGGCGGGATTGTCCCGTTCTATCGCCTTCAGGTATTCCTCTGTCAGCTCCCGGCAGGAGAGCTCCTTTTGCTCCAACCTCCGCTGGAGGCTTCGGATCAATCCGGGTCTTTTCTGTTCCATTCCAATCAGCTCCCTTCTAGCCGCGCTTTTTCACGGGGAAATAGCCGTCTTCGCCGCCGTCCACGTTCTTGAGTATCTTCTCCCTGGGATAGGAGGGGATCACCTCGTCGGGGCGGAATACATTGGAAAGGCGGTGGATGCCGTCAAACTCCTCCGCGGAATCCGATACGGCGTTGATGGTATTGGCAAATTCAATAATCTCCCCCATATCACGGGTGAGGGCTTCCAGCTCCTCTTCGCTGACCCACAGCTTGGAGAGGTTCGCTATTTTCAGTATCTCTTCCTTTGTCACCACAGCCACTGGAAAAAACACTCCTTCCTAAAATACACATAAAGGGAGGATTCCACAACCCTCCCTTTTTCAGACTGTTATCGAATCCGAATATGCGCTTCCCTGAGCTGCTGCTCCGTCACCTCGCAGGGCGCGCCCATCATCAGGTCCTGGGCGTTGGAGTTCATGGGGAAGGCAATGACCTCCCGGATGCTCTCATCCCCGGTGAGCAGCATGATCATCCTGTCCACGCCGGGGGCCATCCCCGCATGGGGCGGAGGGCCGTACTGGAAGGCGGTGTACAGGGAGGAGAACCGCTTTTTGATCTCATCCTCTCCATACCCGGCAATCTCAAAGGCCCTAATCAGGGTGGGCAGATCGTGGTTTCTCACCGCGCCGGAGGAAAGCTCGATGCCGTTGCAGACAATATCGTACTGCTGGGCGGTGATATCCAGGGGATTTTTGGTATTTAAGGCCTCCAGCCCGCCGCAGGGCATGGAAAAGGGGTTGTGGGTGAAGACAATCTCCCCCGTCTCCTCATCCTGCTCGTACATGGGGAAGTCGGTGATAAAACAGAAGCGGTAAGCGTTTTTCTCCAGCAGGTCAAGGCGTTTGCCCAGCTCATTGCGGATCTGCCCCGCAAACCGGGAGGCGTTGAGCCAGTTGTCCGCTATGAAGTAAAGGATATCTCCCGGCTTCAGCTCTCCCCGCCGGGCAAGCTCTGCCCGCTGGACGTCGTCCAAAAACTTGTCGATGGGCCCCAGGTAGTTCATGGCGTCGTCCACCTTCACATATCCCAGCCCCTTCATGCCGATGGACTTGGCAAAGTCCTCCATCCCCGCAAAAAAGCTTCTGGGCTGGCTGCCGCAGCCGGGGACGGGAATCCCCCGGACAGTGCGCCCCTTGAAGGGGGCAAAGCCGGATTCCACAAACAGATCGCTCAGGTCAACGATCCTCAGGGGGTTGCGCAGGTCGGGCTTGTCGGTGCCGTATTTCAGCATGGCCTCCTCATAGGGAATGCGGACAAAGGGGGCCGGGGAAATCTCCGCGTCCTTGGCAAACCGGGCGAAGGTGGCGGAGAGGACCTTTTCGGCCACGGCGAACACATCCTCCTGGGCTGCAAAGGCCATCTCAAAGTCAAGTTGGTAAAACTCTCCAGGGGAGCGATCCGCACGGGCATCCTCATCCCGGAAGCAGGGGGCAATCTGGAAGTACCGGTCAAAGCCGGAGGTCATCAAAAGCTGCTTGAAAATCTGGGGGGCCTGGGGCAGGGCGTAAAACTGCCCGTGGTGCTTGCGGCTGGGGATCAGGTAATCCCTGGCCCCCTCCGGGGAGGAGGCGGTCAGGATAGGGGTCTGAATCTCCAGAAAGCCCAACTCGTTCATCTGCTGGCGGAGGAAGGAAATGACTTGAGAGCGGAGGATTATTTTGTTGTGTACCTTCGGGTTTCGCAGGTCAAGATAGCGGTATTTCAGGCGGATTTCTTCCTTGGTATCGGTGGAATTCCCGATTTCAAAGGGCAGATTGGAGGAAGCCCTGCTCAAAACCCGCAGGGTGTTGGCGTTTACCTCAACGGTCCCTGTCTCGATTTTGGAGTTATAGGTCTCCTCGTCCCGGAGCACAACATCGCCCGCAACGGCGACGGTGCTTTCGCGGGATACGCCCGCCAGCATGGAATCGTCCCGGACCACCACCTGGGTGACACCGTACTGATCCCGCAGGTCCACAAACAGAATGCCCCCGTGGTCGCGGATGGTTTCCACCCATCCGGCCAGGCGCACCTGCTTGCCGACATCGCTTTCCCGCAGCTCCCCACAGGAGTGGGTGCGGTATTCATTGACTGCAATCATGGTTACACAACCTCTCATCCTCTTATATAGCCTTGCCAAAGCCCCGCGCTGGTGTACATCACAGGCGTACACCAGTACGCCGAAGCTTACCTTAAAACAAGGTTATTATTACCACATTTTAGCACAGTCACAACTTCATTTCAATAAGGAAAGGGCAATTTCTTAATATAAAACAAAAATCGCCGGATATTCCGCCCCGAAATTGGAACAAATGGGGCGAAATCCGGCGAAATCAGGAAACCGCTTTTACTTCTTAACCGTTTCGGCCTTCAGCTCGGCGGCGTCCACCGTAAAGGACTTCCCGCTTGCGGCATAGCGGTCAAAGATGCCAGTAAAGTCAAAGGTGGCGAAATAGTCCTCCGGCGTCTCAGCCCGGCGGATAAGCTGGAAGGAGCCGTCCTCCTTCAGAAGCACCTCGGCGGAGCGGAGCTTGCCGTTGTAGTTATACCCCATGGAAAAGCCGTGGGCCCCCGTGTCGTGGATGACCACATAGTCCCCCACCTGGATTTCCGGAAGCATCCGGTCGATGGCGAACTTGTCATTGTTCTCGCACAGGCCGCCGGTCACGTCGTATTTGCAGGTACAGGGCTGGTCCTCCTTGCCCAGGACGGTGATGTGGTGGTATGCGCCGTACATGGCCGGACGCATCAGGTTGGCGGCGCAGGCGTCAAGGCCAACATATTCCTTGTAGATATGCTTCTGATGGAGCACGCGGGACACCAGGCAGCCATAGGGAGCCAGCATAAACCGCCCCAGCTCAGTGTAGATGGCCACATCCCCCATTCCCGCCGGGACCAGAACCTCCTCAAAGGCCTCCTTTACCCCCCGGCCGATGGCATAGATATCATTGGGGGTCTGCTCCGGGCGGTAGGCCACTCCCACGCCGCCGGACAGGTTGATAAAGGCAATGGAAACGCCGGTTTTCTCTCTCAGTTCCACGGCGGTTTCAAACAGCAGCTTGGCCAGGACGGGGTAATATTCGTTGGCGACCGTGTTACTGGCCAAAAAGGCGTGGATGCCGAAGCGCTTCGCGCCCTTTGCCTTGAGGATTTTAAAGCCCTCGATGAGCTGGGCCTTGGTAAAGCCGTATTTTGCGTCGCTGGGGGTGTCCATAATCTCGTTGTTGATCTTAAAATCCCCGCCGGGGTTGTAGCGGCAGCAGATGGTTTCCGGGATACCGGCGATTTTATCCAGAAATTCGATGTGGGTGAAGTCGTCCAGGTTGATGGTGGCTCCCAGCTTGGCGGCCAGGGCAAAGTCCTCCGCGGGGGTGTCGTTGGAGGAAAACATGATTTCTTTGCCGGTAAAGCCGCAGGCATCGGACATCAGCAGCTCGGTATAGGAGGAGCAGTCAGTACCGCAGCCCTCCTCCCGGAGGATTTTTAGCAGAAAGGGATTGGGGGTGGCCTTTACGGCGAAAAACTCCTTATAGCCCTTGTTCCAACTGAATGCCTCATGGAGGCGGCGGGCGTTTTCCCGGATGCCTTTTTCGTCGTAGAGGTGGAAGGGAGTGGGGAAGACCTGGGAAATTTCCCGGACCTTGTCCAGGGTGACGAAGGGTTTCTTTTCCATTTTGTCATCATCCTTTATTTAAAATTTACTTCATTGTAATCAAACGCGGCAATGAAAAGCTTGTGGAGAGAATTCCACGTGTTTTCACAGACCTTTAATATCCTACCTGATTTTCCCCTCAGATGCAAGTGCTTTTCAAAAATTTAAGCGAGCCGTCGGATTGTTTCCTCCTGGACACCCCGCACAAATCATGGTATCATGGAAGTACGAAACCCCCTCCGTGTCTGGCGGGAAATTTTCCTCCCCGGCGCGATTACCGAAAACCATGAAAGGATGTTTCTCAATGACTGACGAAGAAAAGAAAATAACGGAAGAACTGATCGCCTTTATGGACTGCCCCTGCCGGGTCTTTGAACCTATGGAGGACGATGACCCCATCCTGGAGGCCTACGCCGAGGCAAAGGAACGTGGCAAAGCCCAGGGCTTTACTCCCCTTCTCCTTGGGGTGGAGGACCTGCTCCTGGAGGACCTGCTGATGAACTGCGGCGCGGAGAGCGCCTCCGACCTGAAAACCATCCGGAAGTACCGGGAAAACCTTTTGGCTCAGGCGGAAAAGAAGGGCTTTGAAAAGGAGAACACCCAGTGGCTGGATGAGGAAAGCCAAAAGCTCCTGACAGAGGAGCGGGCCAGACAAGAGCTGGGAGACGCCTCTGCCTCTGGGGAACTGGTGGAGGGCTTCGCGGCCTACTGGGATTTCCTCTCCCAGTGTACCCGACCGGTGGTTCTGGCGGAAATCCCTGTAAAGGAGCCGTGGAAGGTGTTCGCCTGGCTATGCATCGGCGGCTGGAACGAATGCCCCTCCCCCGAAACCTTTATGGCCGTATCCAAACGGTGGTATGAGCAATACGGCGCGGTTCCGGCCAGCGCCTGCCACGATATTCTGGAATACGCCCTGAACTGCCCGGTCCCCAGCCGGGAAATGGCCAATCAGCTTGCCCTGGAGCAGTATGTGTTCTGCGTTGACCGCGTGGAACAGAGCGCTCCAGGGGAAACTCTGGGAACCCTGGCCGACACTCTGACCAAGTCAAAGGTCTGGTACTTCTGGTGGGACTGACGGAGGGAGGAGCGAAAAAACATGTATCTGGAAACCCCTCGCCTGATCCTCCGGGACTATGAGGAAGCGGACTTTGAAAGCTATTACCGCCTGAAGAGCAGCCCCCAAACCATGTACTACCTCCAGGACATCAAACTGACCTCTCTGGAGGAGGCAAAGCAGGACTTCCGCCGGGTGATGGAGGACCAAAAGCGTCCGGACCGCCGGTTTTACTTCTTCCACGTCGAGGACCGGCAAACCCATGAACAGCTGGGAAGCTCCGGCTACACGATAAACCACTTTACCCCCGCCGGAAAGCTGGCCCACGCCGGGTACTTCTTCTATCCACGGTACTGGAACAAGGGCTATGCCACCGAAGCGCTGAAGCGCATCCTGCGGTTCGCCTTTGAGGAAAACAGCGTTTACCGCGTGAGTACCGGCTGTCTGGCGGAAAATGTGGGCTCCGAACAGGTGATGATCAAATGCGGTATGGTCAAGGAGGCCCAACGCCCCGGCTGGGAGTGGCACGACGGGAAACTGAAAACCCGCCTGGAATACCGGCTGCTTAAACCGGAATGGGAGTATCTGTCAAATTCCTGAAAAACGCTTTCCCTGCCAGGAGTCCCTCCTGACCAGCTCCTTGTCGATGGCCGCCAACACCGCTTTCTTGTTCTTACTCCACAGCGGCCCTATCAGGTCCTCCGCCTTCCCATCTCCAGTGATGCGCTGAATCACCATCTCCGGCGGCAGAAGCTCCAGCTGGTCGCAGACAATACGGACATACTCCTCCTTCTCCAGCAACCGGATCTCTCCCCTGCCCAGCTCCGCTTCCATTTGGGTACCCCGCAGAACATGGAGAAGATGAATTTTCAAGCTGTGTACCGGCAGCCTCGCCAACTCCCGCGCCGTCTCCAGCATATCCTCAGCACCCTCCCCCGGCAGCCCGTTGATGATGTGGACACAGACAGGAATCCCCTCCCGGTTCAGCCTCCAAACCCCCTTCAGAAACGTCCCAAAATCATGCCCCCTGTGAATCCTCCGGGCGGTTTGGTCGTGGATGGATTGAAGGCCCAGTTCCAC
This sequence comes from Oscillospiraceae bacterium, assembly GCA_022800935.1. Taxonomy (GTDB): domain Bacteria; phylum Bacillota; class Clostridia; order Oscillospirales; family Ruminococcaceae; genus UBA1405. The sequence continues at coordinate 111,339 of JAAWRH010000001.1, forward strand.
ATAGATATCCGTCTGCCGGTTCAGCGCCGACAGATAGGTCATCGCCTCCTCCGGCAAGACGTCCGGCCTTGTGGCAATGCTCAGCCCCACCACCCCCGGCTGCTCCAGCACCTCCTCATAGGCCCGCCGCAGAACCTCCAGCGGGGCATAGGTGTTGGTGTAGGCTTGAAAGTAGCCGATGTATTTCTCCGCCTGGGGCCACTTGACCGCAAGCTTTTGCCTCTGCTCCATAAACTGCTCTGTCAGGGATTTCTCCGGGTCCCCCGCAAAGTCCCCGCTCCCGGCGGCAGAACAGAAAGTACAGCCTCCCCTCCCCCTTGTCCCATCCAGATTCGGGCAGCCAAACCCGGCGTTGAGGGGGATTTTCAGCACCTTACCGCCATAGCGATGCTTGATAAAATAGTCCCAGGTGTGGTATCTCTTGTTGGTATCCGAATAGGGAAAAGGCGAAAACGGCATGACAATCCCTCTTTTTATTTCATCATATAGTCTGAAAAGGCAATATCCGTCCGCGTCAACTCATTTTCCACCCAATTAAGAATCCGCATAACCTTCTGCGGGTCATCCGCCACCTCTGCGATTTCCTGAGCGGGTCTCCACCAAAACGGCCTTAAATAACGGTAAAGGAGTATCGCAGCCTCTTTTTCCGTCTCGGAAAAGGAGTAGGTTTGGGCGGCAACTGTTAACTTGGAAAGAAAAGATTCGATTGCCTTGTCGTTTTCTATACTGGAATAAAGCAGCTCCTTTCTGCCAAACCGGCAGAGCATCATCAGCTGCCGGAAAAGATAGTTGAGAACAGAGTCACGTCCGCTCAGGTTAAAATCCAGCAGCCCTTTAAATTGTCCCTCCCCGTCTAAAAGGACGTTGGTTTCGTTTAAATCCGCCTGAAAGACAGAGGTTGGAAGCTGTGGATATATCTTCTCCAGAGCGTTACGGTTTGCCATAAATTTTGCCCATATTTTTTCAAATTTACTTTTTTGCTCCGGCGAAAAGCTCTCCGCCGCTCTCTTAAAATCCAGGGAATTTTCCATTACCTCGTCACAGATATCAGAAGGACAGAACTTTTCAAAAATACACATGCCCGATGGAAAGTTGACCGTTTGCAGATGCCGGGAACCGATTAATCCAATAGAGCGGATTACATCATCTAAAAAAATATATTCTCCGTCTCTTTTGATTTCTGATGGTTCAAATTGATCAGCCGTTCGATATTCCGCGAATTCCTCCCCATATACCAAGACCTTTCTTCCATTAAAGGAAATAGTCTTGGAATAATCTCCGTCCAGGTTCCTTAACATCTGGGGACAGTAATACCCGGCGCGATGGTATTCCGCAGCGGTTTTGGCCCAGCCTTCCACCCGTTCCGGCGTTGTAAAATCATTATCTGTCAGCTTTATGACGATTCTTCTTCCCGGCCAGCGCACAAAAAGCGTAATCCTGTAATCCGCTTCTCCACGGCTTGTATTTTTGGTCTCTATCTCTAACACATTGCTTCCGCCGTATAGATGAACGGCCTCCGTATACTCTGAACCAAGCATAAAATAATTACCTCCTATAGAAAGGAAAATGTTCCGATGAAACTAGACTCCCAGCTCAGATGCATCCGCCTTGCCCACCAGGCCCTGGAAACCGTCACTCCCATCCGCCAAGATTGCGGGGAACTCTGCGGAAGGGCCTGCTGCAAGGGAGACGAAAACACCGGTATGTGGCTGCTCCCCGGCGAGGCGGAGCTACTCCAGGGACAGGAGGGCTTTTCGGTCCGGCCCTGCCAGGATAACGGCGGCTATCCCCTGCTGGTCTGCCAGGGAAGCTGTGACCGGAAATATCGGCCCTTTGCCTGCCGGATATACCCCTTCTTCCCCCTGGCCACCGAAAGGGAGGACGGCAGCCTGAATATCCGCGTCATCAGCGATCCCAGGGCGGCGGGATGCCCTCTGGCCCGGCACACCCTGCCCGGCCGCCCTAGGGACGTGACCCAAAGCTTTCGGTTCCGCCTGGCCCAGGCAGCCCTGGCCCTGCTGGAGGACCCGGAGCTGCGCCGATACCTGCTGGACACCAGCAGATTTCTCACAGAAATCATACAGCTCCGGGAAAAGCTGGGACAATAAAGACCGCGCCCGTAAGAATGCCTTGATATTCAAAGTATATCACAATTTTATCCGAAGTAAATAAAAATTTTATATAAAATCAGGTTTTGTCGAAAATTATGATCTGTGTTCTGTCAATCTGCACACTTCTTCATTGGTATTGTTTTTGGAAAAGGTACAATGCCGCTAAAGACGCATTTTGACATTCGGTGAATGTTGACAATTGACATCTTCAACGGTATTTTAAAGGGGCAAGGGGAGCGGTATTGCCGCCTTTTCCCGTAAATAAAAGCACAATTCACATAATGTTTTTCGGCGGACCGGAATATGGTCCGCCCCCAACTGCCGGGAGGTGTTTATTATGACCGATTACTATCTTGACGCCCTGAAGCGCGGACAAAGGGAGTTCCGCACTTGTGTTTCCCAGGGAGAACACCCTTACCTTCCCCGACTGGATGATTTTCTCCCCTCCGAACGCATTGCCGGCGGTATGCCGCTGGGCATTGTCCATATCCCCTCGGAGCTGATTGTTGGCACCCGGACAGCAGGACGGACCAACGCGTTTTCCCGCGGCTTTATGCCCCTTCTGGATGCCCAAAGTGAGTTTGGCCTCAAGTGGAAAAGCCTCTGCCAAGCCCACCTGGAGGAGGGCATCCGGGATCCTATCAAGGCCTATGAATACCTCAACCGCTTTTATGTGGAGGAGGGGAACAAGCGGGTCAGTGTGCTGAAATTCTTTGACGCTGTAACCATCACCGCTCAGGTTACACGCATCATGCCGGAACGAAACGGCTCCAAGGAGGTGGAGCTGTACTATGAATTCGCCGAATTCTACCAGGCCAGCAGGCTCAATATCCTGGAGTTTTCCAAGCCGGGCAGTTATGCAGCCATTCAAAGGCTGATGGGCAAGCGCCCCGGCGACCCCTGGACCGAGGAGGAGCGCCGGGACTTTACCGCAGCCTACTATTACTTCCGTCAAGCCTATGAGGCCAACCGGGGCAGTCAGCTGGCCTCCACCGTGGGAGACGCGATGCTCGCCTATATCAAAATCTACGGCTTTGGGGAGCTCCAGGGCAAGGATGGGGCGGAGTTGAAAAAACAGCTTGCCAAGGTGTGGGAGGAGATACGCCTCCAGCAGGAGGAGCTGCCCATCTCGGTAAAGCTGACGCCGGAGGAAAAGGACCAGGGCATCCTCTCCAAGGTACTGCCGAAATCCGCGCCCAAAAAGCTGAAGGCAGCCTTTATCCACGACAAAACCCCCTCCGTCTCCGGCTGGACCTACGGCCATGAGCTGGGCCGCCAGCACATCAACCGGGTGTTTGGGGAGGAGCTGGAGACCGCCGCCTATTTTAACGCAATGGACGATGACCCCCAGAAGGTGATTGAGGAGGCCATCGCGGACGGGAACACCGTCCTCTTCACCACCTCCCCCCGCCTGCTCCCCGCCAGCCTGCGGGCGGCCATAGACCACCCGGACATCATCATCCTCAACTGTTCCCTGAACAAGTCCCACCGCTATATCCGCACCTACTATGCCCGAATGTACGAGGCAAAGTTCATCATGGGGGCGATTGCCGGTTCCCTTGCGGGGGGGAACCATGTGGGCTTTATCTGCGACTATCCCATATTCGGCCAGGTTGCGGGGATCAACGCCTTTGCCCTGGGGGTACAGATGACCAACCCCCGTTCCAAGGTCTACTTGGATTGGTCCGCCGTGGGGAGCATCGCGGCGGCGACCAAGCGGCTGACCGATCAGGGGATATGCCTCATCTCCTCCATCGACCTGCCCAAGCAGGGGGAAAAGGACCCCCGCTTCGGTCTTTCCCTGGTCAATGGGGAAAAACAGGTAAACCTGGCCATTCCCCTGTGGAAATGGGGTGCCTACTATGAACAGATTCTCCGGCAGATTCGGGACAGAACCTTCCAGAGCGAATACAAGGAGAGCAGCAAGGCACTGAACTATTACTGGGGAATGGCCTCCAACGTCATCGGCCTGCAATGCTCCGGGCGGCTTCCGGACAGCAGCCGCAAGCTGGCCTCCATGCTGAAGGCGGGGATATGCGCGGGGACAGTGGACCCCTTTCAGGGGCCGCTTTACGCCCAGGGCGGGCAGGTAATCAGCCAGCCCCAGCAGACCCTCAGCCCGGAGCAGATCATCAACATGGACTGGCTGGCGGAAAATATCTCCGGCTCCATTCCCGCCTATGAGGAGCTGACCCCCGTGGGCAAGGAAACGGTAAACATCGTGGGAATCGATTCGCCGGAGGCGGCGCCGGGCGTTTGAGTGTCAGGCTATGAAAGCGGCAAAATACAGCGTAGCTGAGGATACCCGGCTGCGCTGTTCCTTTCGCATTTCCATCGGCTATTTTCCTCCGCCCGGCGGGCCCGATATCCCCGAAACACGGTCCCATTGTTGACTATTTGAGCAATCTTGCCATAAAATAAAGCTAAATAACACGTTACGGGAAATAATCTTCCCATAAATGCGTTTTTCTCCCCCGGAAATGATTGACGTATCGCCTTTTGGGCGTTAAAATAGAATAAGAGGAATTTACTCATGGGCTTCCGCGCCCGTGCCGCTAAAGCCTGCCGCTATCCGCCGCGGCTCTGTTCTTTTTTCTATAAATTTGCTCATATTCATCGTTCGTGGGGACATAAACAGAGCATATGCTTCAGCTCTCGTGTTCCCAGTAAGCAGACCATACGGGAGGAAACACAAATGTACCATTGTCATGTCCGTTTCTATCTTCTGGGCCATCAGCAGGAAGCGTTCGAGCCCATTCGCCAAGTTGATCCACCGGAGGCCTTTACCTATGAATACCTGGAGTCCGACACCCCCCGCCAGGAACTCATCACCGAGGCGGATGTGATCATCGCCGACCTGCGGGGCATGGAGCCGGAAAGCATTGTCCATGGCCTGGCTGCGGATAAAAAATTGGAGGCCGAGCTAATCCTGCTGGCGGATGCCCGGCAGATTTCCGCTTTGGAGAGGTGGTTTCCCTATATCACCGACATATGGACCTGTCCCATGTCCACCGGGGAGATGCAGTTCAGGCTCCGGCGCTGGCAGCAGACCTTCAAGCTCAACCGGGATTACCGGGAAACCAGCCATTTCCTGGACGCCGCTATTGACGGCTCCCCCAATCTGGTTTGGTTCAAGGACAAAAACGGCATCCACAGAAAGGTGAACAGCAGTTTTTGTCAGACGGTCAATAAGACAAAGGAACAGGTGGAGGGGCGGGGCCACGCCTATATCTGGGACGTGGAAGAGGATGATCCCGCCTGTATCGAATCCGAACGCGTCGTTATGGAAACGCAGAAGACCTGCTACTCCCTGGAAACCATACAGACCGGCGGCGGAGCCCGCCTGCTTTCCACCTATAAATCTCCGCTGTATGATCTGGACGGCTCTGTGATGGGCACTGTCGGCGTCGCCATCGACGTGACCAAGGAACGGGCCTATGAAGAGGCCCTTGCCCAGAAAACCCAAATTCTGGAGTCCCTCTTTATGTCCATGGACTGCGGCATCATGTGCCATTCCCTGGATGGCTCTAAGATTATCAGCGTCAACCGGGCGGCGCTAGAGTTGCTGGGCTATGAAAGCCAGGAAGAGATGGAAACAGCGGGCTTTGACCTGATTGCTCCCTCTGTGGCGAAGGAGGACCGGGAAAGGCTGCGGGAAAGCATCCTCTCCCTGAAGAATGTGGGAGAAAACGTCAATGTGGAATATTCCGTCAACCATCCGGACGGCAAGGTTCTGCACATTATGGGGAATATCAAGCTGATTGAGGAAAACGGCGAGCCGCTTTACCAGCGGTTTCTCCTGGACTACACCGCCCAGAAGCAGCGGGAAAGAAGAGAAAAGCAGGAGATTGAGCGCCGCCAGCAGAGCCTGATCCAGGCCTTGGCCACCGATTATAATCTGGTATATTATTACAATTTGGAAACCAAAACAGGCAATCCCCTGCGCATCCATGACTGTCCCTATGGCATCCTGGACCGTATCTTCAACAATGACATGCCCTTCTACGACTCTCTGGAAAGGTACATACAGACCTGCGTCCATGCCGACGACCGGGAAATGATGCGGCAGTCCACCTCCTGGGAGCGGATTGAAATGGAGCTGGAGGAAAAGGAAAGCTTTTATGTCAATTACCGCAACATCTGCGGCGGCAGCCTGCGGTATTTTCAGATGAAGGCTGTCCGCACCGGGGAATGGGATGCCTGCCGCAGCGCCGTGCTGGGCTTCCGCAGCGTGGACGAAGAAACCCGCATTGAAATGGAGAAAAAGAACATGCTGGAGGATGCCCTTTCCCAGGCAAACCGGGCCAGCAGAGCCAAGAGTGTGTTCCTCTCCAATATGTCCCACGATATCCGCACACCTATGAACGCCATTATCGGCTTTACCGCTTTGGCCACCACACACATTGACAACAAGGAACAGGTGGAAGCTTATCTGAAAAAGATTATGACCTCCGGCAACCATCTCCTGAGCCTTATCAACGATATTCTGGACATGAGCCGGATTGAAAGCGGCAAAATGCACCTGGAGGAAAAGGAGTGCAGCCTGCCGGATATCCTCCACAGCCTGCGCAACATCGTACAGGCGGACGTTTACGCCAAGCAGCTTGACTTTTATATCGACGCGGTGGATATTCAGCACGAAAACATCTACTGCGACAGTCTTCGCCTCAACCAGGTTCTGCTGAACCTGCTGGGCAACTCCATCAAATACACCGCCGCAGGCGGAATGCTGAGCATCCGGGTCATTGAAAAGCCCGGCGCGCCGGCAGGCTCCGCCAACTATGAATTCCACGTCAAGGACAACGGAATCGGCATGAGCGAGGATTTTGTCTCCCGCATCTTTGAACCCTTTGAGCGGGAGCGCAACTCCACCACCAGCGGTATTCAGGGCACCGGCCTGGGCATGGCAATCACCAAAAACATTGTGGAGATGATGAACGGAACCATCAATGTCAAGAGCAAAAAATCCGTTGGTACAGAGGTGGTGGTGTCCCTCACCTTCCGCCTCAGCTCCGCAGAGGAACAAAACCACGCCATTCCTGAGCTGAAGGATTGCAGGGCGCTTGTGGTGGACGACGATTACAACACCTGCGACAGTGTCTCTTGGATGCTCCAGCAGATTGGTATGCGCGCCGAATGGACCCTTTCCGGCAGGGAGGCGGTGCTGCGCACCCATCAGGCGGTTACGCGGGGAGACTACTACAGCGTCTACATCATTGACTGGATGCTCCCGGATATGAACGGCGTGGAGGTTGCGCGCCGGGTCCGCAAGGAAACGGGAGAAAACGTTCCCATCATTGTTCTGACAGCCTATGACTGGTCGGACATTGAGGACGAGGCAAGGGAGGCGGGCGTCTCCGCCTTTTGCAGCAAGCCCCTCTTCCTTTCGGAACTGAAAAGCAGCCTGTACTCTGTTGTCTGCGCCAAGCCGGAAAAAACGCCGGAGGAACAGCAAGCCATCCCGCTGCACACCGGGCGCATTCTGCTGACAGAGGATAACGAGCTCAACCAGGAAATCGCCGTCGCCATCCTGGAGGAGGCCGGCTTTACCGTTGACACGGCAGACAACGGTCAGATTGCCGTAGACACCCTGACCCAAAAGGGCGCCGGGTATTACCAGCTGGTGCTGATGGATGTGCAGATGCCGGTGATGAACGGTTATGAGGCTACCCGGAAAATCCGCGCCCTGGAGGACAAGGGGCTTGCGGGAATCCCCATCCTAGCCATGACCGCCAACGCCTTTGAGGAGGATAAACAGGAGGCGCTGCACACCGGGATGAACGGCCACATCGCCAAACCCATCGATATTTCAGAGTTGATGGATGCAATCAAAGAATACGTGCAGTAACGAAGAAACTGATATCAGGTTATGAAGGGAGTGAATCTTAAATGAAGTTAATGTCTATCCGAAAAAAGCTTGCTTCTATGCTGCTTGGACAGCAGCCCGGCGAAACGCCGGACATGGAATCCGAAGAAATCTACCCAGAAGCGAAAAGCGCGGAGACAGCAGATATTCCGGATTCATCCGATTCCGAGGTCTTTGACGCATCCAGGGAAGCCACGCTGGAGCTACCTCAGGAGCACCCGCTCCACCGCCTTTACAACCAATGCAGACAGCAGACTGGTTATCTGCCTACCCCCCACATCTGTATGGATGAGGAGGGGGCAGTCCCCCAGGCTGTGATAAAAAAGGAAAAGGACCGGCTGAAATCCGCGCTGACCAGCGTCTGCAATGCACGGCTGAAGGAAGCAACCGGGGTGAAACACAGCGCCAAGGAGGACCTGGGGACAGCGGATGCTCCGCCGGTACTGGACGCCCTCCCCTTTTTCTTCCTTTCCTCGGATAAGCTTTTCGCGTGGGTGATGGTGTTCCCACCCATGGGTGGAGGGAAGGAGCTGACCCGCGACATGCTGTCCATCTCGCTGATGGAGCACGATATCAGCTATGGTGTGGACAGCCGCTTGGTAAACCGCCTTGACCACGACAAAAGGCGGTACTTCAGCCTGTACCTGATTGCAAAGGGGAAACCCGCCTTTGATGGAAAAAACGGGAACATTGTGGACAATTTTCCAAGAGTGGTTGAACGTGTGCTGAAAGCGGACGAACATGACCAGGTAGATTATATGGCCCTTAACCTAATCCATAATGTGGAAAAGGGGCAGGAAATATGCCGCCTGATTAAGCCCACCGACGGGGAGCCGGGGCGCACGGTGCTGGATGAGGAGATTTCCGCCAAGGGCGGAAAAGCAGTCCCCCTGCCCAAGGGGAGGAACACAGAAATCAGCGAGGACCAGACCCAGCTGCTGGCCTCCATATCCGGTGCCGTGGAGTTTACCGGACGGTTCTTCCAGGTTAAGCCGGTGCTGAATATTGAAGGAGACGTTGACTATTCCACCGGGAATCTGAATTTCTGGGGGGATGTCAACATAAACGGCAGCATTCTGAGCGGCTTTACCGTCCGTGCTACAGGAAGCATCCACATTGGCGGCGTAGTAGAGGCCGGGAGTATTGTGGAAGCTGGCGGCGACTTGGTTGTCGCCAAGGGAATTTTGGGCGACGGCACTACATTCGTCCAGTCCCACCGGAGCATCTTTGCAAAATTTGTGGAAAACTCGACCGTCTCGGTGCGGGAAAATCTACAGGCGGACTGCATTATTGGATGCACCGTCTATTGCGGCGGAGAAGTGACGGTGCAGTCCGGCCGCGGTACAATTATGAGCGGCCGCATATGGGCGGCCCACAGGGTACGGGCCAGCGTCGTCGGTTCCAAGGCGGAATGCAAGACCACCATTGACCTGGGCGGGGACCCCTGCAAAAGCTTTGAACGGGAGATTACACAGAAGGAAGTCAACACATTGGAAATGGAGCTGGAACACCTGGAATGTCAGCCGGACAGTCCGGCTAAAGCCAGCCTCCTGAGAAAAACAAAAATCAAGCTGACTACGGCCAACATCAAGCTGCAGCAATTGGAGGAGTTTGCACAAAAAGAGGATGAGAAAAAAGACGAGGAGGACGATGAAAGGGATATTGGACGTCTGGAGTGCGGCCTTGCCTATCCCGGAACGAAGGTCCGCTTTGGGAATATTGTTTACCGCCTGCGTCAAACCTCCAGACACTGTATTTTTACACTGGTAAACGACCAAATCATCATGATGTAGCGGCTTATTTCCGTACATCCGTTTAAGCTTGTGAAAAAAGGGGAGTGAACATGAATAATGCCGTATCGCGAGAATATCTAGCCGAAGTATTTGACCATGTTGTCCGTGATATTACGCGGCGGGAGGCCGGAATCGAGCTTCAATCCAGCGATTCCCAGCCAAAGGGCGAGACGTGTACGGTATATACCGCCTTCAATAAGGGGTACCACACCAGCTTATCCCTATGTGCGGAGTCATCCATGTTCGTCAGACTGACCCAACGTATGATGGGCAGAGAGGAGGTCACCGCGGAGGATGTGGAGATTTTCGCAAAGGAATTCTTCAACGTTCTGTGTGGGCACATCGCCACCCAGCTGTACCAGACCACCAGAGTTCCGGCCCGGTTCGATCCTCCTCTTTTCTACAATGGGCGGTATGCCCCGGAAAATAATATGGAGCATATTGTCCTTACATACTCCAGTGATAAAAATGAAATCGCGCAGCTAATCCATCATATTTCATCGGTAAAGCATGCGGAGTGACGGATTGACAGAAAGAAGGTTTTTTGGACTATGAAAAAACGTATCATGGTTGTAGACGATTCCTGTATAATGGAGGCGCAGATCAGCGAGATGCTGGTCGGCACCGAATTTGAGGTTGTTGCCTACTGCGAAAACGGCGAGGATGCAATCAGCTTATACGAGGAAGTACAGCCGGATGTTGTAACAATGGATATCATTATGCCCAAGCTGGACGGTTTGGAGGCGGCAAAGATGATTCTGGAGGAGCATCCTGACGCGAGGATTGTCATGATTTCATCCTTGGCCTACGACGATACCATTCAGGAGGCGGAGACCATCGGCGCAAAGGCGTTTCTCTACAAGCCCATTGACTGCGAAACCCTGCTCGACGCATTGCAGAAGGCAACGATATAAACGCCCCCTGGTGAAAGGGCGCGATTGAGCATTCCCTGAAAAACGGCCATCCAATTTGGAGGCCGTTTTTTTCGGACACTTTTATCAGGGATTCCCATTATCCCCCGCAGAACGCCTCATACGCCATCAGGCGATGGGGTGGTTGACTCCCCCTCAAATGTTACCGTAACCAACACGCCTCCGGCGGTGTTCTCTATGGTGCAGGCCCCGCCGGTCCGTTCCAATATCGTCTTTACCAGGTATAAGCCCAGTCCTGTCCCGCCGGTCCGGCGGTTTCTGGACTGCTCCACCCGGTAAAAGGGTTCAAACAGATGGGGCAGGGAATCCTCCGGGATGTTGACACCGGTGTTTTCCACCATCAGGACAGGGACATTCCCCCGCATACACACTGCCGCGAACACCCGCTCCCCCTCCGGAGAGTACATCACCGCGTTGGAAAGCAGATTGCCCACCGCCTTTTTCAGCAGCGTCTTTTCCCCGCAAACAGTAATCTCCTCCTCCGCCCGTACCTGTAGGGAGATGTTCTTCTGTTCCGCCAGGTCCGCAAAGTGGAGAATCTGCTCCTTCAGCAGCTTGTCCAGGCGCAGCTCCTGCTTTTGAATCTCCTTTCCCGTCTCCATCCGGGAGATGGTCAGCATTTCCTGGACCATTCCCTCCATGCGGCAGGCCGTTTCCAGGGACTTGGCCAGATATTTGTCCCGGTCCCGGTAGGCCCCCACATTTCCTATCATCCCCTCCATCTGCCCCTTGATGACGGTAATGGGGGTCTTCAGCTCATGGGATAGGGCAGAGAAAAACATCATCTGCTGCCGCTCCAGCTCCCGTTCCCGGTCGATATCCTCCCGCAGGGACTGGTTGGCCTGCCTGAGCTGTTCCAGGGCTGAGGAAAGCTTCCCCGAAAGGTCGTTAAAGCTCCGGGCCAGCTCCCCTATCTCGTCGGAGCGGGTATCGTCGCATTTCCAGGAGAAATCCAGAGCGGCCATCTTTTTGGAAACGCCGTTCAGGGCGACAACGGGCTTGGTAATATACCGGGAATAGATCAGCGCCCCCGCCACGGACATACACAGAATTCCCACCGCCAACCAGGGCAGGATGCGCCCCATGGCCTCTACCGCCTGGTTGACCGGCTGATAGGCGGCGGAGGCCATCAGCTGGTATACCTCCTCTTTCCCCGCCGGAACGATTTGCATTTCCCACATAGAACCAACCATCGTGGAAAACGCGGATGAATCCACCGTCATTGCCCTGCCAAAAAATTCCGAAACCTTGGACCACACATACTCCCAGGTGCCCATTTCGCCGGCCTCTATCAGGCCTTCCGTGTCTGTGACGGACACATGCCAGTTTGTCTCTCTGTCCTGGGCCACCGCCGAACCCTCCCGGAGCACAATTTCCTCTCCCAGGTTGGTATTTGTCATCACCGTTGTCTCCACAATCACCCAATGCTTTCCCGATGTCGCCATTCTGATGGACTGTCCCGGTATCTCCACCTGCTGCCCCTCAGAATCCAAGAGGACGACATTTACCTCGTTATCCAGGATAAACTGGTCTATCAGCGGTCCCCATTCCTCCAGGGGGATATACTCCAAATCTCTGCACAACACATAGAAGTCCTGCTCTTTTTTCTGGTTATACTGTTCGTTATAAGAAATCGGCATAGCCAGGGCGATAAAGGCATAGGTCAGGAAGCACACCAGGGTCAGCAGAGAGGTGGTAATCCAGAAGATGCGAAAGGTCAGGCTGCTCTTTAATTTTTTAAGATTCTTTATCAATTCGATATCCAACCCCTCTCACGGTTTCGATATACCCCGGTCCCAGCTTTTTCCGCAGGTTTTTGACGTGGGTATCCACAATGCGCTCGTCCCCGAAGTAGTCGTAATCCCACACCTGGTCCAAAAGCATCTGCCGGGTGAGGACGCGGCCCTTGGCGGTCAGCAGCTCATAGAGGAGGTCAAACTCCCGCTGGGTCATCTCAATGGGCTGGCCCTCCACCGATGCCTGGCGGCTGTCCGGGTCCAGCAGCAGTCCCCGGCACCGGATTGCCCGTCCGCCCGCGTCTGCTGGAGAGGTCCGGCGGAGGACCGCCTCTATCTTTTTCAGGAGCACGGCCATAGAAAAGGGCTTAGTGACATAGTCGTCGATGGCCAGGTCGAAGCCCCGGAGCTGGTCGGACTCGCTGTCCAGGGCGGTAAGCATCATAATGGGGACCTTGGAGTGGCGGCGGATGACCTCGCAGACGCCGTAGCCGTCGATTTTGGGGAGCATGATATCCAGAAGGACCAAGTCGAAGCAGCCGGACTGAAAGGCGGAGATGCCCTCCACGCCGTCGCTGGCGGAGGTGACGTGATAGCCTGCGTCCAGGAGGAAGTTTTCCAAAAGCTCCTGGATATCCAGCTCGTCCTCAACGATAAGGATATGTTTCATACAAAAAAGCCCCCAATAAATCACAAAAAAGTAAAGAATTTAAAAAAGCGTGTTTCGGGTCCAGGGGCTTTTCAAAAGCCTCCTGGCAGGTCCAGGGCAGCGCCCTGGTCGCGCCCGCAGGCGGGAAATACCCCTGCACAAACTTAAAAATCCGTTAAACCCCACCTAAAAAAGAATCATCAAAAAGCCCGTCTTAATCTCTGTCTCGGTGGTATCCCAACCTCAGCCCTTGTACCCCTTTTAAAGGAAACCAGACGGGCTTTTTGCCCCAGCGAAAGGCTGGAGGCGGCTTACAGCCGCCGACGGCATCTTTCGCGGACCGGGAGATGGCGCTAAGAACAACCTCCCATACCACCCAGTATACCACACCTTTATGTAGATTGTATGGAGCAAAAGCAAAAAAAGAAGAAACCCCCTGCTGAATCCGACAGAGGGTTTCCGATTGATGATTGGATAAAAAGTCGTTACAGGATAGATTTGGTCCCGTTCTCCACTCCTGCCACCGACAGCGCCACCAGCATAGCCAGCTGAGGAAGCTGCCAGGTGTTCTTCACCGGGAATCTCTCTGCCGCCGCGTTGTGGCAGAAGGTATCCAGTCCTCCGTCCCCGATGCAGACCGCCGGGATTCCCCTGCTGATGGGAATGGAGGCGTTGGTGGGTCCGCCCTCCTCCAGCCAGGGCTCCGCCCCCAGATAGGTAATGGACTCCCACGCCGCCTCGACAATGGGGTCATGCTGTCCCAGGCTCCCCGCCGGAACGTCGCAGTAGGTTTCGATGGAGAAGGTGATCTCATCCTTGCCCCAGCGCTTTGTCTCCTCCTGGCAGGCCTCCCGGATGCAGCGCATAATCTCGGCGTCCAGGGCGGTCAGCTCCGCCTGACCGTTGGAGCGGTAGTTAATCTTGATGGCGGCTGAGGGGACAATCGCGTGGATGCCCGCGTCGTTCCCGGCGTGGAAGTTGGAAACGCAGTAGGTGGTTTTGGGCATGACCGGAACCTGTAAATCCGCTATCTTGGCCACTGCCCGCGCCGCCGCGTGGAGGGGATTGGCCACCTCCCCAAAGGCCCCGTAGGCGTGTCCGCCGATGCCGTGGAAGGTGACCTCCATGGTCTTAAAGCCGGTAGATTGATAGATGATACCGCCGATGCCGCATCCGTCCATATGGACCGCCGCGTCGATGTCCTTGTTCTCATTGAAAAACTCGGTGACGCCGCCGAAAGCCCCCCGGCCCTCCTCCCGGACAGAGCCCATAAAGACCAGGTCCCCGGTTGTCCGGATATCAGCGTGGTTCAGGGCGCGGATAAGGGTGAGCATGGCGGCAAGGGCGCGGGTGTCGTCGGTGATTCCGGGGCAGTAGATAAAATCGCTGTCCCGGCGGGGATTCAGGGGTGTGTCCATAGGATAGACGGTATCCATATGCCCGTCGATGAGTATCTTCGGTCCGCTGCCTGTCCCCTTGCGGACGCCTATGGCATTGCCGGAGCGGTCGATGTGGATATCGGTCAGGCCGAGCTTACGGAAGGCATCGGTCATATATTCGGCACGCTTTTCCTCATGGAAGGTGGGGGCGGGAATCTGTACCAGTTCCAGCTGCTGGGCGATGGAGTTTTCGTGGTCCTCCCTCAAAAAGCCGAGGGCGTTCAGTACCGGCTCCATGCCGGTGAGGGTTTGGATGGTTTCCTTGACCTTTGGCTGAACGGTGTATTCCATTTTACGGTTCCTCCTGTTTATTGTATTTGTCCTATAAATAATAATAGCATACCCGCCGGGAAAAGACAATCTGTCAATGAACAGAAATTTCCAAAAAATGCAATTCTCTCTAAAACAGCAAGTCATGGGAGAGCAGCGGAGGGTATAAATTAATATATAATAACAAATAAAGACCGTCGGATTTTTTCCGGCGATCTTTATTTATTGCCTATAATATCTCTAACTATCAACAGTACATGACCAATACGCACCCAACAATCAATCATTCAGGCTTTTCGCCCAATAACGAAAGTTAGGTTTTTATTCGGAAATAGTATCAGACCTCTCTTTGATAAGCTTATAAAACTGAAAAAACCGGGCCGAAAAAACGCAGGTTCTTTCGGCCCGATTTGTTTGCAGATATCGATTTATCAGTTGTTTCAGCAGATTTGGTTGCGGATATCCCCGTTCAGCCACGCCAGCATGTTTTCAAAGACAATCTCCGCCCGGCGCTCCATCGCCTCCTTGGTGGCAAAGGCCACATGGGGGGCCAGCAGAACATTCTTCGCCGTCACCAGCGGGTGATCCGCGGGAATGGGCGGCTCCATCTCGAAAACGTCGATCCCCGCAGCGCGGAGCTTCCCGGCATTGAGGGCGTCCGCCAGCGCCTGGCTGTCCACAATAGGCCCGCGGGCGGTGTTGATAAAGGTGGCGGAGGGCTTCATCTTTTCAATCAGCTCTTTGCTGATGAGCCCCTTTGTCTCGGCGTTGTTGGGGGTGTGCAGGGTGACAATATCGCTCTGGGCCATAACCTCCGCCAACGGCAGATACTTGACGCCCATGGCCTCCAGCTCCGGCTTGACCGTCCGGCTGTAGGCAATTACGTCCATGCCAAAGGCCCTGGCAATGGAAATCACCCGCGTGCCGATTTTCCCGGTCCCGATGACCCCCAGCGTCTTCCCGGCCAGCTCTGTCCCCACAAGTCCGGTCTTGTCCTTTCCGTCCCGGACCGCCTGGTCGCACTGGACCATGTACCGGGAAAGGCTGAGCATCATGCCAAAGGCCAGCTCTGCCACACAGATGTCCGAATACCCGGAGGCGTTGGAAACCTGTATCCCCTTTTTCCGGCAATAATCCACATCAATGTGGTCCACGCCAGTAAAGGCCACGTCAATATACCGCAGGTCCGGGCAGGTCTCCAAAACGTCCTCACGATAGGGGGTGTTGGCGATAATCACAGCGTCCATCCCCTGGCTCCGCGCCCGAAGCCCCTCCGGGGAGGGGTCCCGGTCATTGTAAACCGTTATTTCATGTCCGAGGGTTTTTATTTTGGTCACAAAAGCGTCCAGTGTTTCGCTGCGGATTGCCAGCGGCTCCAACAGTGCGATTTTCATAAAAGGTCATCCTCTCTGATTATAATTTCCAGGAAACTAAAGTCTCCTTCAGCATCCTGCCTAAGATAGAATCCGGTTCCCCCTCCAGCTCCTGCCGCAGTTCTCCCTCGGCAAAGGATTCAGACAGCGCCAGCCTGATCAGCCCGTCCTTTGGCGACAGGAAATGCTCCATATGGGAAAGCTCCATCTCCTCCGGTTGGACGGCGGCATCCACAAGCCGGGACAGATAGTTCCGGTAGTCTTTTTGCATCCGGTAGTACCGCTCCAGCCAGGTGTTGATATCCTCATAACCGGGTTTGGCGGTGTGGGTGCGTATCTGCGCCCGCTTGACCAGGGCGTTGATAAAGGTGAGCAGGGATTTCTTTTTCTCCTCTGCCGTCAGCCCCTCCGCCCTGTGGATTGGCGCAAAGCATTCCCGCACAACCTGGGCTTCGCAAAGCATCCAATCCGCTTCGCTCCAGGCATTGGTGTATTTTTCCAGTATGCCGCCGCAATGGACTCCAAACCGGAAGCTCCTCGCCTTTAAGGGAACATCGTCAATCCCCTCCGCCTCCCGGATATCCCCTAAGCGCAGATGGCGGTACCGGGGCATTGCCCCAAACACCGCATAGTTATCGGTCAGCGGTACCCCCAGCAGCTTGGCGGAAAGGTTTACCAGGGCGGTTTCCACTAAAAAGGTTTTCATGCTGCATCCCTCCTAAACCACAAGCCCGCCGGGGCCCTTTTTGCCGATATCCAACCGCTCCTTCAGCTCGTCCATTCCCATATCCGCCCGCTCAAAGTACTCCGCGGCCGTCAGAATATAGGACAGGGACAGACGGAGGGCTTTTCCATAGTGGCTTTCCGGTACAGAGTCATAGGCGGCCTGATATTCATCGGGCGAGGGCGACTCCCCTGCCCGCAGACGGAGGGCCAGCCGGACAATCCGGTCGTTGTCGTCCACCCAGTTGATTCCGGTGACATATTCCTCGGTCAGCTCCGGGTCCGGGCTTCCCGCCGAGCGGGTGTACCGTTGGGGGTCCACATAGAACTTCTGCGCCCGCATACACATTTCCTCAAAAAACGTCTGAGGGTCCGCGTCCTCCGGCAGGGTCTGAATGTTCATGTAGGACGCGCCGAAGGCCTGCTGGATAAACAGCGCGGCGCGGTCAAGGTCTATGTAATTGTAACCGGGAACCTGGGACAACTCCTGGGGATACACCGCCAGCCGGAACTTGGGGTCGTTGGCATAGTACCGGTTGAACATAACCCCCTCGTGATAAACGCTGCATTCGGTGGGGGAAAGGTTTGGGTCAACGTCGCTGCCCCGCCCCTTCAGCTTTGGCTCCCGCCAGATGGGCTTCATCTCCCGGTCGCAGGCCCGGTGGGACACCCACCCCAGAACAAAGGCCGTCTTGGCCTTCAGCAGTTCGTCCCGCCCGGCCCACAGGGGCTTGTACTCCTCCAGCAGCCGGAAGCTGAACGTATCCCCGGAGACGGTGATACACCCCAGCTGGGCGAATGCCTCAAAGTCCCGCATCACCTCCCGGAAGCTCTCCGGAATACCCGGCAGTCCCCCGGCAATGCGGAAGGTATCCTCCAGGACCGCCGTATGGACAATGTGTTCAGACATACGCTCCTCCTTTTTCTACCGAATCTCAAACACACATTCTGTCTGAGGGGTGTTGATAAACGGGATATCCAGCCCCAGGCCGGGACCGTTCGGAACGCGGATCAGGCCGTTCTTTACCGGCAGCCCTCCCGGAACGCAGTCCTCTACCCCCCGGAATCCCTTGTACTCATGGTAATGCCCCGCATTTGGGATGATGGCGCAGAACAGCAGCATATTGTAGGAGGCGTACCCGCCGGAAACATGGGGCGTCACCACCTTGCCCGCCGCCTGGGCCATCCTAGCCACCTTGATGCACTGGATAAACCCACCTGTGTACTGCAAATCCGGCTGGAGCACCTGAGCCGCGTCGTTTTCGATGATCCACGCAAAGCGGCGCAGGCTTGTCTCCTGCTCGCCGAAGGCCAGGGGGACGTCCAGCGCGTCCGCCACCGCCTTGGTGTCCCACAGGTCGTCAAAGGGACAGGGCTCCTCGTAAAAATAGGCGTTGATGCTCTCGGCAATCCGCCCTATCTCAATCCCCTTGCGGGCGTCAAAGGAGCCGTTGCCGTCGCAGTGGATGATAAAATCGTCCCCAAAGCTCTTTCTGGCCAGGTGCAGCAGTCCCTCGGTCCGTCCGGCGATGGAGTCCCGGTTGCGGCTCATCCTTCCGCCTAACTTAAACTTGATGGCCTTTGCCCCTATTTTGTCCACTCGATTGTGGAGAATCTCCACCTCCTCTTCCGGGGTGGTGTCGCGGTTGCCGGAGGCCACATACATTTCCAGCTCATCCCGCTGGCGTCCCCCCAGGAGCTGGGCGATGTGGACACCGGCTGCCTTTCCAAGCATATCCAGAATCGCTGATTCCAGCCAGGCGATACAGCACCAGTAGGCCAGTCCCTGAATCTTATAGTTGATGTCGGTGACATAGATGGTGTTCAGAATCTCCTCCAGAGTGCGGGCGTCCTTGCCTATGGCAAGGGGGAGGAACTTTTTCAGCAGCAGATGGAGATAGGAGGCGCGGTCGGAGCAGGGGGCGATGCCCTCCTCCCCCTTTGTCCCCCGCACCTTTAAGAACCAGGCGTTCTCCCGGCGGTAAAGGGTGAAGGACTCGATGATAACCG
Source organism: Oscillospiraceae bacterium (assembly GCA_022800935.1). Taxonomy (GTDB): domain Bacteria; phylum Bacillota; class Clostridia; order Oscillospirales; family Ruminococcaceae; genus UBA1405. Next base: position 130,241 of record JAAWRH010000001.1, read on the forward strand.
GCTCCGGCAGCAGGGATGTGTCCAAAACCGGGGCGTCCATAATTGCCTGGAGCTGTTCAAAGGTCACTGGCTTGTGGGGCTTAAAATCCGGGTGAGGCTTGTACATTCTTCTTCTCCTTTCGGGACGGCTGTACCAACTGAATACAGCGGCGTAGTCCGGGTTCGCCTCGTAAAAGCAGACCAGCTTTTTTCCGTCCCAGCTTGGGAAGGCGCCGGAGCACTTTCTCACCTTTGCCTCCACCAGGTCCTGGGCGCGGACGATGATCTCCTCTTCCAATGTCTCCAGGTCCACCGTCTTAATACAGCCCTCCGCCCCGAAAAACACCTTCTTCCCATCCCGCGAAGGGTAGGCAAAGTAGTCCAACTGGTATCCCTGGGTCAGCTGCCGGACCTGCCCAGAGGCCAGCTCCATGGCGAAAAGATTGTTGCCGCCGCCCCGTGTGGACTGGAAGATAACCGTCTTATCATCGGGGGTAAAGCTGCGGTTGTGGAAATAAAGGTGGTTGCAGGCGTCCTGGGGGCCGGTCAGCCGGACCAGATTGGGCGTAATGCCACTGTCCTCCATCCTCTGGGGGGTATAGCGGAAGGTATCTCCCTTCATGAAACTTTCATCCTTTCTAAAATTATACACTTTTTTCCTCTGGCATTCAATTGTTTAAATGGCCGGAAAACAGATTATCTGGCGTTATAGCGGTCAACTGCTGTCTGCTGAATTTGTATAGCGGTTTCCACATCCATACCGGCGCAGGTTTTTACAAAGCTGTCCCAGTTGTCAAAGGACTCGGAGCCAATGATGAACTTCATAGACATCTGCTCCACATAGGTTTCCAGGTCTGCCATAATGGCGGTAAATTTCTGGGATTCCTCCGAGGTGTAGGATACGGTTGGGAACGCGCGGTTTTCATAGTCCTTATCCGCCCATACCTCCATTGCCTGCTGCTGCTGGGGCATACTGTAATACTGGAGCATATAATCCGGGTCCTGCACCAGCATGGCCGGCCCCTTGATGGCGGTCATGGCGTAGTTTGCCAGAACAGTGTCCACGCTTTTGCCTTCCGGGTTTTTCAGGATAAGCTCCGTGTACTGGGGCTTTCCGTTTTCCATGGTATAGGAAACGCCCTCTTCTCCCCAGTTAAAGCGGCGATAGCCCTCCTCCGAGAAGCCAAAGTCATACAGGCGCATGGCAGCCTCCACATTTTTGCAGGCAGTGGTAATGCCCAGCTGGGGATTTCCGCCGAATTCATACTCGGTGACATACATCGCCTTTTCTCCGGGATTCATGGTAGGGGTCTTTACCCCCATCAGCTGATAGGCGGGGTTGTCCTTATTGGCGTTCATGAAAGTGAAAAATAGGGCATTTTTGATATACACAGGACAAAATAAAGCAAAATTTCAAAGGACAAATCTTGCATCAGGGTCAAAAAGCGGCAAAATTAGAGTTTTTATATGAGATAAACATTAAATGGAGGGTAATACGCAAAAAGAAATTCTCCACAACAGAATCATTTCTGCTGTGGAGAATTTTATAGATTTTTACAAAACGCAATGCCCCCGTTGTTACCAAATGACAATGAAAGAGAGGACAAGCACCCCTGCCTGTCCTCTCAAACTATTTGTGTACAGCGTAACCCTTAGCCGAAATATCTCTCCAGCAGGCCCTTTACCTTGAAAACGCCGGACGAATCTCAACAGGTTCTCCAGTTTTCTTTTGCTGAAGATGTGCCCATGTAACCCGTGTTACCTCATCAATAAAAAATTTCTCCTTTGACGTTTTGATTCCAAAGGCAAGGATAACCTTTCCAATACCGGAATACTTTCGTCTATCTTTTGAAGTCATGGTAGGGTTACTATTTGGTGTACTTTCAGCATATAAGAGATATACATAAGCTTTATCTTGATAAAGCTCATATGCCGCAAGCGCAATCAAATCATTGCCTGCCTTTACTGCATATTTCAATATAGAAGATTTTCTTTTAAAACGGTTTTTACTGTTTTCATATTCTAACATATATGAATTTACTAATTCAATTTTCTTCTCTTTAATCATTTCTTGGATATAAAGTTTAGACTGTGTTTCTAAATGAATCCGCATATATGATTGGTCATCATAAGGTCGATTATAACAACAATTATCAAGATATACTCTCATACACAGCTATCCTCATCTCGCAGCTCTTTGACAAGCGCCATTACATCATCCTCTGAGGTAAGCCCAACATGTTCTGCCTCACCCTGCATTTCGCTTTGAAGGACCTGCATAGCATAAACGGCGGAGTTGACAATTCTCACATTACTACCCTCGACAATAAATGAAATACGGTCTCCGCTGGTTATGCCAAGCACTTCTCGAACATCTTTTGGAATTGTTACCTGACCTTTGGACATGACCTTTGCGTTATCAATAAAAGTGTTGACCGGCATTCTATAGCACCTTCTATAAGTATGGAAAGTAGGGTTTATCCTACTTTTATTATATCCGAGCCAACCGAAAAAATCAATATAAAATATTGCTGTGATGATAAATAATTCCGCATGGAAAAAAGTGAGCAAAAGCATTTCCGGCTTTTGCTCTCCTTTTTCATTAGGCAGATGCTTCTTCCACAATCTGCCCAGCCGTCATACTTTACAGCAAATTATGCTCGTACAGCACCTCTGCTTCTTCCCAATAGCGCGGAAACTTCTCCATAATAAAGTTTCTGCTGGGATGGCTGCTGTCAGCAACCAGATTGAATCTTTTAATAAGCCGGATAATCTGCCCCCGGATAACATCAATCCGCCACTGCGGCAGATCCTCATAATGTTCATAAATGAACTTTCCCTGTTTTTCATATTGCAGAATATGTTCATACACATCTTCAATATATTCACATCCAGTGACTGGGACAGCCTTATCTGAAGTATAGCTTGTAGGTACAACGGGATCAGGCGTGTAATCCCCTTCACAATGGTAAATATAACCTGAAACGCCCTTATAAAAATATTCCAGCGCGCCGCTGAACATTTCCTGGAATACAAGGGTTCCATCCTTGCGAATATCAAGCATCGGCATCCTTATCCCCAGCCGCTGGATGTCCCATATATAATGCGCCGCCAACTGCCTGCTTGTTGTCAGATAAACCTTTGCTTCCTGCAAATGCGCTCCGACAGAAAGATGGGGCTGAAGCTCTGTAAGCCCTTTTACTGTCGATCCATGATAATACTTCATAAATATGACCCTCCTGTATCTTTGAAGTTCCAGGTCAATCATACTATATATCCAGCAGTAAAACCAGTCTGGTAATTATTTCTGTTTTGTGGTATAATATATATAGGGAAAAGAACCCTTTGAGCAATATTGTTACAAAAATATACATTTCGCAGCACAAAGCGGGAGAACCGGACAGGTTCCCCCGCTTTTTTCAGCTAACCACCTTCTGGAACCGGAATCCTTCCTCCGCGTACTTGCAGAGCACCCTGTCCCCCGGCACAAGGGTGTGCTGTAAAATCTGCTCCGCCAGGGGATCCTCTACCTGGCTGCGGATTACCTTCCGCAGCGGCCTCGCCCCATAGGACGGGTCATACCCCATCACCGCCAGGCGACTGACCGCCTCGTCGCTGAAGGTGATGGAAATGTGCAGATCGTCCAGCCTTCCCTTGAGCTGCCGCAAAAATTGCTGGGCAATGCACCGCACATCCTCCTGTGTCAGCCTTTGGAACAGGATGGTTTCATCAATGCGGTTCAAAAATTCCGGCCGGAAGGCATCCTTCAATTCCCGCATCACCTGCTGCCGGACCGCCCGGTCGGTGGACTCCGGCGTCAGGAATCCAAGCTGCTTTCCCTCAGTCAGATATCTCGCCCCCAGGTTGGAGGTCATAATGATCAGGGTGTTTTTAAAATTCACCTTCCTGCCCTGGCTGTCGGTAATGGTTCCGTCCTCTAAAATTTGCAGGAGGATGTTGAAGATATCCGGATGGGCCTTTTCAATTTCGTCCAGCAGCAGCAGACAGTAGGGCTTCCGGCGGACGGCCTCGGTGAGCTGTCCCCCTTCCCCGTAGCCCACATAACCGGGGGGCGAGCCGATCAGCCGGGAAACGGTGTGTTTTTCCATATATTCGGACATATCCAGCCGGACAATCGCCTTTTCGTCGGCGAACAGGCAGGCGGCAAGGGCCTTGCAGAGCTCGGTTTTTCCCACCCCCGTGGGCCCCAGGAACAGGAACGACCCCAAGGGCCGCCCTGGGTCCCCCAGCCCGATTCTCCCCCGGCGTATGGCTCCGGACACCGCTTTAATGGCCTCCGTCTGCCCTACAATGCGCCTGCTCAGACTTTCCTCCAGATGGAGGAGCTGCTGGCTCTGTTCCTTGGTCAAGGTGGAGGTATCAATTCCCGTCATGGAGGAAACCACCTTGGCCACATCCTCCGCCGTCACCTCCCGACGGAGGCGTATCTCCTTGGCGTCGCGGATGTTTTTCAACTGCTGCACCTGTTTGGCCAGTTCCCGTTCCCGGTCGCGGATTTGGGCGGCCAGCTCAAAGCTCTGGTTGTGGATGGCGTTTTCCTTCTGCTGCTGGATTTCCCGGAGCTGCTCCTCCTTTTCCCGCAGGCTTTTAGGGGCGCTGAAGGTGCATATCCGCACCCTGGACGCGGCCTCGTCCATCAGGTCGATGGCCTTATCCGGCAGAAAGCGGTCCGGCAGATACCGGGCGGACAGCCGCACCGCCGCCGTCACCGCTTCATCCGAAATCACCACATGGTGATGCTTTTCATACCGGTCCTTGATTCCCCTCAGGATACGCACGGCAATGTCCTCCGGCGGCTCCTCCACCAGGACGGTCTGGAACCTGCGGTCCAGAGCAGCGTCCTTTTCCACTGTTTTCCGGTATTCCTCAATGGTGGTTGCGCCGATCATCTGGAGCTCTCCCCTGGCGAGCTGGGGCTTTAGGATGTTGGCCGCGTCGATGGCTCCCTCCGCCGCGCCCACTCCGATGATGGTATGCACCTCATCGATAAAGAGAATCACATTGCCCGCGTTGGCGACTTCTTCGAGAATAGCCTTGACCCGCTCCTCAAATTCGCCCCGGTACTTGGTCCCTGCCACCATGCAGGTCAAATCCACCGAGACAATCCTTTTATATTGCAGGGAATCCGGTACATCCCCCTTTACAATCATCTGGGCCAGACCTTCCGCCACAGCGGTCTTGCCAACGCCCGCCTCTCCAATCAAACAGGGATTGTTTTTACTGCGTCGGGATAAAATCTGCACCACCCGTTCCAGCTCCCGGTCCCTGCCTATCACAGGGTCCAACATATTCTCCTGGGCCATCCAGGTTAAGTCCTTGCTGAATTTATCCAGCAGCGGCGTTTTGGTCGCCGGCCTGACGGCTTTCGCCATGGGCCTTTTCCCCCTTCCTATCCCAAGACTGCCTGAGGCGTCCGGAAGCTCCCGAAGCTCTCCGTCCAGGGTATCCATGAGAAACTGGTACAGCAGCTCATGGTTTACATTTAATTCGTTTAAAAACCGCACGGCATAGCTGTCCGTTTCCAGCAGCAGCGCCATTAAAAGGTGTTCGGTCCCCACCATGGGCTGGTCCATCAGCCGCGCCTGACCGGCGGCGTTTTCCAAAATCCGGCGGCTGCGCTCGGTTAGGTTTTCCAGCGTCAGGGAAGTGGTCATCCCCTTGCCCACCGTCCGCACCAGTTGGCGGACTACCTTGTCATAATCGACATTTTTCTGTGAAAGAACAACATAGGCCACCCCGCTGTGTTCGCGGAGAAGGCCTAAAAGGAGATGTTCGCTTCCGATATAGGTATGGCCCAATATAGACGCCTGGGTCATTGCATGGTTGACCGCGCTGTTTGCCTTTGGCGTAAAGCCAGGGAACTTATACACGGTTCATCACCCTCCCCCTTTCAAAGCCGGTGCCTGCCAAATTCAGGCGTACTGCCCATACATAATATGGTCGTAAAAAATTGGTTTATGCCTGTACAACAGAAAAACAGCCCCGACTTTGGCTGTCAGGGCTGAAACAGTATAACGCAACAGAAGAGACATCCTACCCCCAAACGTGAACCTGAACCTATTCAGAACAGCGCATTTTGTCCTGTGGAACTGGACTTTCTGTAGAGGAAGCAACTTCGCTGCTGGAAGAAATAGAACTACTCGAACTTGGTTTTTCTTTCACAGTCGCAGCCTGTTAAATTCGCGCAACCCCCGTATCCCTCGCCGCCTGCATCACCGCCTTGGCAACCGCTGCGGACACTCTGGGGTCAAACGCCTTGGGCAGGACATATTCCTCGTTCAGCTCCCCATCGGAGATAAGCCCTGCGATGGCGTGGGCGGCGGCAATCTTCATCTCCTCGTTGATATCAGAAGCGCGGCAGTCCAGCGCCCCCCGGAAAATGCCGGGGAACACCAGGACATTGTTGACCTGATTGGGAAAATCCGAACGGCCTGTCCCTATCACCCTGGCGCCGCCCGCCTTGGCCTGGTCGGGAAGAATCTCCGGGGTGGGGTTTGCCATGGCGAAGACCACCGCGTTATGGTTCATGGTCTTTACCATCTCAGCGGTCAGCACGTTGGGGGCGGAAACGCCTATAAACAGGTCAGCCCCCGGCAGAACATCAGCCAAACTCCCCTTTTTCATCCGGCGGTTGGTCATTTTGGACATCATCTCCTGGGCAGAGGTCAGGTTTTCCATGCCCTCGTAAATCGCCCCGGCCTTGTCGCAGAGAATAAGGTTCTTCAGCCCGCTCCGCATCAGCAGTTTGGCGATAGAGATGCCCGCCGAGCCCGCGCCGTTGATGACCGCGTGAATCTCATCCAGCCTTTTCCCCACCACCTTCAGGGCATTGAGCACTCCGGCCAGAACAACGATGGCAGTCCCATGCTGGTCGTCGTGGAAAACGGGGATGTCCATTTCCTCTTTCAGGCGGCGTTCGATCTCAAAGCACCGGGGCGCGGAAATATCCTCCAGATTGATCCCGCCAAAGGTGGGCTGGAGATATTTCACCGTTTTGATAATCTCCTCTGGGTCCTTAGTGTCCAGGCAGATGGGGAAGGCGTCCACATCCGCAAAGGTTTTAAACAAGACTGCTTTCCCCTCCATCACAGGGAGCCCAGCTTCCGGGCCGATGTCCCCCAGCCCCAGAACGGCGGTGCCGTCGGTGACGACTGCCACGGTGTTCCACTTGCGGGTGTATTCGTAAACCTTATCTTTATCTTTATGGATTTCCTTGCAGGGCTCCGCCACACCGGGAGTATAGGCCAGAGCCAGGTCAGCGGAATTTTTCACCTCAACGGTGGGGGTAACGGTCAGCTTTCCTCTTTTTTCACGGTGCAGGGCCAGAGCCTGTTCTTTTATGTCCATTGTGGTCTTTCCTCCTGTTTAATCAGATATTTTTAAACTGTAACGGTGAATAGCCGGTATACTTTTTAAAGCAGAGGCTGAAGTACTGGGGATTGCTGTACCCCACCATGCGGGCAATTTCATAGGCCTTCAGGTTGGTATTGCGCAGCAGCTCCATGGATTTTTTCATTCGGGTTTCGGTGAGATAGTCAGTAAAGTTGATATTCTTCTCCTTTTTGAAGATGGTGCTGAAATAGGACGAGCTGATATGTACATTCTGGGCCACATCCTGAAGAGAAAGATCCTCACTGCCATAATTGGCGTTGATGTAGGCGATTGCCTGGTCGATAATCTCCTTCTGCTGGCTGATACGCTGGGCGTTAATACCCCTGGCAATCTTCTCCACCAAGGTAAACAGCACCTGGAAGATGTCATCCAGGGTTTCCTTGGACATAATGGAAGAGGAAAGGCCATTGAGCTCCTCCAGATGACTCCTTTCGCTGTCCTGGTTGGTCCAGTTTTCCGCCTCCTTGATCAGCAGAATGGAAAGCTCCATTCCAATAAGGCGCATCTTTTCCAATGTGACAAACTCCTGCTCCAGGATCCGGGTGCGTATTCCCTCCAGGGATTTGTTGGTCTCCTCCACCAGACCAATTTTTATGGAGGACAGGACCTTCTTTTCCAGGTCGGAAATAGAGATGCTGTCCCGCCGCCCTGGCAGGTGGATATCCTGTATGGAGATAATTCGGTTTTTTCCCTCCATATGGCGGCATTCAATGGCGGAGGCGGCCTCAGCGCAGGAACGGGCGATCCCCTGATATCCCTTCCGGAAGCGTCCCATCCCGATGGTAACGGTGGTGGAGAGGCTTTCGCCGGTTTTCATGGAAAGCTCCTCACAGAGCTGATAGATACGCCGCAGCGCGGGGCCCTCCTTTCCTTCCCCGCAGCCTGCGATGACCACCAGCTCGTCCCCGCCGGTATCATGGAACAGCACCTGCTGTAAGCCGCCGCTGTAGATATTCTCCACCCGCTCGTCATAAACAGGGAGATTCTTTTCCCCATTAGGATAGGGGGAGGACTGGGAATCCGCGCCAAAAACCTCCTGGACGATATTAAAGATACCGAACTTCAGCACCTCCTGCCGCTGGATATGGGAGACATACGGTTCCTCCCGGTAATCGTCCACCTTAATCATCAGCACCAGGTATTGGTACGCCGAAAGGTCAATATCCAGGAATCCCAGCTCTGACGCAATCTCCTCCTCCGTCATTCTTCCGGAAAGGAGCCTGGCTACAAAGTTATGCCGCAGCAGGGGCATACTCTCGGAAATCTGCCGTTCCAGCTTGCGTTCTGCCTCGATCTGACGGGTGACGCGGCGAACCACCTTAAGCAGTTCTTCGTTGTCGATGGGCTTCAAGAGATACTTTTCTACCTTCAGATTGACCGCACACTGGGCATATCGAAACTCCTCATAGCCGGACATGAGTATAAAGCTGCATGGAAGGTGCAGCCGCCTGGCCTGGCGGACCATTTCCAATCCGTCCAGCACAGGCATTCGGATGTCGCTGATGACGATGTCCGGCTTTTTCTCCTTCATCAAAGCAAGTCCTTCTTCACCGTCGGATGCGGTGCCCACCACCTCATAGCCCAGGTCATTCCAGTCAATGCTCTGTGCCAGCCCCCGGCGGATAATGCTTTCGTCGTCTATGATTGCGATTGTATACATATTGCTTTTCCTTCAACTCCTTTTACAAGGGGTGTTATTTATCTAAGAGTTATTATATCACGCCTTACAATGGAGGGCAAGCGGGAAAACCTCCTGAAAGGATTCAAGGAATCGAAATACAAATCTGGGATTACAAAAAATTTCGGTGAATGGCCACGTTTACAGAACTTGTTCCATTTTCGGCTAAATATATTTTTTACTGCTGTGAAAGGAGCTGCTGTATGACACTACGTAAAGTTTTACAGCTTCTGTTTGTGAGCATTGCGATATGTGACGTCTTTGTTACTATCATCACAAAGAAATAATCGCCGGTCACCTGGAACGTGCGGCGATTATTTCTCGTACTAATCAGCCAAGGGTCAACCGACTATAGTCGGCCCTCTTTTTATGCTTTCATAGCTGCGGCTTTTTACCTGGCTGCAATGCGTTTGATTACACCCGGATTATCTTCCACTTGCCGGACTTATACCTTCTCCACACCAGCATGGTCCGCAGAAGCTGGTCACACACCAGGGCAACCCACGCGCCCTCAAGTCCCCAATGGAACAGATAAATCAATATCAGCGCAAGGCTGGGCCGCACTAGCAGCACCGTAAGGAAGATAATCTTGGCAATGGACTTGGTGTCCCCCGCTCCCCGCAGCGCGCCGGAAAGGATAAACTGGGACGACTGAAAGGGCTGTACAAAGGCCACAAACATCAATATCCTTGCGCCTGTGGAGATGACAGCGGGATCGTCGCTGTAGCACGCCACAATAAACCGGCCGAAGAACAGGAACACAAAGGTCAGGATAAACGCCACGCACATCCCCACCCTTCTGGTGCGGGTGCAGTAGGCCTGGGCCATGTCGGGGCGCTTCTTCCCAAGGCTCTGGCCCATCAGGGAGGTGGCGGATACACCGAAGGCCTGTCCGGTCATGAAGGAAAGGGCCTGAATATTCATACAAATCTGATGGGTGGCAAAGGCGATAGTCCCCAAGGACGCGACGGTCTTGGCGTAGATGATCATTCCAGCCCGCATGGTCAGCTGCTCAATCATAGCGGGGATGCCAATTTTGACAATCTTCCCAATGGCGTCAAAGTCCGGCAGGAACCCGTCCCGGAATCGGAGCTTGAGATAGAATTTCCCGTTGATTACCGAGATAAGCGCGATGACCATGGCCACAAACTGCCCGATGATGGTTGCCAGTGACGCCCCTGCAACCTCCAGACGCGGGGCCCCGAAGTGCCCGTAAATCAGGATATAGTTGAGAATGACGTTTACCACATTGGCGATGGTATTGTAAACCATAGCGGTGCGGGAGTTGCCCACTCCCCGCAGAACGGCGGTGATGGTGGAGGTCAGGGCAAAGCCCACCAACCCCAGCATCTGGATGCGCAGATAGATGGTGCCGCCGTTTAATGCCATCATATCATCCTGGCCGCCCATAAAGGCCACCAGGGGCCTGGCGAAGAAAAAACCCAGGACAGAGGAAATCAGGGAAAATGTAAAGGTAATCAGCAGGGCCTGACGCATGATGGTGTTGGCCTTGTCCCGTTCTCCCGCCCCCTTATACCGGGCTACCATGGCGGTTGCGCCCACATTCATGGCCATAAAAACAGTTTGGAGCAGAAATTTAGGCTGTGTGCTCAATCCCACCGAGGTGATGGCCCAGGGGCCCAGCTGGCCCACCATCATCAGGTCCACCATGGATGTAAGCTGGGCAAGGGTCAGCTCTATCAGCGACGGCCAGGCAATATGTACAATGTCCCGGTACAGCATTTTTGCCGTTACCCCTTCGGGAACAGACGACGTGACCTGGGACTGGTCGGTCAGGTCCATGCCCGGCTCCACGTAATCCAGCGCCAACCGCCCCGCGGTGGGAGCATGTGTTTCTGACACAGGCGATTCCTCCTTTGTGGTTTAAGAGCCTGCCTCGAAATATTCCCTTGGAAATCCAGCCGCGCATTCTGCGCTTTTTTGAACAGGCCCTGAAGGTTTATTTTTTTCTTTATTCATATATTATAGCATATTCATACATTCTCCGCAAAGGAAGAATTGTGCATTTTTTTCTTCCCTTTTTATATTCTAGTTCGGATCCCAAAGAAATTCCGTCATTATCATGAACAAATTTCATTTTTTCTCTCTGAAATTCGGCAAAATATATAAAATTATTTCTGACAGGGAATTGACTTTTGTCAGGATACTGGTATACTTCATCTTAGGACAGATACTTCTGTTCAGTAAATCCGGGAGGATCACCGAAGGAATTTCCAGGAAATGAGTATGAACAATCAACTGCTGCAAAACATGTCCAAGCTCCATACCACCCAGTTAGGCGCGGAGCGGATTAGGAAGAACCTCTCCCTGGAGGCGGACGATGCGGTGGAATGGTGCAGGGAGAAAATCTCCTCTGATTGCGCCGTCATCACCCGTAAGGGTAAAAACTATTACATCGATGTGGAAAACTGTATTTTAACAGTAAACGCATACAGCTATACTATCATTACAGCGCATCCGAAAAAACGGATATAAAGGAGGAATTTTCATGCTGTATTCCCGCAGCCAGTCAGAGCTGGAGCAAACCCTTTTTGAGAACCCCACCTCCGAATACCGGGGCGCGCCCTTCTGGGCGTGGAACGGGGATTTAAAGCCGGACGAGCTGAAGCGCCAGATCGGCTGGCTCCAGGAGATGGGCTTCGGCGGCTTCCATATGCACTGCCGGACCGGACTTGTCACCCCCTACCTCAGCGAGGAGTTTTTCCAGCTGATCCAAACCTGCGTCGATGAGGCAAAGGACCGGAAGATGCTGGCCTGGCTCTACGACGAGGATCGCTGGCCCTCCGGCGCGGCGGGGGGTATTGTCACCAAGGACAGGACCAAACGCGCCCGCCACCTTCTGCTGACCCCAGACCCCCGCAATTATCCTGCCGCCTCTGAAAAGGAGGAACGGGCCGCCGAAAGCCGTTTTCTCTGCTGCTATGATGTATCTCTCAATGAAGACGGCACCTTAAAGCACTATGAACAGGTCTCCCCCAATTCTCCGGTAAAGGAGGGTTCTGTCCGCTGGTACGGCTACCTGGAGCTGGCAGAGGAAAGCCCCTGGTACAACAATCAGACCTATGCCGACACCCTGGACAGCGGCTCCATCCGCAAATTCATAGAGGTGACCCATGAGGCCTACCTAAAGCACAACGGCGCGGAGTTTGGGAAAACCATCCCCTCCATCTTCACCGACGAGCCCCAGTTCACCCACAAGACAGCCCTGGGCTTTGCCTTTGAGAAAAAGGATATCATTCTCCCCTGGACTGATAATCTGCCTGAAACCTATCGAAGGGAGTACGGCGAGAACCTCCTGGAAAAGCTGCCGGAGCTGCTGTGGGACCTGCCGGAGGGAAAGCCGTCGGTCACAAGGTATCAATACCACGCCCACATTTCCGAGCGATTCGCCGAGGCGTTTTCGGACCAGCTGGGCGGCTGGTGCGAGGAAAAGGGTCTCAAGCTCACCGGCCACATGTTGTCGGAACCCACCCTCCAGAGCCAGACCGCGTCCCTGGGGGAGGTCATGCGTTCCCTGGGCTCCTTCCAGCTCCCCGGCATCGATATGCTCTGCGACGCCAGAGAATACACCACCGCCAAACAGGCCCAGTCCGTCTCCCACCAGTTCGGGCGGGAGGGCGTTACCTCGGAGCTGTACGGCGTCACCAACTGGGACTTTGACTTCCGGGGCCACAAGCTGGCAGGCGACTGGCAGGCGGCCCTGGGGGTGACGGTCCGGGTCCCTCATCTGTCCTGGGTGACCATGCTGGGGGAGGCCAAGCGGGACTATCCCGCCTCCATCCACTATCAGTCCCCCTGGTTCCGGGAGTACCCCCTGATTGAGAACCATTTCGCAAGGCTCAACACCGTGATGACCAGGGGCAAGGCCAAGGTAAAGGTTGGGGTCATCCACCCGGTGGAAAGCTACTGGCTCCACTGGGGCCCCCAGGAACAGACCTCTGCCATCCGGAAGCACCTGGACGGCAACTTTGCAAACCTGACCGACTGGCTGCTGTTCGGGCAGATTGACTTTGATTATATCTCGGAGGCCCTCCTCCCCCGCCAGTGTGAAACAGGCGGAGCGCCCCTGAAGGTGGGAGCCATGGAATACGATGTGATCCTGGTTCCCGGCTGTGAAACCCTCCGCTCCACCACCGTAGAACGGCTGCGGGCATTCGCCCAGGCGGGCGGAAAGCTGCTGTTCCTGGGCTCTGTTCCCACCCTGGTGGACGCGGTCCCCAGCGGCGCGGGAAAGGAGCTGGCCGCCTCCGCCCAGGTGATAGGCTTCAGCGAGTATGAGATTCTGTGCGCCCTGGAGCCGGAACGCCTGGTGGAAATCGTGGACCAGAACGGCGCCCGCACCAACGGCCTGCTGACCCAGATGCGCACCGATGGGGACCGGGAATGGCTGTTTATCGCCCACGGCAGGCAGCCGGTTCAGCCCATGTGGGACCCGCGGATCGCCCTGTTGGGGAAAGATGTATTGCCCCAGGAGAATATTACCATCCGCATATCCGGCGAATACATCCCCACCCTTTACAACACCATGACCGGCGAAATCGTCCCCCTGCAATGCGCTTATCAAAACGGGAAGACGGAAATCCGCTACAGCTTCTACCCCCATGACAGCATCCTGATCCGCCTGGAGAAGGGCCGGCGTCCCGCAGGGGAAGGCGTCAGCTTTGCCAAAGCAATCGCCCCCTTCCGCCTGGGTCACAACTCCCTGGCCGCCCGCGACGCGGACACCCCCTTCTTTGCAAAGGCCCGCGTCACCCTCAGCGAACCCAACGTCCTGCTGCTGGACCAGGCGGAGTCCTCTATGGACGGCGGCGCCTGGCAGCCCAAGGAGGAGATACTCCGGCTGGACAACCAGATGCGGGACGCCCTCGGCTATCCCCACCGGAAAAACCACGTAGCACAGCCGTGGGTCATTGAGGCGGTCCCCAACACCCACACCCTGCGCCTGCGCTTCACGGTGGAAAGCGAAATTGAGGTTTCAGGCGCCTCCCTTGCGGTGGAGTACCTGGAGGCGACGGACATCGAATGGAACGGCGAAAAGGTTTCCAAGGACATTACAGGCTGGTATGTAGACGAGAGAATCCACACCGTCAAGCTGCCGGTTATCCGCAAAGGGGAAAACACCCTGATTTTGACAATGCCCTTCGGCCAGCGGACCAACACCGAAAACTGCTTTATTCTGGGGGATTTCGGCGTTAAGGCGATTGGTTCCAGGGCGGTAATCACCCAACCGGTGCGGGAGCTTGTCTTCGGGGACATCACCACCCAGGGCCTGCCCTTCTACGGCGGAAATGTGGAATACCACCTAGAGGCAGAGGCCGGGGAAAACGGCCTTACCATCCGCACACCCCATTACCGCGGCGCGCTGGTGGGGGTATCCCTGGACGGTAAGCGGGTTGGCTCCATTGTGTTCGCGCCCTATACCCTGCATGTTGACGCCGCCCCCGGAAAGCACGAGATTACCCTGACCCTGTTCGGCAACCGGGTCAACACTTTCGGGACGGTCCACAACTGCAATACCGGCTGGACCTGGTTCGGTCCGGATTCCTGGAGGACCTTCGGGGACGAATTCAGCTATGAGTACAAGCTGAAGGAGACCGGAATCCTGAAGTCCCCGGAAGTGATAAAAGAATAAGCGAATAGGCGAATCCAATGAAATAGGGCAGTCCCAAAACGAAATCACCGTCGTTTTGGGACTGCCCTTTCTTTCACGCTATGGTCACTTTTTTCAACGCATCCTTTGAACGGCCTTCCTGCGCTGTCTCCGCCGCAGCTGCACCCGGTCCATTTCCGCAGGTCCCGCCTCCTTTACAGCCTGAACCGTTTCCTGTACCGGGTTTGCAGCGGTTTCCGGTTTTATGGGCTGTGCAACCTTCTCCGGCTGCTTTTTCTTTTCCTCCTCCAGCCGCTTGTAGTATTCCCCGCTCACCACAGCGGCCGCCTCCCCGGTCTTGGCAAACACCTTCAGATACTCCGGGTCGTTGGAGGATTTAATCTTACTGCGCACCGCAATCCATATGAGCGCCGACGCAATCACACACAGAATCGCCAGCAGCTGGGATACCCGGATGGTCCCCAGCATCAGGCTGTCGGTCCTCAGCCCCTCGATCACCGCCCTGCCGGTTCCGTACCAGGCGGCGTAAAAGAGCAGCAGCTCGCCGTCAAACCTTCTGCGTCCGGCAAAATACGCCGCCAGACCAAATCCAATCAGGCACCAGAGGGATTCATAGAAGAAGGTGGGGTGTACCGGCATGGACGGGTCGATCTCCACGCCGATTTTGGAAAGCTCCTCCTTCATTCCGGACAGATAGGATACAATGGAGGGAGAGGTCATGCCCCAGGGCAGGGTAGTGTTGGAGCCAAAGGCCTCGATGTTTACAAAGTTGCCCCATCTGCCGATGGCCTGTCCCAGCAGAATGCCTCCAACCGCCATGTCGGCCATGGGCAGAAAGCGGACCTTCCGGATTTTGCACATCAGCGCCCCCACCAGCAGCGCGCCGATCACGCCGCCGTAAATGGCAATGCCCCCGTGCCAGATTTTAAAGATTTCCCCCAGGTTGTCCTTGTAGTAGTCCCAGGTAAAGAGGACATAGTATATCCTGGCCCCCAGGATGCCGCCGATAGCGGACACCAGCACCACGTCAATGGCCCGGTCCGCGTTGATGCCAAAGGTGGCACACCGGCGGAAGGCGTAAAACACCGCGGACAAAAAGGCCAGGGCAATCAGAATGCCGTACCAGTAGACGGTAATCCCGTTTTCCCCAATGGGAATGGTGAACGCTGCACGGGACAGATGGAATTCCCAGCCCAGGCCGGGGAACGAAAGGGTTTCTGTCATCTTAAACGTCTCTCCTTTTATACGATATGTTTAGGGAAGTGCGCTTTTATATGCCGTCCTCATCATTGTCTCCGCCGCGTCCGCGGACAACGGAAAGGGAGCTCCACTCCTCATGGTACTCCGTCCTCAGCCGCTGCTCCAGCTTTTCCCTCGTCACACGGCCCAGCTCCTCCACCATGGAGTAAAGCTCCAGCCCGGTAAAGTGGGAGGCCAGAAGGGCGCTTGCCACTGCCTCCGGTCTGCTGAACATCCCGATATATCTCCCATATATCGTCTTTTTGCACTGACGGAACAGATCTTCCTCAATGCCGTCCCGCTTCAGCTCCCGTACCCGTTCCAGAATGGCCTCGTAAACCTTCTCCGGCTCCCTGGATTCCCCTCCGAAGGTGACGGAGAGCAGCGAACGCACCGACATGGCCTCCCCGCCAAAGGTGGCGTTGATGAGCCCCTTATCGTACAGCTCACGGTAAAAGGATGTGGTCTCCCCGGCGATGATCTCCACCAGAACCTCGTCCAGTATCTGGTTCCTCATGTTCTCCTCCGCGGAGCCGCCCCTGAGCTTAAAGCCCATCTGGAAAATAGGCGCGGCGACCTCCAGCTCCATCTCCAGCTTGCGCCGGCTCACCTCTTCCGGTTCGTCGGGAACACGGCGCTGGGTGAGGAGGGGCTCCGCCTCCTTGAGCACCCTGTCCGCCACCTCAATGGCAGATTCCACCGTGAAGTTCCCCGCAATGGCAATCACCATGTTGCGCAGGTTGTAGAAGTGGTTATAGCAGCGGTAGAGCAGGTCCTTGTCAATCTGGGCGATGGACTCCACCGTCCCGGCGATGTCAACCCGAACCGGGTTCTTTTGGTACATGGCCTTGAGAAGGTTGAAATACACCTGCCAGTCCGGATTGTCGTCGTACATCCGTATCTCCTGGCCGATGATCCCCTGCTCCTTCTGGACCGTCTCCTCGGTGAAGTAGGGCCGGGTGACAAAGTCCAGCAGTATCTCCAGGGACTGCTCAAAGTTCTGGGTGCAGGAAAAGAGATAGCAGGTTTTGTCAAAGGAGGTGTATGCGTTGGCGTTTGCCCCTGTGGCGGCAAACCGCTGGAAGGCATCCCCCTCCTCGTTTTCAAACAGCTTGTGCTCCAGGTAGTGGGCGATTCCCGCCGGGACCTCCACAAAGTCCGTATCCTCCGGCGTTTTGAACTCCACATCCATGGAGCCGTAGTTGGTCCCAAACAGGGCGTAGGCGGTGCTGAACCCCTCCATGGGACAGAGCAACATGGTGACACCGCTTTTATGCGCTACCCTGTAATATTTCTCCCCCAAAAGGGAGGAGCTGACCGTTTCCACTGTGGTTTTTCTCTCCTCAGCCATTCTGTTCTCCCCCTTTCAGGAAGTAAACGGTATCCAGCGACACCCGCCTGGCCGCCTCCATAATCTCCTCCCGCGTCACCTCCAGCAGGTCCTTGATGTCCTCCTCAGGGGTTTTGTCCCACCCGCTGAAAATCTGGTTGAAATAGTACCCCTCCAGGGAGCCGAGGGAATCCCCCGTGGTCTGGAAGGCGTTGACCATGTTCAGCTGGGCCGCCGAAAGCTCCTCCCCGGTAAACTCGCCCCGGCGCATCGCCTCCAGCTGATTGAGAATCTCCCTCTGGGCCGCCTCCTTTTTCTCGAACTCCACGCCGGAGTCCACCAGCATCAGGCCGGTGGGCCGGTCATAGCGGGAGGCGCAGTAATAACAGAGACTCAGCTTTTCCCGCACATATACAAACAGGCGGGAGAAGGGGGAACCGCCGAAAACGGACAGCATCATCCGCAGGGCGTTGTACTGCCTGCGGTCAGATACATCTCCCACCCGGAAGCCCATGACCAGCTTGCCCTGGACCACGTCCATGGCTTCAGTGACCTCCTTCACCTCACCGGCGGCCAGCTTTACCGGGGCATCGGGAACCGGCTCCGGCTCCCGGCTTACCTGGGCGAAGGCCCTCCGGAAGGTCTCCATGGC
The DNA here is from genome assembly GCA_022800935.1 of Oscillospiraceae bacterium. Taxonomy (GTDB): domain Bacteria; phylum Bacillota; class Clostridia; order Oscillospirales; family Ruminococcaceae; genus UBA1405. The sequence continues at coordinate 148,164 of JAAWRH010000001.1, forward strand.
CCCGGAAGGGTCCCCGCAGCCGATAAACAGAATCTCCGCCCTGGCGGTGCGCAGCAGGCGGCGGTATATCTCCGCGGCGGACCAGGCTGTCACCGCCAGGGCCTTTTCACGGGTACCGTAGCGGCTCACCGCCGCCGGTTCCCCCTGGCACATGACCTTGACGCACCGGTCAATGGCATAGCTGCGCTTGTCGTTGACCAGCGCGTCGATGGTATCCACCAGATACTGGCGCTCCAGCCGCAGGTCGTCCTCTCCGAACATGCCGTCTTCCCCGAAATTGGGGTCAAACAGGGTCTGACAGAGCAGCTCTGCGCAATCCTGAATCATGTTCTCTTCCTCCAAGGCAAATCGGTCATCTATCCCCTGGACGGTCAGGTTTAAGATTTCCTTGGAGCCGTGCTTGCGCACCTCTCCGTCCAGATACGCCCCGTACAGCTCCGCCAGGCGGGAGCCCAGCAGCGTCATGTTGGGATATGCCCGGCAGGCCTTGCGCAGCAGCAGAGATAGGACCGCCATGTCCGCGGCCGTCTCCTCCAAAAGGGGCGCCTCCAGATTTACGGAAATTCGGTTGCTTTTAAATTTAGGGTCAAGGATGCTGGTAAACCAAACTCCTTCCCCGATCAGCACGCGGTTTGGTCCGCTGCCCATTTCTATCACGCCTTTCACTCCGCCGCCCCCTTGCCGGGAATGCGGCGAAAATTTGCCAAGTAAACTTATTATAACACGAAATGGGAAGAATCACAGTAAAAATTTTATGAATTCCAAATATCCTTCGGTGACAGAAAATTTTTCCAGAATTTCTCCTGCTTTTTTGGTGCTTTTTACAAATTTCTGTCGCATTTTCCCTGGAAAAAAGTTCCTAAAAGCTGCCTTCTTAAAGACCTTCCCCTAATAGTTATCTAATTACTTCTCCAGCCCCGTGGGGCAGCGGAAAAAACAAATTAAATCCCGCAACTTTTTCTCTTTCCCTGACCCAAACAAAATGATATAATAGAATGGGGACAAAGAATCTGGAAACTTTTTATCCCCTTGTACAAAAACTGACAATCCCAAAACCGGCAAGATGGCCCTGTTCCGGTTTTCGTCCCGCGGCGTCCCGCCGTCCCGTACTAACCTAAGGGCTGAAGACAGATAAGGAGTTGTGATTTCATGCGATTTACCGATATTCTCGGTGTCATCGGAGGACTCTCCCTGTTCCTGTACGGCATGAAGATGATGAGCGACGGTCTGGCGCTGGTCGCCGGCTCCCGGCTCAAGGAAATTTTGGAAAAGCTCACCCGCAACCGGTATGTGGGGGTATTGGTGGGAATCGTCATCGCCGCCATTATTCAAAGCTCCAACGCCACAACGGTGATGGCCGTCGGCTTTGTCAACGCCGGTCTGATGGACCTGAGCCAGGCGGTGGGGGTTATCATCGGGGCCAAGGTCGGTACCACTATGACCGGCCAGCTGCTCACCCTCAAGGCCGACCAGATCGCCCCCCTGGTGGCGATGATCGGCGTCACCATGATCATGTTCTTTAAAAAGAAAAAGGTCAACCACCTGGGGCAGGTGGTCGGTGGACTGGGTATCCTGTTTTTGGGGATGAATATGATGAGCTCCTCCATGTCCCCCCTGAAGGATGTGGTGTGGTTCCGCAACCTGATCATCCAGCTGGAAAACCCCATCTTCGGCGTTCTGGTGGGCACCCTCTTCACGGCCCTGATCCAGAGCTCCTCCGCCTCAGTGGGTATTTTGCAGGCCATGGCGGCCCAGAACGTCCTCACCCTGGGGCAGGCCGCGCCCCTGGTCTACGGCATGAACATGGGCGCCTGCGTCAGCGCGGTGCTTTCCTCTATCGGCGGCAAAAAGGACGCCAAGCGGGCCTCCCTGCTGGCTATCCTGTTCAGCACCATCGGGGCGGCCATCTTTATCACCGCCGGTATCTTTATTCCCTTCCCGGACTGGGTGGCTTCCCTCACCCCGGACAACCCCATGCGCCAGGTGGCAAACCTGCACACCCTCTTTAACCTGTTCAGTATGCTGCTGATCCTCCCCTTCTCCAACCTGCTGGTCAAGCTTTCCCAGAAGATTGTCCCCGGCGAGGATGTCCAGGAGGACGAGCTCAAGCTGGTACATATCGACGAACATGCCTTCGGCGCGGCCAGCATCGGCATCGCCCAGGTGGATGCCGAGGTTTCCCGTATGCACGCGCTGGCCCGCACCAATCTGGAAATGGCGGGAGCCGCCCTCCTGAATCAGGATCCCTCCAACCTGGACCTGATCAACAAAAACGAGGAAACCGTGGACTTCCTCAACAAGGAAATCACCAGATGTCTGGTCCGCATCAACCGGCTGGAGCTTACCACAAGCGACGCCCAAAGGCTCAGCTCCATGTATCATGTTGTCAGTGATATTGAACGCATCGGCGACCACGCTCAGAATATTGCCGAGTATTCCGCAACCTGCAAGGAACGGAACGCCTCCTTCTCCGAGGAGGGAAAGGCGGAGCTGTCCAACCTGATGGAGCGCACGCTGAAAATCCTGGACAACGCCTATGAATACTTTATGAACCACAGCTCCCACATGATGGAGGACATTGAAAACCAGGAGCAGGCCATTGATGACCTGGTGGACGAATGCACCCAAAACCACATTGACCGGCTCAACGCCAACCTGTGCGACGCTGACTCCGGACTGATTTTCTCGGAGGTGCTCACTGACCTGGAGCGTGTCTCCGACCACGCATTGAATATCGCCGAGGCGGCGGTTTACCATGTCTGATTTTACCCTTTGCTGATCCCAATCCCTTATCAGGCAAAGGCGTCATAAAACATTGTAACGGAGGGTCAAAATGCTGGATTGTTTCAAAAAGATCCCGGCGATTTGTCCGGGATATGGCCCTATCACCGGCTTTGACCGGAAAAGGGGATTCCAGTACATCTGGTTCGGCACCCTGGACAGCCCTGACCGCCCTCCTGTCCGCTGGCGGGTTTTGTCCGAAAAGGGAAATGGCGAGGGCTACCGCATCCGGGAGGGAGACGAACTGAACGGCGGCGGAATGCTTCTGCTGTCGGACAGCGTTTTGGGAACCCATCCTCTGAGCGGAGAAATCCGCCGCAACCATCTCATCAAATTCTACAATGAAGCGGATGAGTGGAAAAAGCTGTACCTGAAGGACGGAGAGCTGTGTCTGGAAAATCCCTCCCTGATTTGGCAGAACAGCAGCGCAAGGAAATGGTGCCGCCATTTTGAGGAAGCTTGCTTTTCCAAGGCGGAGGGCAGTCTTCTGCTGTCCACCTTTAAAAGCGACCGGGAATACCGCTCCAAGCGGGGTACGTACCCTCCCACCATCATAGCGGCGGCAGAGGGCATTCTGGACGGGGACAGGATATTCTTCCTCTCCGCCGAGGAAGCGGAAAACAACGAATACGGCTTTAAGGACAAAAAGGTTTACACCGCTGAACAGGAATGGTGGACCCGCTCCTTTGAGCGGTATACAAACTACGGCGATTCCTTCCAATACCTGGATGTCTGCATTGTCTTGACCCACTTTGGAGGTCTGCTCCCCTGCCCCGCCACCACCAAAATGTACACGCGCCCCGCCTTCAACCTGTATAAGGACAGGATCATGCTGGTCAGCGCCGCCGTTGGAGGAAAAGAGCGAACCCTTCCCCAGGGATCCGCCATATTGAAAAAGGTCCCGGCCCTCTCACCGAGAAAGCTCCGGGACTGGAAGCTGACTATACTGGACAGCGGACGGGATGGCTTCTCCGCCGCTGTCGAAAAGAAAGAGGGAAGCCTCCTCACCCTTTCCTACCGCGGGGCCGCGGTATACGACCCGGAGAAATCCCCTGACGAGCGTGTTTCCGCTATTGTCACCGACAAGGCCCAAACCGAGATAAAATTCTATGGAAACATCGCCCTGCCTCTTTCCCCGGACGGACAGGCACAGCTTGACCTGGCTCCCCTCAAGCTGAGGGAGGGGGACTGTATTTTGGTCTTTTCCGAGCAATGCAATGGCGATAAGCGCACTGATTATACGAGTAAATTGGTCAAGCTGAGGTCATAATACTATAACACAAAGCCGCCGCTTTCCTCCGGGAAAGCGGCGGCTTGACTGCTATTTTTGCCCGTAATAAGCGCTGGGTCCGTGCTTGCGCAGGAAGTGCTTATCCAAAAGCTCCTGCTGCATGGGCTGAAGCGCGCCGCCAAGCATCATGCGGCTGTGCCATGCCATCATGGCCACTTCCTCCAGCACCACGGCGTTATGCACCGCGTTGAAGGCATCGGTCCCCCAGACAAAGGGCCCATGGGAATGGACCAGTACCGCCGGGATATCCTGCACCGGGCTTCTGTCCCCGGCCTTCAGCTTCCGGAAGGTCTCCACGATAACCTTACCCGTCTCCAGCTCATACTCGCCGCCGATTTCGGTGGGGGTCATCTTCCGGGTGCAGGGAATCTCCCCATAGAAATAATCCCCGTGGGTGGTGCCCAAAGCGGGTATCCCCATCCCGGCCTGGGCCCAGATGGTGGCCCACCGGGAATGGGTATGTACAATCCCGCCGATCTCCGGGTACTGCCGGTAGAGCTCCAGGTGGGTGGGGGTGTCGGAGGAGGGGCGGAGCTCCCCCTCCACTATCTTCCCCTCCAGGTCAACTACCACCATCTGTTCCGGCTTCATCCCGTCGTACTCCACCCCGGAGGGCTTAATCACCACCAGGCCGGATTCCCGGTCAATGGCCGATACATTCCCCCAGGTAAATGTCACCAATCCGTGCTGTGGGAGCATGAGGTTGGCTTTACATACGTCCTGTTTCAGTTTTTCCAGCATGTTTTTCTACCTTTCTGTATGATGTCTGCTATTGCGGTATAACCATTTTACGCAGTTCTTCTATTTCCGTCTGGCTCAGACCGGAGCTTTTTACAATCTGCTCAAAGGGAAGACCCATTTTTACAAGGTTGAGAATAAGCTGCGTTTGCCCCTTCACGATTCCTTGTTCGATTCCTTGCTCAATCCCTTGCTCGATCCCCTCCTGCTTCGCATGGAACAGCGCCTGGGCCTCATCATGGTGTGCCTTTTCCCGCAGCCGCTCCGCCTCCCGAAATTCTGCTGAAGCAGTAACAGAATAATACGCATTGATCGCTTCATTCATAACCGGCACCTCCATCCCCTTTATTTTCTCCATTTCTTCCGCCGTATCTGCTTTAAAAAGCGACAGCCAAAGATGCAGCATATCTTTTTCATCCGCATCTGACTGTTCCGGCAGCTTGGGCAGCTCAAAAAAGTGAAATCCCATTTTATCTGACAGGAGCGTATGGCGGGTCGCCTCCATAAGCTGGAAGTGAGAATGAAAATCCTCACATTCCCTGAACAGTCTGAAATTCGTTATGCTGATGATAATGGTGCGGGGCAGGGAGGAATACCGCTGGCCTACAGTAAGGGCCGACGAAAACTCCCGCGCCCAGTAATACATGACCCGCTCCGGATAATCCCCTTCATTGTTGACCTGTACCTCGATATCTACCCGCTGTCCGTTTACCTTCATGTTGATGTCCAGTCTGCAAAATTTCTCCTCCAGGGTTTCTGGGGGCATCTCCGGATTTTGTATCACAAACTCTTCAATGTTCTCATCGGGAATTCCGAGGAGGGTCGCAACAAGCCCCTTCAAAAGATGGGGATACTTTACAAACAGCATTTTAAAAAGTGTATCTGTTTTAAAGGTATATTTCAGTTTATACACGGCAATTCCTCCCCTTGCAGCATTTCTACACTATTAGTGTATCACATTTCCACAGATTCTTCCACTGCCTTGCAGCGATGGAAGAATCTGTGGTACAGCCTACTACTCCCTGGAAACCTGCTTTTTCAGCTCCTTCAACCGCTTCATCACGTCGTTGGCCCCGCGTCCAAAGTAATCGTGGAGGATGCTGTACTCCGCGTACAGCTTGTCGTATGCCTTTACGTTTTCGGCGATGGGGATGTAGACCTCGTCCCGCAGCTTGCCCATGGCCTGGGCGGCCTCCATGACGCTGTCATACCCTCCAGCCTGTTTTCCGGCGGCTACAGCCCCAAAGATGGCGGAGCCCAGGGCCGGTCCCTGGAGGGAGCCTGCAATCTTGATGGGTATCCCGATGACGTCCGCATAAATCTGCATGGTCATGGGGTCCTTCTGGGAGATGCCGCCGGAGGCGTAGAACTCCTCCACCGGGACGCCGTTTTCCCGGAAGGTCTCAATGATTTTTCTCGTGCCGTAGGCGGTAGCCTCGATCAAGGCCCGGTAGATTTCCTCCGGCTTGGTTTGCAGGGTCATCCCCAGCATCACGCCGGTCAGGTCCACGTCCACCAGCACAGAGCGGTTTCCGTTCCACCAGTCCAAGGCCAGCAGTCCACTCTCCCCCACCTTCAGCTTCTCCGCCTTGGAGCGCAGGTATTTGTGAATGTTAACCCCTTCCTTCTCCGCGGCATCAAAGTATTCCTTGGGCAGGCAGTTGTCGATAAACCAGGCAAAGTGGTCCCCCACACAGGACTGTCCCGCCTCGTAGCCGAAGAATCCGGGCAGAATGCCGTCCTCCACCACGCCGCAGATGCCGGGGACCTTCACTTCCTTGTCTGAAATCAGCATATGGCAGGTGGAGGTGCCCATGATGGCCAGCATCTTCCCGGCGCTGTCAATCTTCACGGCGGGAACCGTGACATGGGCGTCCACATTGGCCACCGCCACGGCGGTTCCGGGGTTCAGGCCAGTCAGCTTGGCGGCAGCTTCGGTCAGCTCCCCGGCTTTCCCGCCCAAAGGAGTGACAGGGCCGCTGAACTTTTCCTCAATGACATTTTCCATCCGGGGGTCCAGGGCCTTGAAAAACGCTTTGGAGGGATATCCCTCGCTCTTGCTCCACATGGCCTTATAGCCCGCAGTGCAGGAGTTGCGGGTCTGCTTTCCGGTCAGCTGCCAGATCACCCAGTCCGCCGCCTCCACAAAGGCGTCCATGGCCTCGTACACCTTCGGGGACTCGTCCAGTATCTGCCACAGCTTGGGGAACGCCCACTCGGAGGATATCTTTCCTCCGTACCGGGCAAGCCACTCCTCCCCCATGGAGGACGCGGTCTCGTTTAAGGCGTTGGCCTTGTCCTGGGCGGCGTGGTGCTTCCAGAGCTTGACATAGGCGTTGGGGTTCCCGGCAAACTTTGGCAGGAAACAGAGAGGAGTTCCGTCCGCCTTGACCGGGAGAACGGTACAGGCGGTAAAATCGATGCCCACGCCGATGACATCCGCGGGGGATACCCCCGATTTTTCCAGAACACCGGGAATGGTGTGGGAAAACACGTCGAGATAATCCTGGGGATGCTGAAGGGCCCAGTCCACCCCCAGCCTTGTCCCGTCCGGGAGGGTTTCGTCCATTACACCGTGGGGATAATCGAATACGCTGTCCGCCAGCTCCTCCCCCGTGGCCACATTCACCAGGACCGCCCGTCCCGACAGGGTTCCGAAATCTACGCCGATGGAATACTTGGGCATGATATTTACCTCCAATGACACAGTATTTTTTGCCGAAAGGCTGTGCTTCTATACAAATATTATACTGTTTCTTCCGGGTAATTGCAAGGCGGCGGGAAAGGTTTTTGCCCTGGACGCCAAAGGACAGCGGCGAAACACCGCTGTCCTTTTTCAGTTACCTGACAAAGAAGCAATAGTCCAGAATCACCCGTCCGGCTTCATCCGGGGTGGTGTACCGGGGGCACTGGTACCGCTCCATGCTCCACCGCTCCCCCACAGAGATTCCCTCGGCCTCCAGGCGCTTGATGCACTCGGCTTCCCTCTGGTATATCTCGCCTCCCGTACCCTGGACCCAGCACACGCCAAGCTCCGCCGCCGGGAAATCCTGGGAGGCATACCCCTCCGGGACCTGGGTTTGGGGCGGGAGAAACATGCCAATCCAGTATTCAAAGGCCCCGTCCTCTTTCATGTGGCACAGGCCGATGTAGGCATCCCAGTCCCCCGCCGGTCCCTGGGAGAGCTTTTCCAGCTCCCCGAACCACCCCTTGGAGAACCACTCCCCCCACTTGGCGGCAAAGGAGCCGTTTACCCGGTCCTCCTCCCCATACCTTTTGCCGATAAACCGGAAGGCGGGCATCTGCTCCCGGTAAGCGCGGATAATCTCTGCCATGGCATCTTCCTCCTGTTTTTTATTTTTTCCACCGCTTGAGCTGCGGGAAAAACTTCATCATTTCCCTCCTGGCGGTCTCCTCGTCGGGGTATCCCCCTTCCCGCACGCAGATGGACGCGCAGGAGTCGATCATCTCCTCCATGGTGCAGTCCGCCAAAAACGCCCCGTCCTTGTAGCAGTAGATGCAGTAGTCCTGGTTTTTGCTTCCGTCCTTGTTGGTGCCCAGCACCTCCTCGCCGGTCAGGGGCATACCGCAGCTCTGGCAGAATTTCATTTCCTTCTGGTTTGTCATGGTCTATCGTTCCTTTCCGTTTTATTCGGGCGGTTTCCCCGCCCTTTGACAAACCCATGTTACCACAGATAACCTGCCAACTGTGTGTCAAGTTTCTTTTTCCCTCTGATAATTTTCCAGCATTTTTTTCAGCATCTCCTCAATCCGCTCCCGCAGCTCCGGCGGGTCAATCACCTTGGCGTGTACGCCGTAGGAGAGAATCGACCCGTAAAACCAGTCGTCCACCGGATAGGCCACCCTCACCAGAAAGCTCCCATCCTCCCGGAGGGTGATTTCCTCCTCCTCAAAGCTGTCATAGACGCGATAGGCCTGACTGGCGTCAATCCACATGGTAAAAGAGACAAGCGTATAACCGGGGAGTTGCCGAGGTTCCTCCGGCTCTCTGGGAACAAAGGTCTCCTGGGTGAGCTGGGGGCGCTTGATGCGGCTCATCTTAAAGGTGCGCATCTCCCCCCGCTCCCGGCAGAAGGCCACCAGATACCATGCCCCGCTTTTGTACCACAGCCGGAGGGGCTCGGCCCGCCGGGCGGTCATCTGTCCGTTGGCCCCGTAGTAGTCAAAGCAGAGCACCCGGCGGCGGAGGATGCCCTCCTTTACCAGCTCATAGTCCTGCTGATGGCGGTTGCTCCAGTCGGAAAGGTCGATTTTCAGCCATTCCGGCTCCCTGCTTCCAAAGAAGCTGGACAGCTTTTTCAGGGCCTGGTCCCGGTCGCCGTATGCCCCCAGGGCGCTCGCCCCCTGAAGGGAGGCAAGAACATCCCGCTGCTCCTCGACGGTCAGGAAGGATTTTTCCAGCACAAACCCCTGGGCGATGGATATCCCCCCTTTCCGCCCCTGAAGGGCGTACACCGGAACCCCCGCCTGGGATAGGGCCTCGATATCCCGGTAGACGGTGCGGGTGGACACCTCCAGATGCTCCGCAAGCTCTCCGGCCGTCACCGTGCCCCGCTCCATGAGAAAGTATAAAATTTGGAATAAGCGGCTTACCTGCATAGAATCCCCCTATCCAGCACATATGCCGGTCAATCTGTCTCCAGCCGGTCCCGGCGCAGGTCCAAAACAACGGTCGTTCCCCTGCCCACCGCCGACTTTATGGAAATGCGGTGGCCCAGCATATCCATGGTGCTTTTACACAGATAGAGGCCAATCCCCGTAGAACGCCTGCCCTGCTCCAGCCGTCCGTTATATCCGGTGAACCCGCACTCGAACAGCCGGGGGACGTCCTCCGGGCGGATGCCCAGCCCCGTGTCCTTGACGTACAGCCTGCCGTCCTCCCATATGACGGAAACCGTCCCCTGGCGGGTGTATTTTACCGCGTTGGTCAGCACCTGCTCCAGCACAAAGCAGAACCACTTTTCGTCGGTCAGCACCTCCGCCTCCGAGGCCTCCAATCCCTCCAGGCTCAGGCCGATGCGCTTGTGGATAAACAGCGGGGCCATGCGCTTGACCGTCTGGTTGACCATCTTCTTGACGGGGACCCGGACAAATTCCAGGTCCCGTCCGTTCAGCCGTTCAAATTGCAGCACCATGTCCACATACTGTTCGGCCTTGAAAAGCTCCTGCTCCAGGGCGCTGCGGTCCAGCTCCTCCTCCTTCAGCAGCAGCCGCAGGGCGGCCAAAGGGGTTTTGGCCTGATGGGACCAGAGAGTATAATAGTTCTTTGCCGCCGCGCTCTTCTGCTCCGCCCTGGAGACCGCCTCCGTCCGCTGGACCTCCAGCAGGCGGATGGTGGAAAGGTAGCAGATATCCAGGGTGTCAAACCTCTGGTTTTCCTCCATCAGGCCGTCCACCATGGGCAGCACCCCGGCGCTGGCGTTGGCGCATTCCATCAGCTTTTCCAGCTTTTTGAGCCTGAGCCAGTGGCGGAGCGCCTTTCCCACCCAGATGAGAAGCTGGACGGCGGTCATAAGGATAGCGGTATAGATTGCCGGACCATAGGGAAGGCCATACAGGCTGTAGACAATAAACAGAATTGCCAGAGAGACGCCAAAGCCCAGAAAGTTCCACCCCTTGGTCCTGGCATAGCGGAGCATGGAGGGGAAAAAGGATACCGGCTTCACGGCTGAACCCCCTTTTTCCCGGACATATCGTTGGAGCCAGCCTCTGCGGGGGCAAGGTATCCTACACCCTTTTTGGTGACAATCCATCCGGAAAGTCCTGTCTCCTCCAGCTTTTTCCGCAGGCGGGCCACATTGACGGTCAGGGTGTTGTCGTCGATAAAGCTCTCGTCCTGCCAGAGCTGGCGCATGATGCTTTCCCGTGAAACGGTCCGGCCCTGATTTTCCAGCAGCATCTGAAGAATCCGAAACTCGTTTTTGGTCAGCTCCAGAACATGGCCTTGATAGGAAAGGGTCCCCTCCCCCAGGGACAGTGCCGCCCCGCGGTATTCCAGCCGCCCCGCCTGGGGACCAAAGCTGTAGGCCCGGCGGAGCAGGGCCTGAATCTTGGCCACCGCCACATCCAGGTCAAAGGGCTTGGCAATAAAGTCGTCCCCACCCATGCTCAGGGCCATGACCATGCTCATGTTGTCCTTGGCGGAGGAGATAAAGAGGATGGGAACCTTGCTGTGCTTCCGGATTTCGGTACACCAGTGGTAGCCGTTAAAGAAGGGCAGGGAGATGTCCAGCAGCACCAGGTCCGGCTGCATGGAGAGAAACTGCTCCGTCACCCCCTCAAAGTCTTCCACCGTCTCGGTCCGGTACCCCCACTGCCTCAGCCTGCGGGAAAGCACCTGGGAAATCACCTCATCGTCCTCTATAATCAGGATGGAGTACACTGTAAGGCCCCCTTTACAACAAAATCAAAAATCACGCTTCCGCGCTGTCCTCATAGTACTGCGCCTGGGCCAGGAACATCTTCCGGTAGATTCCGTCCTCTATCCCCATCAGCTCCTCATGGCTGCCCCGCTCCGCTATCCGACCGCCGGACAGCACGAGGATTTCATCGCAGAAGCGGCAGCTCCACAGGCGGTGGGAGATGAGCAGGGCAGTCTTTCCGTCGATCAGCCGCCGGAAGTCCCGGAAAATCTCATACTCCGCCTTGGCGTCAAAGGCGGAGGTGGGCTCGTCCAACAGGATGATGCCCGCGTTTTTGTACAGGGAACGGGCGGTGGCCAGCTTCTGGCCCTGTCCGTAGGAAAACTCCGTGCCGCCGGTCTCAAAGGATTTGTAGAGATAGGTCTCCTCCTTTTCCGGCAAGCTGCCGACTATCTCCTTCAGCCCCACGCTGTCCAGGCATTCCCACATATCCCCACGTCCGGCATAGTCTGTCTCCACATTCTCCCGGACGGTAAAGGCGAATAGTTGAAAATCCTGGTAGACCGCCGAAAGGGAACTGCGGCTGGCGGCGAAAAGGGGCGCGCCTCCTATGTACACCTGCCCGGCGGTGGGAGTGAGAAAGCCGGACAGCAGCTTGGCAATGGTGGTCTTCCCGCTGCCGTTTTCCCCCACCAGGGCCACCGCCTTCCCGGCGGGAATGGAGAAGGAAACATCGGTGAGTATCTCCTTTCCCTTTTCATACCCGAAGGAGACATGAGAAAACTCCACCGGCTGGGCCTCCCCGCGGCATTCCCTGCCTGTATCCGTCTCAACAGGAATTTCGTCAAACTCCACAAACTTTTCCAGAAACCGGCTGCGGCTGTAGAGATTGACCAAGGCGTTCATAAACTGGAACAGGGAGTTTCCAAAGTTGATAAACAACCCGGTAAAACGGAAAAACACATCAATGGAGATGGTCTTCCAAATCAGGTCCACCGCGGCGATGGCGTACACAAAGTAAATCTGGACCTGCACCAAAAGGGTCTCCCAAAAGTCCAGCACCGCGGCGCTGTAGAACAGTCCGGCAAAGGCCCCCACCTCCTTGTCGTTGAGCTCCCGGATTTTGTTCATCAGGATTTTGTCGATTCTGAAAAGCCGAATGTCCTTTCCCAGGGTGAAATCATTGGTGACGGAATCGTAGTAGTCCAGCTTGCGCTCCACCTTGCCCACGGTCATGGCCACCTTCTGGAACCGCTCGTTCTGTATCTGGGAGAGGAACAGATGGATCGTCACCGTCAGCAGAATCGGGAAAACCAGCCACAGCTTGTACTCTGCAAGGAGGACGATTGTGGCTGCCGCAGTGATAACACCGCCGATAAACGCGGGGACAAATTCCTGAAACACAAACTCAAAATTGCCCCACCGGAGAATCGGCAGAAGGGCCTGCTGCCTTAAATCCTGCACCTCAGGGGATTCCAGCCTGCCGTATTGCATCTTCATCAGACGCTTGCCCACATACAGGGTGAAGTTGTCCTTCAGCTCGTCCATGCGGATTTTAAAGCGGCTATTCAGCAGTGCCTGAAGGACCCCCGCCGCCGTGCCGAACAGGAGCAGCGCCAGGATATCCAGCAAAATCCGCTCCACAGAGGCGCGGACTGTCAGGGATGCCAGCAGACGGGACGAAAGCACCAGCGTGACCATAGGTGCGGCGGCCTTTAAGGCGCTGGAGCAGAAGCTGCATACCACCGCCCGCCAGGACATGGGGCAGACAACCTTTAAAAAATAGAGCAGCGCTTTCCAATTTTTCACCTTCATACCGCTGCCCCCTCCTTCAGTTTATAGTTCTTTGCCTGCATCTCGTAAAGCTCCCGGTAAGGGGGATAGCTCTCCAAAAGCTGCTCGTGACTCCCCTCGGCGGCGGCGCGGCCGTTTTCCAGGAAGACCACCTTGTCGCAGAACCGGTTGGAGTTGAGGCGGTGGGAGATGAAAAGGGTGGTCTTGCCGCGGGAAACCTGGCTGAAGCTCTCGTAAATGCTCTTTTCCGCCAGGGCGTCCAGGGCGGCGGTGGGCTCGTCCAGCAGCAGAACGTCCCCCTGTTTGTATACGGCGCGGGCGATGCACAGCCGCTGGGTCTCCCCTCCGGAGAACTCCACCCCATCATCGTACAGGTATTTCAATATGTTGGTCTGTTCCTTTTGGGGCAGGCGGAGGACCTTTTCCTCCATGTCCACCGCCCGTAGCGCCTCCCACATCCGCCGGTCATCGACGGCGGAGCCCTCCTCCATGGCGATGTTCTCCGCCAGAGAGCAGGCAAACAGACGGCTCTCCTGGAAGACTGCGGACAGCCGCTTCCGATACTCTTCCAGGCTGCAGTCCCAGATGTTCTGCCCATCCAGATAGATGTTCCCGGCGGTGGGCCGGTAAAGACGGCAGATCAGCTTGACCACGGTGCTCTTCCCCGCACCGTTGAGCCCCACAAGGGACACATGGAAACCGGCCTCAATGGTCAGGTTCAGGCTGCAGAGCACATCCCTTTCGGTTCCCGGATAGCGGAAGGAGACGTTTTCAAAACGTATCTCCCCGCCGCCGGTGATCTGTCTCCCTTCCGCTTTGCCGGAGGCGGAGGTTTCGGGTTGGGAAAGATTCCCCTCCACAAAGCCGCGGTAATCCCCGATGGAGATATTCATCCGGAAAAGCTGGCCCAGGTCGGCGGTCAACCCCCTGGAGATGGTCTGGAAGGAAGCGGTCAGCCCGGTATACAGGACAAAGTCGTCCACCTGGAGCCCTTTGTTCAGGTAAGCCGCCAGGAGAAACAGATAGACCGACGCCTCACAGACAAGCCGCAAAACCGCCCCGACGGTCTGGGCGGCAAAGCGCTTGCCCTCCATCTCCCGGTTCAGCTTGTATTTTTCATCCCTTTGCCGTGTAAATTTTTCGGTGATCATTTCCTCCAGGCGAAACAGCCTAAGATCCTTGCCGAAGCGGTAGTCGAACATGGTCCGGAAGAGGTAGTCCTTTTTCCGGTCGGCATTCGCCACCGGCTGGCGCTTCTCCACCAGCTTCTGCTCCATGCGCCGCACCGCCAGGGCGTCCAGCAGAACGCAGGCGGCAAAAACCGGCAGAATCAGGAGGTTCAGCCGTACAATCAAAGCCGTATACCCCACCAGCAGGACAATCGCCGAGATGCACCGGCAAAAGGTTTCCACAATGGATTGGACCTGTGAGATACACCCCTTGGCCAGCTTAATCCGGTCCAGGACCCCGCTGTCCTCCGTCATAGGGAAGGGCATGGTCATGGATATCTCCTGAATGTCCTCCTTGAGCTTAAAGCCGAAGTTGGTGAGGTAAACCCCGTTGCGGCGCAGATAATAGTTGTTGAAGCCGTTGCACAGGGAAGAAAGCACAAAAAACAGCAGAATGATCCCCAAAATCATCGCCAGGGAGGGCGCCTCCCAGAGGGTGGCCCAGATCAGCAGCTTGGGGAGGATGACGTTGGAAAGGGGAATGATCAGCCCCGCTGCTATCATCACAAAGCATACGCGATACAATCTATGGTCACACTGGTACAGTTTATTTAAGAGATAGCGGTAGTTGGAGAGCACCGAGGAAAGGGATTGAAATCGCTTTTTCATAAAACACACCATCCTTTAGTGATATCAATGCACTAAAAATTCCCCCCGAAGTGTTTCGGAGATGGGCTGATATGCCGCATATGCCCCCGGCAAGGATAGCTCATGGAGGACGATTACCCCCCCCCCATGCTTTTTCAGCACATTCAGGCAGTTGGTAAAATTAGTGAGCTTCTTCATATATCATTATCCCGTCCCTTTCTATTTCCTTTTTTAACTCCTCCGAAACTCCCGCGTCAAGCTCAACAATATCGAACATCAGCAGCGAGAATACATTTTCCTTGATGTCCCAATAGAATGCATCGACATTTCCGCCGCTTACGGCAATGTCGATATCGCTTCTTTCAGTATGCGTACCTCTGGCACGGGAACCGAACAGAATTACCCTTTGAATACGGTGTTTTTGGGCAAATGTGGAAATCTCCCTTGCCACCTGGTCGGGAATATTATTTTTCATACCCATTTTCCCCCAGCTTTTTTCCTAATTATACAGGATAAAGTCATAAAAATCAACCTCACTGCCCGTTGTCTTCTGAAGAAAACGAAAATTCGTTTTCTCCAAAAAATTTCCTTGACAAACATCTCTCTCTGGTTTATACTATCGATTAGTTTATAAACTAACTAATTTGATTTTACATCTCAAAGGAGCGGTACACGTGAAGGACAGCCATAAAAACCACCCCCATCCCCCCTGGGAGGAGATGCGCAAAAACCCCTGTATGCTCTGCGGGGAGGTCAGCCGGATTCTCCATCAGCGGATGCGGGAATGCAGCGAGCGGGCCGGAATCAACCTCAGCTACCGGCCCTTCATCCACTTTCTCAACGAACACGACGGCGTGACCCAGCTGGACCTGGTGCGGGCAACCCACCTGGCCGCACCCACCGTCAGCGTCACCCTCCAGAAGATGGAGCAGGAGGGGCTCATCACCCGCAAAACCGACTCCAGCGACCAGCGCCAGCTTCTGGTGTATATCACCCAGGCAGGGCGGGAGCTCCATGACCGGGCGCGGGAGCAGATCGTCAAAACCGAGGATCAGGCCCTTGCGGGAATCACCCCGGAGGAACGGCAGACCCTTCTGGCCATTCTCACCCGGATGCGGGATAATCTGATAGAAGAAAGGAGCGCAAAGGCGAACCATGAAACTGATTAAATACCTGAAGCCGTACTGGTTCATCGCCCTGATGACGCCGCTGTTTATGGTCATAGAGGTTGTGGTGGACCTGATCCAGCCAAAGCTCATGTCCAAAATTGTGGACGAAGGGGTTCTGGCGGGGAATATGGAGCTTATCGTCTCCACCGGCATCGTCATGCTGCTGCTGGTGGTGCTGGGCGGAATCGGAGGCATCGGCAGCGCGGCCTTTTCCAGCGCCACCTCCCAGAGCTTTGCCATGGACCTGCGCAACGATGTATTCAAAAGGACCATGCACCTGTCCTTCCAGCAGACGGACAAATTCACCACCGGTTCTCTCGTCACTCGTTTGACCAACGACATCACCATGGTCCAGAACCTGGTCAACCAGATTCTCCGGATGATGGTCCGCACCGGGATGCTGTTTGTGGGCGGTATCTTTATGGTGCTGTCTCTAAACGTCAAATTCGGTCTGGTGCTGGCGGCGGTACTCCCCTTACAGGCCCTGGGCACCTATATCGTGCTGAAAAAGGGAGGACCTTTGTTTAAAGTGGTCCAGAAAAAGCTGGATAAGGTAAACGCCGTGGTGCAGGAGAATGTCTCCGGTGCGCGGGTGGTCAAGGCGTACACACGGGAGGACCACGAAAAGGGCCGCTTCCACGAGGCCAACGAGGACCTGATTGACATCACCATGCGGGTCCAAAAGCTGATGGCCACAGCCATGCCACTGCTTTCCATCCTGATGAACGCCACAGTTCTGGCAATCATCTACATGGGCGGCCTCCAGGTTCAGGCCCGGCAGATGCAGGTGGGCGAAGTCATGGCGGCTGTCACCTATATCTCCCAGATTCTCCACGGCGTCATGATGTTCAGCATGATGTTCCAGGTGTTCTCCAGGGCCTCCGCCTCCGCTTCCCGCCTCATTGAGGTATTGGAGACAGAGCCGGTCATCCACGACGGAACCGCCGCCCTGTCCAAGGGCGGAAGAGGCAGCGTCAGCTTTGTAAACGCCTCCTTCCATTACCCCAACACCACCGGACGGCCTGTATTGCAGGGCATCAATCTGGAGATTAAGCCCGGCGAGATGGTGGCGGTGCTGGGGGCGACGGGTTCGGGAAAATCCTCCCTGGTCAACCTGGTCCCCCGGTTCTACGATACCACCGAGGGCTCCGTCCTGGTGGACGGCACCGACGTCAAAGATTACACACTGGACGGCCTGCGGGGTAAAGTCGGTATGGTGCTCCAGACCAGCGAGCTGTTCGCGGGGAGCATCATTGACAACATCCGCTGGGGCAATGAGGATGCCACCGAGGAGGAGGTCGTCGCGGCAGCGAAGATTGCCCAGGCGGACGAATTTATCAGCGCCTTCCCGGACGGCTACCAGACCATGATTACCCAGAAGGGCGCTTCCCTCTCCGGCGGGCAGAAGCAGAGGATATCCATCGCCAGGGCGATTTTAAAGAAACCGGAAATTCTCATCTTTGACGACTCCACCTCCGCCCTGGACCTGGGCACCGAGGCACGCCTGCAAAAGGCCATGCGGGAAAGCCTGAAGGGCACCACCGTCATCATGATTGCCCAGCGGGTGGCCAGCGTCATGGGGGCGGACCGCATCGCGGTGATTGAAAACGGAAGCATCGCCGATTGCGGCAATCATTACGAGCTCTTAGAGCGCAGCCCGCTTTATCAGGATATCTATAATTCCCAAATCCGAAAGGGGGAACTGGGCAATGAGTGAAGCAAATAAAGCCCCCGCAACACAGGGCCCGCCCATGGGAGGGCCGGGAGGTCCCAGACCAGGCGGCGGGCCGGGCAGAGGCCGCAACGTCTTTGTGGAAAAGCCCAAAAACGCCAAGGAGACCGTGAAGCGGCTGGTCCGGTACATCGGCTCCAGCAAATACCTGGTCCTGGGAATGCTGGGGGTTATGCTGGCCGTCACCCTGCTCCAGCTGGCAGCGCCCAGCCTTCAGGGGCAGGCCATCAATGCCATGACCGGCGGGGTGGATATGTCCGCCGTTCTGCGGACGCTGGCGCTGCTGGCCGTGGTCTATCTGCTGACAGCCGTCATGCAGTATTTCCAGGGAATCATCAGCGTCTCCCTGTCCCAGGCCACCGTGCGCCGGATGCGCACCGACCTGTTCAACCGCATTGTCAAGCTGCCTATCCGCTTTATTGACACCCATCAGCACGGGGATATTATGAGCCGTATGACCAACGACGTGGAAAACATCTCCCAGGTGGTTTCCTCCTCCATCGGCTCCCTGTTTTCCGGGGCGCTGACGGTGGTGGGCTCCATCGCCATCATGCTCTACTACTCCCCCGCCCTCACCTGCATCAGCTTTGTCACGGTAATTCTCAGCCTGCTGGCCACCGCCAAAATGTCCAAATATATGCGCAAGTACTTCTCCCGGCAGTCCAGCCTTCTGGGCCAGCTCAATGGCCACGCCGAGGAGATGATTACCGGCTACCACACTGTCGTGGCCTTCAGCCGGGAGGACAGCGCCGAACAGGAGTTCAACGCCATCAGCGGGGAGCTGAAAAAAACCGGCATCATCGCCCAGCTTTTGGGCGGCGTTATGGGGCCGGTGATGAACGTCATCGGCAACATCGGGTTTTTGCTCATCGCGGCCTTCGGCGGATACTTTGCCCTTCAGGGCATTATCAGCATCGGAGTCATCCAGGCCTTTATCCTCTACTCCAAGCAGTTCACCCGGCCCATCAACGAGCTGGCCAATCTGTACGGGCAGATTCAGACCGCCATCGCCGGGGCGGAGCGGGTCTTCGCCATTCTGGAGTCGGAGCCGGAGACGGACGAGGGCAAAACCCACCTGACCTCTGTCCGCGGGGATATTGACTTCAACCACATCTTCTTCTCCTATGTGCCGGATAAGCCCGTCCTGAAGGACTTTGACCTGCACGTCAAGAGCGGTCAGAGAATTGCCATTGTGGGCGCCACGGGTTCCGGAAAAACCACGGTGGTCAATCTGCTCACCCGCTTTTACGACGTGGACCAGGGGAAAATCCTGCTGGACGGCGTGGACATCCAGGAAATCCCCAAGGAGGAGCTGCGGGGAAATATCGCCATTGTGTTACAGGACACGGTGCTGTTTTCGGACACCATCGCGGGGAACATCCGCTACGGGAGACTGGACGCCAGCGACGAGGATGTACGCCGCGCCGCCCAGACAGCCAACGCCGATGTCTTCATTGAGCGTCTTCCGGAGGGGTATAACTCCATTCTCAGCGAATCCGGCGGCAACCTGAGCCAGGGACAGCGGCAGCTTCTGTCCATTGCGCGGGCTGTTCTGGCCGACCCCAGCATCCTGATTCTGGACGAGGCCACCTCCAGCGTGGACACCAGGACAGAGCTGCACATTCAGGAAGCCATGCTGGCACTGATGGAGGGCAGGACCAGTCTGATTATCGCCCACCGGCTTTCCACCATCCGCACCGCGGATAAAATCATTGTGGTGGATGACGGAAGGATTGTAGAATCGGGGAATCATGCGGAGCTGCTGAAACAGGAGGGGGTTTACTACCGGCTGTATCAGAACCAGTTCGCGGGCCTGAAGACCTAGAGAAAGACCGATTCAAATATCCAAAAGAACAGGCGCTGTCTCAAAGGGAAGCAGATTTTCCTTTGAGGCAGCGCCTTTTTGGGGCCACCGCTAATTGAACCTCCCGTTTATATCGGGCATCCGCTCCAGGTATCCATCCTCTATGGCGGGGACATAAAAGGCGGCATAAGCCTTGAGGGGTCTGCCGTCGCGGGAAATTTTTTCGGCCTCGGTTTCAGGGGGATAGGAGAGCTGGTCAAAGCCAATCTCCGCGTAAAAGCGATAGTAGGGCATCCACAGCACCTGGTCTGTGGGGTAGACAAGCTCCGTATGGACAATATGCTCCTCCCCAGGGAACTGGGCGGCAGCTCCCCCGATATACCCTCCTGCCGTCAGCTTTTCCTGGGCCTGCTCCGCCGTGATAATGGGGTAATCCCCTATCTTTTCCGAAATGTCGCGCCGGTACAGCCGGATTCCCGCCAGCTCCCCCTCGCTGAAAAAGGTAAAGTCCGCTGTGTTCATGCTGTAATTGACAAGCTGCTGTGTCAAATCCCCCGCCCCTTCATATACGCTGCAAAAGGACATTCCCTCAAAGGAGCGCTTTCTGTCAATATTCAAAACCGGCTTTTCCATATGGAGCAGCTTGCCGTATTGTTCTATCAGGTACTCCCCTCGTTTTATCTGCTCCTCATAGCTGGCGTCCGGCTTTAGGGCGTATTCTTCGGGCAGCACAAGCCCTGGTTCAAAGCTGATGTGAATATTCAGCTCCGTATCTGCCTCAATGGAGATTTCCCCGCCGCCGCAGTTGAGGGTCACGCTGTTTACATATTGGTATTCTTTGGGAACCTCACCCTTCTGTGTTTTAAAACGCTGTATCAGCTCCTCGGAAGGGAACAGCTCTACAGATGAAACCTCCACATTCAGCTCCTGGGCAACAGCGCGGGCGGCGGCCTCCATCTCCTCCTGGGAGGCGCGCCTTCCGGTCAGGCCCTCTGTCATCCTCACCGATTCCGGGATATCCTCCGAAGAGACATAGACGTTTTGATAGACAGGCAGAGTTTTCAGCTCCGCGTCCCCGGTCCAGGGGTTGGCGCTTTTCAGGTCCTCCACATCCGCGACGGTGTAATCCTCCCCTCCCCCGCCGCCGAAAAGATACCTCTGCCAGGGGATAAGCTTGGGCAGTCCCCCCACGGTTTCAGATTCTGAAGAGCCGGACAGGCTGGAGGTTTGGGACAGCGTGGATTCCCCTTCGATTACCTTAATCCCCTCAACCCTTTGCGGCGATGGTTCCGAGCCGGAGGACGGCGGCTGCACGCTGACAAAATTCGGATCAGGTTCTCCCGTGTTTTGCCGGCAGCCCAGGACGCTGGCGGCTATCAGAACCGAAGACGCTGTCAGAAGCGCAATTTTTTTCTTCATCATCCCTCATTCTCTCCTTTTGAAAAATCAGTTATCCGTTAAAAATCCCGTTCCACTGGGGCATGGCCTCAATATACTCCTCCCTCACCGCGGGAACATAGTAGACTGCGTACATTTTCTCAATGCGGGAGTTATTGGGATCATCCGGAAACGCCCCTTCTATTTGTACGGCATACCCTGCAAAAAAGCGATAATAGGGCATAATGGTGACATCCTCCACGCTCCTGTATACCAGGTCGGTTTTTTCAATTTTTATGCTGTCTGAAAACTCCTCTGCCGAGGGCGCGATGTAAAATCCCTCCTCCAGCTTTTGAAGCGCTTCTTCCGCCGTGTATATGGGGTAATCCCCCAGCTTGTCCCAAAGGTCAAACCTGGTAATGTAGATTTCGTTCAGGTTTCCTTCTCCATCCGGCGAAAAACGGACAGTGTTAAACTGAACATTCAGCATCTGCTGGGTCAGGGCTCCTGCCCCTTCATAAACATCACAGCTAAAGCGGGGCGCTCCCTCCGGGCCCAGGCTTCCCCCGTTGATATTCAAAACCGGATTTTCCATTTTGAGCAGCCCCTTGTATTGCTCCATCAGGTATTCCCCGGCCGCCGTCATCTCTTCGTAGGTGCTCCTGTAGTCAAAATGATATTCCTCAGGGAGCGGGACAGGACTGCTGAAATTAACCCATGCCTCCCACGCCTCGTATGCCGTTACCGTCACGCCCCCGGAACAGGTAAGGGTGACCCGTGTGGGCTGTATATCTCCCTTGGAAAAGGTTCCTCCCGCACCTTCCGCCTTTTCCTTGGCGGCTGCGATTGCCTTCTCATCAGGATATACCTCCACCGATTCCACCGTCAGTCCCAGGCTCTCCGCCACAGAACGGGCGAGGGCCTCCTTTTCCTCCGCCGCCTCCCGCTTTCCCTCCAGCAGCGGCAGGTTGTTCTGTTGGCGCACCTCCTCCGTAAGCTGGATAGAGGATACGCAGTCGTTGCGGTAGACCGGCAGCGTTGTCAACTCCGCGCCCTCCGTCCAGGGATTAGCCTCTTTTAGGTCCTCAATGTTGTCTACACGGTACGCCTCATAACGCAGCCCGTCCGCGTCGCATATCTGCCACGGGGTAAGGGCGGGAAGGTCCTCCGGAGGCCCTTCCGGCGCGTCTGACGGCTGCTGCCCGGAACTGTCTTCCTCCGTCCCATCGGACACGCCGTCTGACGAGGGACTGTCCCCCTGCTCCGGCTCCGAAATCGGATTGGAAAACTGTCTCCAGCATATCCCTATCCCCACCGCAAGCACCATAACCGCCGCGATCCCGTAAAACCACAGGTAGTTGTTGTTGCGTTGCTTTTGCTTTTTCATGATAGTGATTCCCCTTTAAAAAATTTGAACTTTCGCACGAGGCACTAATCCGCGTTTCTTCTATTGATATATTCATCCCTAACTGCGGGAACATAGTACGCGCCATAGGTTTTCATGGGCTCACCATTCAACGGCTGCTCCCAAAGCTCCCTCGGCAGCTCCGCATAAAAGCGGTAATAGGGCATAATGGTGATCTCCCCATATCCCCGGTATATCAGCTCCACCTTGGCAATCCCGGCCCCATCGGGAAAATTCGGACCGCTGGCGGTATAATGTCCTTCCGCCAGCCTCTGCTTTGCCTCCTCGACGGTGTAGATGGGGTAATCCCCCAGCTTATCCGAAAGGTCAAATCTGGTAAAATCAATCAGCCAGAGATTCCCCTCGCTGTCCGGGGAAAAGCGGACAGTGTTGAAGTGATAGTTGATCATCCGCTGGGTCAAATCCCCCTCTCCCTCATAGACATAGCAGGAGAACACCTGTTTTTGGTGCGAATTCCTCGCCCCTCCGTAGATGTTCAGCGTTGGCCGCGCCATATGGAACAGACCGGCGTATTCCTCCATCAGGTATTCCCCGGCGGCGGTCAGTTCCTCAAAAGAGGCCCCATCATCAAAGCGGTATCCCTCCGGCAGGGATACGGGGGTTTTAAATTCAATCCTGGCCCCCAGCGTGTTGTTCGCCGTTATTACAATGTCTCCGCTGCAGGAGAGGATTACCCGCGTGGGCAGAGCATCTTCCCTGGAGGAGGTGACTTTTACCGCTTCCACCGTCGCCCCCAAATCCTCCGCGATGGAACGGGCAAGGGCTTCCATCTCTTCCGCAGAGGTCTTTTTGCCCTCCAGCAAAGGCAGGCCGCGCCGGTTCCGCTGCTCTTCCGTCCATCCCACTGTAGAAGCGTACACATTGTGAAAAACCGGCAGGGATTCCAGCTCTGCGTCCTCTGTCCAGGGCATGGCGTCCTTCAATTCGCTGATATCGTTCACCATATACACTTCACCCCCGCCTGCGCCTCCCCTTACATAGGCTTGCCAAGGGGTAACGGCGGGAAGCTCCCCTGACGGGGGCTTTGGGGGAGTGGAATCAGAGGAAGAACCGGAGGACTGCACACCGGAATGCTCCGGCTGCTCCGATGAGATTGACGACTGAACCGATGAAGACGAAACTGAAATCGAACCGGTAAACTGCCTCTGTACAATTCCTATGCTCACCGCCGCCACTAGGCACGCCGCAATTCCATAAGCCCACCGGGCGAAGGGCCGAATACGCCTTTTCTGTTTTGCGGGCGCAGCGGCCTCAACCAGGTAATCGTCGATCTCTCCAATCGCCTGGAGCAGCTTTCTGCTCTTCTGGCTCACAATAGAAATCCCTCCTTCTCCAAATACTCCTTCAGCTTTCCGCGGACCCGGTACAATGTGCTTTTCCCTTGGCTGGCGCTGATTCCATAGGCTTCACACAGGTTGGTCAGTTTTTCGGCGTACCAGTACCGCCGCACAAACAGATTTCGGGATAGCTCGTCCAGCTGGTACAGAAAATCCGACACCGCCCTGCTCAGCTCCGCTGATTCGCATTCTGTCTCGGCGTTGTTTGGGGCTGGAACACACTCCTCCAGCTCCGACAGCAGAATCGCCGTTTCCCCGCCGCCCCGTTTGTCCGCATGGCTGCTGTCATAGCGTTTTAAGGCCGTATTGCGGGCTATCTTCCCCAAAAACGCCCGGAACAGACTGGGCCTTTGGGGCGGAATGGCATTCCAAACCTTAAAATAGGTGTCGTTGGTACATTCCTCGGTGTCCTCGTGGTTTTCCAGAATATTATAGGCGATTGTCCGGCAGTAGCCCCCGTATTTTTCATCCGTCTTCTCAATCGCGGATTCAGACCGCGACCAATACAGCGCAATAATTGCAGCGTCCTCCATGATGATATGCCCTCCTTTTGCCGTCTGCGCCAGTCTTCAAGCAATGCAGAAAAGCCCTTCAATACTATAGACCCCTTTTTTCCAAAACGGTTGCAGGTTTTTGAAGAATTTTTCTTTAAATTTCAGGCAGTTTCTCAAAATATTTATGTCTATTATATATCCTTTCATTTTTCTGTCAAGGAGACCCCAAATATCCTGTCAAAAATTCTTTCGCAAAACTGGTTGACACTCCTATACAGTTTTGTTATTATATAAGTATAATTCTCAATAAGGAATTGATTTAAAATGATTTCACGCAATACGGTCCAGCGGCAGATCGTCCTTGGCGCGGTGCGTTCTCTGCCCATTCACCCGACAGCCGAAGAAATATACAGCTATATCGCCAAAATCCACCCTACCATCAGCAAGGGGACCGTCTACCGGAATTTGAACCTGCTGGCTGAACAGGGAGAGGTGCTCCGCGTGCGCATCCCGGACGGGGCCGACCGGTTTGACTTCAGGTCCGACTGCCATTACCACATCCGCTGCACCCGGTGCAGCCGGGTATTTGATGTGGATATGCCCTACCGGGAGGATTTCCTCCAGGAGGTAGCGGATACCCACGGCTTTATCTTTGACGGCTATGACATCGCCTTTACCGGTGTCTGCCCGGACTGCCAGTAAAAAAGGCGGTTGGTCCCGCCTTCATTATTTATCATCAAGGAGGAACGACTTCATGCCCAATCTGAAAGGAACCAAAACCGAGGCCAACCTGATGGCCGCCTTTGCAGGGGAATCCCAGGCCCGGAACAAGTATACATACTATGCCAGCAAGGCCAAAAAGGACGGCTATGAGCAGATTGCCGCCATCTTCACCGAAACCGCCGAAAACGAAAAGGAACACGCCAAAATCTGGTTCAAGCTCCTCCACGACGGCGTTCCCTCCACCACCCAGAACCTGCTGGACGCGGCGGCGGGGGAAAACTATGAATGGACCGAGATGTACGCCCAGTTCGCCAAAGAGGCCAAAGAGGAGGGCTTTGACCAGATTGCCTTCCTGTTTGAGGAGGTTGGCAGGATTGAAAAGGAGCACGAGGAAAGATACCGCAGGCTGCTCTCTAACATAGAGGGCGGTCTGGTATTCTCCAGGGATGGGGACACCATCTGGCAGTGCCGCAACTGCGGACATATCCACATCGGCAAGGACGCCCCGGAGACATGCCCGGTTTGCAGCCATCCCAAGTCCTACTTCTGCATGAAGGCGGAAAATTATTAATCTCAGCCTGCTTCCCTTTCAAGGGTATGGCCTTTGGGGCTGTACCCTTTTTGATTGAGGGAAGACCTGAACCAAAATATCAACCGAGGAGGAAAACCCGTTGAAACAAAAAGTATTTTCTGTCGTCCTTGTGCTGGCGCTGCTGCTCTGCATGGCCGCCTGTTCTCAGTCTGCACCTTCCGCCGCCCCATCCGGCGGCGAAGGGAGTTCTATGGATGCCGAAACACCGGACTCGGAGGATGCCGCCCAGACAGTAGAGTTCACCGCGGAAACCCTGGACGGTCAGCAGTTGGATCAAACCGTGTTTTCCGATGCGAAGCTGACCATGGTCAATCTGTGGGCCACCTGGTGTCCTCCCTGTATCATGGAGCTGCCCGATCTGGCAGAGCTGGCGGAGGAAGCCGCCAGTATGGAGGTACAGGTTTTGGGGATTGTCCACGACGGCTATGACATCCAAACCGGCGGAAAGGACGAGGAGGTGTTGGAGATTGCCCGCTCCCTTGTGGAACAGACCGGCGTAAAATACCCCGTCCTCATCCCCGGCAAGGAACTGATGGATGGTCTGCTGAAGGACGTGGAGGGCTTCCCCACCACCTGGTTCATAGACGGGCAGGGCAATATCATCGGAGAGTCTGTGCTGGGTTCCAACTCCAAGGACGGATGGATGAAAATCCTTCAGGAGCGGCTGGCGGAGGTAACGGAATGAGAAAGACGGTCGAAAGGCTGCTCCCCTGGGCGCTCATGGCCCTGGGGGCGGCGGGAATGGTTTTTGGCGCGTACCGGGGCGAGCTGAAGATTCTGTTTACCAAGGCAATCAATCTTTGTTTGGAGTGTGTGGGCATTGGGTAAGAAATGGAAACACCTGCGGACCTGTGTGCAAACGGCATGGACTTTTCTGTCCAACTGCTATCTGGCGGGGTTCGCAGAGGGGAAGCTGTACACGGGGCCGCTGAAAAACATCTGCTTCCCCGGCTTAAACTGTTACTCCTGTCCCGGCGCGGTCGGCTCCTGTCCCATCGGATCCCTCCAGGCGGTGATGGGGAGCTGGAAATTCAGTCTCTCCCTCTATGTCGGGGGATTCCTGATGATCACCGGCGCGCTGATGGGCCGCTTTGTCTGCGGCTGGCTCTGCCCCTTTGGACTGGTACAGGACCTGATTTACAAAATCCCCTTTGTGAAGAAGATCAACCGCTTCCCCGGCGATAAAATCATGCGGTATCTGAAATATGTTATTCTGGCGGTCTTCGTCATCCTCCTGCCCCTCTTTGCGGTGGATATTGCGGGACAGGGCGCGCCGGCCTTCTGTAAATATATCTGCCCCTCCGGGACGCTGCTGGGCGGTATCCCCCTGGTGCTGAAAAACCAAAGACTGCAGGCCATGGTGGGCTTCCTGTTCCGATGGAAGGTTGCCATTCTGCTGGTCACATTGCTGGCGGCAATTATCGTTTACCGCCCCTTCTGCAAATACATCTGTCCCTTGGGAGCTATTTATGCCCTGTTCAACCGGGTATCCCTCTGCCGCCTGCGGGTTGACAAGGATAAATGCGTGGGCTGCGGCGGCTGCGAAAGGGCCTGTAAGATGGGGGTAAATCCCATAAAAAACCCCGACAGCGCCGAATGTATCCGCTGCGGCGAGTGTGTCCGCGCCTGCCCTAAGGACGCGCTGCATCTCGGCCTTTCCCGCAAAAAGAACTGAGGCCCCTGGAGATATCCCCCTTTTTGATTTTTTCTTGGACCTTGTGAAGCAGTGTATCAAATGCAGAAAATGGTTTTTTGCGGTGGATTTTCAGATATCTGTTGACTTTTTCCCGGTAATTCTCTAAAATGATATGGAATGGTCTTTTTTGGACAAAAAGGCCGTCTCTACTTTTATCAAAATTAAGGGGTGTTTACTTGTGCAGAGGGAAAAATTTTCCTCGCGGCTAGGCTTTGTCCTCATTTCCTCAGGCTGCGCAATCGGCCTGGGAAATGTCTGGCGCTTCCCGTATATCACCGGCCAATACGGCGGAGCGGCGTTTGTGCTGATCTATCTGTTCTTCCTGTTAATCCTCGGCCTGCCCATCATGGTGATGGAGTTCTCGGTGGGGCGCGCAAGCCAGAAAAGCGCCGCCCGCTCCTTCCATGAGCTGGAGCCGAAGGGAAGCAAATGGCATCTGTACAGCTACGGCGCCATGCTGGGCAACTATATGCTGATGATGTTCTACACCACCGTCGGCGGATGGATGCTCATCTACTTTCTGAAGATGGCCAGGGGAGAGTTCACCGGCCAGTCCCCGGAGGCCGTTGAGGACATTTTCGGCGGTGTGCTGGCCAACCCGGCGCAGATGTGCTTCTGGATGGTGTTTGTGGTGCTGCTGGGCTTTGGGATATGCTCCCTGGGCCTGCGCAACGGAGTGGAAAAGATTACCAAGGTGATGATGTCCTGCCTGCTGATGATCATGATAAGCCTTGTCATCCGCGCCGTCACCCTTCCGGGGGCGGCGGAGGGGCTCCGCTTCTATCTTCTGCCGGACTTTGGCCGGATGGCGGACCAGGGGATTATGTCCGTGGTCAGCGCCGCCATGGGTCAGGCCTTCTTCACCCTCAGCCTGGGGATTGGGGCTATGGCGATTTTCGGCAGCTATATCGGGAAGGAACGCAGCCTGACCGGGGAATCCATCAACATCACGGTACTGGACACCATAGTGGCGCTGATGTCCGGCCTTATCATCTTCCCCGCCTGCTCCGCCTTTGGGCGCGATCCGGGGCAGGGGCCTGGGCTGGTGTTTGTCACCCTGCCCAACATCTTCAACCAGATGCCCATGGGCAGGTTTTTCGGGGCGCTGTTCTTTGCCTTTATGTCCTGCGCGGCCCTTTCCACCATTATCGCCGTGTTTGAAAATATCCTCTCCTTTGCCATGGATTTGTGGGGCTGGTCGAGGAAAAAGGCGGCGCTGGTAAACGTCGCTGCCATTATCCTGCTCTCCATCCCCTGTGTTCTCGGCTTTAACGTGTGGTCCGGCTTCCAGCCCCTGGGGGCGGGGAGCAATATCCAGGACCTGGAGGACTTTATCGTCAGCAACAATCTGCTGCCTTTGGGGTCCCTGGTTTATCTGCTGTTCTGTACCTCCCGGTACGGCTGGGGCTGGGATAACTTTATCAAGGAAGCGGATGCCGGCAACGGCCTGAAGTTCCCCAAGGCAATCCGCTTTTATGTGACCTACATTCTGCCGCTGATTGTCCTGGTTATCTTTTTCCAGGGATACAACGACAAATTCCACCTTTGGGAGAGGTTTATGTCCCTGTTCCGGTAAAGCCCTCTTCTGATATGAACAGTCAGCCCGCCTGATGGGAAATCATATCCCTGTCAGGCGGGCTTTCTCCGTCAAGACTATCTGTAGTCGCCGGGATTGACGTTCATGATGGATTTGAAGTTCCGGCGGAAGGTCAGCACATTTCCATACCCGCACTCCGCTGCAATCTCCTCCATGGTTTTGGAGGTAGTCCGCAGCAGCTCGGCGGCGTACAGAATGCGCTTCTCCTGGATATACTGCAAGTAGGTCTTCCCCAGGTGAGTTTTGCAGATCATCGAAATATACTTGTTGCTTACCCCGAACTTCTTCCCCAAAAGGGCAAGGGAGAGATCGGGGTTTTTATAGTTTTCCTCCAGATAGGAGAGAATCTCCCTGTCCAGCTTCTCCATGTCCTTTTTGGGCATGAGAAGAGCGGCCGATTCATTGCAGACCGTCTCATATACCGCATGGTAGTAATCAAAAATTTCCTCCAGGGTGGCCGCCTGCTCTATTTTATCAATCTGTATCTTAGTGGTGTGGAAGATGTTGATATTTTTAAATACGTTCAGGGTGAGCAGATGCAGCTCGTCCACCAAAAGGCGTATCGTCTCTGGGGAGGCGTCGTAGTCCTTGGTGTTTTTCTCATAGATTTCATCCAGAAATGCGTGGAGCTCCTCGATGTTGCTCTCCTTAAAGGCCTTCAGCAGACGCCCCTGTGCGTCCTTGGGAAAATAATACTCCTTTTCCCGCCAGTCCTTTGCCGGCTCGTAAAAGTAAACGGTGTTCCTTCCGCCGGTGAGCATACCGTCCAGCGCCTGGACAGCGTCCCGGCACGCCTCGCTCAGCCGTTCGATATTGTCCTCCACCTGTCCCACCCCGATGGTGATAAGGCAGTTTTCGTCGTCTATCTCCCTGCATATGGCCCGGTGAAGGTTGTAGAACACCTCCTCCAGCTGTATCATCTCGTCGCTGTTGACAATCAGGAACACACTGGTGGTGTCCTTGACATAGCAGTCTATCTGCATCTCCTCGGAGGACTGCTCCTGGCAGATATACCGGATGATGTCCAGGGCATCCCGCTGCTTGAGGGGGGCCGTCTCCCCTGTCCCGCGGTACGCCACATTGGTCAGGGCAAGGGCAAAGTAGGTCCGCTTCAGGTCAATATATTTTTCGTCAATCAGTATCCGCAGATTGTTCCGCTCCATATTGCCGCTTAAAATATCGTGGAGGATCCCCTGCTTGGCATAGGGGGAGATATGTACCATCCGCTCCCGGAAGCCGTTGTTTTCCCCAATCAGGCTCTTGATTCCCTTGATGATTGCCCCGAATTCGTCCTGCCGCTTCTCCTCCTCTATCCCCGCCATCTCCCCGCTTTCAATGTATCTTTCAATATTCCCGATGGGGGAGTAATACCGGATGGACAGCAGATAGGCAAAAACGGCAAAGACCGCGCTCAAAAGGAAGCCGACGGTAAGGGCGGCGATCGGAGCCTCGTTAAAGTCCATGGCAAAGGCGCTGTTATCCGCGTACAGCTCATAGCTGACCGAGGGGTTGACGCTGGAGGCAGATTGGAAGCAGTTCTCGGTCAGCTCCCCCTTTTCCAGTACCACCTCATCCCCGAATAGGACACGGTATCCGCTGTACCGCTCCAGAATCTTCTCAATCTTCTGCTCCATGATCTTTTTGTCAAACAGGATGAGGATGCTCCCCTTCTCCAGGGCAGAGGTGGAATAGGAGTATTCGTCCCCATAAATGATGTATTCGGTATTGAAGATAATATCCCTTACAGAGGTGACCCCCAGCAGGTCCCGAACCATGCCTCCCCGGATAAACGGCCCTTCCAGATTCAGCAGATAGCCGTTTTCCAGGGGAATCACGGAGGAGGCGGTGTATGCGTTGCGGCAGTCCTTAAACAGCAATATGACATTATAAATCTGATAGTGGTTGCCGGAGGATTTGATGCTCTTGAGCTCCTGCAGGCTCTGATACAAAAGATAGGAATTGACCGGCGCTTTTTCCACAGCAACGGTGGAATAGAGATTCCGCAACGTCTGCGAGCCGTTGATGCTGGACACAATGTGCTGAGCATTGAGCAGCTCAAAGTCCATGGTATTCCCGATGGCGCCCACCTTCAGGCTGTACTCCTGACGCAGGTTTTTTTGATAGGCAGTGTGATACTGAAACAGGATGGAGACAGAAAAAGCAGCAAAAAACAAGGAGATGATCAGAATATAGGAGAGAAACATCCTGATAAACAGCCTGCTTTTTATCAATTTGCTTTTAGCAAACAATCTCTTCATATATCCACACACCTCCGGCATCCCGTGTTTTGGCAAACAGCTAAGGGTTCATTTTGGGAAAAGTAATATATGCGCATTCCAATAAAAATATATCACGGAAAATTTATTTTTTCAATATAAATGCCTATAAAAAGATTTTTTCTGCAAATAAAGAAGCGGGTTTCCCTCCCTTTTCCGCGCAAATCAGAGGAAGTTTTTTTCCGGCAGCGGTTCATTTTGAGACCCGAAAGCACAAAATGAACCGTGAAAAAAATGAAGCTTTCACAAAATTTTTAAAAATGCTATCATAATTTTGTGAAGAACAGCAATAAAGGAGTGAAATAAAAGACGATGAGCGTTCAGACGAAAGCCCTCAAAAAACCAAAGCTTTCCAAAGAGGAGAAGAGACGCCTCTTTAGAAAAAACATCAGCCGTGATAAATATCTTATCTTGATGTTTCTCCCAGTTCTCATCTACTACCTGATATTCAGCTACCTGCCCATGACGGGGCTGGTCATGGCCTTCCAGGAATTTATTCCCGGCAAGGGACTGGCGGGTATCTACACCGGCAGCTGGGTCGGGCTCAAGTGGTTCAAGCAGTTCTTTTCTTCGGTGTTCGCGTGGAAGCTGGTGCGGAATACCTTCCTTCTTTCCTTTTATTCCCTGATTTTCGGCTTCCCGATTCCCATCCTGTTCGCCGTCTGCATCACCCAGATTAAAAACAAGGCGATTCAGCGCAGCGCCCAGGTGATAACCTATCTGCCCTACTTTATCTCCACCGTGGTGGTGGTTGGCATGATGACAAACTTTTTGTCCCCCTCCACCGGAATCGTCAACCAGATTATTGAGATGTGCGGCGGAAAGCCCATCAACTTTATGAGCGACCCCTCCTGGTTCAGGCGGCTTTATGTCATCTCCGGGTCGTGGCAGTCCTTTGGTTTTAACTCCATCATCTTTGTCGCCTCCATTATGGCGATTTCGCCTGACCTGTACGAGGCCATGAGGATAGACGGGGCCTCCAAGCGCCAGCAGGTCTGGCACCTGGAGCTGCCCATGATCAAGCCCACCATACTGCTGCTGCTGATTATGTCCCTGGGCAATATCCTCAGCGTCGGCTTTGAAAAGGTATACCTGATGTACAACACCGCCGTTTACGAAACCGCCGACGTCATCTCCACCTATGTATACCGCCAGGGCATCGACAATAAAAACTACAGCTACGCAACCGCTGTCGGCCTGTTTAACTCGGTGGTAGGCTTCTCTCTGGTATGTCTTTCCAACGGGTTCAGCCGTAAATTCAGCGGCTCGTCCATATGGTAAGGGAGGGATTGACAATGCAGGAGAAAAAAAGCGGCCTTTCGGAGTTTAAAAACGAGGGCACCGGCGATAAAATTTTTGATATCTGCGTATGGGTCATTGTAGTGGTGGCCGTATGTGTGACGCTGTACCCATTTCTCTATGTCGCCAGTATTTCGGTCAGCGACGGCATGGCGGTGGCAAAGGGGGAGGTTATGTTCCTGCCCAAGGGCTGGGACCTGGAGGCCTACCATATGGTGACGCGGTACCAGCAGATATGGGTTTCCTACGGCAACACCTTTTTGTACACCATTGTGGGAACGGCGTTCAACATCGTATTCACCTGCCTGGCGGCCTATCCCCTTTCCAGGAAGCAGTTTTTCCTGAGGAAAAAGATGAACTTTCTGCTGGCCTTTACCATGTACTTTTCCGGCGGTCTGATTCCCACCTATATGGTGGTCACGGGCCTGGGCTTTTACAATTCCCGCTGGGCTATGATCATCCCCACCCTTTTAAGCGCCTACAATGTGATGATCTGCCGCTCCGCCATGGAGGCCATTCCGGAGGACCTGTTTGAAAACGCAACCCTTGAGGGCGCAAACGACTTTTACATACTGTACAAAATTGCGGTCCCCTTAATCAAGCCGACGCTTGCGGTCCTCACCCTCTATTACGCGGTGGCAAGGTACAACGATTTCTTTAACGCCATGCTGTACCTGGGAAAGAGCGAGCTTCAGCCCCTCCAGATGTTCCTGCGGCGCATCCTGATTATTTCCTCCTCGGAAATCGTCCAGGCCTCCGGAACAACGGCGGCCGCCGCCGCGGCCCAGTCCACCCTCAAGATACGCTATGTATGTATTGTCCTATCCACAGTGCCGATTCTCTGCATCTGTCCGTTTATCCAGAAATATCTGGTAAAGGGGACAATGCTCGGCGCGGTGAAGGAATAGATCTCTTAAAATCATTATGGAGGAATTACGATGAAAATGATGAAAAAAGCAGCAGCGGCTGCAATGGCTGCGATTTTCGCAGCCGCGTCGCTGACGGGCTGCAGCGGAACTTCCAGCAGCACCGGCAGCGCAAACAGCACAAGCAGCAGCAACAGCGGCAGTGCCAGTACCAACAGCAGCAGCGCATCAAGCGAAAGCACCGGGGGAAGTACCTACACCGGCGCGGCCCCTGTCACCGAGGAAGCGGGAGCTACCGTCAGCATGCTGGCTATGAATTCCTGGTATTCCACCGTTGACCTGAGCAAAAACGCACAGATTCTGGACGAAATCCAGAAGCGGGCCAATGTCACCATCAACTGGAACATGATCGACCCCACCATCTACGCCGACACCGTCAGCCCCATGCTG
Organism: Oscillospiraceae bacterium; assembly: GCA_022800935.1. Classification (GTDB taxonomy): domain Bacteria; phylum Bacillota; class Clostridia; order Oscillospirales; family Ruminococcaceae; genus UBA1405. The sequence continues at coordinate 181,806 of JAAWRH010000001.1, forward strand.
GCCGCCGGCTCTGACCTCCAGGATATTGTGGAGCTGCCGGATAAGGACCCCACCATGTCCTACATCAAATCCGGAATGTTTGTAGCCCTGGACGAATACTTTGATTCCATGCCCAACTACAAGAAGTTCCTGGATGAAAATCCCAACATCAAGGCAATGCTCACCGCAACCGACGGTCACATCTATTATGTCCCCCAGACGGTTGTCACCAACAACTACCAGCCCTGCATGATGATCAACGTCAGATGGCTGGATAAGCTGGGCCTGAGCGAGCCCAAGACCCTGGATGAGTTTGTCTCCATGCTCCGCGCCTTCCGGGACAACGACATGAACGGCAACGGCGATGCCACCGACGAAATCCCCATGAGCCTGACCTCCCAGTTTGTCCCCTACCTGTTCGGGCCTGCCTTTGGCCTTGACCTGGTGAGCGGCTTCTACGCGGACGACGCCGGAACGGTGCATTACGCCTACTACGATTCCGAAAACTACAAGAAATATCTGGAATTTGTCAAGAGCCTGTACGACGAGGGCCTGCTGGAGATGGAATACACCTCCCTGAACCGGGACCAGATCACCTCCCGCTGCGCCCAGGATATCACCGGCGTCACCTTTGACTTCAGCTGGCAGATGTCCACCCTGTACAGCGCCCAGTTCCCGGATTATGACGGCACCACCCCGGTATTCAAGGGGGTGGGACCGCTGTCCGGCGAGTATACCGGCAACTATGTGGGCAGAAACCCGGTATCCGGCATCTTTGGCGTCACCAAGAATTCCAAGAACGTGGACTTGGCGGTTAAATTCCTGGATTACATCATGAGTGAAGAGTGCCAGGACCTGTATGTCTGGGGCCTGAAGGACGTCACCTACACCGAGCAGGCCGACGGCAGCAGAGAATACCTGCCCAAGTGCACCGAGGATACCGTTTGGTATCAGCAGCTGGGCATCAACGCCCCCTGTATGCCCTCCCAGCAGAGCGTTCCCGCCACCGACGTCCTCCTTGCCAAGTGGCACGGCGAGGTTGACAAGGAGCTGGAGCAGTACATCAAGGCCCCCTTCCCGGAGGTTTATGCCACCGACGAAGAGGCCGGGATTCTCAACCAGTACCTGGTGGACATTCAGACCTATGTGGAGCAGATGAACGTAGCCTTTATTTCCGGCACCAACGATCTGTCCACCTTTGACAGTTACCTGGAGACCCTCAAGAGCATGAACGTGGAAGAACTGATCAAGATCAAGCAGGCACAGTACGACAGATACATGGCCGCTTACAAATAAACATCAATCAATCCAAAGGTAAAAGTACTTAAACCGGATAACTGAACTCCAAAATTCAGTTATCCGGTTTTTTGCGGTTCGCATTTCCTTTACCCAAATGTGCGCTTTAGCTCGCCGCGTCCGTCCTGCGTCTCCACCCAGTTCTCCACATATCCGCATTCACAGCAGATATAACGCGCTACCGGCACTCTTTTTACGATTGCAAGCCTGGTAATACAGATACTGTTGGCCAAGTAACGGTGCGCGTTGTCGGGAACACGGACGATATTCTGTGAATTGCATTTGGGACAAATTTTCGTATTTTTCATTCCGCTATCTCCTCCCTGTGATAAGCAGCAATCCGAAGCATTCAGCCGTGACAATGCCCAGCAGCCCCCATACGATGACAGGACTCATACCCGCAAGTCCCGCCGCCAGCATCATGATAAGCGGAACCACGTACTTCCTCGGATGGTGCCACAGGTCGCTTTCCGTCTTCCAGCCCCGGACTGGAAAGAACCACTCCAGCAGAGCGGAAAGAATAGCGCTTTGCAGGGAAATCAGCAGCGCGGTCAGTACCGCCATGCCGCCCACTCCCCCGCGCTGTATCTGCCAGCTAATCAGATACACGCCGTTTACCGCCAGATTGACCGAAAAGATAAAAAAGCAATAGTTGGTGCAAAAGCGTCTTGTCTGTCCCGGTAATGTCCGGACTGCCTGCTCTAAACCTGGGTCACAGGAAAGCAATATACAGATTGGGGTGTTCAGGCACAGAACGGCAAACCCCAGCGACATGACGTTCACTCCCTCAAATTGCCCTAATATGAACGGCAGAACACCAGCGAGCACACACAATCCGGCAGTATTCAAAAGATAGCTTTTGTTTGTCATCAGATAGCGCAGAAAATATAGCGCTATGCTTCCCCTTCCTTTTGTGTGTTTGATGAGAAGCTTTGCCGGTACCGGGCGATAGAATACATAAGCGTCTGCCTTCTGTAGCCTTAAAAGGGAGACAAGCACACTTGCAACCGCAATGAAGCAGATAGTCACCGCTTCCCGCACAAGGAATATCGGCGCGAAAATTGCCCCGCACCATAAAATGATAAACGGCAGAAAGATTTTTCTCTTTGCCATGATATACCATGCGGCAACCGAAAGACAACCATTAAATGCACAGAGCAAAGACAGGGCAATCTGCACCCCGCTCCATTCCTGTACGGCAAAGAGCAGCGCCAGCACAGGAAAAGTTTTTGTAATCAGCGTATAGCCGGTAAACGCCAGCACAATGGAAAAGGTCATGTCCCTGTTCCGAAAGGGCAGCATAAACAGCCCGGTCATGCGGTCCGCATTTCCCGAAGAAGCAATGGTCTGCCACATGATGCCCATTGAAAAAGCCGTAGCTGTCAGCAGGAGAATAGACGGTGCAATCTTTATTTTAATTCCTGCATTATGGACAGCAAGGAACAGGATAACGCAGGCAACAAGGCTTTTGACAGCCCGCTCATACCTTGCGCCGAACAGTTGTTTTGAGAGAGTTGGTAAGATAATCATTGTTTTAATGCCTCCCGTATTTTCTCCGCTTCCACCTCCTGCCCGTCAAAACACCTTTTTATCTGTCCCTGTTCCAATACCGCCACCCGATCGGATGTAAGGCAGATGCTTTCCAGAATATGAGACGAAAAGAGGATGGTTCCGTATTGCCGGTAGCTGTTGATCTGCCGGTACAGGTATTCGGTACTTTGAAAATCAAGTCCGTTCACAGGCTCATCCAGCAGGAGCAGCTTTGGCTTCAGGGCAAAGGCTGTGATTAAATAAGCCTTTTTCAGATTGCCCGTTGACAGCTCCTTCAGCAAAACACCGGTGTATTCCTCAAAGTGAAAGCCATGTATCAATTCCTCCATATCAGATAAATTTTTTCCGTAAGACGCCGCCACATAGGAAGCATACTCACGGAATGTAAAAAACGGAAAGGAATGGTCTTCGGCAAAGACAACATACCGTTGTTTCTTAAATTCCCGGTCGCGGAACAGAAACGGCTTTCCCTGCCAGAGGGCGGCGTCCAACCGAACTCCCTCCAGCAGCCCGGAGAGAGTTTTGATAAAGGTGGTCTTGCCCGCTCCGTTGACTCCTATCAGCCCGATGGTCTCATGCTCGCCCAGCTCCAGGGAGAGGCCGGAGAGCACCGGCCTGCCCTTGCCGTACCAGGCGTTCAAATTCCGGATTTCCAAAAGGGGCGTTTTCATGTCATCTGTCCCCCTTGCCGTTCTTTTTCCACTGGGCGTAGGCGGAGTACAAAAACACGGCCCCCAAAACCGTGTACAAGGCCGCCGTTTCAACCCGGCCCGACATGATCCCCGCTATAGCTGCCGCCAGCCAAACCAACCCTAAAATCCCACGAATGTATACATGACGCATTATCTATTACCTCCCTGAATGTTGTGTCTATAGGATACACCATTCAGAGACGCTGTGCGGAAATGTCCGCAATCGGTAGGTTTTTGACCGCGAAAAGGTCCGCCTAGTGCAAAAACGCACTGGGCGGACCCAAAAACAAGCACTATTCACGCTCTACCCCTTGAAAGGACAGGGTAACTACTGCCCGGAACACGCCCTCCGAGTATCCCGTCTGTACCAACCCGTCGTACTTTCCGGCGGCGGTCTGGACGCTTTTCAAACCCCAGCCGTGGAGGCCGTTCTGCTCCTTGACGGTTTTCAGGGTCCCGTCTTCTTCCGCCGCAGGCGGCGGGGCGCTGTTCTCCACCTTAATCACCAGCATCTGGTTGATTCTCCGTACCGTAAGGCTTATGAACCGTTCCCTCTCCGAAATCCTTCTCACCGCCTCTAAGGCATTGTCCAACAAATTCCCCAGTATGGCACAGAGATCGGCGCTGCGCAAATCGCTGTTCCGCGGAAACTCCACCTGCACCTGATACTGTATCCCCTCAGCTTCCGCCTCCGCCGCCTTTGTATTGATGAGATAATCGGCGGCCTCATCTCCGGTCCAGACGGTTCCGGACACCTTTCCCACCGGGGCCTGGAGCTCATCCAGATACCCCAGGGCCTCCCCCGCCTTTTGATGGACAAGGAGCTGCCGCAGTGCGCCGATGTGGTTGTGGAGGTCGTGGAAAAGCCGGGCGTTGACCTCATAGACGCGGCTGAGGGCGGTATAATCCCGCTCCAGCAGCTGGGCCTGCTGGGATTTCAGCCTGGCAATCTCCCGCTCTGCCTCGTACTGACGGTTCATGTGGAATATCTGTACCGACATCATCAGCACGACCGACAGGATTGTCCACATCTCCAGCATATCTCCGTCAATGGGAAGCACCTTCTGCTCCGACAAGGAGATGACCGCCAGCAGTCCCGCTGTGACAATGACAGAGGCGGTCCGGGTCCTCCCCTTCTCCCCCGGCTTTCGACGCCAGAGAAGCGCCGCCCCGGCCCCCAGCAGAAGGTGGAGAATCCACCCCGCCAGCATCCCCTGCCACGCGTCCACAGCGAGGAATATAGGGGCGCGAAACAGCACCCCCAGCCAGGCGGAGCACAGAAACCGCCAGAGAAAAACCCCAATCTCAAAGAAGGCGGCGACAAACAGGCTCATCCGGAAATCCGCCTTCTGGAACCTTCTGGCACAGCCGGCGGCCAGAACCGCCTCAAGGGCAATGCGGACCATATCTCCGGGGCCCGCAAAATACAGGGCAACAGAGACAACAGTTCCGCAGGCCAGTACCGCCGCGGCGCTTTTCCTCCCCGGCCGTTCCGTGGAGAGGAGGCGGAAAATCAGAATCAGGCAGGCGGCAAGCCGCACCCAGGACATTGCCGCGTCGGACAACAGTGCCAGCCGCTCCATCATATATGCGCCCCCCAGTACCGGTTGATCTGCTCCTTCACCTGCTGAAGATGGGAGCGGCTGATGGGGAGGGAAACCCCGTTTTTCAGCACCGCCATGCCGTCTTTCACCTGCATGACGTGGATGAGGTTCACAATGCACCCCCGGTCAATGTAGATAAACTCCTCCGCCCCCAGCTCCTCATAGACCTGCTGGAGGCTTTTCCGCACCTTAGATATCCCCCCGGAGGAGGTGATGGAGGCGTTCTTGCCCTCCCGCTCAATGCAGAGGATGTCCTTATAGGGAATCCGCTCCAGGCGGCTGCCGGTCTGGATGGTATAGGTCCTCCCTTCCTCCAGCAGGATCAACCGCACCGCGTCCCGGATGGCGGCGGGAAGGCGCTTGTCCCTGTCGTTTTTCGGCACATACCGAAAGACGGACAGTTCAAAGGCGTCGATGGCGTACTCCATGTGGGAGGTGATAAAGATAATCCGAACATTGGGCAGGCAGGGCCGTATCCTCGCCGCCAGCTCCATGCCGCTGTACCCCGGCATCTCGATATCCAGCAGAATCAGGTCAAAGAAAAAATGGTCCTCGGCAATGTCATAGAGCAGGTTGTCGCTGGAGGTATACACGCAGGTTTCCACCGCGGTTTTCTCTCCCTGGGCGCCCCACTGCCTCACACACTGCTCCGCAATCTCCCTGTGGGCCTGGGCGGCCTCCCTGTCGTCGTCGCAAACCGCTATCCGCAGCATGGAAAATCCCTCCGCTTGCCGTCAGTCTAAAATTTGGATACCTGCCCCCAGTACGCCAGGCCCGATATAGCAGCTGAGGGTTGCGTCCATGTTGACGTAAATGTACTTCTCATAGTTGGGGAACATGCTGCCCAGCATCTCCTGGAGCTGTGCGCCGCCCTCCGGGTTGCCGCCGTCCGCCACCAACAGATTGTACCGGCAGCCGGGGGTGACATACTTCTTCACCTGATTGCACAGGTGCTCCTTGAGCAGCTTTTCCCCCCGGACCTTTTCCACGCTGCCAAGCTGCCCGTCGGGCATAAAGCTGACGATGGGCTTGATGTTGAGGACCGTCCCGGCCAAGGCGGTGATTTTTCCGATGCGCCCGCCCTTCATCAGGTACTCCAGGGTATCCACCGAGAAGAACACATGGGTGTTCTCCAGCATACCGGGAATGCGGGCGGTGATGGCGGTAAAGCTCTCCCCCCGCTCCACCGCGGCGGCAGCCTCCAGGGCGTTGATCCCACAGCCGATGCTGCCGCTGAGGGAATCAAACACCGCCACCTCCAGTTCGGGAACCTGCTGGGCCACAATCCGCATCATATTGGCGGTGCCGGATAGGCCGCTGGAGAGCATAATGGCGATGGCGTGGGTATACCCCTCGTCCCGGAGACGCTGGAACAGTGCCAGGGCATCGTCGGAGCTGGGCAGGCTGGTTTTGGGTATTTCTGTCTTCAGCAGCTCGTACACCTGGGCGGCGGTGATGTCCACCCCGTCCCGGTACTCCCTGCCATCCGCAGTGCGGATGATGAGGGGGAGCACATGAATTCCGTATTTCTGTATCAGTTCCTGGGGGATGTCCGCGCAGGAATCGGTAATGATTGCAATCTTTTGCATAAGTTATCCTTTCTCTGTCTGCCAGGGTTTTTCCCTTGTATTTGTTCGGTACGCGAACTTTTTACAGTTATTATAACGCCCTTACCCCATAAAAGCAATCTATTTTCAGACACTTATTTGGATTTTGTCCATATGACGGCGGTTGGGCGGGTGTGCCTTTTAAATATTCTGGATTTTTTTACAATCTCTTTTCCAGTTGCAAAAAACCTTTGACCATCTCCGCAATAGCTTTTATACTGGAAACAGAATACCTTTGAAGGAGGTCTTTCTATGCAAAAGGTCATCCGCTCCATGTTGGCGGGCAAAACCGAAAACCACATTCTCCCCTTCTTCTGGCAACACGGTGAAAGCGAAGCGATTCTGCGGGAGACTGTCGCAAAAATCCACCAGGCCCACATTGGGGCGGTGTGCGTGGAATCTCGGCCCCACCCGGATTTTCTGGGGGAATCCTGGTGGCGGGATATGGACGTCATCATGGACGAGTGCAAAAAGCGGGATATGGATGTGTGGCTGCTGGACGACGCGAAATTCCCCACCGGCTATGCCGCCGGGCGGGTGGTGCGGGACTTCCCGGAGCACCGCAAGTGGTTCCTCAAGGAAACCCACATTGATGTGATAGGCCCTACATACGGGACCTCCTTCCTGCTGAAGCTTCCGGAGGGGGATATCCTCTACCGCGTTCTGGCCAGCCGGAGAACTAGGGAACAGGACCACGTCTCCGGCGATTTTATCGACCTGACCGGCAACATCTCCGATGAACAGATTTACTGGGAGGTTCCGGAGGGCTACTGGCGCATCTTCTATCTGACCCTGTCCAGAGTCAGCGGCCATTCCGCCCGCCTGGACGAGTACCTGAACCCCCTCACCGCCGAGGGAACACAGGTTTTGATTGACACGGTTTATGAAGCACATTACCAGCACTATGGAAGCGAATTCGGCAAAACCTTCAAGGGCTTTTTCTCCGACGAGCCCCAGATGGGCAACGCCTACGGCTACCACGCCTCCATCGGACGGGTGCCCTATATGTCCATGCCCTGGTGCGGCGAGCTGGAGGCCATGCTGAAAGAATCCCTTGGGGAGGAAATGGCCTCCCTTCTGCCGGGATTATGGTATGAGACAGGGGAAAATACCTGGAAGGTCCGCTACGCCTATATGGACGCCATGACCCGCCTGTACGATAAAAATTTCTGTACCCGTATCGGGGACTGGTGCCGGGCCCACGGGGTGGAGTACATCGGCCATGTCATTGAGGAAAACAACTGCCACGGCCGTTTGGGCAACGGGACAGGCCATTATTTCCGCTCCCTGTGGGGACAGGATATGTCCGGCATCGACGTAGTGCTCCACGAGATCATTCCCGGCATCAAGGGAAGCTCCCACGCCTGGACCTCCCGCGACTTTGAGGCTGACGACGAATTCTTCTACTACGGCCTTGCCAAGCTCTGCTCCTCCCTGGCCCACATCGACCCCAAAAAGAAGGGCCGCGCCATGTGCGAGATATTCGGCGCATATGGCTGGGTGGAGGGGCTGCGACAGATGAAATGGCTCACCGACTTTATGCTGGTGCGGGGAATCAACTGCTATGTCCCCCATGCCTTTACCCCCAAGGAGTTCCCGGACCCTGACTGCCCGCCCCACTTCTACGCGCGGGGCAAAAATCCCCAGTATCGGGACTTCTTCCGCCTGATGGACTACATGAACCGGGTTTCCTCTCTGATCAGCGGCGGGACTCATATCGCCTCCGCAGCGGTGCTCTACCACGCCGAGGGGGAATGGGCGGGGGAAAACTATATGAAGTCCCAGACGCCGGTCCGGGTGCTGGCGGAGGACCAGATCGACTGCGATATCCTTCCCATTGATGTTATCCTGCAAAGCACCGGGCTGATTGACGGAATGCTTTCGGTCAACGGCGAAAGCTACAGCGCGCTGATCCTCCCCTATGCGGAGGCTGTCCCCCTATCCCTGGTGAACGCTTTGAAAAAGCTGACCGAACAGGGGCTTCCCGTCTGGTTTGTCAATGAGTTTCCCAGGCGGCTGACGGACAAGTCCGCCAACGGCTCCGAAAGGATGGCGGAGCTGCTCTCCGGGTGCGAGGCAGTCCCCCTGGGGCAGCTTGCGGAAAAGCTGCGTGCCCTGGGAATCTTTGACCTGACCGTCTCCCCCTCTGTCCCCGACCTGCGTATCTACCACTACCGCCAGGGGGAAAGCGACCACTACCTGCTGTTTAACGAATCGGTTGTTCAAAGCCAAGAGACAGTGTTAAAGCTCTGTGACAGCCGCGTTCCCCTGCGGTACGATGCTTACGAAAACCGTCTGTACTCCCTCCCCTTTACCCATAATGAAGCCTGCCTGCGGATTCCCGCCGCCCTTGCGCCCTATGAGGCCATGATCATCACCCTGGACGGGGAAAACGAAGCCCTTTCCGCCAATCTCCCCGCCTGGCGGGAGGCTTTACCGGAATTCCACCCCCTCCATGGGCCGTGGGCCCTCTCCACCGCCACTGCGGAGGAATACCCCCGCTTTACCCCATACCGTTCCCTAGAGGAGCTGAAAAACCTCAACGCACCGGGGATGCTCCCCCGCTTCTCCGGAACCATTCGCTATGAAACCACCTTTAACGGGGATGATTTCTCCGGGGATGGTGCGCTGCAGCTGGATTTGGGGACGGTGGGTGAAACCGCCCAAGTTTGGTTAAACGGGGAAGACATGGGGACCTGTATCAGCTTCCCCTACCGGGTTTCTGTAGACGGAAAGATTCATAAGGAGGAAAACAAACTGGTGATTGAGGTCACCAACACCCTGGTATACGATCAGCACGACCGACTTTCGGTATTCCAGCCGGTTCCGGCCAGCGGGCTGATAGGGCCGGTGGGGGTTCGGAGAGAATAAAGTTCCATAAAATGTCATTGCTTTTTAATGGCTAATATAATATAATTGTATTATAAATTAAATGGAGGTGCATTATGGCTACTTTACAAATTCGTATCGACGATTCTTTGAAAAGCCAAGCTGATTTGTTATTTTCCAGTCTTGGACTTGATACCTCAACCGCAGTACGTATTTTTTTAAATGCTGCTGTGGAAAATGACGGGATACCCTTTTCAGTGCAGCATCAAACAATCCCTGCCTCCCTTCAGCAAGCTATCTATGACACCATATACCAGCAAAATCTTCACGGACCTTTTGATACTGCGGAGGAAGCTATTGCCTCTATGTTAGAGGATTAGGCCATGTATAAAATTTCATATACCAATCAAATGAAAAAGGATATAAAATTAATGAAAAAGCGCGGTAAGAATTTACAAAAGCTTTCAAACGTTCTTACCATGCTATCAACAGGCAAACCTCTTCCTTTTCAATTTAAAGATCATCAATTGTCAGGCAAATTTTGTAATCTTAGAGAATGTCATATTGAACCAGATTGGTTGTTACTCTATAGAATTTCTAATGAAACGTTAATCCTTTCTGCCACTGCAACAGGCAGTTATTCTGATATATTTGGATGGTAGTTTTTAAAAAGGGAGGCACACAACATCGTAATGCTGTGCGTCTCCCTTAACGGCTGATTTTATCGTTGTCCGCCAACCGCAGGTTCCTACGCCCTGCATCTGTTCGGATTTTAGGTGTCAGCCCCACCAGCGGAATGTCGTCCGCTGTCCCTGTATATATAATACCTGAATTTTAAATAAATATCAACCATAGCCAAAAATTTTTTCTGAAAAAAGGAGTCTATATCGTGCAAACCACATCCACCTCCCTATCTCTCCCGCACAGCAAACCTCACCTTCTCCCAAAGCCCGCTGGAAACCGCCCGGCGGTAAAAGGTCTGTACCGTAAAATACGGAGGGAAATCATGGGGCAGCGCCTTCCACCCGCACCGGTTGTTCTCCCGGTACAGCGCGGCATCAATCAGCGCCCTCTTATGGTAGAGGCTGTTGGGGCCCTGGGGGAAAAATACCTCCAACCGCGCCCACTGGGCGTCGGTCAGGTCGGTGGGATAGCCGGTGGCCTTGAATTCTATCCTTTCCATCCCTCTATTTCTCCGCCCCGCCTTTTACAGCGGAGGCCCTCAGCTCATCCATCCCCTTGCTGCGGTAGCAGATAATGCTGAACAGCGCCCCGCAGATACTGGTACACAGGAACATCACCGCCATGCCGCTGCCGCTTCCATACCCCACCAGCCGGTGGAGCAGCCCCGCAAAGGCGGAGCCGGAAGCCATAAAGGGTTCAAAAACGGAGTCCGCCAAAAAGCCGCCCAGAAGAATGCCCAAGGGGATAGAGCTGTACTGCAAGGCATTGCGGACAGCAAAAACCCTTCCCTGCATCTCGGAGGGGATGTTTTGATACAGGATCACATTTTGTCCCGCGTTGATAAACGGAATGGGCACGCTTGCGGCGACAGCGGCCAGAGCCCAGACAAAGGTGTTCTGCCCCAGGGCCATCAGCATGTCCCCCATCAGGAAGGAAAAGGCCGTGGAAAAATAGATCAGCTTGACGTTGTCCTTGGGCATTTTGCCGGTGGAAACCAGCAGTCCGCCCACAACACCGCCCACGCCCAGCACCGCGTTGACCACCCCTACTGCGGCGGTTCCGCCGCTTCTGGCAATCAGCATGGGGGAGAGAATGTTCTCATAGGTAAGGCGGGAAAGAAAGTTGATGACCCACATGGTCAGGGCAATGGTCCACAGTCCCCGGTGGGCGCGGAGAAAACGGAACCCGTCGGCACAGCCCTGCAAGGGGGATATCCGCTTTTTCCGGGCCCCTTCTTCCTCCGGCACATGGATGAACAGAAGAAGCACCAGAAACGCGAACAGAAAGCTGCAGAGGTCCGCCAATATGACGGCATTCAGCCCCCCAAAGGCGTACACCGCCGAGGCGATGGCCGGGGAAAAGATGGTGATCAGGTTGCTGGAAAAGGAGCTCATGCCGCTGACCTGGCCCAGGCGCTCCCTGGGTACCATCCTGCCGATGGCAACGGTCATGGCCGGGCCCTGAATGGAGTTCATAAACCCTATCACAAGGTTTACCGCGTAAATCTGCCAGATGTCCAAAATCCCCGCCGCGCCGCAGAGAAAGATGGCCAGGGAACCGGCGGCGGCAACGGCGTCGGAAACCAGCATAATGGATTTCTTTTTGTGGGAATCCACAAACGCCCCGGCAAACAAGCTCACCAGAATGTAGGGCAGATACCGGCAGAAGGACATCAGGGAAACCGACATGGCGGAACCGGTCTTCTCGTAGGCCCACAGAATCAGGGCAAAGCTGGTCATAGAGCTGCCCAGCTGGGACACCGACTGGCTCAGCCAGAAGACGACATATCTTTTAAAGCTTGGTTGTTTCATTGAATTTTCTCCCTTTTATAGATTTTTTGAAGCTCTATAAGGGTACAAAATCCAATGCGGACGAATGGAGAAAACGCGCGTGCTTGCTTTTACCGGCGTTTTCCGAATTGCCGAAAACCCTCTGTACAGGATTCGTCCGGTCACTGGACCTTGTACAGAGGGAAGACGCCTTCGTTGATCATCAGGACTCCGTATAGCTTCATGGGAACCTCACCTCCCCGGAGAATGATTGGTCCGCCGCGGAGCATCGCCGAACCTGTCTTTTAGTATAATCAAATTGCGCCGTTGTGTCAAGCAATCCCCCATTGTGCAAAAACGGTGAAAGCACCGCTTTGACATATAAACATTTAAGGAGGTCACATTATGCAATACTATACCACCCTGGATTACTTCTCCCGCCTTTACGACAAGGTAGGCCGCCAGCACGGCGCCGACCTGTCCAGCAAAGAAGCCTATGAGGCTTGGAAGCTGGACATCAACCGCCGCCTGCGGGATACCGTCGGCCTGGACCTGTGCGAACCCGCCCCCGCCAACCCCAGATTATTGGACATAAAGGAATTTGAAACCTTCACCCGCGAGCACTGGCTCATCCAGACCGAGCCCCTGGTGGAGATGCCCTTCTTCCTCCTCAAGCCAAAAAAACCCCACAACGGCGGCCTTATCCTCAACCCCCACGGCCACGGCGGCGGCAAGGAAAACAATGTCGCCGACCCGGAAAATCCCTGGGTGCAGGAGATGCAAAAAAAATTCGGGGAAAAGCCCTCCTTTGCCCAGGAGCTGGCGGAGGCCGGGTATTATGTCGCCTGTCCCGATGCCAGGGGCACGGGAGAACGCCGGGAGAAATGGGAGCAGGGGGAGGAGCCGGAAAACTGGCGCTCCAACTCCCACCGGGAGATCAACCAGATGGCCGTGGGCTTCGGGATGTCCATGATCGGCATGATGGTCTGGGACCTGATGCGGCTGCTGGACTATCTGCTGGAGACCTACCCGGAGATCAACCCTGACAGCGTAGGCTGCGCGGGGATGTCCGGCGGCGGGCAGCAGACAGTCTACTTTTCCGCCATGGACGACCGGGTGAAATGCGCCGTGACCAGCGGATACTTCTATGGATTTAAGGAATCCCTGGTTCGCCTGCCCGGAAACTGCTCCTGCAACTTTGCCCCCAACCTGTGGACGCTGCTGGACATGGGCGACCTGGGGGCTATGATTGCCCCCCGTCCCCTCTTTGTGGAGAGTGGGCGGCAGGACCACCTGGAGGGAGAGCCGGGGCTGGGCAACGTCTATCCCCAGGTGGAAATCGCCAGAGGGGCTTACAGCCTGCTGGGCGTGCCGGAACGAATCGTCCACTCGGTCCACGAGGGGGGCCATCAGTGGGTCGGAAAGGGCGTTATCCCCTTCTTTGACCAATATCTGCTGCAAAAATAATCATTTTCGCCTCTTTTTTCGGTATTTCGTTGACAGACGCCTCCCCGGGCTGGTATACTGGTTTTATGTGATACAGTATCAAGAGGGCACCGCTGAAAAAGTCAAGGAGGTTATTTGTCATGGGAAAGTTTGTCATCAAAACGGTCAAGAGCGGCATTAAGTTTGATTTAAAGGCGGGCAACGGAGAGACCATCGCCACTTCTGAGGTCTATACCTCCGAGAGGGCCTGCCGCAGCGGCATTGAAAGCGTACAGAAAAACGCCGAAATCGCCAAGCTGGAGGACCAGACGGTCAAGGACTTTGAAACCGTCACCAACCCCAAGTTTGAGGTCTACACCGACAAAGCCGGGGAATTCCGCTTCCGTCTGAAGGCCCGCAACGGGGAGATTATCGCCGTCTCAGAGGGGTACAAGGCCAAGGCCTCCTGCATGAACGGCATTGAAAGCGTCCGCAAAAACGCCCCCGAAGCCCCTGTTGTCATGGAGGGGGAAAAGTGATTTTCCTGTTCCTTTGGGCAGACGGCGCGACAGTCCGAGGTCAGTAAAGCAAATACGCCAATGAAGGCGCGGGCGGGAAGCTGCTGGTGCGGCGCTCCTCCCGCGCCTCTTTTGGGCAAAAGAGACAGCCCCAAAAAGCCCCGTTCGATTCCATCCTCCGATGTTTTACATAGACAGCTCTCCCGGCATGATTCATGATTTAGAAAGAAAGGATGAAATCCCTATGGATAAAAAAACAATCTCCGCGCTTCTCGACCAAAAAGCCGGTTTTCTCAATTCCCTTTCGGACCAAATATGGGAAAATCCTGAGCTGGCCTTTACGGAACACGCCTCCGCCCATGTGCTCATCCAGGCGCTGGAGCAGGAGGGCTTTCAGGTCTCCGCCCCCATCGCGGGGGTTGAGACCGCCTTCTCCGGCCGCTTCGGCTCTGGCAAGCCGGTCATCGGCTTTCTGGGCGAGTTCGACGCCCTGTCCAGCCTGAACCAGCGGGCGGGCGTTTCGGAAAAGGCGGCGGATCAGCCCGGCGGCTGCGGCCATGGCTGCGGACACAACAACCTGGGCGTTGGCTCCCTGGCGGCGGCCATCGGCGTAAAGGCGTACCTGGAAGCAACGGGAAAACCAGGTACGGTAATCTATTACGGCTGCCCCGGCGAGGAGGGGGGCTCCGGCAAGGCTTTCATGGCCCGCGAAGGGGTGTTTGACGAGCTGGACTGCGCCTTCTGCTGGCACCCAGGAACCACAAACGCCGTCACCTCTGGCAGTTCCCTGGCAAACTATCAGATTCTCTACTCCTTCACTGGCGTATCCGCCCACGCCGCCGGGGCTCCTCATCTGGGACGCTCCGCCCTGGACGCGGTGGAGCTGATGAACGTGGGGGTCAACTTTCTGCGGGAGCATGTGATTCCGGAGGCACGGATGCACTACGCCATTACCAATTCCGGCGGGCTCTCCCCCAACGTGGTTCAGCCCACCGCCGATGTGCTTTATCTGCTCCGCGCGCCCGTCACCTCCCAGGTACAGGAGATTTATGAGCGGGTCAACGACATCGCCAAGGGCGCGGCTCTGATGACCGGCACCTCGGTGAAAGTTAAGTTTATCAAGGCCTGCTCCAACACGGTGCTCAACAGGGTTTTGGAGGAAGTTCTGTTCGACAACATGAACCAAATTCCCCTTCCAAACTACACCCCGGAGGATTACGCCTTTGCCAAAGCCATCAACGAAAGCGTGGAAAACCGCGCCCCGGCTTTTGAGCGGCTGATCAAGCGGGCCCCCTCGGAGGAAATTATCGCCTTTCTGCGGGAGCACGAGGGCCGGGATATCAACGACTTTATCATCCCCCTGATACACAGCGAGCAGGCCGGGGGCGGCTCCACCGATGTGGGGGATGTGAGCTGGGTCTGCCCCACCGCCCAGATCACCACGGCGACGTGGGCCTCCGCCACACCTGGCCATTCCTGGCAGATTGTGGCCCAGGGCAAGAGCCCCCTGGCCCACAAGTCCACCCTGTACGCCGGAAAGGTGCTGGCCGGGGCGGCCATCGATCTGCTGGAAAATCCGGAGCTGATTGAACAGGCCAAGGCGGAAAAATGCAAAAAGCTGAACGGCGCGTCCTACCACTGCCCAATCCCCAAGGACGTCAAACCCACCCCTATGGGGAAAAAGATGTAAAGGAGCACATCAAACATGGACTTACAGCAATGCCGCAGCCGCATCGACCGGATCGACGAGGAGCTGGTCGCGCTGTTCTGCGAGAGGATGAAGGTGGTCGAGGATGTGGCCGCCTATAAAAAAGCAAACAACCTCCCGGTTTTGCAGACGGACCGGGAGGCCCAGGTACTGGAGCGGGTCTCCCGCCTGGCCGGGCCGGAGTACGGAAAATACGCCGAGGCGCTGTACATCTCAATCATGAACATCAGCAAATCACGTCAGAATACAAATATCCAGGAGGGGGAAGCGGAGGAATACCGCCAGCTCCTGACAGAGTCCCTGGAGCGCTCCAGGGGCCGGAGCCTCCCCGCGGCGGCAAAGGTCGCCTGCCAGGGGGTGGAGGGGGCCTATTCCCAGCGGGCCTGCCTCCAGCTCTTTCAAAGGCCGGATATCCGGTTTTTAAAGACCTTCGACGATGTGTTTAGGGCCATCGAACAGGGAGAGGCGGAATTCGGGGTTCTGCCCATTGAAAATTCCACCGCCGGTTCCGTGGCCGCCGTGTATGACCTGATGAAGAAGCACCGCTTTTATATCTGTGAGGCCACCCGCGTCAAGGTGGACCACGCCCTGCTGGTCAAGCCCGGCGTCCGGATGGAGGAGGTCAAAACCGTCTATTCCCACGAACAGGGGCTGGCCCAGTGCGCCGCCTATATTGCCGGACATCCAGGCTGGACAGAAACAAAGTACCCCAACACGGCGACGGCGGCCAAGTTTGTCTCCGAAACCCCGGACCGGGGCGCGGCGGCCATCGCCTCCGACCTGTGCGCTCAGCTGTACGGTCTGGATATTCTGGAACAGGGGATTCAGGACGCCAAAAACAACTTCACCCGCTTTATCTGCATCTCCAAACAGCCCTGGATTTTCCCTAGGGCCGACAAGATCAGCCTTGCCTTTACCCTGCCCCACCGTGTGGGTACGCTGTATCAGCTCATCTCCCAGGTGGCGGCCCACCGGCTGAACCTGACCAAGCTGGAATCCCGCCCTATCCCCGATACCGACTTTGAATTCATGTTTTACCTGGACGTGGAGGGCTCCCTTTACGACCAAAGGACGCTGGAGTTCGTATGCGGCCTGCACCAAAGCCTGGACTTTCTGGAATTTTTGGGGAACTATCAGGAGCACGCCAAATAGCCGGATTACGTCCCGTTAGAAAGGAGAGTTTCCATCCGAATGGACAGCCTTGTCTACAGCCTCAACGTGGTAACGCCCATTTTCCTGCTGGTCATTGTGGGATACGCCCTGCGGCGCATGAAGATTATGAGCCCGGAATTTGCCGAGGAGGGGGCGAAGATCACCTTTAAGCTCGCCCTGCCCTTCTCCCTCTTCCGGAGCATCTGCAATACCGACATCAGCCAGACCTTCCGGCCCAGGCTGGTGATCACCACCCTGGCGGGAATTATCGGGATGTTCCTGCTTCTCTGCCTGATTGTGCCCCGGCTGGTGAAAAGCCGCCCTCAGGCAGCCACCATTGTCCAGGGAATTTTTCGCACCAACTTCCTTATCCTCGGCGTACCCATGGCCCGGAACATGTTTGGGGAGGAGGGGCTGGGTCCCACCACCCTGCTGCTGGCCTTTGCAATCCCCTCCTTCAACGTGCTGGCCATTATCGCTTTCACCTTGCTCACCGGGGACCACACTGGGGAGGTGCTGGGGGCCAGGGTTCGGAAAACTCTGCTGGAGGTGCTGAAAAACCCGCTTTTCTGCGCTGCGGTGCTGGGCATGGTGTTTTCGCTGCTCCATATCCGGCTCCCCTCGGTGCTGGACAAGGCCATGGCGGATATCGGCTCCATGGCCACCCCCCTGGCCCTGCTGACCATGGGGGCGCAGTTTGATGTAAAGCGGTTCCGCACGGACATCAAGGTTTCGATGCTTACCTCCCTCTGCCGGGTAGTGGTCTGCCCCTGTGTCATCATCGGCGCGGGGATTCTGCTGGGCTTCCGCGGCAGCGAGCTGGGGGCGCTGTTTGTGCTGTTCTCCGCGCCAACGGCGGTCAGCAGCTATGTGATGTCCAAAAACATGGGCGGGGACGGGGACCTGGCAAGCCAGATCATCCTGGTGTCAACCTTTCTCTCCATGTTCACCATCACGGCGGGGATTTATCTGCTCAAGCTGTTCGCGTTGATCTGATAGTTTTTTGTAAGGTCCCTGATAGCCCGCCGGGGTTTTCAGGGACTGTCCCCAAAAATTAATTGGTGTTTAATTGTAAATTTCATTTTAATTCTATTTACATCTCCTCCTCCGGGGTGTTATAATAAAAGTGTTGAAAATTCGTCCCGTTTTACGGCCGCGCGGAAGAATTTGGGCGCGCCGGAATTTTTCGCGCCCGAAAGGGCAAAACCGGCCCCCGCATCAGATTTTAATTTGGAGTGATTCCCATGGTTTCCAATGCCGCAGTCATAAAGGTTGCCTCCTTCAATTTAAAATGCGACGTACACTTCGGCCACAAGCACCGTTGGTGCGACCGCCGGCTGGACGCCGCCGAATACATCCGCCGGTGCGGCGCGTCCATTGTGGGAGTGCAGGAGCTTCTCCCCAAAATGAAGGAGGACGTTGAACAGCTTCTGACCAACTACAGCGTGATAGGGTGGGGCAGATACCAGGGGGCAAAGCCCTCCAGCGACGAGCACTCCGACATCATCGTCAACAACAACGATATGTCGGTATCCTCCTACAAGACCTTCTGGCTTTCCAAGCACCCGGAGGAAGGGTGTACCAGGGCCTACTTTTCCATCTTTCCCCGCATCTGCACCGTGGCGGAGGTTGTGTTGAAGGATTCCAACCAGCGCATCCGCGTCTTCAACACCCACTTTGACCATATCTGCGGGCCCGCCAGGGTACTGGGGGTGCGCATTATTTTGGAGTATATGAGCCGCTTTAACAGCATCGCCCCCCTTCCCACCATCCTCATGGGTGACATGAACTGCAAGCGGAACAGCCGCCCCATCCGCATCCTCCGGGAAAACCGTCATGACTACCCCAACGTCCACCTCAACGACGTTTACGCCATCCTCCGGGAGGGGCAGCTCAACAACACCTACCACGGCTTCAAGGGAAAGCGGAAGTCCAACAAGAGCCCCATTGACTACATCTTTGTGTCGGACGATTTTGAGGTCATGCAGGTGGAGATTGACAGCGGAAAGGTGGAGGACCGCTATGTGTCGGACCACTACCCGATTCTGGCGACCCTGCGGCTGAAAAAGGCGTAATTTCCAGAGAAAGCAGAGAGGAGCTTGCGGCCATGAAACTGATGTTTGCCTCGGATATCCACGGCGTCCTGGAGGGATGCCGTAAAATGCTGGAGGCCTACCGGCGGGAACAGGCGGAGCGCCTGGTTCTGCTGGGGGACCTGCTGTACCACGGTCCCCGCAACGGGGTGCCCCAGGGCTACGACCCTGTCCGGGTCACGGAGCTGCTCAACGGGGCTAAGGAGGATCTGCTCTGCGTGCGGGGAAACTGCGAGGCGGAGGTGGACCAGATGGTGCTGGACTTTCCGGTGCTCTCCGATTCCACGGGACTGATGGTTGACGGCAAAATGCTGTTCTGCACCCACGGGCATCTGTACCACCGGGAGAAGCTCCCGCCGCTGAAAAAGGGGGATATCTTCCTGTACGGCCACACCCACATTCTAAAAATAGAGCACTGGGGAGAGCTTTTGGCGGTCAATCCGGGATCGGTATCCCTGCCCAAGGAGGGGAACCCGCCCAGCTATATGGTGTATGAAGATGGCGTATTCACCATAAAGGATATGGAAGGAAAAACCATTGTTCACAGTTAAAAGAACACAACGGGCCGGGGATCGTAAGATTTCCGGCCCGTCCGCATATCTCCATTAGCGTCCCGGCATTTGATTTTTTCTGTTTTCAAATCTGCCTGTTTAGAGTATAATAGAAGCATATTAGCAGGAAACGGAGGAAACGGCAATGGACCCCCAGGAAAAAATCCGGCTCCGCGCCGTCGCTGCGGACACCGTTCATTTTGCGCTCCCCTATAACGGATTACCGGTCCTCCGGCAAATCTCCATCCAAAATTCGGGCCCCTCTCCCCTGGAAGGGGTCTGCCTGAGGGTTGAATGCGGTTCCGCCCTGACCCAGACCTATCAAACAACAATAGACATTCTCCCCGGCCAAAGGGCTGTCCTGCGGAATATCCCCCTTTCCTTCAACATGGACTTTCTCGCCGGTATCACGGAAAAGCAGACCGGGCGGCTCTGCATCACCGCCGAATCGGGAACCGGGGAAACGCTGGCAGAGGAAGCTTTCCCCCTGTGCTTTCTCCCCTACAGCCGCTGCCTTTGGGAAAAAAAGGAGGACGTTGGACTCCCCCCTGAGCTGCTGGCGGCGTTCGTCACCCCCCGCAGTCCAGCGGTGGAGGCGGTCCTTGTGCGGGCCTCCGTCTGGATGGATACCTGGACCAAAAACGCCTCCCTCAACGGCTACCAGGGCCAAAGTCCTGTCCGGGCCAGGCAGCAGGCAGCGGCGGTCTACACTGCCCTCCAGGAAATGGGACTGGAGCTGCTTCCCGCCAGGGAGGGGGAATCCGGCGCGGAGCTCCGCCTGTGCGGGGATATCATCGGCCAGCGGGCCGGGAACGTCCTTGAGCTCACCCTTCTCTATGTCTCCTGTCTGGAGGCACTGGGCCTCAACCCCCTGATTATCTTCAAGGGGGAACACGCCTTTGCCGGGGTCTGGCTGGAGGATTCCACCTTTCCGGAGCTGCTGGGGAACAACTGCGCCCTCCTCTCCCAGTGCTTTTCCGCCGGAAAGCTGACCCTGGCGGACTGTGCCGCCCTTGCCTCCCGGAAAGCCATCCGCTTTGAGGGGGCGGAGCAGATTGCCGCCCTGGAGCTCTCCAACATACAGAACGGGCGGATTCTCGACCTGCGCAGGGCGCGGCTGAACCACATCCGCCCCCTGCCCGCCCCCGTTCGGGGCGCGGACGGCCGGCTCCTGGCAGAGGACGAAAAGGAGGCGGTCTCTTATCCCCCTCCGGCCCCCCTGACCGCTGCGGCAAAGCGCCTTGTGTGGGAACGGGAGCTGCTGGAGCTGGGGACCGGCAATCCCCTTTTGAATCTGCTCTCCGCCCAGAGCCTTCCCATTTTGGCCTCTTCTCTGGAAACGCTGGAGGGAATCCTGTCCGCCGGGGCGGAGCTCTCCCTCCTCTCCCGCCCTGCGGAATGGCGGACGCCCTGGACGGGCTATGACCTGGAGACCTTCCACCGCCTGGGAGTCTACGAGGGATTTGTGACAGCGGAGCTCTCCTCTCTGCGCCTCTATTCCGCCCTGCCGGAACCGGAGATGGCCCCTGCCGCCCGCAGCCTCCTGGAGCTCTCCAGGCTTTCGGCGGAGGAGTCCGGAGGGGACGCGCTGTTTTTGGCCCTGGGACTGCTCCGCTGGTATGAAAGCGGGATCAGCGAACATCCCCGTTACGCCCCCCTTCTTCTGCTTCCGGTCCGCCTTGCCGCCGGAAACGGCTCCGTCTTTTCCCTGGCAATGCGGGACGATCAGCCGCAGCTCAACCAAGCCCTGCTGGAGATGCTCCGCCAGGACTTTGGCCTGACCGTTTCCCTTCCTGACTCCCTCGCCGGCAGTGGGGGACAAATTCTTTCCCCGTTTCTCTCCGCCCTGCGCCAGGCAATCGCCGGGCAGAGCCGGTGGGACCTGCTGGAGGGGGCGGTTCTGGGGATTTTCCCCCATTCCCGGTTTGCCCTGTGGAATGATCTGCGGCAGCGCCGGGACAGCCTCCCGGAAAGTCCCGCAGCCGCGAACCTCCTCACCGGCGGGACAAACTGGACAAGCTCCGCAACAGCCGCTGGTTCTGTCTCCGGCGTTTCCCTCCTCCCTCTGGAGATGGACCCCTTTCAGCTTGCGGCCATCCGGGCCGCCCAGGAGGGGAAGAGCTTTGCCCTCTGCACCCCGCCCGGAACCGGCAGAACCGGGACCGTTGCCGCCATTGCCGCCAACGCCCTGGCCCAGGGAAAAACCGTTTTGCTGTCCGCGGAAAAGAATTGCGTGCTTTGTGATCTGGAGGAGGCGCTGGAGCAGCTCGGCCTCGGTCCCTTCTGCCTGAGCCTCCACTCCCAATCCCCTCAGCGGGCGGGGATTATCAGGCAGTTAAAGGAAGCGGCCCGTACCGCCTTTTCCTCCTCTGTTTCCCCCGTCCCGGCAGCGGAGGGCTTCCGGGGAGACCAGCTCCGCACCCTGGAGGAGGAGCTGAACGGCAAGCTGGAGAGCATCCGACGGATACAGCCCTGCGGGCTCACCCTGTACGAAATCATCGGCCGCTATGAACAGAGCGCCTCCGCCGGGGACGCCATCCGCTTTGGCCGGGAGGAGGCGGCCCGCATCGGGGAGGGGACGCTGGAACGGCAGGAGCAGATGGTCCGTCGCCTTGTGGAGGCTGCCTCGGCAGTGGACCACCCCTACCGCCACCCCCTCCAGGGGGTCAACCGTTCCCAGTACACCCAGCAGCTGAGGGACCAGCTTCCAGAGGTAATGGACGAATTCCGCGAGGCGGGAAGGGACGCCCTGGACGCCCGCCGCCGGATAGCCGACCTGTTTGGCCGGAGCTTCCGGGACCTTCCGGAGGACTGGGAGTGGTTTGCCCAGGCCGCCGGATGTCTGGCGCGATGGGAAAGCATCCCGGAAATCTGGGCGAAAAGCTCCAGTCTGGACAATCTGCTGGAGGCAGCGGACCGGCTGACGGCACACGGAGAAAGGACGCTCCAAATTAAGGAAGAGCTGCTGGAGCAGTGGAACCCTTCCTTCCTCGCTCAAGACGGCTTTACTTTGGAGGCGGACTGGAAAGAGCTTTCCGGCAAGTGGACCCTTTCCCGCCATTTGGGGAGGAAGAAGATGCTAAAGTATCTCAGCGTCTTCTGCCGGGAGGAGCCAGACCCAGAGGAACTGGAGCGTCACCTAGCCCGGCTGGCCGATTACCAGAAGGAGCAACTGGCAGCCCTGGCGGCTTTGGCCGGCTTCGGCGAACACGCCGACCTCCTGTATCAGGGGGAGCATACGGATTGGAGCGCCTATATCGCCCAGGCGGAGCGGACCCGAAAAACCGCCCTGGACCTGGAGGCCGTCGCTGGGGGCAGGGAGCTGCGCCTGCGCTTCGCATCCTCTCCGGAAGCAGTGGAGACGGCCAGAGACTTTTCCGCCGCCTGGCAGCGGTTCCGGCAGGCGGCGGAGAAGCTGGACCGGCTGCTGGAGCTGTCCCCGCCGGAACCGGAGGACTGGATGGCCCGTCAGCTCTCCCACTGCGATACCCTCCAGGAGGGCATCGGCCAGCTGCGGGAATGGACCCTTTGGAAGGGAGTTTGCCGGGAGGCCCTCCATGTGGGCCTCGGCCCGGTGGTGAAAGCCTACGAGGGAGGTATCTTCCACAGGGAGGTCCTCCCCTGCTACCGCAAGGGGGTATATCTTGCCCTGGCCCGCCTCGCCATGGAGGCGGAGGGCCTTGAGGACTTTTCCAGCGGCAGGCCGGAGGAAAAGCTCGCCCGTCTTGCCCGGCTGAGGGAAAGGCAGAGGGAGCTGGACCGGGGGGAAATCCGCCGCCGCCTCCGGGAACGGATACCGGCCCGGCCCGGAGAAATCTTCCAAGGGGAGCTGGAAATTCTTCAAGCCGCACCGGAGGACGGGCGGGGCGTGGACATCCGGCAACTGTTGGAGGGGCTTCCCCATCTGCTGCCCCTCCTCTGTCCCTGCGTTATCACCAGTCCCGTTTTGGCGGCCCGGTATCTGGGGAAGGAGCGCAGCTTTGATCTCACCATACTGGCGGATGCCTCCGGCATTCCATCCAGCCGCGCGTTCGGCGTGCTGGCGCGGGGGAGGCAGAGCATCCTCACCGGGGACCCTGGCCAGACGCCCTCCCCTGACCCTTTCAGGTCCGCCCTCCCCTGGAATGTGCCGCCAAAGGAGGGAAATTCGGAGAACGCGCTGTCAAGCTGCATCGCCCTGGGGATGCCGGAGCTCCCACTTCTCCGCTGCTCCGGAATCCACGAAAGCCTGGCCGCCTTTTTCAACCGCCGCTTTTACCATAACAGCCTGTACACCCTTCCTCCTCCCGGCCGGCGTTCCCGCGTCCATTTGGTAAGGACTGCCGGGGCATTCGACCCCCTCCGCCAATGGAATCAGACAGAGGCCCAGGCGGTGGTGGACGAACTGCTGCGGCGGTTCCGCGACCCAGAGCTGAGAAAGCAAAGCATTGGCGTTGCCGCTTTTACCGGCAGCCAGCGATGGTTGATAGAGGACCTGTTTGCCCGCGCCCTCCTCCAGAGTCGGGAAAAGGGGCTGGCAGAGTGGGCCTCCGGCGACCCGGAGCCCCTGTGGTTCAAGACGCCGGAGAACCTACAGGGGGAAAAACGGGACGTCATTCTCCTTTCCGTGGGGTTTGACGGAAAGGACCTGTGCTTCGGTCCCCTGGACCGGGAGGACGGATGGAAACAGCTGAACACGGCAATATCCTGCGGCCGGGAGGAGATGGTTGTCTTCTCCTCCGCAGCGCCGGAGCAGATCGACCTGTCCCGCACCTTCTCTCAGGGGGCGGAGGCCCTGCGGGATTTTCTCCTTTACGCCCAGGGCCAGGCGCTGCCTCAGCCCCCAAAATCCCCCTGGGGCTTCTCCCGATCAGGGGAAAACGGACTGAAGGACAGTATCTGTAAAATTCTTCAAAAATCCGGCTTTTCCTTCCGCCTGGGGATTGGCGAATCCCTGTGCAGGGTCGATATCGCCGTGGTTGACCCCCAGGACAGTGACAGATACCTGGCGGGAATCCTCCTGGACGGCCCCGGATGTCCGGGGGAGCCTCCCCTCTGGAGGGAGGCGGGGGTTCTCCCCGCCCTGGAGCGAACCGGCTGGAACATCATACGAATGCGGAGCATCGACTGGCTGGAGGACTCCCGCCGGGAGACCGACCGGCTGCTGGCGGAGCTGAACCGGCTGAAAAAGCAATCCCGTCAACCTTCCGCGTCTGCTCCGGCTCCTGAAAAGTCCCCTTCTGACAAACCGCCTGTCAAGGCGGAAGGGGCGGAGCCCTACCGGGCGGCGGAGCTGGCGGAGCAGCCTCTCACCCCGGAGGAATACCTCTCCCCCGGCCACACTGACATACTCCTAGCAAAAATCCAAAAGGTCATGGAGACAGAGTCCCCTGTCTCCGAGGGCCTGCTCACTAAGCGGGTACTGCAAAGCTGCGGCATTCCGAAGGGGAATAGCCGGATACGCACCCGGAACGCCGCCCTTTTCCGGGAGCTGGGACTTCAAATTCTCCCCCAGGAGGGGGGAAAAATCCTCTGGCTGCCCGGTCAGGACCCGGAAAAATACCAGGGCTTCCGGATATCCAGGGAGGAAGCCCACCGGCGGGAGGCCAAGGACCTGCCCCAGCAGGAGGCAGCCAACGCGGTCTGCGCCGTGCTGGCCAGCGGCCCCATGGATAAGGCGGAGCTCCTTCCGGTGGCGGCAAGGCTGATGGGGTATCAACGGCTGGGGGTACAGGTGCTTTCCGCCATGGAACGGGGGGTGGCCTGGGCGAAAATGGCAGGGCGGATTACAATCAATAAAGCGGATGTGGTCAGCCTGCCGGTCAATCCAAACGAATCCAAGGAACCGGACACAGAATAAGAGCCTATCCCGGAATGAACCGTATCGGCTCATTCCGGGATAGGCTCTGAGGAAAGGAGCTGTCGCCAATGCGATGCTGTTTCACAGGCCACCGCGTGATTTCCACCGCCGAACGCGACAAGGTGCAGGCAGCGCTGACGGAGGCGCTGGAGCCGCTGCTGGACGGCGGGGAGGACTGCCGCTTTTTGGCGGGCGGAGCCATGGGCTTTGACACCATAGCGGCGGAGACGGTGCTGGTGCTCCGGGAACGCTATCCCCGCGTACAACTGACCCTGGTCCTGCCCTGCGTCAACCAGACCCTCGGCTGGCCCCCGTGGGCAATTGAGCGCTACGAGCGTATCCGCGCCCAGGCGGACGAGGTCATCTACACCTCCAAGGAGTACTATGATGGCTGCATGCTCCGCCGGGACCGGTACCTGGCGGAAAACAGTGACATCTGCATCGCTTATCTCCGGCCCCGGATTGCCCGCGGCGGCACCAGATATACCGTGGACTGCTGCTTAAACCAGGGGATTCCGGTGATCAACCTGGCGCAGAGGCTGATCATGGTGTCAGATGACGGCGGGGAAAATTGGATACCATAAAACAGGGGCGGCTTTTTTCTCCCCCCTGCCAAAAGGGCCCCCGGCGTCTGCCGGGGGCCCTCCTTAACTTATACGTTGAAGCCGAAGAACTTGACCGTATTGTTGTAGCTGATATCCTGCACCAGCTTGCCCAGGAACTTGATGTCGTTGGGGTACTCCCCGTTCTCCACCCACTCGCCGATGAGGTTGCAGAGAATCCTCCGGAAGTACTCATGCCGGGTGTAGGACAGGAAGCTGCGGGAGTCGGTGAGCATACCGATGAAGTTGCCCAGTACGTTCAGATTGGCAAAATCGGTCAGCTGCTTGATCATGCCGGTCTTGGTATCGTTGAACCACCAGGCGGAGCCCAGCTGAATCTTGGTGTTGATCCCCTTCTCGTAGAAGCAGGCCCCCACCGTGGCCAGCAGCTGGTTGTCGTTCTCATTGAGGGAATACAGCACCATCTTGGGAACGGAGTCCTTCTTTGCCAGCTCGCCCAGAAGCTGCGCCAGCTCCCAGCCGCAGGGCTTGTTGCCGATGGCGTCAACGCCGGTGTCCGGGCCCAGCGTCTTAAAGGTCTGGTAGTTGACGTTCCGCTGTGCGCCGTAATGAATCTGCATCACCCAGCCGTGCTTGGCGTACCATTCGCCCAGGAACAGCAGGATGGCGGTCTTGTATTCGTCGGCCGCGCACTGGCAGACGGTCTCGCCGGAAAGGGCGGCGGCCAGGGTCTTGTTCAGCTTATCCTCGCTGGCGGGGGAATACACCACATAATCCAGACCGTGGTCGGAGTTGATGCAGCCCATGGAGTGGAAGAACTCCAGGCGCTTGCCCAGGGCTTCCTTCACGTCGGCGACCGTCTTGATGGCCACACCGGACACGTCGGAAAGCTTGGCGATATACTCCTTAAAGCCCTCTTTTTCAATGTTGATGGCCTTGTCGGGGCGGCAGGCGGGAAGGACCTTTACCTTGCAGGTGGGGTCAGCCGCTATCTTCTTGTGCCATTCCAGGGAATCCACAGGGTCGTCGGTGGTGCAGATGAGCTTGACGTTGGACTGGTCGATCAGCCCGCGGACCGACATGGAGGGCTCCGCCAGCTTTTTGTTGCAGAGCTCATAGACCTCGTCGGCGGTCTCCAGGCTCAGGGTTCCGTGATAGCCGAAATACCGCTGGAGCTCCAGGTGGGTCCAATGGTACAGGGGATTGCCCACAGCGCGGGAAACGGAATCCGCCCAGGCGCGGAACTTTTCCTTGGGGTCGCCGCTGCCAGTCACCAGCTCCTCCGGATATCCGCAGGCCCGCATGATGCGCCATTTGTAGTGGTCGCCGAAGTTGCCGTCGCTCAGCCACACCTTGGTGATATCGGTAAACTTGCGGTCCTCATAGATCTCCTGGGGGTTGATGTGGCAATGGTAGTCGATGATGGGCATCTTGTCCGCGTAATCGTGGAACAGTGTCTTTGCCGTTTCGTTGCTCAGGAGGAAGTCCTTGTCCATGAAGCTTTTCATTTGTCCTGATTCTCCTTCGTCTGTTAATAATTGGGATGCTGCGGAGCAGGGCCGGTCCGGCTGGCCCCTTTTCCGCTCTATCAAAGGCGCGCCGCCGGTGAAAAATCACCCCGGCGCACCCTTTTGCCGCAATTTAATAGGTCGTTTCCCGCTTTACCACCTCGGCTGTCAAAACCTTTCTGCTGGGGGCATCTCTCTGCTCAAACACGTCGATGAGGGTCTCCACCGCCTTCCTGCTCAGCTGCTCCACCTTGTTGTCAACCGAGGTCAGGGCGGGGATGGTGGAACGGGCCAGCATGGAGTTGTTAAAGCCGATAATCTGTATCTCGTCGGGGATTTTTCGCTTTATCCTCATCGCCGCCTGGAGCGCCCCCACCGCCAGGCAGTCGTCGGAGGCGGCCACCGCCTCAATCCGCCGCTGGGCCAGCAGCCGCAGGGTCTGCTCCCGCGCCGATTCCGGGGAGTGCCCGCACCGGACGGTCAGCATGGCGTCCGCCGTCATGTTCCGCTGGGTAAAGGCCGTCTGATATCCGCTGAGCTTCAGCGCGCCGGAGTAGGTGTCCGCGTCGTAGAGGTAGACAATCTCCCGCAGCCCCTGGTCCAGGAACAGGGAAACCGCCTCCCGCATGGCGTTAAAGTCATCGCAGACCACCCCGTAGATGTTGGGGGCCTGGATGTAGTCGTTGACCAGAATCACCGGAACCTTTTTGGCCGCGTCCACAATATGGGAGTTATCCCCCCGCTCCTTAAAGGTGGAGCCCACCAGGATAATGGCGTCCACCCGCTTGGAGAGAAGCAACTCAATGGATTTTTTCCGGTCCTCCAGCTGGTCTCCCGTGCAGCACAGCAGGGAATCATATCCCCTTTTCCGAAGCTCCTTCTCCAGCACCGAGACGGAGGTGGCGTAATAAATATCGGATACGTCGGAGCAGAGGATGCCCACCATCTTGATGGAATTGAGCCCCAGACCGCGGGCGAAGATGTTCGGCGTATAGCCAAGCTCCTCAATCACCTGGAGAACGTGATTCCGAGTCTTTTCGCTGACATTCCCCTTTCCGTTGAGCACCCGCGATACCGTCGCGATGGATACCCGCGCCTGGGATGCTATATCGTAGATATTCAATAGACCGCGCCTCCTTTTTCGGGCTTGGGCTCCAGCGGGTGGCATCGACAGGGGAAAATGTAAGAGCTTACATCTATTTTATCCGATTTTCCGCGCAATGTCAATAAAATATTGTCAGTGATTCCACAAATTTTCATCTTTTCGCTAAAACACATTGAATTCTTTCCAGACTTATTATATAATGGAATATGTTAAATTACACCGCAGGGCCGGGAACGTGCCGGCCGCTTTGCCCCTGCCCGGCAGAAGGACAAAGCGGCGCTTTGTGGCAGACTGTCTGACGGCAGGCGCCGTTGTTCTCTCACGCCTGTAACGAGTATGGAGGTAAGGAAAATGAACAATCTGAAGCTCACCAGAGAAGGGACAAAAAAACATCCCGAAAAGGTCATCCAGTTCGGCGAGGGCAATTTCCTGCGCGCGTTCGTCGATTACATGATCGACGTCGCCAACGAGAAGGAGGTCTTCGACGGCAGCGTGGTCATTGTCAAGCCCATTGAGTTCGGCAGCCTGCAAATGTTTAAGGACCAGGACTGCCTCTACACCCTGTCCCACCGGGGCCGCCTTAACGGACAGGTGGTAAAGGACTACCGGGTGATTACATCGGTTTCCCGCGCCATCGACTGCTACACCGAGTATGAGGCCTTTATGGAGTGCGCTAAGAACCCCGATATGCGCTTTGTGGTTTCCAACACCACCGAGGCGGGCATTGTCTATGATGAAACCGACAAATTTGAATACACCCCCGCCAAAACCTACCCCGGCAAGCTGACCCAGTTTCTCTATGCCCGTTTCAAGGCCTTTCACGGCGACGTCAGCAAGGGTATGATCATCATCCCCTGCGAGCTCATTGAGGGCAACGGCCACGAGCTGAAAAAGTGCGTGTTCCAGCAGGCGGAAAACTGGAAGCTGGGCAGCGAGTTCACCGACTGGCTGAAAGCCTCCTGCACCTTTGCCAGCACCCTGGTTGACCGCATCGTCACCGGATACCCGCGGGACAAGGCCCCGGAAATCTGGGAGGAGATCGGCTACCGGGACAACCTCCTGGATACCTGCGAGCCCTTTGCCCTGTGGGTCATTGAGACGGACAAGGACATCTCCGGTGAGCTGCCCCTGGACAAGGCCGGCCTGCCCGTCATCTTCACCGACAACGAAAAGCCCTACCACGAGAGAAAGCTGCGCATCCTCAACGGGGCCCACACCTCTATGGTGCTGGGCGCGTACCTGGCGGGACATAACATCGTCCGGGAGTGCATGGAGGACAGCGAAATCAAGGGCTTTATGGACAAGTGCCTCTTTGACGAGATCATCCCCACCCTCACCCTGCCCAAGGATGAGCTGATGGAGTTTGCCGCAGCCGTCACCGAGCGGTTCCAGAATCCCTTCATCGACCACGCCCTGCTGGCAATCGCCCTCAACTCCGTCTCCAAGTGGAGGGCGCGGGTCCTTCCCTCTGTCCTTGATTATGTGAAGAAGGAAGGAAAGGCTCCCACCCATCTGGCCTTCTCCTTCGCGGCGCTGATGTGCTTCTACCAGGGCACCGAAATCCGCGACAAGGCCCTCATCGGCCACAGAGGGGAAGAGGAATACAAGATTCTGGACGACGCCGCTGTGCTGGAGTTCTGCAGGGAGCTCACCGCTGAATACCTGGAAAACCGCGACACCACCGCCTATGTCACCAAGTTCGCCTCCAACAAGGATTTCTGGGGTATGGACCTGACCACTATCCCCGGCTTCGCGGAGGAGGTTTCCAAGGATATCGTTAAGATTCAGAAAATCGGCATGAAGAACGCCATCGCCGAAACCGTGAAATAAGCGTCTGCTGACACCGCATCCGGGGGCCGGGCGCTCCGGTCCCCCTTATCTTAAACGAAGGAGTACAGTTGATATGGAGCTTATCCGCATCAATCCCGGCGACAATGTGGCCGTCGCCCTCACCGATATCCCCAAGGGGAGCGTCAAGACGGTGGAGGGCGTTGAGGTCGTTTTCCTCGACGAAGTAAAGCGGGGGCACAAGGTTGCCCTGGCCGACATCAAGGAGGGCGCACCGGTCATCAAATATGGCTTCAGCATCGGCAACGCCAAGGCCGATATTCCCAAGGGTAGCTGGGTACATACCCATAACCTGAAAACCGGCCTGGGCGAGCTGCTGGAATACCGCTACGACAAGGTCGAGACCCCTAGCACCGCCAAGGAGCCCGCCAAGTTCAATGGCTATGTCCGCTCCAATGGAAGGGTGGGCATCCGCAATGAAATCTGGATCATTCCCACGGTGGGCTGTGTCAACCGCCCGGCGGAGCTCATCGCCAAGCTGGCCAACGAAAATCTCATCGACGGCGTGGACGGGGTCCATGCCTTTGTCCATCCCTTTGGCTGCTCCCAGATGGGGGAGGACCACAAGAACACCCAGAAGCTGCTGGCGGGACTGGTCCGCCATCCCAACGCGGCGGGGGTGCTGGTGCTGGGCCTGGGGTGCGAGAACAACACCATCGAGCAGTTCACCGCCGCCATCGGCGAATACGACCCCGACCGGGTGAAATTCCTCATCTCCCAGACCGTTGACGACGAAATCGCCGAGGGCGTAAAGATTGTCGAGGGGCTGATGCAATATGCGGCGGGCTTCAAACGCCAGCCGGTGGACGTGTCCAACCTGATTGTCGGCCTCAAGTGCGGCGGCTCCGACGGACTGTCCGGCATCACCGGCAATCCCCTGGTGGGCCGGTTCTCCGATATGCTCATCGAACAGGGGGGAACCACCCTCCTCACTGAGGTCCCCGAAATGTTCGGGGCCGAAACCATCCTCATGAATCGTGCCGTCAATGAGGAGGTCTTCCAGAAGACCGTCAACCTAGTCAACGGGTTTAAGGAATACTTTATGCGCCACGACCAGGTGGTCTATGAAAATCCCTCCCCTGGCAACAAGGCGGGGGGCATCTCCACCCTGGAGGACAAGTCCCTGGGCTGCACCCAGAAGGGCGGCAGCTCCGCGGTTGTGGACGTGCTGGACTATGGCGACTCCGTGACCAAGAAGGGGCTGAACCTCCTCAAGGGCCCCGGCAACGACCTGGTGGCCGCCACTGCCCTGACCTCCGCCGGAGCGCATATCGTGCTGTTTACTACCGGACGGGGCACCCCCTTCGGCGCGCCCGCTCCCACGGTGAAGGTTTCCACCAACTCCGCCCTGGCGGAGAAGAAAAAGTCCTGGA
Organism: Oscillospiraceae bacterium; assembly: GCA_022800935.1. Taxonomy (GTDB): domain Bacteria; phylum Bacillota; class Clostridia; order Oscillospirales; family Ruminococcaceae; genus UBA1405. The sequence goes on from JAAWRH010000001.1 coordinate 213,500, forward strand.
TTGACTTCAACGCCGGCGTCCTGGTGGAGGGAAAGACCATGGACGAGGTTTCGGGGGAATTCTTCGACTACATCCTCCGGCTGGCAAACGGAGAGGTCCAGACCAACAACGAAAAGCACGATTTCCGGGAAATCGCCATCTTCAAGGACGGCGTAATGCTCTGATGGGATGATGTGTTTTCTTATGGCAGACTGTAAAATTTTTTCTGCATCCGCCGGAAGAACTTGCATATTCTGCCGAAAGTTGGTATCATGTTAGTAGGTGTTTGAGAAGTCCGGGAGATGTGCCCGTCCCCCGGCTCTCTTCCACAGATATTCCAATTCGATTAAATGAGGTGAATCAAAATGAACCCAATTGTTGAAAAGGTATACCAGATTGGTATCGTCCCTGTCATCGCCTTCAACAGCGTTGACGAGGCCCTTCCCCTGTGTAAGGCCCTGGCAGACGGCGGACTTCCCGCTGCCGAGGTCACCTTCCGCACCGCCTGCGCGGAGGAGTGCATCCGCAAGATTCACGCCGAAATGCCCGAAATGCTGCTGGGCGCCGGAACCGTCCTGACCAAGGACCAGGCTGACCGCGCCATGGACGCGGGCGCTTCCTTTATCGTCAGCCCCGGCTTTGACCCCAACATCGCCAAGCACGTCACCGACAAGGGCGGTCTGATGATGCCCGGCACCGCCACCGCGGGCGAAATGTCCCAGGCCCTGAACCTGGGCCTGGATATCGTCAAGTTCTTCCCGGCAGAGGCCAACGGCGGCGTCGCCATGCTGAAGAACCTGGCAGCCCCCCTGAACACCATGAAGTGGATGTGCACCGGCGGTGTAAACGCCAAGAACGTCAACGACTACCTGGGCTTTGAGGCCATCATCGCCGTGGGCGGCACCTGGATGTGCAAGAGCGACGTGATCAAAGCTAAGGAATGGGACAAGATCACCGCCATGAGCAAGGAAGCCGTCGATGTCATGCTGGGCCTGGAGCTGGCCCATATCGGCATCAACAGCGAGAACGAGGCGGAGGCCATGGCCACTGCCGAGATGCTCTCCAAGCTGCTCAACAAGAAGATTGCCGTGGGCAACTCCAGCATCTTTGTGGGCAACAAGGAATTCGAGATCATGAAGAAGATGGGACGAGGCAAAAACGGCCACATCGCCGTCGCCTGCAACAACATCGACCGCGCTATCTATCATCTTTCCCGCCGCGGCGTGAAATTTGATCTGGACAGCATGGTGGTCAAGAACGGCAAGAATATCGCCTGCTACCTGGCCGACGAGGTCGCCGGATTCGCCATCCACCTGGTGCGCAGATAACAAAGGCTGAGCTGCGCGGCCCAAAACCGCCCCACGGCTTTTCACGCGCCCCGGAGGATGACAGCACGGAACGCCCCTATCGCTTCGCCTGTCCCCCGTTCCGGGCGCGGACACATTCACTTTAATTTGTAAGGAGAGAACCAATCATGGCTAAGAGAGTTATTACCTTCGGTGAAATCATGCTCCGTCTGGCCCCCGAAGGCTATTACCGTTTTGTACAGGCAACCACCTTCGGCGCCACCTACGGCGGCGGCGAGGCCAACGTTGCCGTTTCCCTGGCCAACTATGGCCTGGACGCCAAGTACGTCACCAAGCTCCCCAAGAACGACATCGGACAGGCCGCTGTCAACTCCCTGCGTCAGTTCGGCGTTGACACCAGCCTGATCGTCCGCGGCGGCAGCCGCGTGGGCATCTACTTCCTGGAAAAGGGCGCTTCCCAGCGTCCCTCCAAGGTGGTTTACGACCGCGCCCACTCCGCCATTGCCGAGGCGACCACCGCTGACTTTGACTGGGACAAAATTTTTGACGGAGCCGACTGGTTCCACTTCACCGGCATCACCCCCGCCCTGGGGCCCAATGTGGTTGAAATCTGCAAGGAGGCCTGCAAGGCCGCCCGCGCCAAGGGCATTACCGTTTCCTGCGACCTGAACTACCGCAAAAACCTCTGGACCCGTGACCAGGCCAGAGAGGCTATGACCGAGCTGTGCAAATACGTTGACGTCTGCATCTCCAACGAGGAGGACGCCAAGGACGTCTTCGGCATCGAGGCCGACAACACCGATATCACCGGCGGCAAGCTGAACAAGGACGGCTACAAGTCCGTTGCCAAGAAGCTGGCCGACCAGTTCGGCTTCAAGAAGGTTGCCATCACCCTGCGCACCTCCATCTCCGCCTCCGAGAACAACTGGGCCGGTATGCTGTTTGACGGCGAGAACTACTGCTTCTCCAAGGAATACAACATGAAGATTGTTGACCGCGTCGGCGGCGGCGACAGCTTCGGCGGCGGCCTCATCTACGCCTGCCTCAACGACTACAGCACCCAGGCGGCTGTGGAGTTCGCGGTTGCGGCTTCCTGCCTGAAGCACTCCATCGAGGGTGACTTCAACCAGGTCAGCGTTGACGAAGTGACCAAGCTGGCTGGCGGCGACGGTTCCGGCCGTGTACAGAGATAATCTCCCCTGATTAACCACACATAGTAAAATCCCCTGGATGTTCGCGCCATCCGGGGGATTTTTTGACGGTTCGGGCAGCGTTCAGCTTTCCCAAAAATTTCTCCGCCTGTACACAAAATCCCCTGTAAATCTTGAGCCTTTCTTGAGATTTCACCCTTATACTCTCCTTATCACATACAGATTGATGTGAACAAAAGGAGAGTGTTTTTTATGCGCATTCAAGCCAAGCAGCTGTCAAAGGTCTATGGCAGCGGTGAAAACCAGGTGGTCGCCCTCAATCAGGCAGACCTGGATATCCATCAGGGGGATTTTATCTCCATTATGGGCCCTTCGGGCAGCGGGAAAAGCACCCTGCTCCACTTGCTGTCCGGCCTGGACCGCCCTACGTCGGGGAGCCTCACCTATGACGGCAAGGAAATCTACACCCTTCCCGATAAGGAGCTTTCCGCCTTCCGCCGCCGGAAAATCGGCTTTATCTTCCAGCAGTTCAACCTTCTGCCGGTGCTGACCGCGCGGGAGAACATCCTCATGCCCCTGCTGCTGGACAAAAAGCAGCCCGATGAAGGGTACCTGAACCGGCTGTCGGAGCTGCTCGGCATCAAGGACCGGCTGTCCCACCTCCCCCACGAGCTTTCCGGCGGCCAGCAGCAGAGGGTGGCCATCGCCCGCTCCCTCATCGCCAGGCCGGAGGTTATCTTTGCCGACGAGCCCACCGGCAACCTGGACAGCCGCAGCGGCGGCGAGGTCATGGAGATGCTGAAAGGCATTCGGGAGGAGATGGGCAAAACCCTGGTCATCATCACCCACGACAGCCGGATTGCGGAGATGGCCCAGCGAAAGCTAACCATTATGGACGGCGTCCTGTCGGAGGTGAACGGCATATGAAAAGCTATCGAACCCTGGCCCTCAGGGAGCTTTCCGCCCAGAAGGTCACTTCCTTCCTGATTCTGATTGCCGTAATTCTCTCCACCATGATGACTGCCGCCGTCGGGCAGTCTGCGGGGGTGCTGGCCGCCATGCGGGAGCAGCAGGCAATCGCCCTTGGCGGCAACCGGTATTCCACCTTCGTCCAGCTCACCGAGGAACAGGCCCAGGCTTTGGAAGGGGATTCCCGCCTCTCCTATACCGGGCGCTATATTCCCCTTGGAACCATGAAGCTCAACGACATCCTCTCCCTGAGCCTGACAGAATACTGGGATGACCCGACAATCATCCAGCCCTCCTATTCCCGCGTCAGAGAGGGGCGGCTTCCCCAGGCCCCTATGGAAATTGCCCTGCCGGAGGACGCCCTCCAATTCCTGGGCCTTTCCGGCAAAATAGGGGATACTGTCTCCCTGCCCCTTTCCAAGGCCCTGCGCCACGGAATTGAAGCCATCGGTTATGAATACACGGGGGAGTTTACCCTGGTGGGCATCACCGAAAGCAATTTTTTAGGCTATACCACTGGAAACATCCTCGGCCTTGCCGGAAAGGGGACAGCGGAACAGGTTCTCCCCCAGTCCCACCTCTACTACAACGTTGACATGAAAATGGTGGACAAGGGCAGCTTTCAGGTGGTCATGGACGAGCTTTACGAGTCTCTGAACATCCATCCCCTGGACAGTCTCTACAACATCCCCTATCTCAACGCCGCGGGCATCCGCTACAGCGATGAGGCCGCCGATTCAGACATGACCCTGGACGACGACGGATTTTCCTATCTGCTTTTGGTGGGCGTGCTGACGGTGGCGCTGATTCTGCTGGCGGCGGGTCTGGTGATATACAACATTCTGAAAATCGCCGTTTCCCAGCGGATACGCCAGTACGGCGCCCTGCGGGCCATCGGCGCAGAGAGGAACCAGCTCTACACAGTGGTGACTGTCGAGGTGCTGCTGCTCTGTGTGGTTGGGATTCCTTTGGGCCTTGCCCTGGGGCTGCTCTCCGCCAGGGGGATACTGACCGCAGCCCTAAACCAGCTTCCCCCGGAGATATTCCTGACCCCGGACTTGGGCCAGCTCCAGGAGCTGATTGCCGCCAACAGCGCCGGAAAATGGACATACCTGCTGTTAAGCGCCATCATTACGCTGCTGTTTGCCTTTTTAGCCGCAGCTCCGGCGGCCCGGTACGCGGCAAGGGTCTCCCCTGTCGCGGCCATGTCCGGGACAAGGTTCAAAATCAAACGAAAAAACCGGCGCTCCGGGAAAACCGGCAGCTTTGAGCGTTACTATGCCCGCCTGAACCTGAACCGAAACAAGGGCCGCACCGCCATTACCGTCCTGTCCCTTGTCATGAGCATCACGGTGTTTATCACCCTTCAGGGGATTATCTCCCTGCTGAGTATGAGCGGCGCTGTGCCGGAACACCTGGGGGACTATTCGGTCGTCAACCAGGCGGGGGGCATCTCCCCGGAGGAGGTTTCTTCCCTGGAGGAAACTGAAGTAGTGGAGGCTGTGGCGGCCATGCAGCACAGCAAGTACCCTCTAGATGAGCAATACTATCCCGTGGGGGTGGAGACGGATTTCCCCCTGGAGGAAGGGGAAACCTTCCAGATTTTCGGGTTAAACGACCGTTGGTCCGATTACGAACTGTCCGACTGGCTGACTGAGGAACAGCTAATGGCCTTTCAGGCCGGAGAAGGCTGTGTGGTGCGCAATCCCATCCCCTTAACCTATGAGGGGACAGAGATGTTCACCAACCGCATTGAGGCGGGGACCGTCCTCACCATTGCCGGGAAGACAATGCCGGTGCTGCTGGCCTGGGAGCGGTATGATCCTTACCTCAGCGTGGGCAACGCGGGGTTTGCAAACGGCATTGAAATCATCGTCTCGGATAAGATATATTCGGCGCTGACCGGGTCTGACAGCTATGCGGAGCTGCGGCCTATCCTGGCCGTGGGAGTGAATCGTGAGGACTTTGACGGGGTGCTGGACCAGTTATGTCAGCGTATCCCTGGCACCACCACGGTTTCCTATGAGCAGACCGACCAGCAGCTCCGGGAAAGCGAGGCGCAGATCAAGCTGCTGGGCTGGGGACTGATCCTGTTTATCGGGCTAATTGGAATCCTCAACATTGTCAACACGGTTTACACCAACATCCACACCAGGATTGGGGAAATCGGGGTCCAGCGGGCCATTGGAATGAGCTTGGAAAGCCTTTATAAAACCTTTTTATGGGAGGGGGGATATTACGGACTGATTGCGGCGGCGATAGGCTGCACGACCGGGTATCTGTGCTCGGTACTGGTGGGAGCGGCAGCGGCCGGTGAGCTTTCGCTGACTGCGCCGCCATTAGCGGCCATGGCAGAGTCCGCGGGTTTATCGGTGCTGGCTTGTCTGGCGGCGACGGCAATTCCCCTCAGGAAAGCGGCGAAATTAAGCATTGTGGACTCAATAGAAACGGTTGAGTAAATAAAAAGCCAGGGCTGAGCGCCAAATTCGCTCAGCCCTGAAATTCTTTCATCACAAAACAGTATACCCTTCCAAAAACTTTTCAACCTGCCGGTAATTGGTGAGGAACCAGTCCGCCGTCTCCCGCAATTCTGCCGTGTATTGTTTGTTGTATGTATCGTCCACCGCCACCGTCCAGAACCCTGCCTCCGCCGCGGTTTTAACAGCATGATACGCATCCTCAAAGACAACCGTCTCACCCGGCGCGGCGCCGAGTTCCCCGGCGGCCCGCTCAAATATCTCCGGCGTGTGCTTGGTCAGCCCCATCTCGGTACAGGTAAACAGCTTCCGAAAGTACTTCCATATCCCCAGCCGCCTGCACGCGGCCTCCACATGGTACCGCTCCGAGGCGGTGACAATTCCAAGGACCACTCCTCGCTCCTCCAGCCAGCGGAGGGCCTCCTCAACATGGGGCTTCTCCGGAACCTTGTAGAAGTATTCCTCCTCCACCATCCCACATATCTCATCCATGGTCTCCTCCGCCGTTTCATGCAGGCGGAACCTCTGGTTGAAATACTCCGCCGTCTGCCGCAGGGTTAGGGCATCCAGCTCCTTTTTCAGTCCTGGCGGAGGGGCGATGTTGTGGCGGTGCAGCAACGCTTCCCCGGCGTTTTCCCAGATATACATGGAATCGGTCAGCGTCCCGTCCACGTCAAAGAGGGCGGCGCGTATCCTTTGGGAATTCCCCTGTGCCCTCTGTTCCGCCAACTTGTTCCGGCATCCGGGGCTGGTGACGGCATTATCTGTCTTCAATGTGAAACCCTCCCTGCAATGCCAGAAAATCTATCTTCCCGGCCACGTCAATCAGGTAAGAGCGCATGGAATGGTAGCCGGTGCTCAGGCACTCCATATTCAGCGCTGCGGCCTCACCAAAGCGCTTCATCAGGGCGCTGGCCATGGTGGCCGCCTCCAGGGGATGCTCCGGCTTTACAGCCAAAAACGCCCCTGTAAGGGACGAAAGCATACAGCCTACGCCCATAATCCGGATCATGGCGATGTGGCCGCCCTTGACGCAGACACGCCGCAGTCCATCGGTGATGATGTCCGCTTCGCCCGTAATTTCCACAATCGCTCCCGTGGTATTAGAAAGGTTGTGGGCGGCGTTGAAGACCTCCTCCCCCTTGGCGGAGGTCTCCATACCACAAAGGGCCATAATCTCAGAAGGATTCCCCCTGATGACGGAAATTCCCCCCAGTCTGAGCAGTTCCTCCACGCATTTTCGGCGGTAGGAAGAGATATCCGCCCCGGCGGGATCCAGGACCACGGGGATTTTCCGTTCCGAAGCCGCCCGGAGCGATATGGTCATCGCCTCAAAACGCTGAGGATTCAGCATTCCCAGGTCCAGAACCAGGGCCTGGCTGGCGGCGGTAATCTCCGCGCTCTCCTGCGGGCAGCCGGCCATAACCGGGGATGCGCCGCAGGCGAGGAGAAGGTTGGCGCAGTCATTGAGGGAAACCGGATTGGCAACGCAGTGGATAAGAGGTCTCAATTCCCGCAACCGGCGGACTTCCACATCAAACATGATAAAGACTCCTTCCAAAAAAATTCCGTTGAAGGCGATGCCGGCACCTGGAGCAAATAAAACAGGGACACCCCTGCACGGCGCGCAGGCACGTCCCCACCCAAGTAATCCGGCGAAAGCATCACGTCGTTGGCACTACCCAAATCAGATATCGGGTCAAAGGCGAGATTGGCTCCTTCTCAGCCGGCAGAGGCCAGCTTCCCATGTATCCGCAGTATCAATCGATACAACTCATTATAACCGATAGGATGAGTTTTTTCAACCGTTTTCATAAAAAAGGGCCGATTTCCGCCAATATTTTTCGACCCGTCTTTCGGGTCAAACCCCTTCTTCAGGTAAACAAAACGGCAGAGAAAGCCTCTGAAGCCAGTCCTCAAATACTTTTCACCCTTTTTACGGCGGATTCTCCTACCACGCCTGAATCCTATAGCCTGTGTCAGTATGCACGCAGAAATCTATCATAGTCCAATAGAAATATGATTACGTGCGCTTCATGTCTGTTTTCCAGGGGATACTTCCTCAATTCCCCTCAGTTTCTTCCTTCCGATTGATCAGATATGAGGAGAGAATCGCCAAAAACTGGGAGGTGCAGGGTCTTTTTTCCAGAGGACGGCGGGCCAGCTCCACCAGAAGCTCCTGATTGAGCTTCCACACAACGCCGACAATCGTGCGGATATTCCGCTCCACTGCCTTCCAGTTGGTGTTGTATTCCTTTGCCACCTCCGGGTAGACCATCTTTGTCACCTGCACCAGCCGGTCCTGACGCTCCACACAAAGCTTGATGGCATAGGAGGTGTGGAAAAACCCGGTATAATTTGCCGTGACGCCAAGGCGGTACAACAGTTCATTAATTTCCGAAATAGTGATTTCCATATGACTCGTCCTTCCATTCAACGTATTTCAATTAAATCTTACCGATTTCTCTATTCAATTCCAAGGAGGTATACCTCTTATGGAAAAAAATCATCCCAGCGGCCAGATTTCATCCGGAAAATCTTGTCTCTCTGTACAGCTTTATGGTTAACATTGGGAAAAGCAGTACCACCCTTGGAAAAAAGCGAGCCGATCCCCCTGGATCGGCCCGCTGCACAAACAAATCAGTCGATTACACAGGATGAACAGCAGCCGCCTTGTCAGCATGCTCGCCGTCTACCCCGTATTTCTTATTCATTCTCTTTTCAAAGAATTTCTCGGCTACCGCGCCGAACTGGGCATAGCTCAGCACATCCTCTTCCTGCTCGTAGTATTTGGAGGGCATGTCCGCCTTCAGCTTTTCAAGCTCATTCTCCAGCAGGTCGGCGGGGCGGCACTCAATGGGCTGCTCGTCGCCGATAATCTGTTTGCGGAACGCAGGGTCAATCGGGACAGGGGTGCGGCCGTATTCGCCGCGCACAAGGCCCTTAAACTCCTTAGTGACCATCTTATACCGCTCGCCGGTGATGACGTTGAACACCGCCTGGGTGCCCACAATCTGGGAGCTGGGCGTTACCAGAGGCGGATAACCGGCGTCCTTGCGGACATTGGGAATTTCCCGCAGCACCGCGTCAAGCTGGTCTTCCTTGCCCGCCTGCTTGAGCTGGGAAACCAGGTTGGACAGCATTCCGCCCGGCACCTGGTAGAGCAGGGTATTGGCGTCCACACCCAGAACCTTGGGGTTGAGCAGACCGCTGTCCAGGTACTTCTGACGCAGCTTGGCAAAGTGCTCACGGACCACGTTGAGCTTGTTCAGGTCCAGACCGGTGTCGTAGGGAGTACCGGCCAGGGCTGCTACCATGGATTCGGTGGCGGGATGGGAGGTGCCCATTGCCAGCGGAGACATGGCGGTATCAATGATATCCACACCGGCTTCAATGGCCTTCAGGTGGGACATGGAGGCCAGGCCGGACGTATAGTGAGAGTGGAGCTGAATGGGAATCTTAACCGTTTCCTTCAGCGCTTTCACCAGGTCGTAGGTGGTATAGGGGGTCAGCAGACCGGCCATATCCTTGATGCAGATGGAATCCGCGCCGGTATCCTCAAGCTGCTTGGCGTACTTGACAAAGTACTCAATGTTGTGGACCGGGCTGATGGTGTAGGAAATACACGCCTGAAGATGGGCGCCAACCTTCTTGGTGGCATTGATGGCCGCTTCCAGATTGCGGGGATCGTTGAGCGCGTCGAAAATACGCATAATATCGATGCCGTTATCGACGGACTTCTTTACAAAGTAGTCGATAACATCGTCAGCATAGTGGCGGTAGCCCAGCATGTTCTGGCCGCGGAACAGCATCTGGAGCTTGGTGTTGGGCATCCCCTTGCGGATAGTGCGCAGCCGCTCCCAGGGATCCTCGTCCAAAAAGCGCAGGCAGGAGTCAAAGGTCGCTCCGCCCCAGACCTCCGCCGAATAGAAGCCAACCTCGTCCATAGCGGAGAGGATGGGAACCATCTCTTCGGTGCTCATGCGGGTGGCGATCAGGGACTGATGGGCGTCCCGCAGGACAGTTTCAGTAATCTTAAGTTTAGCCATTAACGGCACCCCTTTCTAAAAAACTGGTACGTTCCCGGCTATCAGGCGATAACAACCAGCAGATCGTTGGAGTTTACGCTGTCGCCCTGCTTAACGCTGAGGGACGCCACGGAACCGGCGCAGGGGGCGACAATGTCGTTCTCCATCTTCATAGCCTCCAGCACCACCAGAACCTCGCCCTCGGCGACGGACTGTCCGGCGGAAACCTTCACATTGACGATGGTTCCAGGCATGGGGGCAGTCACCTTGGTGCCCTCAGCGGGGGCGGCGGGAGCAGCGGGGGCCGCCGCAGGCGCGGGAGCCGCAACAGGGGCAGGGGCGGGGGCTGCCACAGGGGCGGGAGCCATGGGGGCCGCTCCGGCTCCGGCTTCCTCTACCTGAACGTCATAGGCTTTTCCGTTTACAACAATATTATATCTTTTCACAGTAGGTCCTCCCTTTCGAGTACGTTTCATGTATTGACGGCGCTTTCGGGCGTACCGGGAGCCGGCGGTCAATCCGCCGGTCACGCGGCCCGAAAACGTCCTTACAACAATTTCCGGGGCAGCGCTTACAGCGGCATGTTGCCGTGCTTCTTAGGCAGCTTGGAGACCCGTTTTCCGGCCAGCATATCCAGGGTGGTGATCAGCACGTCACGGGTGGACGCGGGATCGATCACATCCTCCACATAGCCGTCTGCCGCCGCCTTGAATGGGGAGGCATCCTCTGCCTTGTACTTTGCCTCTATGGCCTTGCGGGGGTTCTCGCTGGTGATCTGGTCCGCATACAGCAGGGTGACGGCAGTCTCCGGCGCAAGGGCGGAAATCTGGGCGCTGGGCCATGCCAGGGTGATATCCGAGTTGGCGTTTCTCCCTGCGAAAGCCACATAGGCGGGGCCGTAGGCCTGGCCCATAACGACGCATACCTTGGGGGTGGTTGCCTCGGCGTACACATGGGCGACCTTTGCGGCCTCCCGGACGATTCCCTTCAGCTCCGCTTTGGCAGAGGACTTAAAGCCCTTGGTATTGACAAGGGTGACAACCGGCACCTGGAAGGCATCGCAGATGGAAACCAGACGGGAAATCTTGGCGCAGCAGCAGCCGCAGATGGGCTCGCCGGTGGTGACGACAACGCCGACGGTGCAACCGCCCAAGGTTGCCAGGCCGGTGACAGCGCCAACCGCGAAGTCCTTATGCAGCTCCAGCAGGCTGTCCTTGTCCACAATCATCTCCGCCAGGGCCTTCATGTCGGCGTTTTCAATGTTCTCCGCCGCGGCGCGCAGGACGGCATCCGCCTGGGCGGGGGCCGCAAACTCGCAGATGGGGGCGGCGGAAAGGTTATTCAAAGGCATGAGGGAGAGGATGCGCCGCGCCTGGGCAATGGCCTCCTCCTCGTCCTTGGCCACAATGTGGGCCATGCCGGATTTGGCGGCATTTTCGGCGGTACCCGCTCCGGGGACATCCTCGCCGTTGGCCTTGGCGGTAAAGGGAGCGGTCATAAACAGCTCGGCCTTTTCGCTCATAACAACAAAATCAGCGCTCAGGGCAATCATTGCCGCGCACCCCGCGCAGGTTCCGGCAATCACCGACACCTGGGGGACCACACCGGACAGGTTATTCTGCCAAAGCATCATTTCCCCGTAGGCGTTGAGGGCGTCGTTGCCCTCCTTCAGCAGTGCGCCGTTGGAATCATAAATTCCGACCACCGGCGCGCCGGTCTTGGCGGCCAGGTCGTACAGCTTCTTTATCTTGGCGGCATGGGCCTTGCCCACAGCCCCGCTGTTGGCGGTAATATCCTGGGCAAAGGCGAAGACGGGGCTTCCGTCCACCGCGCCGTAACCTGTCACCACTCCGGCGGATTCGCCGCCGTTTTTGGAAAATCCATCCAGCTCTACGAAGCTGTCCGCGTCAAACAGCGCGTTAAGCCGTTTGCGTGCGGGCGCGGTCTGATCCAATGCGCTCTGCGCTTTGGCGAGGGCGTCCATTTTGCTTTCAGCACTCATTTTATTTCCTCCATTCCTGTTTCCTGTGACCTTGTTTGCAGAGTTGCCCCAGGCGACTCTGCGTTCCGTTTGAATCCCATTCGCCGCTGATCACAGCCCCGCTGCATACCCAAAAAATCAGCCAAAAACGAAAACGGAACGGGATTTTTTGCCGCATTCATTCCTGTGGATGGTAATCAAACAAAATTACTATTATTATACCCTATCTTTCATCCATTGACAAGAGACTTTGCCGGGGTATTTTCAAAAAATTTAAGAAAAATATCTCTTTGGGGCGGCTGTCCGGGTTTTCAGCCCTTTCCCCGGAACGGCTTTCCCTGTGGGGAACGCCCGCAGGGGCCGCGCCCGCCCTTGTTCGAGCCTCTCCCCACCGGGATTTCCCCCAGCTCGTGGACCTGCCGCCCCTTCCGGAAGGAAAAGTCGTCCTCCCTCCGCTGCGGACGGGCGGACTTCTTTGGGGCCGCGGGCCTGCCGAAGTTCTTCTCCTCCCTGGCGTGGACCGGCGGCGTCTCCTGCCCCTTTACCGCTCCCCGGACCGCCCGGACCTCCTGGGGGGTCAGCTCTCTCCATTTGCCCGGCTGGAGCATTCCCAGGCGTATCGGCCCGACGCTGTTCCTCCTGAGCCGCGCCACCTCCAGCCCCACAGCCTCGCACATCTTCCGTATCTGCCGGTTGCGCCCCTCGTGTATCACCATCTGAATCACAGCCCTGCCCGGCTGCTTTTCAATGACGTCCACCTGGGCCGGAGAGGTCATCCTCCCGTCTATCTCCACGCCGGAGGACAGGCGAACCAACTGGTCCTCGGTGACGCCAGGCCGCACCGTCACCCGGTAGGTCTTGGAAATATGGTGGCTGGGGTGCATGATTAGGTTGGCGAATTCTCCGTCGTTGGTCAGGATCAGCGCCCCCTCGGAGTCCTTGTCCAGCCGCCCCACAGGGTAGACCCGCTCCGGCGCGTCCTCCACCAGCTCGGCGACGCACCGGCGGCCCAGTTCGTCGCTGAGGGTGGTCACATATCCCCTGGGCTTGTTGAGAAGAATATACACCTTCCGCACCCTGGAGGAAAGCTCCAGCCGCACCCCGTCGATGGCGATAATATCCCTTTCCGGGTCCACGGCAGCGCCGGTTTCGGCCCTGCGCCCGTTGACGGTGATCCGCCCCTGGGCGACATACTCCTCCGCTTTCCGGCGGGAGAGGATTCCGTTTTCGGATAACACTTTTTGAATTCGGGTTTTAGCCATAAAATTTCCCTTTCCGGTCTGCCATCCGGCAGTCCTCAGCTTTTTACTTCTTTTTTCCGCCGAAAATCCTTGGCAGCATAAAGCAGACACACATAAAATACAAAAGCGCGTTGTTTAAAAGCATTCTCCTGTCCCCTGGCGAAAGCACCGCGAAAAACGCGCAGATTGCCGCCAGGGCGCTGAACACAATGGCCAGAACTGACGGAAGATTCCATTTTTTCCTCAAAAAGACCATCCCTTTCCCGCTAACGGAAAACCTTTGTGATTTTTCTCCATAGACCGGCAATTCCCCTTTTTTCCTGGGGTTTTACAGGGGAAACGTCCCTGGAAACAAGGGGGATTTCGGCGAGGGTCTCCCCGTCCAGGGAGAGAACGGCCTCCCCCACAATCTTCTCCTCCTCCACCGGGGCGTACTCCAGGGCGGAAAGCCGCACCGAAGCCTCTACCCTTCCAGCCTCCTCCGCCGTGAGGGCCAGCTTTTCAGATGCCGCTTCCCCGCCCCCGACAGCCCGCACAGAGCTCCGCGTCCCCCCGGTGACCGGAACTCTTAAATCCTCCGGCAGAAAGGAGGAAGCCTCATAGACCGTCAGCGCCTGAAAGCCCGCATCCAGCGCCTGTTTGTGGAGATTCCAGTCATCCGCCGCCCCCAGCGTTACACATACCAAGAGAATATCGTCCCTCCTTGCGGCGGACACAAGGCACCTGCCCGACTTTTTGGTGAACCCGGTTTTCACCCCCACGGCGTCCTTGTACTCCCGCAAAAGGCGGTTGTGGTTGGAAAGCCACCGGTCATAGGGCGGATTTCCATAGGAAAGCTTCATGGAGGGGCTGGAGCAGATGGCGGCGAAGTCCGGGTTTTTCAGCGCCTCGCAGGCCAAAAGTCCCATATCGCGGGCGGTGGAGTAGTGGTTTTCATTGTCCAGGCCGGAGGGGGTGACAAAGCTGGTGTTCTCCATCCCGATCTCCGCGGCCCGCCGGTTCATCCGCTTGGCGAACGCCGCCTGGGAGCCGTCGATGTAAGCGGCGGCGGCATTGGCCGCGTCGTTGCCGGAGGCCAGCAGCATTCCCCCCGCCAGCACCCGCAGCGTCACCGAATCCCCCTCGGTCAGCCCCATGGAGGTCCCCTCCACGCGGATGGCCGCCGCGTCCACCACAAAGGAGGTGTCGATGTTGGGCTGCTCCAGCGCCAGCAGAGCGGTCATGATCTTGGTGGTGCTGGCCATGGGCAGGCGTTCGTCGGGGTTTACCCCAAACAGAACCCGGCCGCTCCTGCCGTCCATCAAGACCATGCCCTTTGCGTTGTCCTTTCCAAAGGGTAGGGATACCACAGCCTCCGCCGGGGCCGTCTCCGGCTCATACACGGGCTCGCTGTCATAGGCGTTTACCGCGCTCATCCTCCCCAAAACCAAGATTGCCGTCATAACGGCAAGCCAAAACCATTTGGGCCGGTTCCCATTTCCATACATTCCCATTCTCAAATCCCCCGTTTCCGCATTGATTACGGTTCAGCATATGCGAAAAAAGGACGTGTTATGTTTATATATGGGGAATGGACAGGCTTTCTACGGCCGGGGCGGCGCTGATTAGGATTCGCTCTTTTCCTCTCCGGAGCTCACGGATTTCTGTTTCTCCTCCTTGTTCCCAGATTCCTCACCTTCGCCGTTTTTCTTTTTGTTGAAGAAACCGACAACCTGGTTGATGACATCCGGTATCATGTTCAGGGCGCGGGCGGTGTTGTTGGAGTCCTCGGAGACCTGCATCATCCGCACCTCCCCCTCCGGAGAGATGACGATAAAGGCAATGGGTGAGATGGTCACGCCGCCGCCGCTGCCGCCGCCGAACAGGTCCTTGGGCTTGCTGGTTGGCATATCCGACCCGCCGGTAGCAAAGCCGAAGCTCACCTTGGACACCGGGATGATGGTAGTGCCGTTTTCGGTTTTAATCTCCTTACCGATGATGGTCTCCGCACCCACCAGCTCCCGCAGGTGCTGCATGGATTCGTTAAGGATATCCTGAATCGGTGTTGCGCTCATTTTCAAATTCCTCCATATCTTTTTTCAAACTGACCTGCCTTTGACGGAAGATCAGTGTCAATCGGCTTTTTGGGGGACGGCCTGTTGTTCCAGGGCGTCCCGCTCCTTGTCGGGCCTTTGCTTTTTCTCAGCCAAAAATCCCTTCAACAGGAATATGCCCCCGGAAAACAGGGCTGCCAGAAGGGTGCCCACCCGGAAGAACAGCTCCCCGGAAATCTTGGTGCGGCTCTGTTCCGATAAAAAGTCCGGTACAATCCGGATATTGGTCTTCCGCAGGGTGACAACCTGCCCGGCAACGGAATACGCGCTGTATACCGCCGCGTTGATTTTTCCATAGGTAATAGCAGTCTGGGCCGCATCCCCCCCTGCCACGGCCATTTGCAGGGTAAAATGATCTATCCGAAACCCCTTCCAGAACCTCCTGGCAATCCGCCCGCCGCTTTGGGCAAACAGCTTTATCAGCTGGAGCCATTCCTGAAGGGTTTTCTTTTGCTTTTCCTTGGGCGGCTTTTCCTCCTTGGAGGATTCCTCTTTCTTCTTCCGCGCCGCCTTTTTCTTTTCGGATTTCAGCTTTTTCCGGTCTTTTCGAGCCTCCCGGCGCTTTCTCCGCTCCGCCTGCCGGGGCGTTTCCTTCTTTTCCGCTTTGGGGAGGATGCGGACGGTATAGAACAGCAGCTTGACCCAAAGGGCAACCCCCCCTTCCCCGCTGCTCACTCCGACGCGGATGGGGAACCAGAGCAGCAGACCGATTATCAGCACGATTACCCCCAGGATAATCCAGCCCATGGGCATTCCTCCCTTCTTATCATGCCGTCTATGGGGTTTCCGGCTTGTCCGGCTCCAGGGGGGCGACGGAGGCCGCCGTCTCCTCCATGGAGAGCGGTTCCCCCGGAAGCTCTGTATCCCGCCCCGGAACCGGCGGAAGCTGCTCCAGATTTTCCAGCCCAAAGCACCGCAAAAAGACATCGGTGGTCCGGTAGCTGATGGGGCGGCCCGGAAGCTCCAGCCTTCCCGCCTCCTCCACCAGCCGCTTTTCCACCAGGGAATTGAGGACCGCCGAGCAGTCCACCCCCCGTATCTGCTCCACAAACGCCTTTGTCACCGGCTGGTTGTAGGAGATAACGGCCAGCACCTCCAGCGCCGCCTGGGAAAGCGGGATATTGCGGGTAATGACCAGGGCGGCCCTGATATCCGGCGCGTACTGGGGAAGGGTGGCGAGCTGAAAGCTGTCCTCCAGCCGGAGAATCTGGAGGGCGCTGCCCTCCCTCCCATACTGCTCCGCCAGCAGCTGCACCTGCTGGTATACCGCGGCCTTGGACATTCCCAGGGCGGCGGCAAGCCTTTCGCAGGGGACCGGCGCGCCGCTGGCAAACAGAATGGCCTCTATTCTTCTCTCTAAATTCAGTTCTGTCACAAAATGTCTCCTTTAATCACAGTGCTTCCTTTACCCCGTCAGATAAAGGATACTTTTTTCCAAAATGATTGAAACCATCATTTTGGAAAGGTTGCTTAGGCGCTGACCGGTACAATGGTCTGCTGTTCATCCTCCGATACCAGAATCCGCTTGTCCTTGACAAGCTCCAGCACCGCCAAAAAGGTCGCCACCAGCTCCGACCGGTCCTCCACATGGTAAAACAGCTTTTCAAATCCGATGGCCTTTTCCCGGTAAAGGCGCTGCAGCAGATAGGCTATCCTCGACGAAACCGAGACAACGTGCCTACGCACAATGGGCCGGAACACATCCTCCGGCGGGGGCAGCTTTCGCTGTCCCCTGCCGATGGCCGACAGATAAGCGCCCATCAGCTCCGCCAGGGAGTGGACCCCCTTGTAGGTGGAGTCTATCTCCAGCTTTTCCGGTTTGTGTACAAACAGCGTATCTCCCCGGTATTCCTCACCCAGCAGCCCGGCAATCTGCTTGCATAGACTATATTCCAAAAGCTGCCCGGTGAGCTCACGGGTCAGCTCCTGCTGCTCCTTCTCCCGCTTGGGGAGGAGGGAAAGGGTTTTGATATACACCAGGCGGGAGGCCATCTCCAAAAAGGAGCTGGCAATCTCCATATCCTCCTCCTGCATCTGCCCGATGGCCTCCAGGTACTGGTCCATCACCTGGGAAATCTCAATCTCCAGAATATCCAGCTTGTGCTGGGAAATCAGGTGCAGCATCAGGTCCAGGGGACCCTCAAACTGCTCCAGCTTAAACGAAAGGGCATCCATTTTTTCGGCAGTCTCCTTTTTTGCACCAAATCAATCAAACAAACAGGCCGGTGAACACATCCACAAAGCCGGTCATCTTCACCATAAGCCGGACCACAAACTGCACCCCGTACCCCAGCGGCGTGGAAAACACCCCCAGGTACAGCAGCACCGCCATGACCAGGAATATGTACCGCTCATACTGCATGACCGTGAAATACACCTTGTCGGGCAGAAGGATGGAGACAATGCGGGAGCCGTCCAGGGGCGGGACCGGCAGAAGGTTGAAGACCGCCAGGGAAATATTGATGCTGAACATCGCCCAAAGAATTTCCGTAACCCCCAGAAAAAGGGCCTGCACCGGCGCGGAGGCCGCAGCGGCGGCCGGGGCGAACAATCCGTATACCAGCCGGTAGACGATGAGGAGGATAAACCCGAAAATCAGGTTGGAAAGCGGCCCCGCCAGGGCGGTGACTGCCATACCGGTCTTGGGCTTTTTGAAGTACCGGGGGTTTACCGGCACAGCCTTTGCCCAGCCGAACCCTGTCAGCAGCATCAGCACGCTGCCGATGGGGTCAAAATGCTTGATGGGGTTCAGGGTGAGCCTGCCCTGGTTTTTGGCGGTGGGGTCTCCCAGGCGGTTGGCAACCAGGCCATGGGCGCATTCGTGGAGCGGGATAATGGCCACCAAAACGATGCAGCGGGCCAAAAGGGTGTAGAGTCCCTCGAACATGGATACCTCTCCTTCAATTCCTATTCCCTCTCATTATACCTACAAATGAAAAGAAATACAAGCAGTAAAATGAACACCTGATGAAAAAAGGGTGGCCGCTCCCAAAACAAAGACGGCGTCGCCTTTCGGCAACACCGTCTAAGCAGTTGCATCCATAATGTGTATTTCCGGGTTCATTACACAGCACGGGTCACTTTGTTGGAACGCAGGCAGCGTGTGCAGGCGTAGATATGGCACGGTGTACCATCCACAACCGCCTTGACCCGGCGGACATTGGGCTTCCATGTACGGTTGGATCTCCTGTGGGAGTGAGAAACCTTGATTCCAAAAGTCACGCCTTTTCCGCATATATCGCATTTTGCCATGTGCAAACACCTCCTTCAAGAAAGCGACGCATAAAGTCAACATTAGTATGATATCAGAAGAATGGAAGAAAATCAAGTCTATTTTTAAGAAAAAGTTGAAAAAGTGTTGAGATGAGGAAAAAAGACTTCCTCTTTTGTCATTTTCCGTTACCGGCGCTTTTTTGACCGGGCGGGCGCGGAATTTTTCTTTGACTTTTTGGGGAAGCGGTTTTCCGTCCCGTTCAGCAGCCGCTTGATGTTCGCCCGGTGCATAAACAGGACGACTGCCCCCATCAACAGGGCGAACAACAGGTCCACGCTCCAGGTTCTCCCGCAGAAAAAGAAGGTGAGCACCGGAAACAGCACCGCCCCCAGCACTGAACCCAGGGAGACAATCCGGGTCAGGAACATAATGGGAATGATGATAACCGCCAGAAGCAGAAAGATAAGGGGATGAATCACAAAGATGACCCCGGCGGAGGTCAGTACCCCCTTGCCGCCCCGGAAGCCAAAGTATATGGGGAACAGATGCCCCAGCAGGGCGAAAAAGCCCGCCACAAAGCCCACGTCAAAGCCGGCGTCTACCCCCAGGATGTAGAAAAACAGCCTGCCCAGCAGGACCGCCAGCGCGCCCTTGGCAAAATCTCCCACAGCGGTCCACGCCGCCGGGAGCTTGCCGTAGGTCCGCAGGATGTTGGTCATTCCCGCGTTTCCGCTGCCGTGGGTTCGGATATCCTCCTTGGCGTAAATTCGCGAAACGATAATCGCGCTGTTGATGCTCCCCATCAGATACGCGCACAGAGCGGAAAGAAAAAGTCCCAATACCATCATGAAAATCAACTCCTGTATCATTGTCCCTGCGTTCATTCTCTGCCCGCAGCGGAGCGGAACGGGAAATATACAACGCTCTTTCATCCGCCCGTTTCACACTTCCTAATTATTTTACAGGATAATCTGCCGTTTGGTCAAGGGCATTACAGAGAAAACAATGGAAAAAGACATCATTCATCCAAAAAAAGACAGAAAAGATACAGATACAGGAGCAAATCCAAACTTATTTGGCGTCCTGCCCCCGCTCCCGTACAATCATCCGGATGGGGGTTCCGTCCAGCCCGAAGTTCTCCCGTATCTGGTTTTCCAGATACCTCTGGTAGGAGAAGTGAAAAAGCTCCTTGTCGTTGACAAAGGTGACAAAGGTTGGGGGCCGGGTGGAGGCCTGGGTCATATAGTAGATGCGCAGCCGTTTTCCCTTGTCGGAGGGGGGCTGAACCTTGGCGGTGGCGTAGGCCAGCACATCGTTGAGCCGCCCGGTGGGAATGCGCATGGCGTTCTGTGCGTTGACATACAGCACCGTCTCAAACAGCTTGTCCAGCCGCTGCCCCGTCTTGGCGGAGATAAACACAAAGGGAACGTAGGACATAAAGCTGAAATCCTGGGCCAGCTTTTCCCGGAACTCGTCCATGGTCTTGTCTGTCTTTTCCAGGGCGTCCCATTTGTTCACCGCGATCACGCAGCCCTTCCCCTGCTCGTGGGCGTACCCGGCGATTTTGGTGTCCTGCTCCGTGGCCCCCTCCAGGGCGTCAATCACCAGGATGCACACCTCCGCCCGGTCCACCGCCATATAGGAGCGCAGGACGCTGTACCGTTCGATGGCCTCCTCCACCTTGGACTTGCGGCGTATCCCCGCGGTGTCGATAAAGAGAAACTTGCCGAACTGGTTTTCCACCTGGGCGTCGGTGGCGTCGCGGGTGGTGCCCGCGATATCCGATACAATGGTCCGCTCCTCCCCGCAGACCTTGTTGACCAGGGAGGATTTTCCCACATTGGGCTTGCCGATGACCGCGACCTTTACCACATCCTCCTCCTCGTCCTCCGCCTTGTCGAAATCGATGTGGGAAAAGGCCGCGTCCAGCAGGTCGCCGGTCCCATGGCCGTGGACCGAGGAAACCGCCACGGGGTCCCCCAGCCCCAGGTTGTAGAATTCATAGAAATCCGGAGGCAGCTCCCCCAGGCTGTCGCACTTGTTGACGCAGAGGACCACCTGCTTGCCGCTCTTCATCAGCAGATTGGCCACGTCGTGGTCGGTGGCCGTCACCCCGGTGCGGATATCCGTTACCAGGATGATTACATCCGCGGTGTCAATGGCCATCTGGGCCTGGCGGCGCATCTGGGACAGAATCACATCCTTGGTCTTGGGCTCGATGCCGCCGGTGTCCACCAGCATCACCGAGCGGCCCTGCCACTCCACCGGCGCGTATATCCGGTCCCTGGTGACACCGGGGGTATCCTCCACAATGGAAAGCCTCTGCCCCACCAGCTTGTTAAAAAGGGTGGACTTGCCCACATTGGGGCGGCCCACCACCGCTATCAGCGGCTTGCTCATCCGTTTCACTTCCTTATCTCATTCTCTTGGTCTTCCGCCATTCCGGCCATCGCCCGCGCCAGCAGGAATCCGTCGCTGGCAGCCGGACAGATGGGAACACCCAGCTTTTTCTCCGCCGCCTCCACCGAAAGGCCGTCCAAAAACAGGTCCTGCTCATGGCGGAGCATGGCGGCGGAGATCAAAAGCCGGTCCCCCAGCTCCTTCCCGGCCAGCTGCTCGGTCAGGTCCCTCCCGGTGATAAGGCCGCAGACGGTGATTTCCTCCCCGAAAAAATGGTTTTCAATGGCATAAACCGAAACCCTGGCCTGGGGCAGCTTCCGCTCCAGGGCGCAGGCCAGCTTTTCCATCAGGGGGAAGGCCGCCTTTCCCGTGGCCAGGGAGACATGGGAGGGCTTTACCGCCTCCGGCTCCAGGTCCCCCAGGGCCATGGTGAATTCATCCTCCAGCAGGGTCATCATCCCCACGCCGCTTTCCAGCTGGGAAAAATCCCCATAATAGTCCACACCTGGCAGCTCCCGCCCGGCCTTGAGGAAAAACTCGTCCGAAGGATAGGCGATGCGGCTGCCGTACTGCCCCTCGAACCGGTCGGAAAAGCGGTGAATCAGGTCGATGACCTGCCCCGCCTCCTCCGGGGTATAGGTCCTGAGGGGGAACAGCCCCTCCCGGAATTTGGTGAGCCCCACCGGCACGCAGGAGACCGACTCCAGGGCGGGGATCAGCCCTTCCAGGTCGGAAAGGGTCCGCTCCAGCTCCGGGCCGTCGTTGACGCCAGGGCAGAGCACCAGCTGCACATTGATTTTAATGCCCCCCTCTGCCAGCGTATCCAGGTATTTGAGGCATTCCCCGGCGCGGGGGTTGGCCATCATCTTCACCCGCAGCTGGGGGTTGGTGGTGTGGACCGAAACATTGATGGGGCTGATGTGCAGCTTGACAATCCGTTGGATATCCCGGTCCTCCAGGTTGGTCAGGGTGACGTAGTTGCCGAAGAGGAAGGACATGCGGGAATCATCGTCCTTGAAGTAGAGGGAGGGGCGCATCCCCTTGGGCATCTGGTCAATAAAGCAGAAGATGCAGTGGTTTTTGCAGCTGTGCTGCTTGTCCATCAGGTAGGTTTCAAAGGTCAGACCCAGCTCCTGATACTCCTCCTTGCGGATATGATAGGTTTTCGTCTCGCCGGAGGGAGTCAGGGTATCCAGCTTCAGGAGGGTGTCAACCATATAAAAGCGATAATCCAGGACATCGTTTATCTCATTGCCGTTGATGCTGAGAAGGAGCTCGCCCGCTGAAATCCCCGCCCCGGCCGCCGGGGAGTGCTTTTCAATTCCGTCGATTTTAACCGGCATTTTGTGATTCATCCTCCCGTTTTACCAAAGCCTGCGCTAAAATAAAAGGAGGGGGAAACGCGCTTCCTCCTCCTCTTCAGGCTGATGTCAAAGAAAGTTAAGACTCATGCCTCTACCTTGATGACCTCGACACCCTTGTAATAACCGCAGTTGCCGCACACACGATGGGGAACCTTCAGCTCCCCGCACTGCGGGCATCTGGAGAAATTCGGGGTCTGCAATTTCCAAACATTGGAGCGCCTCTTATCGCGACGCGCCTTGGATGTTTTTCTCTTTGGTACTGCCATGACGAGCACCTCCTGCCATTTATCACATTTTCATTGATTTTTCTCTCAACCTTCACCCTTCAGCAGTCTGCGGAGCTTTTCAAAGCGTGGATCCACTTCCTCCGCCGAACAGCCGCAGTCTTCCTCGTTGAGGTTTTTGCCGCATTTGGGGCACAGCCCCTTGCAGCCGTCCTGACACAGCACTTTGGTTGGTAGCTCAAGGCTGATGTCTTCCGCTGCAAGCTCATCCATATTCAGGACCCCGTCGGAGAGAACAAGATAACCTTCCTCGTCCCCCTGGTTGCTGAGTTCCTCCACAAGCAGATGAGAAAAGCGGCAGGACATTTGCCGCCGCACCGGGGCGCAGCACCGGTCGCACTGGGAAACAAACGCAAAGGACGCGGTATAATCAAGGGTGACTATTCCCGCACGGTTTGCGGCCTTCCCTGAAATCGCAATCGGGCTCCCGATGGGGTGGCCGGGCCACAGCGTTTCCTCCGAATTGGGCACAATCCCCTCCACAGGGACAACCTTGCCCTCCTCCAGAAAAAGCTGTTTCAAATGAATCTGCATAGAGCGCCACCTTAAATAAAACAATTCCCGGCAGGTTGGTAGTCCCGCCGGCCTTATTGCGTCTGCACGGACGCCACAATGTCTCCCTTTTTGGGGAAAACCGCCCACAGCGCAATATACCACGCTGTATATTATATCCTTTTCGTTCCAGGCTTGTCAAGGGGGAAAATCGCTTTTTTCGGAATTTCACCGGCTGTTCCGCTCTTTTTTCCTATTTCAGAAAGCTCTCATCCGGTACCGAATACTCTCCCCGGTAGTTGGAGGCATTCCAGTGGGGGTATTTCACCGGCTTATATACCTCTCCCTCTATCTCATTCTCCTGGGTGTAGATAAACATCCGCTTCTGGTCCCACACCACTATCTCGTCCCTGGGGTCCCCTGTCAGGTCTATCACCTCACAGCACAGCTCCGGATGCCCGTCCTCCGGGAACACCACCGCCTGCCCGCCGCTTCCGTCTATCAGTCCGCCGCCCACCGTGTCCGCGTTGAGCAGTATCAGGTCCCGCCCGTCCCCCGTCCAGTTGACCGGCGCAATGATATTCCCGTTTAAGCCGTTCTCCAGCTCCCACAGGCAGGTTCCGTCGTTGTCATACAGGTAGACAATCCCCTGGTGCCCCCAGTAGTTGGTGGCACACACCTGCATTCCCGGCCGATCGGGCAGAAAGTTCCCCGCGCTGATTCTCTGGGCATGGCCGATGTCGTCGTGGACCAGAATCTTCCCGTTCCGGTCCACCAGCATAAAGCCCTTGGTCCCCGAAACCATCCCGATGGCCAGCTCCCCTTTACGTGGTCCGTCCAGGGGATAGATGCGGCAGGCGATGATCTCATCGGTATGGTCGCCATCCACCGGCAGGGACCACAGCAGGGTCCCGTCGTGATCCACCAGATTGTAGCCGCAGAGAATCTCGTCATGTCCGTCCCCGTCGATGTCAAAGGTATAGGGGAAGTGGCCGGTGTTGCTGTCCTTTTTGGTGAACATCCACATGACCTCCAGGTCGGAGTTAAGGGCATACACCCGGCTGTACCGGTCCTTTATCAGCAGGTCGGAGGGCCGGTCCTTTCCGGAAAAGTTGGCGATGCGGATGCCGTCCAGGTTCAGCCGATCAAAGGCGTACTGGTCAAAGGGAATGCCGATGCGGTTGTCAACATCCTCATAAATAGGGCTTTTGGCCTTCTTTTTGACCTCCCCTGTCTGGCCGTCCAGAATCAGTATCTCAAAGTTTTTAAAGGTGATGACCTCGTCGATGCCGTCCCCGTCGATGTCGTACACCTGAAGGGGCACGTCGGCGGTCAGGTTGGCGGCGGAGAAGCTCTCGGAGGGCTCCCCCCTCTGCCACAGGATATTTCCCTCCAGGTCAATGGCCGTCAGGCAGCTGATATGGCAGTAGGCGTCCTTGAACACCCGCTTCTGGGCCTGGGCCAGGACGATGTGCCACTGCTCCGTTCCGGTCAGATGTCCGAAGCGAATCTGCCGCCCGGTGCCGAAGTTTTGCAGGTCAATGATTTTCCAAAGCTTCATTTTGGGGTACCGGGAGACGGCCTTGGACGTCATTGCCTCCTCCGCCTGTTCCCGGCTTTCAATGGCCCTTCGGGTGGAGGAATCCACCGACACCCGGATATCGGTAAAACGGGCCGGGGTTGTGGCGGTCACCGCCGCCTTGCCCCCGATGGAGGCAAAGGGGGTGTCGGCCTCCAGCACCGGTTCGCCGTTTACAAAGCAGGAAATATGCTCCTCCTGGATGTCAGCCGCCAGGACATAATCGCTGTCGCAGCCGATGGGATAGGGCCGGGAGGCGAAAATCTCCTCCTCCGCCTTGTGGCGGCGGAGCAGCTCCACATTCCCCCCGCGGAACCGGAGAATCAGCAGGTTCAGGCTGTTCTGGTAACAGAAGCCGATCCCCGCCTCCCCCTTGGTGGAAAAACAGCGCACCGCAGCCTCTATCCGGTAGTTGTGCCAGTTGTTGTGGCCGGTCACCAGGGTGGGCCAGGTACGGTGGGGGACAGTGGTCTGGCAGCAGAGGCGCATCTGCTCCAGGTAATGCTTGCCGCCATCCTCTGTGATGATCCAGGACGGCCCCCGATAGGTATAGTTGCACACCGGGTCATACCACTCCCCTGTAAAGCCGCCTGTGCGGAACAGGTGGTACTCCCCGATGGCGGAATGCTCGGCGTCATAGGGAAAATCCCCGATGGAAAACTCCTGAAAGCTCTCGTTCAGGAGGAATTGATTCTTCAAGCTGCTCTCTCCCTTCCTCTCATTTAACCGTTACAGCCTGCGGATGTGGAATCCTCCGTCCAGGTGCAGCACCTGTCCTGTGGCGAAGTCCAGCTTGCCGCCTGCGCAGACCGAAACCGCGTCCGCGATATCCTTGGGGGTTCCCCATCTGCGGATGGGGGTCACTCCCCCGGCGATGAGCTTGTCGTACTTCTCCTTGACGCCGGAGGTCATATCGGTGGCGATGATGCCCGGCTGAATCTCAAACACCGGTATCCCCGCCTCCGCCAGCTTATCGGCAAACAGCATGGTCACCATGGAAATGCCCGCCTTGGAGATGCAGTATTCCCCCCGGTTGGTGGAGGAGGTAAAGCTGGACATGGAGGAGATGTTGACAATGCGGGGGGTGTAATCACAGCCGGACAGCTGCTCCTTCAGGCGGAGCATGGCGTTGGCAAACAGCTGGGTCAGGAAAAACATCCCCTTCAGGTTGATTCCCATCACCCGGTCATAGCTCTCCTCGGTGGTTTGCAGAATGTCCAGCCGCACCGCGGGCGCAACCCCCGCGTTGTTCACCAGCAGGTCGATCCGCCCGTACCGCTCCAGGATGGCGTCCAGGAAATTCTGCCGGTCCCCGGCATTGGAGATATCCCCCTGGAGATAAAGGGCGTTTTCCGGACAGGACAGATTTTGGAGAGCGGAAGCGGTCTTCTCCGCCGGGGAGGTGCCGCTCAGCACGGTGATATATCCCTCACGGTTCAGCTCCTGGGCAATGCCGTAGCCTATCCCCCTGGAGGAACCGGTGATAAAGGCGACCTTTTCAGAAACGGGACTGCACATGAAAGCCCCCTCCTTTCAATCAGACGATGATGTTGCGGTCATGGACGAATTCCTTGTACAGCGGCAGATAGACCTCCGCGTCCCGGACCGCGCAGCCCGGCGTGCTTCCGTTTCGCATGATCATGGAGCACATTCCGCAGGCTATGCACACCTTGGAGGGATCGACCCTGCCGGAAACCGCGTCCCTGGCGAAGTCCGGATAAGCAAAGGTCATACGGCCCACCCCCACCAGGGAGCAGAGCCCCTCCTCAATCAGCCCCGCCCCGATGTTGGGCAGGAACTCCCGCAGGTAGGAGGTGCCGGAGCAGATGATCCTCACCTCCGGATGGGCCTTTTGCAGCTCTCCCGTAAAGTGGAGCATCCGTCCCACCCCCTTGAGGGGGTGCTCGTCGGGGACATAGGGGCCGCCGTCAAAGGGGCGGTTGACATGGGGGTTGAAATAGGGGTTGCCCATGGTCACGTCCACCAGGTCGATTCCCTCAGCGGCCAGCATGCCGATAATCTTCCCCGCCTCGGTCATATCCGGCTCCAGCCCCCCCTCCGGGGTCACGCCAAAGCCATAGGGATAGTGGAAACCGTCGTAGGCGTTAAAGCGGGAGGTGATGATAAAGTCCGGGCTGACCGCGGTCTTCACCTTGCGGACGCAGTCCATGAGAAACCGGGTCCGGTTTTCAAAGGAGCCGCCGAAATCGCCGGGCCGGTTGTAGGCGGAGAGCAGCTCGCAGTTGAGGTAACGGTGGCAGCACTTGATATCCACGCCGTCAAAGCCCACCTCCTGGGCCAGCAGGGCGGAGCGGACCATCAGCTCCTCCAGCTCCCGCAGGTGTTCGTCGGTGATGATGTGGTCCGGGGAGAGGGGGGTATCCTTTTCAAAGATGGGGTTGTTGTAGGCGATAATGGGCTCCGGCTTTCCGTGGGGCTTGGAATAGCGGCCGGAATGGGTAGCCTGCATGATGACGACGGGCTCAAAGCCGTTCTTCTCCCGGCAGGTCTCCTTAATCATGCGGACGATGGCGCGGAAATCCTCCTTGTTTTGCTCGGTCAGCCAGAGCTGACGGGGGTTGGCGCGCCCCTCCTCGGCGATGGCGACAGCCTCAAACCAGACCAGGCCGGGGCCTCCCTCCGCAAAGCGGCGGTAGCGGCGGATAGTCAGCTCTCCGGGGGAACCGGAGGGGGTTCCGTCGCAGCCCTCCATAGGCTGATAGGCAATCCGGTTGGGAACCGTCTTACCGTGGACGGTTATGGGAGAGGCCAAAACAGAGGTATCCTGGCGGGAAGGGAGGGAATATCCCTGTTCGGCCAGTGTATCGGTGAGCTGGGAAAGGGATTTATAGTGGAACTTTTCAAAGGCCATGTCTTTTTTCCTCCTTGTCTGACGGGACAATCAATCTACTATGCTCTATATTTTACCATAAAAGCGGGAGCTCGACAATAAGTGTTTTGTATAAACCGGCGGAATTGCAAAAACGCCTGGCCGGAATGCCCGGTCAGGCGTTTTTTATGGAACCAGCCCCTCCGCGGGACGGTGTATCATCCAGCACTCCTCAAAGTCCAGGTCTGTCAGCGCCTTCTGGTAGGCGCGTATCAGGTGAAGCCGCAGCGCGTCATCCCTGGTCAGCTCGTCCATATACTGCTCCCACCGGTATCGCAGGCCCTTGCGCTTCCTCAGATAGGACAAATGGGATATCTCGGTCTGGAGCATAAAGAAGTGTACAAAAAACTCCCCCTCCTGCTTGGTAAAAAACGGGGCGGCATAGATGACCTCCAGCTGGGGGTCATCCTCAAAAAAGCGAACGCGTCCGGCAAGCTCAAAGTCGTACCTGGCGGGGTCAAAGGAAATCAAAGCGTTTTTTGCCACCTCCTTGGCAATGTCTTTCAGCTTGGCAGAGCCGTGGACGGCGGCGATGAAGTCCTCCCACGGCAGCGCCGACTCCGCGCTCCATATCTCATACAGCGCCAGCTGGCACCGGTAGGCCAGATAATCGGAATAAAGGGAAACCGACTGGGGATTGTGGGCGGTCAGCATTCTGGTCATGCGCTTCAGATTCATTAGCTGGACCAAGGTCCTTAATTTATCTGCCTTCCAACGCATTTTAACCCCCCTCTCTCGATAACGGACAAAAATTTGCGTCACTGGAAAACGGACAGCAGAAAAGCCAGCGGGGATTGTCATACGCGAAAGTGAACAGAAAGGGCAATATCGTTTTGTTCCATGATTGCAGATTTATTTCGATTTCTTGCGGAGCACCGGGAAGAAAACTTGATTTTTTGCTTAAATACTAAAAAATTCGCATAAAACACTATTCTTATTTTTACAATTTAAGTATACTACACTGTTTCCAAAAGCACAATATTGAATTTCCAGAAAAAGCCATTCTTTTTTTGTGGAAAAACCACGAAACTTTAACCGGCCACACACATATATTCAATATTGCCGTCTAAAACCAAGGAGCTTTTCCCTGCGCTTTTTCTGCGGCGCGGGGGGATTTTTTATCTGCCCGGACAGCAGCACAAGGGCGGCCAGGTTGGGCAGAATCATGCAGCAGTTGAGAAGGTCGGAAATTTTCCACACCAAGGACATCTTCACCATCGACCCGGCCACTGTCCCCACCAGGTAGAATATCAGGTACCGGCGCTGCCACCTTTGATTCTTTTCCCGGTCCGAGCCCGCCAGGTATTCCACCGCCTGGCTGCCATACACCCACCAGCTCACCAGGGCGGCGGCGGCGAATACCGCCAGAGAAAGGGAGACGAACCACTCCCCGCCCGTTCCAAACCAGCGTGAAAAAGCCTCGGAGGTCCACTCCACGTCCTCCAGCCCCCCAAAAAGTCCCTCCGGCGCGGCCAGCAGGAGCACAAGGGCGGTTGTGGTACAGCCGATGACGGTATCCCAGAATACCTCCAGCATTCCCCAAAGCCCCTGTTCCTGGGGGGTTTTGCAGTCCGCGCCACCGTGGGCGATGGGGGCGCTGCCCATTCCGGCCTCGTGGGAGAACACCCCCCGCGCAAGGCCGTACCGCATGGCCCGCATCAGGGTAAGGCCCAGCAGGCCGGAGGCGGCGGGGCGTATTCCAAAGGCGCTTCGCCATATCTCCGCCAGCACCATGGGAATGTCCCGATAGCAGCACACAATAACCCACAGGCACCCTGCCAGATATCCCACGGAGATAACCGGCATGACAATCCCCATGACCTTTCCCACCCGTTTCATGCCCCCGTTGGATACCGCCAGACAGAACAGGGCCATCACCAAACCCACCAGCCACACCGGAAGGGGAAATGCGGCATGAATCGCCCCGGCGGCGGCGTTGACCTGGGTCAGATTGCCGGTTCCCACGGCGCTGACGGCGCAGAGCAGGGCAAATGCCTTCGCCATATGCTTCCACTTCAGGCCGTCCTCCATATAATACATGGGCCCGCCCCGGAACTCGCCGCCGCTGTTCCTGCGCCGGTAGAGGATACCCAGAACGATCTCCGCATACTTGACAGCCATGCCGAACAATGCCCCGATGACCATCCACAGCACCGCGCCGGGGCCCCCGGCGGCCAGGGCGGCGGCCACCCCCACGATATTCCCGGTGCCCATGGTACCGGCCAGGGAGGTTGCGGCGGCTTCAAAGGCGGAAACACCCTTTTTCTGTTCCCCCTTTGGGGCGGAAAAGCCTCCTATGGTGCGGCGGAACACCTCCTTCAGGTGGAGCAGGGGATAAAATTTCATCCGCGCGGTAAACCAAACACCTGCCATCAGCAGCAGGACCAGGACAGTGCATTCAAAGACGCCTGGAATATCCATAGGGCAAAGCCCTCCCTTCTGCCAAAGGATATGCAAGGGAGGATGTTTGTATGTCACAGCGACGGGAGTCTGAAAGGATAACCGACTACTATACGAGAATATCTGACCTAGTATAACACATTTTTACGGCCTATTCTCAGTTAAAAATCACATTTTTACATCAAAAAGCACAAGTAAAAAACATATTTTTACGTAAAATTTCAGTCAAAAAATCACACTTTTCTAAAAAACCTTCTCAAAATCTGCCATACACACCCATCCCCCAAAAGTGGCGGTTGACATTCTCTCTCCCTGGACTTTATAATGGAAACGGAAAAGGGCGGTGAAAAAAAGAATGAATTACAAAATCGCGGTCTGCGACGACTCCGGCGCGGACCGGCAGTATATCGCCTCTCTCGTACAGCAATGGGCCGGGGAACGGGGATACAGCATAGCGCTCTCCCCCTTCCCCTCCGCCGAAAGCTTTTTGTTCTGCTACGCCGAGCAGAAGGACTATGACATCCTGCTGCTGGACATCGAAATGGGCGATATGGACGGCGTGACCATGGCAAAGCACCTGCGGAAGGACAACGACACGGTCCAGATTGTGTTCATCACCGGCTACTCCGACTACATCGCCGAGGGCTACGAGGTGGCCGCCCTCCATTACCTGATGAAGCCGGTCAATCCGGAAAAGCTGTTTGACGTTTTAAACCGAGCCGTCGAAAAGCTCTCTAAAAACGAAAGGGTCCTGACCCTGGAATCCGGCGGCGAAATGGTCCGCCTCCCTGTCTATCAGATTCGGTACGCCGAGGTTTCCGGCAACTATGTCACCATCCACGCCGCCGCCGACTATACCGTCAAAATGACCTTGGGGGAGCTGGAAAAGGAGCTTGACGAACGGTTCTACCGGGCGGGCCGTTCCGCAATCGTCAACCTGACCCAGATCAGCCGGGTGACAAAGGCGGAAATCAGACTGGGAGACGGCACCCTGATTCCTCTCCCCAGGGGAGCCTATGAGGGGGTCAACCGGGCCATTATCAACATGAGGTGATACTTTTTCTTGAAAGAAAAAGTATCAAAAAGAACTTTAATACACACCAAACCATCAATCATTTAGACTTTTCGCCCGGTAACGAAAGTAAGGTTTTTATTTGGAAATAGTATGAGGTGAAGCGGATGGGATTCTTTTCCAAGAAAATAGACAAGCAGATCGCCTCCTATCAGCAGGAGCTGATTGAAACCCACTACCGGGAGGTTGACAACATGTACCGGCAGATGCGGGGCTGGCGGCACGATTACCGCAACCACATCCAGACCATGAAGGCCTACGCCGCCGCAGAGGACTGGGATTCCATCCGGCGCTATCTGGACCTGCTGGACCAGGACCTGACCACGGTTGACACCACCATCAAGACAGGCAACCCCATGACCGACGCAATTTTAAACTCCAAAATCTCCCTGGCCAAGTCCAAGAACATCAAGGTGGTGGCGGACGCCCACATCCCGGTCAAGCTGAAGTCGTCGGAGATTGACCTGTGCTGCATCATCGGCAATCTGTTCGACAACGCCATCGAGGCCAGCCTAAAGCTGCCGGAGGACCAGCGGATTATCCGGGTGTACATGGACATGAAGAACACCCAGCTTTACATCTCCTTTACCAACCTCACCGCCGGGAAGAAGCTGAAAAAGGAAGGAAAGCGCTTTCGCAGCACCAAAGGGGAGGGACACGGCTTTGGACTTGTGCGGATTGACGCCATTGTGGAGCGGCTGGAGGGATACATCAGCCGCAACAGCGAGGACGGGGCCTTTACTACAGAGATTCTGCTGCCGCAGACATAACCCCTGACAATTCATCCCCCAAAAACAACAATTCGTCCCCAGAATCGTCTGGGGGCGTTTTTTTGTGATATGATATCGTCAGGACGAAAGGACGGTGGTTTTCATGGCGTCCGCGGAAAATAGGGCGAGCCGGAAAGCAAAAAAAGCGCCTCCTGTTTGCAAGAGACGCGAGAGTGTAAAATAAAGTGTGTAAGTAGTCTGAGGGACAGCTTATGCACTTTATTTTTATGCAAGAGTGCAGTAGACTAAGGAAGAGATAAGAAAGG
>JAAWRH010000086.1 GCA_022800935.1 Oscillospiraceae bacterium
GGCGTCCAGGAATGCTTGGGCCTCCTCCAGAGTATAGCACACCTTCTCCTTCCCTGTTTCCAGGGGCGGCAGCGTGACAGCCCGGCAAGGATTATACTGGAGCATTCCCATTTTGATCGCATAAGCAAATATAGTGGAGATAAAAGACAGGTGATTTTTGATGGTCTTGGGGGACAAGCCCTGGTCTGGCCTGGACTGGTTTGCCCCCGGCTCACTCAGACTGTTAATGAATTTCTGCACCTGCCTGGGCGTGATTTTGTCCATGTACAGGTGGCCGATACTCTGGTATACTCTGGGAGCCAACTGCCTGTAATTGGCCTGTGTGCGCTTGCCCAGGGCTTTTTCCACATACTCCTTGAACCACTGTCCTGCGAAGGTTTCAAATTTGATATGGCCATCGGTGAGAGAGGAGCCCCGGCATTCTTCATCAAAGAGAACCATTTGCCGGGTCAGCTCCTTCTCAATCTGCCGCTCTGTCATACCCGGCGTTGGCGTCCGGGTCTTAGATTTCATCACCTGCTTGCCCTCCGAAGTGTAACCGCAGGAGGACCGGAGCCGGTAGGAATTGCTGCGCTTTGTGTAGGTTGCCACTGTGAAAATCTCCTTTCTGATTTGACACAGCGGCGGAAAAAGGGTATAATATTCCTGCACTGTGTCATAGTTGGTCGCTGTGGTATTTGTGCATCTTCGACCGTCCAGGTGTTGGAAGCGCCTGGGCGGTTTTTATTGCTTTTTGGGGAATGGTGTGGTATGCTGGTACCAGGAAAGAATTTCTTTCAGCGCTGCTTGTAACGGTATGCGGTTGGCTCTCTTGACAGGGGGCAGTTTCTTGCCTCCTGATCTCACGAAAGGGGGGCTGCCCAATGGTCACATACAGTGAACTGTTTCAGTACTCACTTGTCATCATCGGCATTATCGGCCTCTTTATTGCGGCCAATAAAAAGAAGTAACCGCCCGGCTCCCAACCACGCGGTTACTTCTTTGTAATCCATAGGGGGCCAACCGCTTACCGGCAGCGCCCTTTCTATTCTCAGTATAACCGCATATCTTGATTTTGTCAATGCCCTGGGCCGTCCTGGCCTGGGGCTTTTTATGACTATCCAATTTTGGATTGTCCTCAACGCCCCCCATTTTGGGGAGGTTGGTCCAGATTTGGGCCAATCATCAAATTGATGATTCGTTATCCGGTCCGGCAGCTCGGCTCAAATCTGAGCTGGACGCAATTTTGCGCTCTCCTCAATGCCGCCAGGTTTGGCGATATCTCGCGGTGAAGATTGTTCACCCATACCCCCGACTTTTCGGGGCAATGGTACGGTGAATTGCCGTACCCTTTGGTGGGGACGAAATCTGATTCTCAAGGGGGACGAAATTTGACTCCCCTTTTCGCTGTACGAATTTCGTATAGCGTTCGTCCGGATTTCGGACGCGCAAACCAGCCGGACGCCTCCTGTTCCTCCGCCTGCGGCCCCTGGCATTTCACCGGGTGGGTCGTGTTTCCCGAGGTGCCGTCGATAACGCCCTCACGTTTCGTTACCCCGTCTCTCCGCCCTCCTGCGACCCCTCTGAGCCGTCCGACGGCGGGGTGGTATCTGCACCCTCCGCAGGCGGTGGGGGCGGCTGTGGGGACTCCTGGCGGCGATAGCGGGGGATTTCGGAAAGGTCCTTTGCGTAACTGGCTACTTTAGCACATCCGTGGTCATTTAGCTTTTCGAGAGCTATGACTGTTAAAAGATGGGCGCGAGATTTTGCCCCATTTTCATGGGGGGCATTCAAGAAATGTCTTTCCATATCATCTAATTCTTCTTGTGATGGATTCCAATCTTCTTCACCATCGGACAAATATCTAACTGACATACCAAGTACATCTGAAATCGGAAATAACATATCAAGCGATAAATTTCCATTACGTTCCATAGCAGATTGTAATGAAGACGGAGCAATACCAGCTTGGATTGCAAGTTTTCTGCGGCTCATATTGCGGGTTTTTAAGATATTGTCAATTCTTTCACAGGTCGTCACGGCAATCACCTCGTTTATATTATATCACAGCATAAACGAAATTCAATTATACTATTGACAAAAAGCGAAAAACGTTTATAATTGAATTTATAAACGATTTTCGTTTTCTGCGTCTTGATAAAGGAGGTGAAACCATGAACATTAGCACGGCCAAGATAGAGCTAATTAAGGCTGAACGCGGATTGACCAATGTGGCACTGGCGGCACTTTGCGGTATCTCGCGGCAGAACATCAGCACAGTGTTACGCCGGGGAACTTGTACCCCTGTGACCGCTGGGAAGCTGGCGGCGGGCCTGGGGGTCCCTGTAGCGGACATCATCGGAGAGGAGGTGTAAATCATGCCCACACCAAGAATGCGGACGGC
This sequence comes from Oscillospiraceae bacterium, assembly GCA_022800935.1. Taxonomy (GTDB): domain Bacteria; phylum Bacillota; class Clostridia; order Oscillospirales; family Ruminococcaceae; genus UBA1405. Next base: position 2,384 of record JAAWRH010000086.1, read on the forward strand.
GGAGGGGGCGCTGGCCGTCATCAAGGCCGCAGACCCCGGCACAGCGGTAACGCTGCGCTTTATTCGAGGACTCATCAAGACCGGCACTGTGCCCCACGTACCTGTTGGCAGGAAGAAGCTGGTCGATGTAGACCGGCTCTTGGACTATCTGAAAGGAGAAAATTATGAAAAAACCTGAAATCACTATCCATCTGCGTCGGTTCTGTGCGGCGCTCAGGAACCAGGAGAGCGGCGAGAAAGTGACCGTGTACATCACGCTGGACAAAACGCAGCTCCAGGCGGCTCAGATCGTGGGCCAGTCCAGCCAAGAGCTGATCGGGCGGTTCGCTGACCGCAACGGCTATGAGCTGCTGAACATCATCGGCAAGCCGGACAAGCTGACTGTTACCGTCCCCCTGGACGAACTGTGGCGGCGGGCCAGCGAGGAGCAGGAGGAGCGGTCCAAGTGGAATTATCTGTATGGGGGCGGTGGAATTATCTGTATGGGGGCGGTATCGATTGAGCGATACTCTATCCTGGAAGCCCCCTGATTACTCCGATGCCGGGAACGCAAAAATCCTAGTAGACGAGTACAACGGCCTCCTGGCCTTCTGCGACGCGCTGGGCTGGCTTTCATGGACCGGTACACACTGGGAGCAGAACGACCATAAAGCCGTTGAGAAGGCCATTGAGCTGACCGAGCACATGATTATGGAAAGCGGCGTTGAACTTGACATAGCCCTTCACTCGGAGGCCGACGCCAAGATTGCTCTGGCCCAGGATAAGGAGGGTGCGAAGGAGCAGCTTGCAAGAGCAAAGGAGACTGTCAAACAGGCAAAAGCCTATTTTGCCCACGCTTCCAAGTCAAGGAATGTTTCCCACATTAACGGTATGCTGAAGCTGTCACAGCCTCCCCTTCATATCGCTGCGGACAAGCTGGATGCGGACCCGTTTCTACTGAACACCCCCGGCGGCATGGTGAACCTCCAGACCGGAGAGATCAGGCCCCACAGCATAGACGCCCCCTTCCAGTATTGCACCCGGATCACCAACGTCTCTCCGGGTAGCCAGGGAGCGGCGGTCTGGAGCGAATTTCTCCAGACAATCACCTGCGGCGATGATTCACTGGCGAGCTTTCTTCAGCAGGTGGCCGGGATGGCCGCAATCGGCCATGTGTACCATGAGGGGATTGTGATAGCTAACGGCAGCGGGCGCAATGGCAAAAGTACCTTCTTCAACGCCCTGTACGGCGTTCTGGGGGCCTATGCGGGAACAATCGACTCCAACACCCTGACCACCGACCGGCAGAACCGGGGGGCCTCCCTAGCCACGCTGAGAGGCAAACGGCTGGTCATCGCTGCAGAGCTGGAGGAGCACCAACGGCTCAGCAGCTCCATCCTGAAAAAGCTGGCCTCCACCGACAAGCTGACCATTGAGGAAAAATACCGCGCCCCCGAGGATATCACACAGTCCCACACGCTGATCCTGTTTACGAACTTTCTGCCCCGTGTCGGCTCTATGGATAACGGCACCTGGCGGCGGCTGACGGTAATTCCCTTCCATGCGGTGATTCCCGAGGACACCGCCGTCCAAAATCTCTCCGACTACCTCATTGAAGAAGCTGGTCCTGCTATCCTGTCCTGGATCATCGAGGGGGCGGTGAATTTCACTCTGAACGGCTTCAAGCTGACCATCCCCGACGCTGTCGCTATGGCCACCGAGGAATACCGGAGCCGGGAAAACTGGCTGGAGCGGTTCATTGACGAACGCTGCATCAGGGAGCCGAACGCCCGAGTGGGTGCCCGTGAGCTGTACACCGAGTATAAATCGTGGGCAACTGAGGCCGGGGAATACATCCACCGAGAGAATGATTTTTCAGACGCGATGGAGAAAGCGGGGTATCAGAAGGTCACGCCGAAGAACAAGCGGACGTGGTTAGGGTTAAGGCTGGACCTTGCGGGCATATACGGGAATCCTTGTGCTGCAAGGGTTTAGTGACTTGGGTTAAGGCATGTTAAGCCTGTGAACAAACTTTTTATATTTCAAATTCTTTTGTTCCCTTATATAAAAGTTTGGTTTTAGACCTAACAAGACTTAACCGGAAGAAAGTGGAAGGAGGAAAAATGAGTTATTTTCACACCTGCCCCCACTGCGGGGCGAACCTGGACCCCGGTGAGGTCTGCGACTGCCGGGACAAAGAAAGAGCCGCCCAGGGTGCTACGAACACCGAGGACGGCAAG
>JAAWRH010000087.1 GCA_022800935.1 Oscillospiraceae bacterium
TCCATGTGCCGAAGGGGAGGGCCGTCCTTGACGGGGAGCTGCTGTACCGCGTTCTGGAAAATCTGATCTCCAATGCCCTCCGTTTTGCGGAGCGGGAAATCGGGCTTGCTTTCTGTCTGGAGCATGGAATCCTGTCGGCCACCGTGACCGATGACGGGCCGGGTTTTTCGGACAAGCTGCTGCAAAAGAAAACCGCTCTGTTCTACTCCGAAGATACCTCCGGCCAGCACTTGGGGCTGGGGCTTGCGGTGAGCCGGGTGCTGTGCCAGAAGCATGGGGGAACCTTAGAGCTTTCAAACCAACCGCCCCACGGGGCCTGTGTGAAAGCCTCTATCAAGATCGAACAACCCATATTGCGGTAATACAGATAGGGAATTACTGTTTGAGGAAACTGGATATAAGAGAGGTTTATGACATATGAACTTAAACAAAAAATTATTTGTAGTCGGTATCATAGGCTCTGTTTTATGTTTTGCAGGTGATATGCTTTTAGGTTGCTTTACGCCGACAAAAGAATTTGGAAACTCAAGGATATTTCCGCCGTTTTCAGATGATTGGGCAAATTCCAGTCCGTATAGATTTGTCATTGGTGGATTATTTGGGGTAATTGCCTTGCTTCTAATGTTTTGTGGTTTTTATGCTATATATCGAGAAATGATTGCAAAAAAATGTAAATATTCAAAACTGTTTATTATCTGTGCTTTTGTTTTTGTTTCAGTCGGTACTCTATATCATTGCGTTTTTGCCATGACTGCTTATATTTATAACAGACTTTATACTTTGCAAGTATTGGAATCAAAGCTAATCGCGGAACAACTGTTTTTTGTTTTTATTGCTGTTGCATCATTAGCTGCCGTTGCCTTTGCTGGTTTGTCTGTATATTTGTTTTTTATGACCATTACTGGAAAATTTAACAACGAAAGATGGTTGTCAATTTTTAACCCTTTATTGATAATGTTGGTGTTAATCATTTTGTCAAAAATTTTGCCTGCAAATAAAGTTGTAAATGGAGTTTTCGCTTGGGGACAACAAAGCATAGCGTTATTTATTACATTTATGATGTTTTTGATTTGTTCTATCCGCAACAATCATGGGTAACAATACAAGGCCAAACGTCTGATTTAGGAACGTTATATTGTAAAAACAAGAAAAAACAGGAGTATAACTTCGGGTTTATCGGGGAATTTTGCCTTTTGTGAAATTCCCCGTTTTTCCTTGAAAGCTGTCCCTCCCGGATGCCGCCCAAAAAACTTGGGCGGCATTTCGCTTTTCTTGACCGAATTTTGACTTTTGCCTGCTATGCTTAGTCCATCAAAGCAAAGGAGGCCATATATGCGAAAACAATTGATAGCTGTTACCCTGATGTGCGGCGCACTTTTATCCCTCGCCGCCTGCGGGAACTATTCCATTCCAGACAGTGCGCCCCCGCCGTCACAGTCTGTCGCCGCAAACCCATTTGAGGAGGCGGAGGACGAGGCCGGATTTCTGGCAATGCTCACCCATGAAGTTGCTTCAGCTAATTTCTCCGAGAGCGGGGAGCGTTTGCCATTCTCCTATGACGGCGGCGAGTTTCGGCTGGACTACCGGTTTTCCCTCACCGGCAAGATGGATACCGTCGGATTTCTCCTGTTTCTGGACGGCCAGCCCCAGCCCTACAAGGTGGACGAACCCACAGCGGAGTATGAGTATTGCCACAGCTTTCCCGCCGGCGAGGATCAGAGCTTCTCCTTCCTCTTTGAGCCTGTGACCGGCAGCGCCGGCGATACGCTGGCATTAACTGTGGTGAGCATCACAAACCCGGACTTCCAGCCGGATATGGAATCTACCTCCAGCTATGGCTGGTATCATAAGACGCTGGATTCCCATATTGAATTGAAGTTCAACGCGGATGCGCCTACCGCCCGTTCAGACCTTCCGCCTGTCCGGGAAATCTTTTCACAAAGCGAAGTGCAGGAGGAAAAGGTCACAGCCCAGTATGTGGAAAACGAGCTTCCCAAATACGGCTGGGGCGGTGTGAGCATGGACACGCTGGACAGTGGGATCTTCTATACCCTCTCTTATGATGGCGGCATTGTCTATGATAACCTGTGTATTTCCGCCCCCGTTACTCTGCAGTATACCATGTGCGGCACAGCCGGAACAAATTACAGCATCGCCTTCTTCCTGGATCACCAGCCGGTGAAACTTGACGAAAACACTTCCTGCTCCGTTACCTTGAGCAAAGGCGGCGTTATGGAGATTGAAGCTGTGATCGACCCGGACAAGCTGGGGCAGTTTAACACCTTCTATTGTGTGGCCGTCCCCCAGGACGGAGCCTCCGCCCCGTTCTTTAAGACCAATTCTATTTTATTGTATAAGGAGAACTGAACATGAAAAAGATATTCTGCATCACATTGGCGCTGATTTCTGCCCTGACACTGTCCGCCTGCAATGGAACCAGTGCTTCGTCAGAGACAGCAGGCACCACCTCCAATCTCTCTGTGATGCCCTTATCCCTTTCCGACAGCCTGCCGGAACAGAATCCTTCCCAGGCCGCTGCCCCAACAAAATGCGTTTTCAATCCCACCCTGTTTGCTGGCAAGCTCAAAAGCTGCGCCTATGCCGGGGATGGGAAACTCTTTGTGCTGGCGGACAAGCTGTACCTCTATGACACCGGGACTTCCTCGGTACTGGCTGCCACGGAAGCGCCCCTTCGTGACTTTGAAGCCCAGGCCATTGACGGGGGCTACGTCCTGTCCGGCATGGGCGATAGCGGCATGATGGCGTACATCTACGACAGCTCACTTTCTCTGAACAAGGAGATCGCGGTGAATGAGCTTTTGCAGGGAGATTTCGTTGTCAGCGAAACCGGGGGCGTAGCGGCCTCTACGGACGGAAAGAAGCTGACCTTTGCCGCCTTGGGCGGGCTGTATCTGTATGACCTGGAAAGCGGGAGCCTGACTACCCTCCTGAACATGGCCCAAAACGCCGGGACAGCCAGCATCAGTATTTCCATGCTGAACGGCGCTGCCTTTGCCCAGGACAACAGCCAAATCGTATTCTATGGCAGCGGTAACGCAATTCCTGCGGTAGACGGCAAGGAAGACTTTTCCATCCACGGGAGCATCGCCGTGGATGGCAGCGGTCTGAAGATCGCAAAACCGTCCAACTATGAAATGGAAGAAATGCAGAGCAGCGTCAGCCGGCTGTTTTTCCCGCAGACCTTTACCCAGGCCAACGGCACATTGCTTTGGATCGACCGGGCAACGGGCAGCGCCAATACCCTTTCCTTCTCTGCCAACGGTGAGGGCAAAGACGGCGTATACGGTTCGGAGCAGGGAAACTATGTCGCTACCGCCGTTCTGGACGGCAGTCTGACGGTTCGCGTCTATGACGTGGTCTCCGGCGAATTGGCTGCCACCGAAGTGATTGAGAACTCCGACCCCGCATATTTCTACCGCATCCCCAGGATTTACCTTTTAGACGGGACCAAAACCGCCGTAGTCCTTCTCGGAGGCAGTATCAGCGAACTTGATACGCTGGTATCCACATTTGAGTTTGGAGCATAACATGGAGATCACATTTGAAAGCGTATCGAAGCAATACAAGAAAAAATATGCGCTGAAAAACTTTACCGCCACCTTGAGCGAGGGTGTGTACGGCCTGCTGGGTGAAAACGGAGCTGGAAAAACCACGCTCATCAATACCTTTGTAGGCATCCTGCGGGGGGACAGCGGCACGATCCGGGTGGACGGTCAGGATGTGAGGACGCTGGGCAAAGCGTTCCTGTCCCAAATCGGCTATATGCCCCAGTACCCTATTTTTTACCGGGATTTTACCGTCAAGGATTTTCTGCTCTATATGTGCGCGCTGAAAGACATTCCCACCCGCGAAGCGCAAGACCGGGTTTCGGAGCTGCTAGCCACGGTGAACCTGACGGACGCGCAGAACAAGAAGATTGGCGCGCTCTCCGGCGGGATGCGCCAGCGAGTTGGCATTGTACAGGCCATGCTGTCCGACCCCAAAATTCTGATTCTGGACGAGCCTACCGCCGGTCTTGACCCCAGCGAGAGGATACGGTTTCGGAACCTGATCTCCCGGTTTGCCCAGGGCCGGACGATTCTGCTGGCAACCCACATCGTTTCGGATGTTGAGTGCATCGCGCGGGAAATCCTGCTGCTGAAACAGGGGACGCTTCTCATGCAGGGAACGCCCGCCGCGTTGGAACAGAACATTGAGGGCAAAGTGTGGAATATAACCGCTGGGGCCGAAGGTGCCGCGCTGCTGACCGAGATGTACTGCGTCAGCAACATGAAGCAGGAGGGCGGGAATTTTACTCTCCGCATTGTTGAGGATAGATGTCCAATTAAGAACGCACAGCCTGTCCAGCCAAACCTGGAGGATGTGTTCTTGTACTATTGCAGGGGGGAGCGCCATGATACGTCTGATCCGGTATGAGTTTATCAAGCAGTTCTGTAAACGCTCCATCTTGGCGCTCTTTGTGGTGTTCAGCCTCGCCAACCTGTTCAAAATCTATGGCGAATACAAA
>JAAWRH010000088.1 GCA_022800935.1 Oscillospiraceae bacterium
GGAACTGCGGCACAAATTCCTCATGGCCCAGGAGAGCAACGCCCAGGAGTTGACGAAGGATTGTCTGCCGGAGGGCTTTGAGATCATCCCCCTGCCGGGGCACTTCTTTGATATGGTAGGCTTTCGGACAACCGATGATGTGGTCTATCTGGCGGACTGTCTGTCCAGCCGGGAAACGCTGGACAAATATCAGATCGTCTTTATTTACGATGTTGCCGCTTATCTGCAAACGCTGGAGATGGTGAAATCCCTGCAAGCGAAACTATTTATCCCGGCTCACGCAGAGGCACAGGAGGATGTGACAGCCCTCGCACAGTATAATATTGACAAGGTACTGGAAATCGCGGATAAGATCACTGGAATCTGTCGGGAGCCACTCTGCTTCGAGGCCATCCTGCAAAAATTGTTTACCGATTACGGGCTGACCATGAACTTTGAGCAATATGTCCTGGTGGGCAGCACCATCCGCTCCTATCTGGCGTGGCTGAAGGATACCGACAGGGTGAATGTTTTATTTGAAAACAATATGCTGCTTTGGCAGCGGGTATAGTAGGACAGTTTTTTCGATGCGGAACTTCCTCATATTCGCTGAGGACTTCTCTGCTATACAGCGGAATCATATCGCCGGAACATGAAAAGCGGCCATACCGCAAAAGCATGGCCGCTTCAAACGCTGGACTGGCGCGCAGCGATTCATATAGAAGGATTTTGTCAATTAAATGTTTTCTGCCAGTTTCCCTATTGCTTCCTCTCTGGTGGCAACGAAGAAAATATCTTTCCCTTTGTTGCTTTCATAGATGAAATCTTTCAGCTATTTTTTCCTTCATTCCTTGACAGGAGCCAATTTCGCCGATATAATAGGAAAATATCAATGACGTTGAGGGAGACAGTACCCCCTTGCCGAACGGTAAAGCGAGCCGGGGATGGTGGAAGTCCGGCGCAAGTAGGTCCGGGGAGAAGATCACTCCTGAGTCGCAGCGCCCAGAAAGCGCCCCGGTGTAACAAGGCCAAGACCGTATGCCGGGCCGACGCATAAGCGCTGCCGGTGTCCGCCGTTATCCGGAGCAGACTTGTTGGAGTTGGTGGTAATTGCGAAGCGTGGCTTCGTCCGATTTCGGACGGGGCCTTTTTCATTTAATAATGGAGGTTATCAATCATGTATGACAAAGTGTCCACAGACCTGAGATTTGTAGACAGGGAAAAGCAGGTGGAGACATTCTGGAGGGAAAACGACATTTTCAGAAAAAGCGTCGAGTCCAGGAAGGAAGGCCCCACCTACACTTTTTACGACGGCCCGCCCACGGCCAATGGAAAGCCCCATATCGGCCATGTGGAGACCCGTGTGATTAAGGATATGATTCCCCGCTACCGGGCGATGAAGGGCTGCATGGTGCCCCGGAAGGCCGGCTGGGATACCCACGGGCTTCCGGTGGAGCTGGAGGTGGAGAAAAAGCTGGGGCTTGACGGCAAGGAGCAGATTGAGCAGTACGGCCTGGAGCCCTTTATCAAGCAGTGCAAGGAAAGCGTCTGGACCTATAAGGGCATGTGGGAGGATTTCTCCGACACCGTAGGCTTCTGGGCGGACATGGACGACCCTTATGTAACCTATGAGAATGATTACATCGAATCAGAATGGTGGTCGTTAAAAAAAATCTGGGAGAAGGGCCTGCTGTACAAAGGATATAAGGTGGTGCCCTACTGCCCCCGCTGCGGCACTCCGCTGTCCAGCCATGAGGTAGCCCAGGGCTATAAGGATGTAAAGGAAAAATCCCTGATGGCCAAATTTAAGGCCAGGGGAGAGGATGCCTGGATTCTGGCCTGGACCACCACCCCCTGGACCCTTCCTTCCAACGTGGCGCTCTGCGTCAACCCTAAGGAGGAATATGTAAAGGTGGAAAACCAGGGCGAGGTATACTACCTGGCCAAGGCCCTGTGCGACTCTGTCCTGGAGGGCGATTACAAGGTTTTGGAAAGCTATACCGGAAAAGACCTGGAATATAAAGAGTATGAGCCTTTGTTTCCCTATGCGGATACAAAGGGCAAGAAAGCCTTTTTTGTGACCTGCGCCGACTATGTCACCCTGACAGACGGTACCGGCGTGGTGCATATCGCCCCGGCCTTCGGCGAGGACGACGCCCAGGTAGGGCGGCGCTACGACCTGCCGCTGGTACAGCTGGTGGACGGAAAAGGCCAGATGACCGCCGAGACCCCCTGGGCCGGCATGTTCGTAAAGGATGCGGACAAGGAGATTATCAATGCTTTAAAGGAAAGCGGGCAGCTGTTCAAGCTTCTGGATATGGAGCACAGCTATCCCCACTGCTGGCGGTGTAACACCCCCTTGCTCTACTATGCGAGGGAGAGCTGGTTTATCAAGATGACCGCCGTAAAAGAGGATCTGATCCGCAACAACAACACAATTAACTGGATTCCCGAAAGCATCGGCAAAGGCCGGTTCGGGGACTGGCTGGAAAATGTACAGGACTGGGGCATCAGCCGGAACCGCTACTGGGGAACTCCTTTAAATATCTGGGAGTGTGAGTGCGGCCATATGCATTCTGTCGGCAGCGTGGCGGAATTAAAGGAAATGTCCCCCAACTGTCCGGAGGAAATCGAGCTGCACCGCCCCTATATCGACGCAGTGACCATCACCTGCCCCAAGTGCGGAAAGCAGATGAAGCGGGTGCCTGAGGTAATCGACTGCTGGTATGACAGCGGCGCCATGCCCTTTGCCCAGCATCATTATCCCTTTGAGAACCAGGAGCTGTTTGAGTCCCAGTTTCCGGCTGCTTTTATCTCCGAGGCCGTGGACCAGACCAGAGGCTGGTTCTATTCCCTGCTTGCCATCGCTACCCTGATTTTCAACAAGTCTCCTTATGAGAACGTGATTGTCATGGGCCATGTACTGGATAAGGACGGCCAGAAAATGTCCAAGTCCAAGGGCAATGCGGTAGACCCCTTTGAGGCGCTGGAGACCTACGGAGCCGACGCCATCCGCTGGTATTTCTACACCAGCGCCGCTCCCTGGCTGCCGAAGCGGTTCCACGGGGACGCAGTGACCGAGGGACAGAGGAAATTTATGGGAACCCTCTGGAATACCTATGCATTTTTCGTGCTGTACGCGAATATAGATGAGTTTGACGCCACAAAATATAAACTGGAATATGACAAGCTGACCGTGATGGACAAATGGCTTCTGTCCAAACTGAATTCCACCGTAAAGGCCGTGGATGAAAATCTGAATGTCTACAAAATCCCGGAGGCCGCTAGGGCTTTGCAGGAATTTGTGGATGACATGAGCAACTGGTATGTAAGGCGGAGCAGGGAGCGTTTCTGGGTAAAGGAAATGCCCCAGGACAAGATCAATGCCTATATGACGCTGTATACCGCTCTGGTGGAGATTTCCAAGGCGGCTGCGCCGATGATTCCTTTTATGACGGAGCAGATTTACAGGAATCTGGTGTGTAATCCGGACGCTTCCGCGCCGGAGAGTATCCATCTGTGCGATTTCCCCGCCGTTCATGAGGAGCTGATCGACGAGGAACTGGAGCGCAACATGGACGAGGTGCTGAAAATCGTGGTGATGGGCCGCGCCTGCCGCAACAGCGCCGGCATCAAAAACAGACAGCCCATCGGCAAGATGTTTGTAAAAGCCGAGAGAAAGCTGCCGGAGTTCTACTGCCAGATTATTACGGAAGAGCTGAACGTGAAAACGCTGGAATTTGCCGAGGATGTGCGGGCCTTCACCTCTTACAGCTTTAAGCCCCAGATGCGCACCGTAGGACCCAAATACGGCAAACTGCTGAATCCGATTAAGCAGGCGCTGACAGAGCTTGACGGCAATGGGGCGATGGACTGCCTGAATGAGGCGGGAGAGCTGCATCTGGATATCAGCGGGACGGACGTGGTTCTGACAAAGGATGACCTGCTTATCGACACCGCCCAGATTCCCGGCTATATCTCGGAGACCGACAGGGAGCTGACGGTGGTGCTGGACACCAACCTGACGGAAGAGCTGATCGAGGAAGGATTTATCCGGGAGATTATGAGCAAGGTGCAGACCATGCGGAAAGAAGCCGGATTCGAGGTAACAGACCATATCACCGTGTATGAGACGGGCAATGATAAACTGGCCGGCCTGCTGGCGAAATTCACCGACGAGGTGAAAAACGGCGTGCTGGCCGACGGCATCGTAACGGGAGCCGTCAAAGGCTATACAAAAGAATGGGATATTAACGGCGAGCATGTGACGCTGGGCGTTGAGAAAATATCGTAACAGGGAGTTGCGGAACTCTAAAAACAGCAACGGACCGTACAAGCCCAGGGAGGATTTACAGACACTTCAGTGGCTGGAAATTCTCCCAGATCCGGGGGCTTGGAAGGGGAGTTGCGGAACTCTAAAACAG
>JAAWRH010000089.1 GCA_022800935.1 Oscillospiraceae bacterium
GTTTTCACCGAGTTTCAGGGCAAAAAGTTTAAAGTCCTGGAACACCACCGAGAAAATCATCATGTAATCCAGATAGTTGTATTTCTTAATGTTGATTCCATTGAGTAAAATTTCCCCCTCTGTGGGGTCGTAAAGGCGGCAGAGGAGCTTGATAAAGGTGGTCTTGCCGCTGCCGTTCATGCCGACGACAGCAAGGCGTTCGCCGACCTTGAACTTTATGTTCACATTGCGGAGGGAGTAGTTTTCGCTTCCAGGGTATTTGAAGGAGACGTTCCGGAATTCCACCTCGTAGTTGCGGTCCCAGCGTTTTTCCACCGTCAGGCTGCCCTGGTACATGTTGTTGGGAATGTCAAGGAATTCAAAAACAGTCGCCAAAAATGAGCCGTTGGTTCTCATTGTTCCTATCACAGAGATAAAGGCGGACACACCGCTGGCAAATTTTGTGACAGAGGCCACATATTGCGTAACCGCTCCCAGTCCAAAGGCCCCGGCCAGGGCTTTCATGCAGACAAATACATATACCACCCCTGTAAAAATGACCGACACCCCGGCGGAAGCCGCGTTATAAAGACCCATAGGCCCTCTGGCCAGCTTTGCGAAGAAGCCCTTTGAATTAAAAGGGGCCTCTTTGTCGCTGTTATGCCTGTCACAAATTTTATCCTGCCGGTACATTCTGATATCCTCTGCCAACTCTGTTTTAAAGCCGAGGAATCCAAAAAAACCAAATAGACGGTTTCCCAGTTTGCCATGCTCACTGTTTGACGCAAAATAGTCCTTGGCCTTGTTGGAGAGTATGGGGGCAGTGTATGTTACCGCAAGCATGACCGCGGCCACAAGAAGTATTAATAAGGGGCTGTTCAGTATAGTATAGCTTCCCGCGCTTTCAGGGACTTTGCTGGTAAAAAGGGAAAACGTCAACACAATACCGCCAATTAACGTAAACACAGATGAAACCAATTTGGGATAACTCGACAGTACCATAAAAAGTCCCCATCCGCTCATCTGCTCATTCTGGCGGATTGTAGAAAGCAATTCATGTGTTTTTGGATTGTCAATCTCTACAAAATCCATATCAAGGAGTTTTTCCGCAGCAATTCTTTGGAACTTCTGCCAACGACCGGAGGCTTGTGTATTCATCCACCTGGAAAGCAGTGCGGAGCCAACTCCGATAACAACAGCTGACGTCAATGTAACCAATACAAGGAATTTCAATCGTTTAACGTCCCTGCCCCCAGCCAGTTCACCGATGACAAGGGCAGACAGGTAAATTCCCACATAAGGGGTAAGGGAATCCCATATTTCGGTGAAAAGACGAGAAAGCATCATCTGCGGATAGCGCTCATAGAGTAGCTTAAAGGCCCTTATATTTATTTTAAACGCATTCCCCATTGGCATACGTTGTTTATTCTTCATGAACATCTTCCCCTTCCCGGTAATATTTACTCTGTACTTCATACAGATCAGCATATTTTCCTCCCAGCTTTAAAAGCTGGTCATGGGTGCCCTCCTCGCAGATTCCTCCATTGTCTATCATAATGATTCGGTCGCAGAAGCGGGTGGAGGCCAGACGGTGGGAGATGTAGATGGAGGACTTCCCACTGGTCATTTCATTGTATTTTTGGTACATATTGGATTCAGCGATGGGGTCCAGAGCCGCTGTCGGTTCGTCCAGGATAATAAAGGGGGCGTCTTTATACAATGCGCGGGCCAGCATCAGCCGTTGGGTTTCACCGCCGGAGAGCATGACAGAATCCTCGTATACTTCCCGGTTCAGGTATGTTTCGTAGCTTTGGGGCAGGGATTCAATCTTTTTGCGGAGGTCAGCCTTGTCCACACACTCTTTTACCCGTTCCAGGTCGATTTCCGTTTCGCTTTGGGCAACATTGGAGGCAACGGTTGCGGCAAGCAGGGAAAACTGCTGGAATACAGCCGAAAACATATCATAATAGTCCCTTCTGTTAAAGTCCCGGATATCCCTTCCGTCCAGAAGGACACGGCCCCTGGTGGGGTTGAGGAAACCACAGATTAGTTTTACCAGGGTGGTTTTTCCCGCCCCATTAAGGCCGACCACCGCCAGTTTTTCACCGGGGCGCAGAGTGAGGTTGATGTTTGTCAGGACATCCTTTTCCGCCCCAGGGTAGCGGAAGGAGATGTCTTCCAGCCGGATTTCATATTCCTTTTTCTCGGCCTTCAGCGGTTCGCCGTCCTCAAATTTAAAGGGTTCATGGTATTCAAGGCATTCCCTTACAGTGGTAATGTCAAGGGACTGCTTATATAACGTATTAAATTCTGTCAAAATACCTGTGACCCATGTCGCAAAGCCGCTTACCGCTGTAAAGAAGAGTAGAAATTCTGAAACACTAATCCTGTCGGTCAACACCATGCTAATCAGGTAGGCATAGGCAATTCCGTTTCGCAGTAAGGCAAGGACAACGTCTGCAAGCTTTGCCCACAGATAAACACTTTCCGCCTTGCCGCGGAATGCCATAAGGCTATCCAACGCCTTGGTATACAGCTCTTCCAGCCAGGGACGGAGGCCGAAGATGCGGATATCCTTGGCGGCGCCCCAGTCCTTTGACTGGCCGGAAATGTAGTCTATATGTCTGATGTATTCTGATTTTTCGTCGCAGTGGCGGTATTCGTATCCATTCAGATAATTTCCCAGAAAATAACCCGTCACTGCTGTTGCGGTAATCACAAGAATCAGAACCGGCTGTACAGATGTTAAAAGGCTGATATAAATGACAAAGCCGAGAACATTTGTAAGAAGAGATGAAAGCGTTTGCCAGATTGCCTCTGTTGCTTCGGAATTGCCGCTGACGGCATTACTGGATGCGGCAACCAGCTTTTTGAATTTATCTTCGTTCAGGTTGGGATAAGATGTGGTCGCTGATTTCCGGTTCAAAAGGGAAAGAATTCTGCTGCGGACCGTAATTTTTCCAAACAATATGTTGCTGTTGATATAGGCAGCTGCTGCCGAAACAAATATAAGAGCTGCTGTGAACAGGACAATCGTCCATATCAACTCCGGCATGGAAGCCTTTCTTTCCAGCACTGATAAGATAGTAGGGGAGACATACAGGTTTACCAGGTTATGCGCCACTGCCAGCACCGCCGTCAGCAGACTGAGGATAACGACCTTCTTTTCCTCTGTCTTCCAAGCCAAGCTGACCATGAACCAACTGTTTTGGAACATATTGTATTTTGGCTTTGGGGGTTTTTCCTTTTGGGAGCTTAGGATTGTTGTATTGGATGCAGATGCCATGAATATCACGGTCCTTTCGTTGACACATATAAATTTTCATTGACACGTATAAAAACACGTGATAAGATAAAATCAGGATAAAGGGGTGGAACAAATGAAAAGCTATTCATCAAGGGAAGTGATTCAGATTTTGATGGCTGACGGCTGGTATGAGGTTTCCTGTGTAGGCGACCACCACCAGTTCAAACACAATACAAAGCCTGGAAAGGTTACAGTGGTTCACCCTGAAAAGGATATCCCTATCAATCTTCTTAAAAGCATATCCAAACAATCCGGGGTAATTTTTAAGTAATGCCATTGAAGGAGGTTTTAGGTTTGATGAAAGACCGCTATATATTTCCAGCCATTTTGAATTATGCCGACGACGGAATCTCTGTCTCCTTCCCCGATCTTCCGGGCTGCCTGACCTGTGCCCACGATACCGAAACGGCTTTGTCGCGGGCAAGAGAAGCTCTGGGCCTTTACCTGTATGATTCTGAGCAGTGCGATGAACCGATTCCAGCTCCGTCTGACATATTAAAGCTAAAACTGGACACAGGGGATATCCCGGCTTTGGTGGAGGTCTTTATGCCCTCTATTCGTGACCGCATCAACAACCGGGTGGTCAAGAAGACCTTGACCATTCCCTCCTGGCTGAATCGGGAGGCTGAGGCCGCAAATGTAAATTTTTCCCTTATCTTACAGGAAGGATTAAAGCAGTATCTTGGGAAAACTGCAAATCAATAATGTTGAAACAGAGCCTTCAAAGCGCCTCTTGCAAACAGGAGGCGCTTTTTCCTGTCACATTTCGGTATAATACTGCGCCTGGGCGTTCCAAAGCTCGTAATACTTACCGTGTACATCGGAAACAAGCTGGTCATGTGTGCCCTGCTGGACCACCGCCCCCTGGTGGAAAACCGCAATCTCGTCGCAGAACTTGCAGGAGGACAGCCGGTGGCTGATGTATATCGCCGTCTTATCCCCGGCTATCTCGTCGAACTTGGAGTATATCTCCGCCTCGGCGATGGGGTCCAGGGCTGCCGTGGGTTCGTCCAGAATGATGAAGGGCGCG
>JAAWRH010000034.1 GCA_022800935.1 Oscillospiraceae bacterium
GGGGGCTGATCGCCTACCGCTTTTTGGCAGCGCCACGGTTTTATTGTAACACAGGCTTTGGTGTTATGCAAGGAGATTCAGACAGAAAACGGCAAATTTCCCAGTTGACAAAAGAGGGAAAATGGGGTACAATAAAGATACAAAGTGGCACTGCCGATAGACGGTCAGCCCCTTAAAAGTTTGAAGAGTAATCGCCGAAACTTTCTCAGGGTCACGGCGATTACTTCTTTTTAGTGCTTATTGTTAAAATAGATCTGCAAAAACAGACCTATAATGCCTCTGATAACGAGGCAGAACTGTAAAAGTTCCATCAAGGTCATATGACAAACCCCCTTTCCCTACGGACAAACAGAGGGCTTACAACACATTATGTAGAAGTGCGCCCCCTGTCGGGGGCTGATCGCCTACCGCTTTTTGGCAGCGCCACAGTTTTATTTTAACACAGGCTTTGGTGTTACGCAAGAGATTCAGACAGAAAACGACAGATTTTTTTGGAAAAATCTTGGATGAACCCCTTGACAAATACCGGACTTACCGATATAATAAAAAAGCTGTCAAATCCATAGACAGCAGGTTCTTCTAACAGCAAACAGCTGTTGAGATGAAAAGGGTTTTTCCCTGCCTGCCGAGGAGGAGATTATCGAAGTTTTTGTAAACGAGATAATATCGCGCTCCTTCTGTTTGTGGAAAGCAGGAGGGGCGTTTTTATAGCCCTGAAAGCTATGGATTGCGCAAATAAATCCAGGAGGTGAACGGGAATGCCAAGTGAGAAAGCTTTAGCAGAGAAAAAAGCAATCGTGGAGGCGTTGAGCCAGAAGATGTCCAATTCGGCGGCCGGTGTGCTGGTGGATTATAAGGGCATCACCGTGGCGGACGATACGAAATTAAGAAAAGAGCTTCGCGAAGCCGGTGTTGAGTACATGGTCGTGAAGAATACCCTTCTCAAATTTGCGGCGGAAGCCAACGGCTACGGCGAGATGGCCCCCCATCTGAACGGCACAAGCGCCATCGCTTTTTCCGAGAACGACCCTGTGGCAGCCGCTAAGATACTGACCAAGTATGCGGATGCTTCCAAGGGTAAGTTCACGGTTAAGGCCGGCTTTGTAGACGGCGGCTTTATTGACGCGGCAAAGGTCTCCGAGCTTGGAAAGCTGCCCAGCAAGGAGCAGCTGCTTGCTCAGCTTCTCAGCGTACTCAACGGGAACCTGCGCGGTTTGGCCTGCGCTCTTAACGAGATTGCAGAGAAAAAAGGCGGAAACGCCGAAGCGGTCGAGCCTGCCGAAGCCCCCGCAGAACCCACAGCGGAATAAGACTGAACCGGTATCCGCTGTCCGGTCCGTCCTTTGGCGGTTTCCCGCCGGAATCAGGATGGAAAAAACAAAATAAATTAGGAGGTAATTTCAAATGGCTTCTGAGAAAATTTTGAAATTTGTAGAAGAAATCAAGACCCTTACCGTCCTTGAGCTCAACGAGCTGGTCAAGGCGATTGAGGAAGAGTTCGGCGTTTCCGCCGCCGCCCCTGTCGTTATGGCTGGCGGTCCCGCCGCTGCGGGCCCTGCCGAGGAAGAGAAGAGCGAGTTCGACGTTATTCTTGCCGAAGCTGGCGCTGGCAAGATGGGCGTCATCAAGCTGGTTAAGGATATCACCGGCCTGGGCCTGAAGGAAGCGAAGGCTTTGGTTGACGGCGCTCCCAAGCCCATTAAGGAGAAGATTTCCAAGGCCGACGCCGAGGAAATCAAGAAGAAGCTGGAAGAAGCCGGCGCTAAGGTCGAGCTGAAGTAAGTTTTCTCTTCTCCCATTTACAATGTAATGAAAAACAGGGTGTCGCCTGTCGGAGGGTGCCGCTTTTATGCGGCGTACCCCGATGGGAACGATATCCTGTTTTTATGTTCTGCATGATGCCTGATTGGAATAGAAAAAGATAGGCAGAAAGTATTTGCTTTTTGTATCCGATTTTGGTATACTAAAAACTATAGTAAAAAGGTATGAAATCCCGGCGGCTTTTATCTATAAGCCGGGTTGAGAGATGCGATACCTTTGTTTTGCCTTCCGACATCAAACGAGAGGGGAATGTCCCGCTATGGTAAGCGAACGAATACTCAACATTTTAACCGATTCCTTCTGGAAAATTCTGCTCCCAGGTCTGGCAATGACCATTCCCTTGACCGTGATTTCCTTCTTTTTTGCCCTGATTATCGCCGTCATCACCGCTATGGTCCAGTTTGCCGATATCAAAGTCCTCAAGCCGCTGGCCCGGTTTTACATCTGGGTGATTCGCGGAACGCCCATACTGGTCCAGCTCTATGTCATCTTCTACGGGCTGCCCAGCATCGGGATTGTTCTTCCGGCCTTTCCCTCGGCGGTGTTGGTCTTTTCCATCAACGAAGGGGCTTACGGCGCGGAAACCATGCGCGCTGCCCTGGAGTCCGTCCCGCGGGGACAGATTGAGGCCGGGTACTGCGTGGGAATGTCCTGGTGGCAGATTATGGAGCGGATTGTCCTTCCCCAGGCGTTCCGAACTGCCTTCCCGCCTCTGTCCAACTCCTTGATTGGCCTGATGAAGGAGACCTCCCTTGCCTCCAACATCACGGTGATGGAAATGCTGATGTCCACACAGAAAATCATCGCCAGGACCTATGAGCCGCTGGCCTTGTACATAGAGGTGGGTTTGATCTATCTGATGTTCTCCACCATACTGACCAAGCTGCAAAGCATCGGCGAAAAGAAGCTGAATTCCTATGGGTATCAGAAAGGATAATCTATGCTGAAAATCAGAGATATTCAAAAATCCTTTGACGGGATGCAGGTGCTCAAGGGCGTCAATATCGACGTGGAAAAAGGAGATGTGGTGGCCATTCTGGGACCAAGCGGCTCCGGCAAAACCACCCTTCTGCGGTGCATCAACTTTCTGGAGCAGGCCGACGGAGGCTCTATGATTTTCGATGGAGAGACCTTTGAATTCGGCCGCATCTCCAAAAAGGACATTGCCCGGATACGGAAAAAGACCTCCTTTGTGTTCCAGAATTACAACCTGTTCCGCAACAAGACCGCCCTGCAAAATGTGACAGAGGGGCTGATAGTCGCCCGAAAGCTGCCGAAGGCCTATGCGGAGGAGATAGGGCGCAGGATGCTGGATAAGGTGGGACTTTCCGACCGGTACAGCCATTATCCCCATCAGCTTTCCGGCGGACAGCAGCAGCGCGTCGCCATTGCACGGGCTATGGCGACAGACCCGGAAATCATCTTTTTCGATGAGCCCACCTCCGCCCTGGACCCGGAGCTCATCGGGGAGGTATTGGCTGCCATGCGGCAGTTGGCGGAGGAGGGGATGACCATGCTGGTGGTCACCCACGAGGTCAACTTTGCTCGGAATGTCTCCTCCAAGGTAGTATTCATGGAAAACGGCCGGGTGGTGGAGGCGGCGTCCTCCAGGGATTTCTTCTACAATCCCAGGGAGGAACGGACAAAGACATTTTTGAAGACCATTACCGGGGAGGATGCGGAAAAGTGACCCGTTTTCCGATAAGAATCCCTGTTGTGGACAGATACATACGAAAGGAGAAAATTTAATGATGAAAACGAGACTTCTGACAGGCCTGGTAGCAGTCTGCGCCGCGGCGCTGTGCCTGTCCGGCTGTTCCCAGGGAGAGGACCTGCTCAAACAGGTCCAGGATAAAGGAGAACTGGTTGTGGCTATGGAGGGAACCTGGGCTCCCTGGACCTACCATGACGAAAGCGACAAGCTGGTTGGGTTTGACGTGGAGGTATCCCAGAAAATCGCCGAAAAGCTGGGGGTAAACGTCAGCTTTGTGGAGGGCGACTGGGACGGCTTGTTCGCCGGGTTGGACTCCAGGCGCTACGACATGGTCTGCAACGGGGTGGAGATCACCGAGGAGCGGGCGGAAAAATGCGATTTTACCGTCCCTTATGGCTACATCCATACCGCGATTATTGTGCGGGGAGACAACGACAGCATCCACACCTTTGAGGACCTGAACGGCAAGCAGACGGCCAACACCATTTCCAGCACCTACGCGGAGCTGGCGGAGAGCTATGGGGCTACTGCCATCGGGGTTGAGGCGTTGGACCAGACGCTGGACCTGGTGCTGGCGGGAAGGGTTGACGCGACGCTGAACGCAGACGTATCCTTTTACGATTATATGAAGGTTCATCCGGACGCGGACCTGAAGATAGTGGCCCTGACGGAGGAATCGTCGCCGGTGGTGATTCCGGTGCGCAAGGGAAAGGATTCGGAGGCGTTCCTGGAGAAGGTGAACCAGGCCATTGAGGAGCTGAGGGCCTCCGGGGAGCTGGGGGAGATATCTATGAAGTATTTTGACGTTGATATCTCCAAAGAATAAATAAACACAAAATAAAAAGGATATGGAGCTGTTCCCGGCGAACAGCTCCATATCCTTTCATACGTGAAAACAAAATCATCCCAGATAGGCCACAGCGGTTAAGGGCCACAGGACAAGCTGCACCTTGCCTATCAGCTTTTCGCTGGGAATGTAGGGGTCAGCCCAAAATCTGGCGTCGTCGGAGGTCAGGCGGTTGTCCCCCAGGAACAGATAACACCCCTCCGGAACCACAAAGTCCTGGGGGAAGGCATATTGATTTTCGACATACTCCTCCTCCAGCCGTTCGCCGTCGATGAAAACAGTGCCCTCTTCGTCGATGCTCACCTCCTCGCCGGGGAGGCCGACGACCCGTTTGACAAGGCGTTTGCCGAACTCATCCGACCAGAATACCACACAGTCCCCCCGTTCCACCTGCTTTTCCCCGTGGAGGTAGGTGATGACACTCAGGCTGTTTTTGGGGATGGTCGGCACCATAGAGGTGGATGGAACGGCTGCCAAAAAAATGCAGTAGTGGAATATCATCCATAATATGACAATTTCCGCGGTAAACAGCAAAACGGTTTTCAGTCTGACACCCTTTTTGGGCTTTTTCTGATTTTCTTGTTTTTCCGCCGCTTGTTTCAAAGAATCCCTCCCGTCAATTATGTTATGGTAATGATACACCCATAAAATGAATTTTGTGTGAATTCCTGTGTGTTTTTGTAAAAAACGTATCCATACCACATACCACACACCTTGGGAGAAATTGCGCTTGCATTTTTTGAAACAGCGCTGTTTTTCCGTTGCTTTCTCACGAACACTATGCTATACTTAACAGAATGGCCGCGAAACAAATCATTTCGTGCCGTTTTTTCTGCTCTATATGAATGTACAAAGTCTCTTTTACATAAATTTAACCATTAATGCACATCGCAGGGAGGACATAGGTTATGAGTATCTTGGAATTGTTTGTAATAGCCGTAGGTCTGTCCATGGACGCTTTCGCCGTGGCGATCTGTAAGGGACTTTCGGTAGAAAAGGCTGAAATCAAGCACTGCCTGATCACCGGTTTGTATTTTGGGGGATTCCAGGCCCTTATGCCCCTGATCGGCTTTTTCCTGGGAGAAAAATTTCAGGCGCTGATCACCCGCTATGACCACTGGATTGCCTTTGTGCTGCTGGCACTTATCGGAGGGAATATGATAAAGGAATCACTGGACAAGGAACAGGATGCTCTGCCGCCCTCCTTTGATTTCCGCGCCATGCTCCCCCTGGCCGTCGCTACCAGCATAGACGCCCTGGCAGTGGGCGTTACCTTCGCCTTTCTCCAGGTCAATATCCTGTGGGCGGTTGCGCTCATCGGCGTGACCACCTTCGCCTTTTCCTGGGCGGGGGTCAAGGTGGGGAATCTCTTTGGGGCGAAATTCAAATCCCGCGCCGAGTTTTTTGGCGGGGCTGTGCTGATTCTGATGGGAATCAAGATACTGTTGGAGCATCTGGGCGTTTTGGTCTGAACGAGGCCAGAGACGGTCATGTGTTATTTTGGCCTTTGCCCTTGTGTAAACAAAAAAAATTGGTATAATATAACATGGAATCTACCAATAAATCAAAAGGTGAGGTAATCAGCATGAAATTAGGTATGGTAGGGCTGCCGAATGTGGGAAAAAGCACCCTCTTTAACGCAATTACCAACGCGGGCGCGGAATCCGCCAACTATCCCTTCTGCACCATAGAGCCCAATGTGGGAATTGTCTCGGTGCCGGATAAACGCCTGGACAAGCTGGCGGAAATGTATCAGCCGGACAAGTTCACCCCCGCCGTCATTGAATTTATGGATATCGCCGGTCTGGTCAAGGGCGCTTCCAAGGGAGAGGGTCTGGGCAATAAATTCCTCGCGGATATTCGGGAGGTGGATGCCATCGTCCATGTGGTCCGCTGCTTTGAGGACGACAACATCATCCATGTTGACGGCTCGATTGGACCGGCGCGGGACATTGAGACCATCAACCTGGAGCTTATCTTCGCGGACCTGGACGTGCTGGCCCGCCGCATTGACCGGGTCTCCAAAATGGCGAAGTCGGAAAAGAAATACCTGGCAGAGCTGGACTTCCTCAACGAGCTGAAGGCGTACATGGAGGACGGAAATTCCGCCAGGGGCTTCCACTACACTGACGAGCAGCGGGAGATGATCTCCCAGGTTTCCCTGCTCTCCAACAAGCCGGTTATCTACGCCGCCAACATGAGCGAACAGGACTTTATCAATCACATTGACACCAATCCCTTCTACCAGGAGGTGTGCCGGATTGCCGGGGAAGAGAATGCCCAGGTGATGCCCATCTGCGCCAAAATTGAGGAAGAGGTTTCGGATATGTCCCAGGAGGACAAGATGATGTTCCTGTCGGAGCTGAACCTCACTGAGTCTGGCCTGGACCGGCTGGTGACAGCCAGCTACAGCCTGCTGGGGCTTATCAGCTACCTGACCGCCGGCAAGCCGGAGGTCCGCGCCTGGACCATCCAGAAGGGAACCAAGGCCCCCCAGGCCGCCGGGAAAATCCATTCGGACTTTGAGCGGGGCTTTATCTGCGCCGAGGTGGTGTCCTTTGAGGACCTGACGGCCTGCGGCAGCATGGCGGCGGCCAAGGAAAAGGGACTGGTCCGTCAGGAGGGTAAGAACTATGTGATGAAGGACGGGGATATTGTTCTGTTCCGGTTTAACGTCTGATACGAATTCCTGATAAAAATTGTAAAAAAATCGGACCGAAAAGCCTGCGCATAGGAGGGCTTTTCAGGCCGATTTTTTTGGCGGCAGTTTATCGAAAATTCGTAGGATGGAGTCTATTTTCATGTTATGAGCTGATAAAGCGCAAAGGGGAAGAAGCACCCGCGGCGGATGCTTCTTCCCTTTTCAATTTCGGAAAAAATTACTGTTTCTTGGTGGAACGGGTTTTGGGTTCAGACTGAGCGAGTTTTTCACAGGCGGAACGGATCTGCTCCGGGGTATAGCCGCTTTCGGTCAGCTCTGTGACAAGGCTGGAATAAGCCGGTTTTTTAGCGCCGTTGAGGATTGCCTTCTTTTTCTTTTCCAATGTTTGAATCGACTTATGATGATATGCGATTTTCTTATCCAGTTCAGCGATTCTTTCATCAGCGCTGCGGCGAACCATGCGTTTTTTTTCTTCCATTTATATCACCCCTTTTCTTACATTATAAACATAAAACATTGTATTGTCAATTATGAACTGAAAAAATACAGTTAGGAATTTGAGGTTTGTAAAATGAAAATAAGAGAGATAAGTCTTTTATTTGTATTGATATTGATTAAAATTCAATTTATAAATCCATTTTCTCCAAATGTTATTGTAGTTTAGGCGTTTTGACAAAAGATATGCCTGTGATTTCATCTATTTGCTGAATTTTTTTACCCTGTGTGACGGCTTGAAGGCGGGGATTTTGGACGCCCTTTGGTTTTCCATTTTTCGCATTTATTATAAAAATTTTTGAAGTTTTTCCTAAAACCTTGACTTTCTCCCTGTATGTATTAAACTAAAAATAGTTGATATTGAAACTAATTGAACGCGAACGCGCTCATAGGGAGGAATGAATTTGGGACGGGTCGGTAAGTATATCAAACCCTACTTTGTGGGAATTGTGATAGCGGCTTCCATGAAGGTGTTAGGTTCCTTGGTGGATTTGGCGCTTCCCTACATAACCTCGATCATCATTGATGACGGGGTGGCAAACGGAAACCTGGATATTGTGGTAAAATACGGCCTGCTTATGCTGGCTATCTCCGTGTGCGGGGCCTTGGTGACGCTGCGGGCCCACCGCAACGCCGTGCGAATCTCCCAGGATTTCGCTAAGGATGTGCGCAACGGGATGTTCGAGCATATCCAGACCTTTTCCATGAAGGAGCTGGAGGGGATTTCCACCTCCTCCCTGATTACCCGCATCACCAACGACGTACAGCAGGTGCAGCAGCTTTTGATGATGACCATGCGGATGTTCATGCGCACGCCGGTGCTGGCCATCGGCGGCTCGGTTATGGCCTTTGTGCTGGACCCTAAGCTGTCGATGATTCTGTTGGTGCTGCTCCCTTTCCTTTATTTTGTCATGCAGTTTACCCTGAAAAAGACCAAACCCATCTACAAACGCCTCCAGCTGAATCTGGACCGGCTGACCACAGTGGTCCGGGAAAACCTCACCGGGGTCAAGGTCATCAAGGCCTTTGGGCGGCAGGAGTATGAAAAGGAGCGGTTCTTCCAGCGCAGCCAGGACGTAAAGGACGCGGAGCTGGGGGCGGGGATGGTGCTGGCGGTGGTCAACCCGCTGATTACCCTGCTGATGAACCTGGCGGTAATCGCTGTGGTGTGGTTCGGCGGCCTGCGGGTCAACGTGGGGGGAATGCAGACCGGGCAGATTCTCGCCTACCTGAATTACCTGACCATGATTCTCAATTCCTTTACCAATATCTCCAAAATATTTTCCATGTGTACCCGCGCCTCCGCGTCGGGGGCCAGGATCAACCAGGTGTTTGACACTGTTTCGGATATCCGCACCCCGGATTCCGCTGTCCCTATCTCTATGGACAAGGCGGAACAGGCCATTTGCTTTGAAAATGTCTCCTTTACCTATCCGGGGGACACCCATCCCTCTCTGGAGGACGTCAGCTTCCACATTGAGAAGGGGCGCACTTTGGCAATCATCGGACCCACCGGCGGCGGCAAATCTACCCTGATCAACCTGCTGATACGCTTTTATGACCCGGACAAGGGAAAAATTGAGGTGGCAGGACAGGATATCCGCCGCGTCTCCCTGGAGGAGCTGCGGACAAAAATTTCGGTGGTATTGCAGAAAACCATGCTGTTTTCCGGCACCATCTCGGAGAACATTCGCTGGGGCAGAGCGGACGCCTCTATAGAGGAGATTCAGGCTGCCTGTGATGTCGCCCAGATGGACGATTATATTTCCCAGCTTCCCCAGGGGTATGAGACACAGCTTTCCCAGGGGGCGGTAAACCTCTCCGGTGGGCAGAAGCAGCGCATCTCCATCGCCAGGGGGGTGGTGAAGCAGGGGGACATCCTGGTGATGGACGACAGCTCCAGCGCCCTGGACTTTACAACCGACCTGAAACTGCGCCAGGCGGTCAAGGCAAAGCTCAGCTGCACTCTGGTAATCATCGCCCAGCGCATCAGTACAGTGATGAACGCCGACCGTATCCTTGTAATGGATAAGGGGAAGGTAGTGGGCTTTGGAAACCACAGTCAGCTTTTGGAAAGCTGCCCCATTTATCAGGAGATATACGATTCCCAGATGGGTTCCGGAAAGGCGGAAGGGGGTGCTGTCAATGGCTAATGCCTTTGGAATCAAGGGCGCGTCCTTTGGCAAGGGGGACGTGGTGGATTTTAAGAGGATTGACAAGGTCAAGGTGCTCTCCCACCTCTGGGTCTATGCCCGCAGGCATATGCTCCGCATCTGCTTAATCCTGTTTTTTGTTGTCATTTCCAACATTCTGGCGCTCCTCAGCCCGGTTGTCACCGGAAAGGCCATCGCCGCCATGGAAGGGGGACCGGGGAAGGTGGACTTCTCCCTCTTGGCCGTCAATGCGGGCCTTCTGGGGGTGTTATACCTCTCCAGCGCCCTGTTCACCTGGCTCCAGAACATCTTTATGATCCGCATGACTCAGCAGGTCATCTATGATATCCGGGTGGATGTGTTCAGCCACATTGAATCGCTGCCCATGTCCTTCTTTGACGGAGTCTACAAGGGGGATATCATCAGCCGCATCAGCTATGATATCGACAACATCAGCAGCTGTTTTTCCACCGACCTGGTCCATCTGCTGACAGGGGTCATCACTGTCACCGGTTCTCTGCTGATGATGATTATGATAAACCCCACCCTGACGCTGGTATTCTGCATCATCGTGCCGGTGTCCTTCCTGTTTGCCCGGAAGATCACCAAGTACACCCGCAAGCTGTTCCGGCTCCAGCAGTACAAGTACGGGGAGCTTAACGCCTATGTGGAGGAGGCGCTGACCGGTCAGAAGACCCTGAAGGCCTACTGCCACGAGCAGGCCAGCGTGGAGGGCTTCCACAAGGTCAACGGGGAGCTGAACGATTCCGGCTATAAGGCCCAGTTCTTCTCCAGCATCGTCATGCCGGTGATGAACTTTTTAAGCAACCTGGGCTTTTTGCTGGTCAGCAGCTTCGGCGCGTTCCTGATGCTCCGGGGCAGGCTGGATATCAGCAACCTTTCCAGCTTTATCCTCTATTCCAAAAAGTTCTCCGGGCCTATCAACGAGACGGCAAATATCATCAACGTCATTCAGTCCGCCTTTTCCGCCTCCGAGCGCGTTTTCTCCATTCTGGAGGTAACACCGGAGGCCCGCGAGGAGGAGACGCGCCATCTGGAGGAGGCCAAGGGAGAGGTTGACATCCACGACATCTTTTTCTCCTACCTGCCGGACAAGGAGCTTATCACCCACTTCAGCCTGAAGGCGCCCAAGGGAAGCCATATCGCCATTGTAGGGCACACCGGGGCGGGCAAGACCACCATCGCCAACCTGCTGATGAAATTCTACAACTACCAGAAGGGCGAGATACGCATTGACCGCAAGGACATCCAGAATATCGAGCGCCAGGATGTGCGCAGCCAATATGGAATGGTGCTCCAGGATACCTGGCTGTTCCAGGGCACGGTGATGGAGAACCTGCGGTACGGGCGGTTTGAGGCCACTGACGAAGAAGTGATAGCGGCCGCCAAGGCGGCGGATGCCCATGATTTCATCATGAAGCTTCCCCAGGGGTATGATACGGTCATATCCGAGGATGTCACCAGTATGTCCCAGGGGCAGAAGCAGCTTTTGACCATTGCCAGGGCGCTGATTGCCGACCCGCCCATGCTGATACTGGATGAGGCCACCAGCTCGGTGGACACCATCACGGAGAACAAGATACAGAAGGCCATGGACCTGTTGATGGAGGGGAGGACCAGCTTTGTAATCGCCCATCGGCTTTCCACCATCAGGAATGCGGATATTATCATTGTGATGGAGGAAGGGAAGATAGTAGAGCAGGGGCGGCATGAGGAGCTGCTGGAGAAGAAGGGCGCATATTATACGCTGTACAACAGCCAGTTTGCGGATGTGTGACGCGGCGGAAAAGTTCTACAATAACCCTTGAAAAAGATGAAGCCCAGTAATACAATAGAAAGGGCCTGTCTGCCATAGACAGGCCCCTGAAGTATATTCATACGACTCCCCCAGTTATTGCGGACAATGTCAAAATCAACAGAAAGGGCTTGAAATTTCCCGTGAAAGTGAAAAAAAGTAAAATGCTCCTCTTCTTTGCCGCCATGTGTATCTTTAACCTTGGGGCCAACTTTGCCCATCCCGTCACCCCCACTGTCATCAAAAATTTGCAGCTCCACGACTATATGTTCGGCGTCGCCCTCGCCTCTATGATGATCTCCAACTTTGCCATGTCCCCCTTTTGGGGGAAGATCAACAGCTATCTCTCCAGCCGTGTGTCCCTGCTTATCTGTTGCTGCGGCTACGGCGCGGGGCAGATCATGTTCGGGCTGGCCAAAACAGAGCTGATGATTATCCTGGCAAGAATTTTTGCCGGCATCTTCACCGGGGGCATATTTGTCAGCTTTCTCACCTATGTGGTAAATGTCTCCTCTGAGGCGGAACGGCCCACCAACCTGATGATAACCGCCACCATCCAGAGCGTGGCAAGCGCCTTTGGATACCTGATTGGGGGACTGCTGGGGGAGATATCCATCTTCATGACCTTTATGGTCCAGGCCGGGACACTCATCGGGGTGGGCGTCCTCTTCTTTCTGGTGGTGGAGAAGGACAGCACCCTTTCTGTCAAGGACATTGCCCCGGCACAGTTTATTCGGGAAGCCAATCCCTTTGCCGCCTTCCTGGACAGCCGCAAATTCATGACCGCGGTGTTCGCGCTGGCCTATGGGGTGGTTTTGTTTTCCAACCTTGGATATTACGCCTATGAGCAGTGCTTCAACTACTATATCAAGGACCAGTTCGGGCTGACCTCCTCCTATAACGGGGCTATCAAGGCGGTGGTCGGTTTTATCTCGCTGGCGGCCAACTCCACCATCTGCCTGTGGATTATCCGCAAAACGGACAGCAAAAGGTCGGTGATCCCGGTGCTGCTCTGCTGCGCGGCGGCAATATTCGGGGTCATTGCCGCGCCGGATATTGCGCTGTTTATGATTATCAACGTGGTGTTTTTTGCCTTCAATGCCGTCAGCATCCCGGTGGTGCAGAACGTTGTGGCGGACGGCGCTCAGGAGGGACAGGGCAGCATGGTCATGGGCTTTTATAACGCCATCAAAAACCTGGGCGGAATCATCGGCTCGCTGACCGCGGGCTTCATCTACAGCTCCGGGCCGAAGCTTTCCTTTGTGTTCGCCTTTGCCGCCTTTGTGCTGGCCGCCGTATGCGCCTTTGTTTACATGAAATGTGGCGGAGTGAAAAAGGGAGA
Organism: Oscillospiraceae bacterium; assembly: GCA_022800935.1. GTDB lineage: Bacteria > Bacillota > Clostridia > Oscillospirales > Ruminococcaceae > UBA1405. Next base: position 12,851 of record JAAWRH010000034.1, read on the forward strand.
AAACAAGTAAAATGGCTGTAACATAAAAAGGTCAGGTCCCGCCGCGGAGACCTGACCTTTTTGTTGATAAAAGAAAATCCCATTATTTATAAATCTGGATGTTGCCAATCAGGGGAAGGGGCTTTACCTTGCCCTGGACGCAGTTGACGATGCCCAGAATCATAAAGACCAGAACGACAATGGAGAGAATCCCCAGAAGGGATACAATCCTCGACAAAACCGCGACAACCAGATTCAGGATGAGCAGGAGAATGCCCTGGTTTACATGGAAGCGGCAGAACTCCGAATCCTTTCTTGCCAGCATGGGAATCAGCAGAAAGATTCCGAAGTAGCTGAGAATCGCCATGTACTTGTTTGCCTGGATATCCTCATCAGAGGGAATGATGATAGGGTTTTCCGCCATAGAGAACAACTCCTTTTAAATATTAAGATTCTGTTACTATTATACATGCTTCTTGTCGAATTGTCTATAGATTTTTAAACTATTTCAGCTTGATTTCGTCGGGGCGGACGGAATAGCACCGCATATCCAGCGCCTCCCCGTCAAACCTCCGGTACATTCCCCGCAGCGTCCCCTCATACGCAAATCCACACCGCTCCAGCAGACGGACAGATCGTTCGTTCCCCGGCTGGCAGTAGGCCGTCACCAGCTGGGCCCCCTTTACCTCAAAGGCGTACCGCGCCGCCGCCCTGACCGCCTCTGTCATCAGCCCCGCTCCCCACCAGTCCAGGGACAGCGCGTACCCGATCTCCATCGCCCGCAGGCCCTTTCGCCTCCGGTCATCCGTAAGCTCCAGTGTGCCCACAACCTTATCTCCCTCCCGGAGCGCCACAGCCCAGACTCCCATCTGCCGGTATAGGGACATGGCCCTGGCGGAATCTCCGGGGGACCGGTGGGGCTGCCACCCCGCCGAAGGCCCCACCAGAGGATTGCTGGCGAATTCCCAAAGATTGTCCGCGTCTTCCCCTTTCCAGTCCCGGAGCAGAAGCCGGGGAGTGGTCAGCGTGGGTAATGCCATAGGAACCGCCTCCTGTTTGTCAGTCAGAATCCGGGGATAAGCTCTTAGAGCCTATTCCAGTATCTCCATCAGCTGCTCTCCGCTCATGCGCATGATGGCGCCGTCCACATCTCCCGCCTGTATCACCGATTCCGCCAGCTCCTGCTTGGCCTCCTGCATTTTGCAGATTTTTTCCTCAATGGTGTCCTTGGCGATAATCTTATAGACCTGCACGCTGTTTTTCTGCCCAATCCGGTAGGCCCGGTCGGTGGCCTGGTTCTGGGCCGAAAGGTTCCACCAGGGGTCGTAGTGTATGACCACATCCGCCGCTGTCAGGTTCAGCCCCGTGCCCCCGGCCTTCAGGGAGATGAGGAATACATCCGTATCATCCCGGTTGAATTGGTTTACCATCTTGGTCCGGTTCTCCTTGGAGGTGGAGCCCTTCAGGGTAAAATAGCGGATTTCCTCCCGCTCCAGCCGCTTTTCCAGAATGGACAGCATGGAGGTGAACTGGGAAAAGAGCAGTACCTTGTGCCCGCCCTCCTTGGCGGAGCGTATCAGCTCAATGCACACGTCCTCCTTTGCCCCGCCCCCCTCGTAGTTTTCCAGGCAGAGGGAGGGATCGCAGCAGAGCTGACGCAGCCGGGTCAGCATGGAGAGGAACAGAATGCGGTTGCCGCTGCCGGGGGCGGTCATATCCTCCGCCACCTGCTTGCGGGCCTGGGCGGCATAGGCCAGGTAGACCTTTCGCTGTTCGCCGGACATGGTGGCATAGAGGATGGTCTCGGTTTTGCTGGGCAGCTCCTTGAGGACCTCCTTCTTCATCCGGCGCAGGACAAAGGGGAGCACCAGCTTGCTCAGCTGTTCCAGGGCGTTCTGGTCCTTCAGCTTGACGATGGGCAGCTCGAATTTCTCCCGGAAGCGGGAGTAGCTGTACAGAAAACCGGGCATCAGGAAGTCAAAAATGCTCCAAAGCTCGCTCAAACGGTTTTCCACCGGCGTGCCGGTGAGGGCGAACCGCTGACGGCTCTGGATTACCTTTACCGCCTTGGCGTTCTGGGTGGTGTGGTTTTTGATGTACTGGGCCTCGTCGATGATGTGGTACTGGAAGGAGAGCCCCTCGTACAGGGGGATATCCCGCTTCAGTAGGTCGTAGGAGGTGACTGCCACGTCAAACTGGTCTATGGAGGCGATTTCCTCCTTTCTCTGGGCCGTGTCCCCGGTGACGGTGAGCACCTGGAGAGAGGGGGCAAACCGGCGTATCTCGCTTTCCCAGTTGTACACCAGGGAGGTGGGGCACACCACCAGGGAGGGAAGACAGTTTTCCTGGGGCTCCTCCCGGTAGGCCAGCAGAAGGGCAATCACCTGAAGGGTTTTCCCCAGGCCCATATCGTCGGCCAGGATGCCGCCGAAGCGGTACTGCTCCATGGTCCGCAGCCAGCGGAAGCCCACCTTCTGATAGTTGCGCAGAACGTGGCGGAGGGAATCGGGGACCTCAAACTCGCTGTCCTCCACGGCCTTGATTCCCCGGAGAAGGTTGCGGTAATACCGGTCCCGCGTGAGTATTACATCCCCCTGCCCGCTGAGCACCTTGTCCAGATACAGGGCGCGGTATTGGGGAATGCGGATGGCATGTTCCCTGAGCTGTTCTCTTGTCAAATCCAGGCCGTCCACAAGCTGGGACAGTCCGCCGAAGGCGTTGCCCTCCAGCTGCAAAAAGCGGCCGTCGGTGAGGCGGTAATACTTCTGTCCCAGACGGTAGGCGCTGAGGACCTCCGTCAGCTCCTCCAGGGGGAAGTCCCCCGCGTCGATTTCCATCTCCAGCAGGTCGTTCTCCATGCGGACCCCCACCGAGACCCTGGAGGAGGGCAGTATCCCGATGCCGGTAAAGCGGTCGGTGACATGGACGGCAGCGGCGTTCTGCATCAGCGCCGGCAGCCCCTCCGAGATGAACTGATACAGCTCCTCGTCACTGCCCTCCAGGTACAGGCGGCTCCGGTCCGGCTCAATGTGGGGAAACTGCTTTTGGGTGAGTATCTTCATCTTAAACTCCCCCCGCCGGTCCCGCTTGCCCTGAATTTGGGGCTGCTCCGCGGCGTAGGGGTTGAACTCCTCCTGGCCGTACCGGTACACCACCTTGGCGGTAATGCGGGAGCGGCTGGGGGCGTCCAGGAAAAACTCCACCTCCAGGGGGTCGGGGAAGAAGGTCTCCATCTTTTCCAAATCGCCGGTAAAGTTCAGGATATCCCGCACCGCCGGAAGGACGATGCCGCAGAAGGAGGGCATCTCCTTGTGGGCGATGTACAGATATCCGTCCGCCCTGGCGAGGGTGTCCAGAAACTCCCCGGCCCGCTGGGTAAACGACTCGGTACAGCAGTGGATGGTATTGTGTATCAGCAGATAGCAGTGCTCCTCGCCGTGAAAGATGCGGTAGGAATCGGTGCTGAAGGTAAAGCCGGAGGGGGACCACCGCACCGATATTTCCAGGGAAGGATCGCCTGTCACGGGGATATACTCCTTTTCCTGGGCATCCTTCTCCAGGCGCAGCGACAGGGGCTGCTCTATTTCGGCATACAGTTGGAACAGTTGATCCAGGGCGGAGGGGGAGAGGGGGAGGTATCTTTTATCGGCAATCCCGCTGCCGTGGACATAGAAGCTCTGATACTCCTTGTATTTATCCAGCACAAACTTCACTATGCCCTGGTACTGGGGCAAAAAGGAGTCCATGTGATGGACCACCTTCAGATTTTTTCCGTAGCTGCTGGTCCGGCTGAACTCCATATCCGCGCAGAACAGCGCCAAATCCTTTACGATATACTGGCGCTTTTGGCCGATAGTCATGCTCAGCTGAAGGCGCTTATAGAGGTCAAAGGACAGACAGAGGTGTGCCGACAGCTTGTCATCGGTCTGCATGGAATTGGCGAGGACCTGGCCGTCCTCCTCGCTCTGGTACCGTTCCAGCATACGGATGGCGTGATAATCGGTCCGGCGGTAGTCCGTATCCTTCAGCACCCCGTTTTTTTTCAGCAGCTGGGAGGCGGGCCGCACGGAGCTGGCCTTTTGGTCGTCGATATATCGAAAAAGCAGGGCGACGCCATGGCGGCACAGGCCCGCGCCGTTTACGGCCTTACTGCATCCGCACTGATACCAGATGGGGCGGCCATCGCCGCTTAGGGCGATGGTGACGCTGTAGGACTGCTGTTCGCTGTCCAGAACATTGGAGGAGAGGACAGTCTGGCCCTCCTGATTGGTGCCGCGGCGGTAGGAATAGATGCCGCGGGAGTTGTAATCGCGGTATCCGGCGCAATACTCCGGGGGGCTGGAGGCGAGCTGTTTGATGACGGCGGTAGTTATGTACATTCGCAATGAACCTCACTTGCAGATTTATCTCCTTTTATTTTACCATGAAGCGCGGAAACTGGCAAGGCGCGAAAAAAACACGAAAAACCCAAGCGGTATCTTGCACTCAGAAAATAGCATATTGACTTTTGCGGTCGCATATGGTAAAATAGTTTTGCGACCGCAAAAGGAGGTGAAGTATGGCCGCTAAAAAAATAGGGCGTCCTACTGATAGTCCAAAAGACATTGACATCAAAATCCGCTTTGACAAAGAAACCGTGGATAAGCTGGAAATATGCAGTGAGAAAATGCAGATTACCAGAGCAGAAGTAGTCAGGCGTGGTGTCAGAAAGATGTATGACGACCTTGACAAAAAATGAGGGAAGCGGCGCTCTACTCACCACAGTAACACACCACTTCCCCAGCCGACCATTGCCAAAAGGCAAAAGCGACGTAACTATTATATCATGCGTCAGCTTTCCTTTCAAGCAGTATCGGATAAAAAAGAGAAAGGAAGGAGGATGTTCTATGAGGGAATCCATGGTGCGGGAAATCTATTATGGCAATCTCAACCCGTGGGAACGAAAGCGTGTATACAATCCCGAACGTATCGCGCTTAATGATAAAATCGACGGCATAGTAGAGCATTTCAAAAACCTGCTGACACCCGAAGAATACAAGAAGTTTGAGGAAATGCAAGAGTTGGAATCGCAGGCTGAGGCAGAAGATGAGGTAGACCTTTTTGAATACGCCTTCTGCATGGGCGCATTTCTGATGATTGACATTTTCGGCTGCGATTGGGCAACGGGAAATGATTGACCGTGCGGGAAAATAAATCACACGCAGAGAGAGGATTGCCAAACGGCGGTCCTCTCTTTCGCCGTTCCGCCGCGGAAATCAAAAAAAGTCCTTCCCGCCGGCAAACCGCCAGGGCGGGAAGGACCGTGAAAGCCGAATTACCGGCGCTTCATAGCAGCAAGGCCAAGGAGCAGGGATGCGGCCGCGGCGGCCACAGCGATGCCGGTGGAGGCGCTTGCGCCTGTTTCAGGGTTGTCATTGTCGGAGCCGTTGTTGGTCCCGTTGTTGTTATTGTTGTTATTGTTGTTATTATTGTTATTGCTGTTGTCGTTGTCTGTTCCGTCGTTGACGTTGTCCTCAATCTCCGCGGAGTTGCCCAAAGTGGAGTCCGTCAGAACGAATTTGCCCATCTCCTTGGTGGAGAAGGTCACTTCGGAGGTGTCGGAATCGTACTTGGAGTCCATGCGGGTGAGAACGCCGTCGTTGTAGCGGTACACGACGAAGTTGTCGTCGAAGGAATCCGCCTCCTGGGATACATCAATGCTTACTCTGGCGGTGTAGTCGAACTTGGGGTTGGCAGGGAAGGTGATGAATTTGAACTGATTGTCCTCGAACTTGGTCTCAATCTCCGGGATGCCGGAGGAGGTGGAGTAGAGGTTGCGGTCCTTCAGCCCGCCGACGCGGACATTGATGGTCCAGTCGCCGTTGGTGAAGGAAGCGGCCTTGCCGCTGGTGTAGCTGTTGATTTCGTCAAACTGGTCCTCGGTGATGACAGGGGCGTCGTTGGAGATGAAGATAGGCTCCTCTACCGAGGCGGAGAACAGCTCGTCGTCAGAGATGGTGGGGTAGCCGACCTTGAAGGCCAGGGTCTTTTCATGGACAACGTCGCCGCTCTTGGTGTTCACCAGACGCACCTTGTACTCTACATCGGTCTGCTTGGTGGGATAGCCTCCCTTGGGCTTGGCGATGAGGTAGTACTTTCCGCTGGACTTCGCTATTTTAAACGATTCCATGGAGCTGCGTCCCATCTTGCTTTCCACCAGGAACTTGTTGCCGGTCAGTTGGTCGTCGGTGAAATCGGCTGCGCCGGTATCCACCTTTTCGCCGTCGGACGCGGTGGTGTACTGTAAACGGAAACGGTATTCTTTGCCGGGCGTAAGGATGCCGCCATTTATGTCTACATCATCGTCTTTTACAAAGGTGATGCTGGAAATGGCAGGCGCCGACTCTCCCTCAGCAAAGACAGTCATAGCGGTCGTTACCGCCACGGTTGCTGCTGCAAGCAGGATTGCCAACAGTTTTTTCATATCGGGTAAACCCTCCTGATAATGGTTTTATACCTATCCGTGCTCCCTGAGCAGTTGCCGGAAAACGGAGGACCGGAGGTCACGCCGGGCGTGCCTTGGCGGACTGCCGCACCGGCAATCTGGGCCATGGATAAGTATGAGCATCAATTCAGCTTCCCGTGCTGTCCCGTCTGCTCATAAGCTAGTATCGGAAGGTTTGCGCTGAATTATAACTGGCTTATTTTTCCAATTTTAATTTTTCTTCAAAGAAATCCCCTTCAAAGGGACAAAACCGCTTTTAGCCAATGAATTGCAGATAAAAATCGGGCCTTCAAAACCATATGGGCAGGTTTTCGGTCCGATTTTTATGTCTCTGTTTTTATGTCACTTGGCGCTTTTCGCGCTGGTGCTCCCGAATCCGCCGTTGCGCCGGTCGGAAACGCTGTCGTCCAGGGTGATGCCGAAGGGGAGGAATATCCCCTGCATAAAGCCGGTCCCCGCCTCCAGCTCCAGAGTTTTACCCTGTTTGGAGTCGTTGGTCAGCTTACAGAAAATGTGGCCCTCGTTGTCCGACTGCCAGTAGTCGCTGTCGATAATCCCCACGGTGTTGTCCAGCTGTAATCGGTACTTAAAGCCCAGGCCGCTGCGGGGGAAGCAGGCCAGCACCCAGCCCTCCTCCATCCTCACCCGGATGCCGGTGGGAATCTTCACCGTCTGCCCCGGCTGGATGGTAAAGGGAGCAGGGGCAAAGAAGTCGTACCCGGCGGAGCCGCTGGTCCCCCGGCGGGGAAGGAGAATACGGGAATAGATTTCCTCCGCCTGACAGGCGGTTTGATCAAAGGTGTCGGTCCAATCCTTTATAAACTGTTCCGGGCTGACCTTTGCAAAAGAAGCGATACGAAGCATAGCTCTATCCTTTCCACAGCACCGCCGAACCGGCGGCCAACGATTTGGGTACGTCAATAATTCTCTGGTTGCTGCTGCCGCACCAGTGGAGCCGGTTGTCCTTCAGGGCCTCCACAAAGGGGCCGTCCACCAGCACATCCACTAGGGGGAGCCAGGGAAGCTGCTGAACCGCCGGTTCCTCCCACAGGTACCCGGTGTACAGCCAGATGGTTTTGTCCGGAAATCGCCCCTTCAGCGCCTGGCAGAGCCGCCCGATTTCTTCCCGGTTGGACGGATACAAAGGATCGCCGCCGCTGAAGGTGATGCCGGACATATAGTCTCTGCCCGCCGCCTCCATTAGCTCCTCCCCGGCGGCCCGGTCAAAGGGCAGCCCGCCCTGGGCATCCCAGGTGATGGGGTTGTGGCAGCCGGGACAGCGGTGGCCGCAGCCAGCTACCCACAGGACCGTCCGCAGGCCGCTGCCGTTTTTCATATCGTCCTTGGTAATGTTGTGGTATCTCATATCACATACTTTTCCTCTCCCGGATTTCCGCCATTTTCGCTGCGTTGAGGCGGGTGTCCCCATGGACCCGGCTGTAGGAAAGATATCCGTTCATCCGGTCGATTTTGGTCAGGTTGCTGCTGCCGCAGACAGGACAGACGTCCATTTCCAGCTCCTCGTGGCCGCAGTCGTCGCAGTAGGACAGGGAGAGGTTGACCCCCTCGTAAAAGCCCTTTTTCATGGCCCGGCGGACCAGGGTGCGGATGGCGTCCAGGTTATATTCAATGGGATAGCGGACATACTGTATCTTGCCGCCGTTGGAAAGTCCCCAGAACCGGCCCTCCAGGTCCTGCTTCTCAATAGGAGTGATGTCCTCGGTCACATGGCAGTGGAAGCTGTTGCTGACATACTCCCGGTCGGAGACGTTTTTGACAACGCCGTATTTTTTCCGGAACTGCTGTATCTGAAGGCCGCAGAGGTTCTCCGCCGGAGTGGCGTAAATGGCGTAAAGATTGCCGTCCTCCCGCTTGAACTCCGCGATTTTTTCGTTGATGTGGGCAAGGGTATCCACCGCGAACTGCCCGTCCTCCACCAGGGATTTGCCGTTGTATAGCTCCTGAAGCTCGTTGAGGGCGGTAAAACCGAAGGAGGCGGTGGCGGTCTTCAGCAGGGGCTTAATCTTGTCGTACAGCCCCAGATGTCCGCCGTAGAACCCGCCCTGGCAGTAAGCCAATGGATTGGTGGAGGCCCGCATCTCCCCCAGGTAGGCGTAGGTGCGGATGTGAAGCTGGCGGATCAGCTCCAGGTAGTAGTCCAGAACCTGGTAGAAGGGTTTTCCCTCCTCCAGGGATTTGGCGTAGATCATAGGGAGATGGAGGCTTACCGCGCCGATGTTGAAGCGGCCCACAAAGACGGGCTTGTCCGACTCGTCGGCGGGCTCCATGCCGCCCCGTTCAAACCAGGGGGACAAAAAGGCCCGGCAACCCATGGGGCTGATGATTCTCCCGTATTTTTTGTACATCTCCGGTACATAGCCTTCCCCGGTGAGGCTGAGCCAATCCGGATACATGGAGCGGCTGGAGCAGGCAATCCCTGCCTCAAACACGTCCTCCAGCTCCCCGCCGGGGCCGTGGAGGGCCTCGTCGTACAGGAAAACCACCTTGGGGAACAGAACCGGCTTTTTGTGGCCCTTCTTTCCCTCGCCGCCCCGGCGGACATTCAGCATGGTGATGGCCGCCATTTTGGCAAAGGGGGTGCGGCCCACGCCGATGGTCATGGTGATGAAGGGATAATCCCCCCGGCTGGAGGCCACGGTGTTGAACTTGTATTCCCAGCCCTGGAAGCCCTGTTCAAAGTTGACCTGCACATCCTGTATGGCTTCCCGCTCGGCGGCTTCCGGGGAAAGGCCCAGTCCGCGGTAGCGGTCGTAAAATTTCTGGAAGCTGGCCTGGGCGTAGGGCTCCAGGATTTCGTCCACACAGGGGACGGTAAAGCCGCCGTACTGCTGGCTGGCCGCGCTGAGCACAATGTCCCCGATCACGTCAAAGGCCACGTCCAGGGTTTTGGGCTCGTTGTACCACAGGTTGCCCATTTCAAAGCCGCCCCTCAGCACCGCCGCCACGTCGAAGAGGCAGCAGTTCATGGTGTCCCGCCGGGCGGACATGTCGTGGATATAGATATAACCGTCCCTGCACGCCTGGAGTTCCTCTACGGTGAGGAAAAATTTCTTATACAAGCTCTTGTTCAGCTCGTTGAGGATCAGGCTGCGCTTGGTGGAAACCAGGGCGCTGTCGGCGTTGGAGTTTTCCTTGTCGCCAATGTACATAATCGACTGGCTCTTCTGATAAACCTCGTCCAGCATCTGGACAAAATCCTGCTTATAGTTCCGGTAATCCCGGTAGCTTTTGGCCACTTTGGGGTTGACCTGTTCCAGGGCGCCCTCCACCAGGTTGTGCATGGTGGGGATGGAAACCTCGGTCAATCCCTGTTCCTCGATGCTTCTTTCCACAAAGTTGCAGATTTTTCGCATCTCCTCCGGAGTAAAGGCAGCCAGTACGCGGGTGGATGATTTATTCACCGCAGTAATAACCTTCTGGATGTTAAACGGCTCCTTTGTGCCGTCCTTTTTGATTACGTATCTTGACTCTGTTGTCATCTGTCAACCGACCCGCCTTTCTATGGATACAGCGCCCCAATGTGGCGAAAACGCTGAATAAGCGACGGCGTGCCCGACTGTCCCCTGAAACAGGAGTCTTCATCCAAACACAATCCGTTGTAGCTCTTATATTAATCATACACAATATCTTGTGCGTTGTCAATAAGAAAACCGCGCAAAATCCGAAAGGATTTTGTGCGGCTATGAGCTGTACAAGGGGAAGTATTTTTTGCCCGCTTTGTCATTATACGGGAAAGAGAGGATGGGGTCAATGGAAAAATCAACTTAGTTTTTTCGCCCCGAAGCGCCGGAAGGGAAAAAACAGTGTTTTTATCCGATTTCTGAGGATACAGAAATCCATCTTGTGTATTTTTTGTCAATGTTTTATCGTATATTAATCTTTTTTCGGGGCCCAGCTCCAGTCAATGCCGGCCAGTGCCGCCTGCTTGTGCTGCTCCTTTCGCGGGATTCTGTAAATTCTTCCGTCCTTTTCAAACCGCGCCCCGGTTTGCTTGAAGTGGAAGGGGACTCCGGCGGCGGCGCACTGCTCCCGCAGGGAGAGCAGCCACTCAAACCGGCAGAGCCGTGCCGCCTCCCCCGATTCTCCCCCCGCAACCAGCCCCTCAATCCATCCTCCCAGATAGCGGGACAGGTCAATGGGCCCCAAAAGGGGTTCACAGACAATCTGCTTGTGGCGGATAGGCGCTTCCAGGAAGATGGGGAGCCGGAAGTCCGCCCGGTCCTGGTTTTCCGTGGTGCAGCAGATGGTCACGTTTTCATAGCCGTCCCCCCAATCGGAGGGGATTGCGTCGTAAAACCGGTGAATCCGCTTGGTGATAAAGAGAAAATGGAGGTCCTGCCGCCGGCGCATCATCTCCCAGGCCTGGGGCCGCCAGGGGTCCGCGTCCTCCAGGAAAAAGTCCGAGGTAAAGCAGGTATAGAGAACCTCCCCGGAGGGAATTTTGTATTCCCCGAAACGGTTTTTCCGAGCCGGGAGGTCAAAGTCGGAGGTTTTGCAAACCTGGGAGCTGTCTCGCTGGTATTTGGCGTCCATCCGGTAGACATAGCAGTTGGCGCAGCCGGGGCTGATTTTGTGGCAGCCGTGCCAAAGGTTCCATTGCGCCATATGGGGTTCCTCCTGTGGAAGTGGTTGATGGTTAATGGCTGGTAAAGGGAAAACCCGCCTTATCCAAGGATAAAGCGGGTTTTCCGTGGCGGAGAGAAAGGGATTCGAACCCTTGAACGGGTATTAGCCGTTACACGATTTCCAGTCGTGCGCCTTAGACCAGCTCAGCCATCTCTCCAGACATAGCCGCAAAGGTCACTTGCAGAGTGTTCACCTCAAACTGCCTTGTTATTATATCCGAAATGGAATCCTTTGTCAATAGTTTTTTCAAAAAAACTTTTTGAATGCTGGGGAAGAACCCACATCCTCCGGATCTTCCCCGGAACAATCGTTACAGAACCTTGGAGAGGAAATCCTTCAGCCGGGGGTTCTGGGGATGGGAGAAAAATTCGTTTGGTTCATTCTGCTCCACAATCACGCCGCCGTCCATAAACAGCACCCTCGTCCCCACTTCCCTGGCAAAGCCCATTTCGTGGGTGACAACCACCATGGTCATTCCCTCGTCCGCCAGCTCCCGCATGACCTCCAGCACCTCTCCGACCATCTCTGGGTCCAGGGCGCTGGTGGGCTCGTCAAAGAGGATTACGTCCGGGTTCATGGCCAGGGCGCGGACAATGGCAATCCGCTGCTTCTGTCCGCCGGAGATGCTGCCCGGATAGACGTCCGCCTTGTCCGCCAGTCCGATGCGTTCCAGCAGCCTGCGGGCGTTTTGCTCCGCCTCGGCCTTGGTCTGCCGCTTCAGGGTGACGGGGGCAAGGGTGATGTTCTGCATCACCGTCAGGTGGGGAAACAGGTTGAAGTGCTGGAACACCATTCCCATTTTGCACCGCACCGCGTCGATGTCCACCCCCTTGGCAGTGATATTCTTTCCCTCAAACCAGATTTCTCCGCCGGTGGGGGTCTCCAGCAGGTTCAGGCACCGCAGGAAGGTGGATTTCCCCGAACCGGAGGGCCCGATGACCACTACCTTTTCCCCCTTTTGTATGGTCTCGGTAATGCCGTTTAGGACCATATTGTCCCCAAAGCTTTTGGAAAGATTTTTAACCTCTATCACTTTTTGCCAGCCTCCTCTCCAAACGGCTGAAGACCTTCTCCAGCCCAAGGGTCATCGCCAGATAGATGAGCGCCACGGTAAACAGCGGCACCCAGGGGTTGTAGGTGGCGTTGCGGATCATATCACCGGCCTTGGTCAGGTCGGTGACGGCGATAAAGCTGGCCACCGAGGTTTCCTTGATCAGGGCGATGAATTCGCTGGTATAGGTGGGCAGCACCGCCTTGATGGCCTGGGGCAGGATAATCTTCCACAGCGTCTGGCTGTAGGAAAGGCCCAGAGAACGTCCCGCCTCCATCTGTCCCTTGTCCACACCCTGGATGCCCGCACGGAAAATCTCGGTGCAGTAGGCCCCGGAGTTGATGCCGAAGGCAAGGCTTGCCACCAGAATCTCATTTTTGCCGGAAAAGATGACAAAACCGAAGATCATCAGCTGTGTCACCATGGGGATACCGCGGATGATGGTGGTGTACAAATTGGCGAACCATCTAAGGGGCTTGATGGTGGAGATTTTCATCAGCGCGAACAGACACCCCAGAACCGTTCCGATGACAATGGCAAAAAGGGCGATTTCAACGGTTTTTCCCAGGCCGCTGAGAATCACCTTCCAGCCCTCGTTGGCAATCAGCACCCGGTTGATTACCTCAAAAAATTTGCCCATGCTGTATCAATACCCTCCCTTTGCAATATACAAAATATGCGAATAAGGACGGCCAATGGGCCGCCCTTAAAACAGCAGACAGACAGCAGTTGTCTTTTACTTTCTGAGAATGATAACCTGCTTGGAGGTATAGTAGGGGTCGGAGAAGCTGACCTCCTCCAGGCGGTCGGGGGTGACGGTCATACCGGCGGCAATCATGTCGATGTTGTTGGACTGGAGGGCCATGATCAGGCCGTCAAAGGCCATGTTGGTCACTTCCAGCTTTTTGCCGCTGTCCGCCGCAATCTCCCGGCACATGGCGATGTCAAAGCCCACCACGTCGGTGCCGTCCAGGAACTCAAAGGGAGGGAATTCGGCGTTGGTGCCCATCTTGATGACCTCGGAGTTGCCGGCGGACTTGTCCTCCAGTCCCTTCCAGTCGTCGGAGGCCAGAGTGGCCAGCAGGGTATCATATGTACCGTTCTCCTTCATCTTTGCCAGGGAGGCGTTGATGGCCTCCAGCAGCTCGGTATCCTCCTTGCGCACCGCGATGGCGTAGTCCTCGCCCTCCAGCTGGGGGTCGAAGATGGTCAGGGTGTCGTTCTCCTTGACAATCGACTGGGCGGGCAGCTCGTCCAGGATGATGCAGTCGATATTGCCGGCCTTAAGCGCCAAAGCTGCGTCCATGCCGGAACGGTAGCCCTTGACATTGTTGGCGGCGTCACTGCTGTGCTCCTTGGCAAGGTCCTCGCCAGTAGTGCCGGACTGGGCGCCGATTTTCAGGTTGGCCAGGTCCGCCATGCTGGATACCTCAATTTTAGGCAGACTGTTGGAGCTGCACCCGGAGAGCATTCCGGCGGAGATAACCGCCGCCAGCAGCAACGCTGCCGCTTTTTTCCACATATTCATGATTGCTGATTCCTCCATTACATTTTACAATTTCACTTTAAAAAATTTTTTGAGGAAAATTCCTCTTGAGTGAATAATATATCACAGAATATTCACAAATGCAAGGAGGAATCGGCTTTTTCCTGAATTTTTATTCATTATCATCGATTTTTACGACAATCAGAGAACCTTACGGAACTTTTTTGCCTAAATTGCCATACAGTCATGAATCCGAACATCTGTTAAAACGCCCCCCGTGGGCCTCCTTCACCTCTGCCCAGGCTTCCGGATCAAATTTCTGCCGTTTAAAATAAAAAGCGCGGTCCTCCCCGGTAATTTCCCGGATTACCCGGCAGGGATTCCCGGCGGCAATCATATTGTCGGGGATATCCTTTGTCACCACGCTTCCCGCGCCGATGACCACATTGTTTCCTATCGTCACGCCGGGAAGAATGACAGAATTGCCGCCGATCCACACATTATTTCCGATGGCGATGGGGATGCCGTATTCATAACCGGTATTGCGGCTGTCTGGGTGGACGGGGTGCCCGGCGGTGAAGATAGAGACGTTGGGGGCGCACTGCACATTATCGCCGATAACGACCTTGCCCACATCTAAGATGGTCAGGTTGTAATTGGCGAAAAAATTTTCTCCCACCTCAATATTCCATCCATAGTCGCAGTGGAGGGGAGGCTCCACCATAAGATTTTCGCCGGTTTTGCCGAAAAGGCTTTTGAGGAGAGCCGGGATTTCGCCGCGGCGCTCCGGCGGAAGCTGGTTTAGGGCATAGACCTTCTTTTTGCAGGCAAGGCGCTCCTCAGACAAGCCGTCCAGCCAGCCTTTATAGGGGAGACCTGCCAGCATACGTTCCTTTTGGTTCATGGAAAAAACCTCCTGAATTTTATTGTAAGCGAACCTGGATATGTCCTTTATTGAAATGATTATAGTACGGATAAGGGAGCGCGTCCAGTACCTTCTGAAAAATATATTTTACAAAGGAATCCCGGTTCGCTCAAAAACAGCAGCCAGGCCGAAGCCCTGGCATGACCGCAGACCGGCCGCAAAAGTTGTTTGATTTCTGCAACCGTCATGCTATAATAAAAAAGCAGATACGCTCAGCGCAGTCTTTTGACAGCAGGATAGGAAAGGATGGATCGCATTTGAAGCCGGATATCCGACAGTTTAACTTTTACTCCAATCACAACACCTTCAGCGGCTCCTATGGGCGGAAGAACTTCCTCATTGTGCCCAAAGATAATCTGGAGGTCTCTATCTGGGACCAGCCGGTGTGCAGTGGCCTTGCGGAGTTCACCGTGAAAAAGGAGTTCCCCCTCACCCAGGAGGGATTTGACGAGATGTCCCGCTGGCTGGGGGAGGAACTGGAGCGGGGTAAATAAAACGACCGGGCATATCTTAGGGGAACCTCCCCAAAGATATGCCCGGCAGTTTTGTTTTTATGGGGTTTTATCTCCAGAAGTTGCACAGCTCGTTTTCGTCGGTAACGCCCATGTCGTATACCTTTGCCCTCATGGCCTCATACAGCTCCGCGAACGAGGCTTCCAGGTACGGCGTGACAAAGTAGTTCCCGATGCAGCAGGCCAGGATTCCCAGCAGCTGCCATCCCAAAAAGGACAGCTCCAGCACAAAGATGTTCAGCTTCTCCCCGTTGGTCATCATCTTGCTCAGCTCAAAGGCGCGGGCGGAGGAGATGTTGGGGTTCTCCGCCAGAATATAGGGCACCATATAGTATTCATAGCTCTTGATAATGCCCGGAATAATGAAGAGCAGCGACCAAAGGGCGGTGTACAGCCTGCGCAGGAACTGGGTCTTCACAATGTTCATATAGTACCCCTGTCCGCTGCGGAAGGCGCAGAACAGCTCGCCAAAAGGGGTCTGCTGCAACCGGCTGCACATATAGAAGCGGTCCTTGCCCACCTCCAGGGGGTTGCCGACAAAGATATTAAAGATGATGCCCACAATGGAAATGCCGATGACAATCACCGAGACAATCAGCACAACCTCCACCGGCATATAATCCATGCCGTTTTCCAGATACGACGACGCGCCTGAGGACGCGGAGCTGAAAATCCCGGCCAGAATCGAATAGACGGCGCTGACGCCCACCATCATCCAGTAGTTTTTGGCCATCACGGCCTTGGCGTTGGTCTTAATTTGTTCACGGGTCCACATGTAGTCCAGACCTCCTTTTTAAATAATCAGTTACAGCGCACTGTGGAACCAGAATACCGCCACATGGCCGCAGCTTTCGTCCCGGCGGATGGTGTGGACCGTGTGGGCGGGCGCGATAAACGCCGTGCCCGGCGCAACGGGGAATTCCTCGTCCCCCACCTTGGCAAACCCGGTGCCCTCCAGCACAAAGAAGCCCTCCTGGTCGTCGTGGCTTCCGCCTCCGCTGTACTCGGTGCTCTCGTACCAGCTGATACCGGCGCGGCAGCCGTCCACACAGCCGTTTTCCTCCGACAGAAGAATCCCCCTTTCCCAAAGGGAGGAGAGCTGGGTATAGCATTTTGCCGTGATTTCAGGGGCCTTGCCGGAGGGAACCGCGCTGTGGAACCAGATGGTCTCCATAAATTCGCTGTCCTTGCCGCAGCACATGGCGTGGCCCACCCCCACGGGCACAATGATGGCCACACCCGGCTTTAGCTCTACCGTTTCATCGCCAATCTGGGCCCTGCCGGTCCCGTGCCACACCAGAAAGCCCTCCTGGTCGTCATGGACGTCCTGGCGGCCCAGCTCCTTCCGCTCCGAATGGGTCACGCCGATGCAGCACCCGGCCACCGCCCCGTTCTTTTCATCAATCAGCCGGACGCCGCCCTGGTATTTGCCGGTTCTTTTCCGTTCCTCTTCCAGTGTACAAAAAAAGCCCATCGATTATTCCTCCCCATAAACCGTTCTGCACCCTTGGGGGAGAGTAATCCGGAACTGTGCCGTTTCCCCTGGCAGAACCGTGAATTCTTCAATCTCCTTGCCGTCCCTTTGGGCGGTAAAGCTGCCGCCGTATGCTGTCTTTCCGCTCCATACCGCCGGTTCAGTACCCAGGTTGACGGCCTCCAGACAGTATACGCCGGGCTGCTCCCGCCAGATGCGCGCCGACAGGTCCTTGGGCAGGCCCATGCGGCTCCCGGTCTCCCAGGCAAACAGCCGGACGGGCAGGTTGCCCCTGGTCCCGAACTCCACATCCCCCACCATAGGGGTGTACAGCAGCTCCATGAGGAACTTGGTCCCCTGGCGGGAGCTGGTCCAGTTGCACTGGTGGAACTCGTCCAAGTCCTCGCTGACCGCCGCCACACGCAGGGCCATTAAGTAGGCCCGCTCCAGCCACTTGGGGTCGCCGTCATAGTAGTGGGCGGCCACCAGCACGGTGGGCATCATCTGGTCAAAGTCGTTGTTCTCCTCGTCGATGGCGTTGGCCCAGTCCATGATGACCGGTTTATACTTATCTGAATGGGCAATCAGGCTGTGGCGCAGGGCCAGGCGGGCGATAAAGTTGCAGTCGGTGACAAAGTGGGACTTGGAGTTCTTTTTCTTGTCGCTGTCGCCGCTGGACTGGGGCATTCCGATCCACTTGCCGTCTTTAAACCCTCTGCCGGGCCGTCCGCCGTCGCTGTGGTCGATAAACTGGTCAATCATGGCCTCGGCGCAGTTTAAGTACCGCTCCTTGCCGGTGACGGCGTAGGTGTCCAGCAGGCATCCGGCGATATCGTACATGGTGTTGTCCGCCACCAGGTGGTAGAAAATCTGGTACTGGCTGCCCTTGCCCACGTTTTCCCCCGCCTTGGTGGCCTCAATGATGCTGGCCGCCTCCGGCAGGATGGAGCAGGGGATGGGCTCTCCCTTTGCGGCGTGGGCCTCAATATGGTCGCACCAGTGGCCGCAGTAGTCTTCCACCAGCTTTAGGTACCGGGGCTGCTTTGTGGCCAGGTAGGCCAGCTGAGCCACATCCACAAATCGGAAGTGGTTGCCCTCCTGGTAATCGAAGGGGGGATAATCCCGCACCCCCTTGGTGCCCAGCCAGTTGCTGACAAACTCGTGCTTTTCCCAGTCATACCAGGCCGGGACATTGGGCTCCCAGTTGCCGATGTGGTGGGCCAGGTCCAGAATGGAGGCCAGCGCCACATCCATGCCGGGGAATTTATGATACCAAAGGGGGTCCTGGAAGTAGATGTAATTTTCAATTTCGTGGTGGACCTCATGGCAGTCCACATATCCATGGTAGAGGTTTTCATCCGCGTAGGCCTTGCGGGCCAGCATGGTGGCCTTCATGTAATCGAAGACCCCTTGATCGCCCCGCACAAACTGATGGGGGAAAGCGACCCGGAACTGCCCGCCCGCCTCGTGGGCGGAGATGTTTGCCTCCACCGGCTTTTTCAGCTCCACGGCCAGATAGTCGTCGATCATTTCCAGAAAGGCCCTTTGGGTTTTGGCCCATCCGGGGTTGGGGCCCAGCTTTTCCATGGTTTCGCGGTAATGCTTCAAAGGCACCTCCGCCGCCAGGGAGAGATATCTTTCCCACGCGGGGGTTTTGCTGACAGACGCTTGTTCCATACTGCCTACCTCATTTCTTTTTAATGTAACGGGGGATTTTCGGAATTGACAAAGGTCAACGATGCTTTCATTATAGACTTTTTTAGGATGCTTTGCAATCGTTCTCATATAATGCAGCATAGAAATCAATTTTATCTGATAAAAATTCAAACTTTTTATGAAAGAGGGCTTATCTCTGCATCATCCGCAGAATCCCCGCCAAAACCAACATATGGACCGGATAGAACCCGTAGCAGATATACTGGAATGCCTTGCTGCGCAGTCCCTGTTTTCCCCGGTAAAGCCAGATGGGGACAAGCGCCAGAACCGCCAATCCCTGCTGCGCTATCTCCAGCTCCACCCCCAGGATGGAAACCGTATAGCACAAGCCCTTCAGCATCCCCACGTTGATCCAGTACAGCGCCAGCGCCTGCCCCAGCAGACACCACCACTTTCTGCCTCTGAAAAAGTAAAATACCAGTATTGTCAGCACCCCGGCGCCGTAATAATCCACCATCAGCAGCCAGCCCAGGGCAAAGCCAACCATTACCGCCGCCGCGGCGGCAATCCAATAAACCCACTGCTTTCCCGTGGCCTTTGCCGCCTCTATCAGCCGGATGCAGGCCAGCCCCAGCAGAAAGGTCCATATTACGTTCTGGTGGTAAGGATAGAAGACGCTCCCGCTGTACATCAGGTTGAAGGGAATCTCGGAGATTACCGCAAAAAGCAGAAGCCGCAGCATATACCGGCGAAAGCTTCTGGTGTGGAAGTACCCCTCCACCGCCATAAAGGCGAAGACGGGAAAGGCCAGCCGTCCCACACAGGTCATCCAGTTCCACGGCAGGACCATTGCCCACATGTGGTCCAGCAGCATGAAGAACATCGCCAGCACATGCAGCCCCGCGGAGGTAAGCTCCAGGGGGAAGCCGCCCCCGCCCGCGCAGAGAAAGCGCCCATTCCGCGTCATGTTTCTTCCTCCTCCAAATCGTCCCCGTCGAACTCGTCCTCATCATAGTAATCCGTTATCCCCAGGCGGGAGGCCGCCTCCCGGTACAGCTCCGGCAGGTTGGCCTGAAAGGGAACGGTGTTCACCACCGACGACGGGTCCTCCAGCAGCTCCCGGTACCGCCTTCTCCGAAAGGCGATGTTCTTCGGGTCCTTGGCCCAGGCCATAAAGCCAATCATGTGGCTGTCCAGCAGCTCCTTCCAGCTGGAAAAGCTCTGCTGGATGGCGTAGGCCGCGTCCAGGGAGTATTTCACCATCTCCCCGCGGGTCAGCAGCCCGCTGATGTAGCCGTAGCCCAGCAGCATCACGGCGCGGCCCAGGTGCCAGCCATCCGGCGGGGTCTGGGGCCGCTTCCGCCCCCGGCCCACCAGGGAGGAGACGGTCCTCAGCAGCTCCCCCTTGTCCCGGATATCCCAGGCGCTGTCCAGGGTGTTGAGGACCACCTGCTGCTGGTAGGCGGTGCGCTCATAGCCCCCCGCATAGGAAAAGTCGCTGTCAAAGAACCGGTCCCCCACCAGATAGGTGCTGTAGGCCGCCAGCAGCCACTGCTCGTATTGGCAGGCGATGTGGTTGTCCTCCAGGACAGTGGACCTGTCCCACCGGGAGACAGGCCCGGAGGAGGCGGATTTCAGGCGTTTGTAATCCACCCCTTGTTCGCCGGCGTTTTTCGCTTGGTTGTTTATCCAGTTGATCAGGGCCTGGTGCTGCCCGTTAGAGGCGTTGGGGTGAATCTCAATCAGCCAATGGTACACCGTTGGATGGAAGGCTTTGGGGATATCCAGATACATGCTCTCTCCTCTGTCGTCCACCACGGTCAAGCGCACCTTTCTGGAAAGATAGCTCTTAAAAAGCTCTTCGTAAAAGACGCCCGCGATTGCGTCTCTGTTCATGGCCCTACCGGGAAAGAGCAGCCAATCGCAGCCGATGTAAATCTCCGTGCCAAGGGCCGGGCCGCGGAGGTCTCGGTCCAGTGTCTCAAAGGGGTCGGAAAGCTCCCCGTCGGGAAGATAGCTCTCCATGGAGCGCCGTATCCTTTTCTTGAAGCGGAGCAGGGCGGTCAGCCGGACGAAAAAATATGCGGTACAGATGCAAAAGCCCACAAAACCGGTCCCGAAGATGACCCCCATCCAATAGGGATGGCCGTCTGCAAAGGCGAGGCCGGGGCCGTAGAAAAACTCAATCAGGGCATAACAGAGGGCGTACCAGAAGACTGTCCATCCAAGGGTGACAAAAAATTTTTTCCGGAAATACCGGCCTTGAAGGGTTTTAACCGATTCCTTCACCGCGCAACAATCCTTTCAGCTTATTTTTCGTTCAGGCTTTCCACTGAAAGGGTCCGCTGATGGATTCGTCTGCAAAGACATTTTTCTCCTCCCCGGCGGCAATGGTGACGTTCTCCAGCCGGACATTCTCACACAGCTGGCAGTTCACCCCTTTTTCAGTCTGGAAGTAGGAGTTTTTTATGGTGATATCGCGGATGGGCCTGCACCTCAGTCCGGAAATTTCCACAGCGCTCCTGGCCCCGATGCAGAGAATGTCCTCCATTTGGATGGAGCGGAACTCCGGAATGTCCTCCTCCGGGTACTTGGCCTCCACATCCTCCTCGCTGCCAATGGCGGAATGGTATCCCATCTCCATCTGAACGATCTGCTCCTTGATGCTGTCCATGCGGATGTTCCGGATCAGGATGTTCTCCACAACGCCGCCCCGGCCCAGGCAGCTCTTAAAGCGGACCCCCACGTCGGTGCCGGTAAAGGTGCAGTTTTCCACCAGGATATTGCGGACGCCGCAGGACATCTCGCTGCCCACCACAAAGCCGCCGTGGCCGTGGTAGACGATGCAGTCGTGAATCCAGACGTCCTCGGTGGCCCGCTCCGTCTCCCGTCCCGGCTTGTTTTTGCCGGATTTGATGCAGATGCCGTCATCCCCGGCGTCAAAGATGCAGTCGTGGATATTCACCCTGCGGCAGGCCTCCAAGTCCAGGGCGTCGCCGTTCTGGGCATACCAGGGGTTGCGCATACTGACATGGTCCATGGTCAGGTCGTCGCACATGCGGGGGTGGAGGCACCAGGCGGGGGAGTTCTGGAAGGTGATGCCCTGGAGATAGACCCGCCTGCACCCCACCAGGTTGACCATCACCGGCCGGAAGAAGACGCGGTACTGCTCCGCCTCCTCCAGGTTATCCACCATGCCGCCGTGCCGGTTGTTGTATTTGCTGCCCTCGGCAGCGGCCTGGGAGGGCCAGATCAGGGTTTCCTTCCCGGTGTTTTCGCAGTAGACCCCCGGTTTTTTTAGCAGGGCCTCCCACTGGGGCTCGGTGAACTTCCACTTTTTGCAAACGCGCCAGTTTTCACCGGCTCCGTCGAAGATGCCGTCCCCGGTGATGGCGATATTGCTTGCGTCCTTGGCGTAGATGGGGGAGAGGCAGCGGGCGGTGGGCATTCCCTCAAAGTGGGAGTGGATCAGGGGATAATCCCGCCAATCGCCGGAGAACTTGACGAAGGTCCCGGCCTCGGTGCGCAGCTCCACGCCGTCCTTCAGCACGATGGAAGCGGTCTTCCAGTAGCCGGCGGGGATGAGGACAGTGCCGCCGCCTGCGGCGCTGACGGCATCAATGGCGTTGTTGATGGCCTGGGTGTTCATGGTGACGCCGTCGGCCACCGCGCCGAAGTCTGCAATGGAGACCTGCTTAGAGGGGAAGACCGGTATCTGGACGGTTGGCTTTTGGATGTTCATAAATGATTCCTCCTGTTTGTATGACATTGTTGCTAAAAAAGTTTGACGGTATTTATAATCATTTTGGGTAAGGGTTCTATCACATTGTAACATAAAATTCTATCTGTAACAACATAAATAAAGTATTTTTGCAAAAAAACAGGCGCGGCAAAGTCTATGACCGCCGCGCCATGGTGCAGGTGTCCCGCCAAATGGGGTACAACCGCATTTTTCATATTTATATCTGTTTGCCGGTATTTCTATCGGTAAATACCGCTTCATAGTCATAATCCAACAGATCGGCAATCTGTTTCAGGTCTTTTTCAGAAAAATTATCGCGTATCATTTTACCGCTCATGGTTGACAGGCTTTTGTTCAGCAGTTTAGATAAATCTGTAAGTGTCATATCACGTTCTACCAGGAGCATTTTAATTTTCTTTGCAGCAGACATTTTCATCACCTCATTTTCCTAAATTATACGGTTTTTTACAAATAATTTCAATGAAAATACGAATTTTGTTAAGGTGATTCAAAATACGCTATTGACATATTTTCTGTTTAAACGTATAATATTTGTGAATAAACGAATATTATACGTTTATTCACAAATACAAAGGAGATGTAAACTTTTTATGAACTACATTGACGAAATCTTTGTAAGGGCGAATATTCAACAAATCCGAGAGTTCCTTTTACACGGCACAGAAGAAAACAATATAGACCCACGTACATATATAGAACGGCTGGAAAGCGTCCAGGACAAATTATATGAGCGGCTGCTAAAGGATTACCCAAATGAAACGGAGTTGGATGAAATCAACGATCTCATTTGCGATTTTGTCATAAAGACCCAAGACGTCTATACGGAAATTGGCTTGCAGGCCGGTGTGGCAATCGCTGCCCAAATAGCCCAAAACCTTAAAACAGCTTTTGAAGGGGATGTGCGTCAAGGATAATTGATTAAAAGGTTTCACGTTTATGTGTAATAAAAACTATAATAGGTGACAAGATGGAAAGAACCACTGCCGGCTTTAGCCGGTAGTGGTTCAGTTTTTAATATCCGCCCGAATAAGAGATTTTATATATCCTGCCTTATTCGGCACACTGTTCAGCTTTTGGAGTATATCCTGCTCGGTATTCTTTATAAGACGAATTGTCACGCTTACGGTGTGGACTTTGTGGTAGCGTTCTTGTGGGGTTTCGCGTCGTTCCATGGTTTTCCTCCAGTAAGGGGGACGGGTTTCCCTGACCCCCATGGATTTATTTCTAGTCCGCGGTAGTCAGGTAAACGTGGATGATTTTTTCAATTTCTTCTGTTGTATAGCTCTGCTTTTCGGGCTTTTCCTTAAGGATTTGAATAAGATCATACGCCATTGCCTTCCGGGTATCCTGTCTCTCGGCTTCGGTTCCCAATGCTGTCAGCCTCCTTTCCTTGTGGGGTATTTTTATTATATCATAGGTAATGCACTATATCAATAAGTTTTTATATTTCATTTCTGCACGCATCAAAGAGAATGAATAGGAGCTGACCCAAAACGAAGAAATGGTCGTTTTGGGTCAGCTCCTCCGCTATAAATTGACTGCCGGGTATAAGGCTTGGAACATCCTTTTTGAGCTCAAGCCGGATGGCTCATCTGGTCATGGGGTAATCCTCATAAAAAGGCGGGAGGCTTTCCGCCCCTTCCAGGATGGCCGCCTCCAGCAGCTCGTCGGAAAAATCCTCCTCCGGGTCACCATAGTCGGGGATGCCCTCCGTGCGCTCCAGGTCACTGAAGGAACGGTAGGGCTGGATATCATAGTAGTTGTCATAGGTGTTGGCCATGTGATTCATCCTCTCTTGCATATTTTTCGGCGTCCGGTTTCAAGGGGACGCTTACAAGGGCTATTCTGTCCAGGAGGGGAGAATATTATTTGCACAAGGGGGCATCTGTTGACGTTTAAAAGAGCCTGGGATAATTCCCAAAAAGGTCCCCCCGCCAGGCCTCCATCGGAGGCATCCAGCCGTCCGTGGGGGAAAACGCCCTCCACTCCGGGACACTGCGGCCGGGAAAGCCCTTGTCCTGCTCCCGCTGCCAGAGGAAGCGGACGGCGGGAAGGTCAAAGCGGCTGTTTCTTTTTCTGGACATACTTTTCATCCTTTCGGCTGTATTGAACGCGTTCTGATGATTAGGACGCGTTCAGGAGTTAGTTTGTCCAGTTTTTTGGGCATAAAAAGGGGCGAGCCCTTCCCAGATTAAAGGACAGTAAAAAAGCGCGAAAAACGGAATGAAACGCAAGATATCTCGTTGTTACTCGCTTAGGCTACGGGAAGCTCGGAC
>JAAWRH010000090.1 GCA_022800935.1 Oscillospiraceae bacterium
CTGGTTTTCTTTTTTTCCGCAGATTGGACATTGCCGACCTGCTTCTGCTCTTGCTTTTCTCATAGTTCTATTTTACCTTCTTCTGCGCTTTTTGTCCACACCCGAAAAATCTAACACGTTCTGCCAGCTCGTCATAGTACATCTTTTCCGGGTCGGTACAGGAAAAATCGTGCATCAGCTTCCCGATGGGCGTCTCGTCACGGTATTCTCCGTTTACATAGAGAATATGCGAACCATCGTTAAAGCTCTCGCCGGTATCAAAAATATATCTGCCGATGTGGTACAGCGGCTTTCCCTTGCCAATTACATCATGCTCGGTGATGAATATCACGTAGGTTTCAGGCAGCTTGTCAAAGTTTTCGCTCTTGCGCAAAAGGTTGGCGTCCATCATGCTGCTGTTATATCTTGCCCGCTTTCGCCCGGCGCCCTTGTCGGACCGCTGAATTTCCACGTTTATCTTTCGTCCGGCGCTGTCGGTGGCCACAATATCCAGCCGCACCGAACGCTTGAGCAGATTCTCCACAAATACCTGTGTACGCACATCCGTAACCACAATATCAGGCATTTCCAATACAATCCGCAGCACCAGCTGGATGTATTTGGGGTCCCCCTCAAAGCATTTGGTTAAGAAATCGTCGTCCAGCAGGCGGAAGTCTCTGAGGCGCTCCAGGTCCTCCAGATGCTGTTGGTCTAACTGTTCTGTTGTTGTCATAATCCCACCCGCTTTCCTCTCTTCCTGATTTTATATTACCACAAATTTTGCGCTGTTTCAAGGCATCTGTAGAAACGGTTTGTTTTCTATTGATTAAAATTCATTTTTATGATATATTTCTATGTATAAGATAGTTGTTTTTTAAAAAAGAAGGTTGTATTATGAAAGAAAAAGTCGTTTTCTCTCTCCTCCTCTCCCTGGCCGTTCTGGCGGGCTGTACCCGTATGCCGGATACCCCCTCCTCCGAGATGCCCTCTATAGAGAACGTGAAAACTCCTGTCTCCTCCCTGCCCTCATCCACTCAGCCGCCGGAAAGCTCCTCCTCATCCGAACCCCGCCCCTTTAGAGAGGTGGGGCAATGGGTTACCCTCTCCGAGGAGCCGGAGCTGGAG
Organism: Oscillospiraceae bacterium; assembly: GCA_022800935.1. GTDB lineage: Bacteria > Bacillota > Clostridia > Oscillospirales > Ruminococcaceae > UBA1405. Next base: position 1,105 of record JAAWRH010000090.1, read on the forward strand.
GAGGTCCGCCGGATGCTGGCGGAAAAGACGGACAAACCTATATCTTATCTTTATATCACAGACTCCCAGGGCTATCCTGTCTCCAATGTCATGTGTTATCTGGAGGACGAGTCATTTGCTGACTATTCGATGCCTTGCGGCCTGGTCCCCATTCCCTGGATTCGGGAGGGAGCCCCGGCGACAAACCCAATGAAGATCGCCCTTGCCAACCCCAACATGGACGATACGCAGCCCCTCCAATGGGTTGAGGCGGAGATGGACCTCACCGGCCAGCGGGCCTATCACCTGGTGTGGGAGGGGGAGTCTCCCGACGAATACGCCCAAAAGGCGGAAAACGGTGTTTCCGTCTCCCTGAAATATGCGGACGGAACCCCGGCGGCGGGGCTGTCCGCTTACCTTGGTTTTATGATACCCTCCCACCTTCGAACGGAAGAGGATGAGGGGGGAAATCCCCAAATTGGGGTCTTCATTCCGCCGGGACAGATACCCAACCCGGTTGTCGGTGCATACGGGTTTCAGGAGGTTTTGGATGTTTACCGGTATGCCGACGATGAGGGCAGGCTGCACTTTACCGCAGATGTTAAAGGAGGAGACGAGCGGCTTCACTATCGTATGAACATTGAAGAGCATGCGCTGTTTGGGCGGGTCTTTTCCTATAGGGGCTTCCACCAGCGCGCAGAGGTTCCGATTTTCGACGAAAACGGCGATCAGCGGCATTCCATTGAAATTGTGCTTTCCAGGGAGGAAAAACCTCAGTCTTCGGAGCCAGCGCCCTCCGGCAGCGCCGTTGCTGAGCCGGTTCAGCCGTCTGCTCAGTCGGAATCTACGTTGATTATCACCTTTGTGGATTCCAATGGCGTTCCGGCGGCATTTCAGGAGGTGGAATATGAATTTGGGGATAGTGTTCTGGATATATCAATAGGCAAAACCGACGCCAATGGAAAAATCATTTTTCATCCTCAGGCAGTGGGACGATATATGTTCTTTTTGGAGTATGATGGGCACGACCGCCGTGTTGACCATAGCAATGGCACGAACATGGGACCAATTGTCCAGGATTGTGTTGTAACCGAATTGGGACATACTGAGGAATATACTTATGTGATTAAGGTCTATCCTATTACAGAAAACACTCCCACAGAGAACTGCATTGTCTTTACCATACTCAGCCAGGAGGGAAAACCGCTGAAGGATATCCGTCTTTTTTATAAAGAGGCCACCGGCTCCAAGGATGACTATGTAGACATGAACTGGCTTCATATGGGACTGACCAATGAGGACGGGCAGTTTTTCTTTCAGTACCCCAAAGCCGGGGATTATCTCTTTATGCATGAACACCCTGACAGACCCGACAGACGGTGCCACATCTCTTACACCCTTACAAGTGACAAGGGGAGATATGACATTACTAATATTGTGGGACCTGAAAATATGTATTGAAAATAGATAGGCCGGTTTCTCTCTCCTCCTCTCCCTGGCCGTTCTCTTCTATGCTCTTCGGGAAAAAATATGCTTGACCGGAATGGCCCTTGCCTTGGGCAGTGTATTATGGTGTAATCAGCACTATCTTGGTAGATTGATTGCCTATCGAAAATATGACCAATAACCTTATCCTATGTTTTAGGTGAGCCTATGAAAAAAGTAATATTGTCCATTATATTTACAGCCCTCGGCATTCTGTTTTCCGGAAGGGTGTACGCCAATACCGCCCCCATCTCTTGGGAGGGATCCATCAGTACTGAACCCGCGCCCCTGGAGGACTGCCCCATTGAGGTGGAGAAGGAGCGGCTGGAGTTTAAGCTGGAATCGCGAAAATACAGTTATACGCTGCACAGCAGCATAAAGGCGGTATATTCCCTGCACAATCCCACCAGTGAGACCTATGGGCTGACAGCGGTCTTTCCGGTCATAACCAGCAGCGGAGATGCCCAGGACCCCCTCTTCCAAAAGGTCCGTTTGAACGGAAAGGAAATTCCCTATACCGTTTGGCTTGTGGACGCCAATCAGGATAACTGTGACCTGGAAGAGCTTCTGAGCAACATGCCCCTGGAGGAGATGCTCAAATACCGCCAACCCTTTGTCCCTCAGGACGATTATTTCAATCACGGACCATACCCTGTTCTGATGCTGGAGTTTGAGGCGGAAATTCCTCCGGGGGAAATCTCCAGGCTGGAAATTCTGACCAAAACTGCCGCCTTTATGGAGAGAGACCGCCTCTTTACCTATGGCACTTCTCAAGCCCGATATACCTTTCACTATTATCTGTCCCCTGCCCGGTATTGGGCCGGTTTCAAAGACCTGGATGTTGTTTTGAAGACCTCGTCCGCCGCCCCGCTTCTCAAGGAAAGCAATCTGGATTTCCATTGGGCCGGATGGCGGAGATATCGTTTCCACAGCGACACCCTGCCGGAGGGGGAGCTGACCTTTACCGTTCAGCATTCCTTCTGGTATGCGCCGTTGAGGTGGGCAGCCTTTTTGGCCATTGGAATTGGCGTTTTTGTGTTGGGAAAAAAGATATGGTCCAAAATATCCTCCCCCTGATAACCGAATGGCCAGTAGCGGAAAAGACATTGACATAGGAGTAACAATAAGACGATTTTTCGCTCGTTTTCCCTAAAAAAGCGGCGCGGTCTCCGGATTTTCGCCGGGAGCCGCGCCGTAAAAGGGACCCTTAGAATAACAGTTTCTTATCCGTGCATCATGCAGGCAACCGTGTCCACCATGTCTCCAATGGTGTGCAGCGCATGGTTGGCGGTGCGCTTCAGCTTTCTGCGCTTGGCCTGGGGGCCATGGGTGGCCATATAAGCGGCGGTGCCGATGGCGGCGGTCAGTACTAGACCGGATACGGCGGATGAAATAGTGCGGTTCATAGCAAATACCTTCTTTCACAATTTACAATACACCGGGAGAAACCGGATGTATTGGTATCGTTCCCCGAAAAAGGAGAAAATAACCCAGGAAAAAGCCGGTGGATTTTGGAAAGGCATAGTATCCCCCAAAAACGTGATTCATGTTTTTCCGGTCTAAATTGCAATATCAAATAGGACACGAGAAAAGAGATCAGAAGCGGAGGAATAATGGAAGATTTTTCTAGGAAGATGATTGATCCAGAACTCTACT
>JAAWRH010000091.1 GCA_022800935.1 Oscillospiraceae bacterium
GATGCCTTAAACTTCCGCCCCAGAAAATCGTTGGCCTTTAGAACTCCCTTTGAAATCCACTTCTCCCTTCTGTTGCACTTCACTTGACAATTCAAGCCTAAAACAAAGAAGGAGGAAAAGACAATGAGTGACAACATGGATTTCATGGCGATTTTCGGAGGAGAGGGCAGCCTGGACCTTGGCAGCGGCGGGGAGGATTTTGACGCCCTGTTCGCAGAAAAGGAACCAGCTCCCCAGCCCTCGGAGGAAAAAGCCCCGGAAACCACAGAAACTGCCCAGCCCAAAGAGGCCCCCGCCGAAACGCCGGAGCCGGAAGAAAAGAAGGAGGATGCCTATGTCCCCAAAGAAAAAGAGCCCGAAGCCCCGCCCCAACCGGCCGCTGCCCCGGAAAAGAAGCCTGCGGCTCCCAAGGCGGCAGCCAAACCGTCTGCTGCGCCCGCAAATCCCTTTGAGGCAGCCATGCGCCAGGTGGAGGAAAAGATCACCGAGGACCTTGCCGGGGAGCTGCTCCAAAAGCCGCCGGTGTTCCAGTTTGGCGGCGTGACGGAGGAGATCACCGGCCCGAAAAAGACCTTTGAGCAGCTCCGCAAGGAGAAAGAGGAAGATTTCCCCGAATTGGAGGATGGCAAGCGCGTTTCTTGGACGATGGAGTACGGGAAGATCACCAAAACCATCCCCAAGCCCAAAGACTCCGTTATCCACGCCATGAAGGCGGAGATAGAGAAGTCCGAGGGCTTCCGGGATATGCTGAAAAAGGCCAAGGATAAGGACTTCACCTGTAAGGTGCGCTCCCACATTGCTGCCCAGTCCAAGGGCATCGCCTCGTATAAGGGGATCTTTTCCTCCCTGGAGGAGATGGCGAAGGCCCCCAAGGTCATCAATCTGGTTCCGGCCAGGGACGGCCATGTGTATGAAATTCGCTGTCTGGAATCCGGCCGGTTCATCACCAGGGCCCGGAACATCCCGGAGCTGAGCGAAATTCAGGAGGGCTTTACCTCCAACCTCCCCCTCATCCCCTTTGAACTGGTGCAGCAGGTCATCGGCTTCTTCCGCTCCTGTATGCGGGACGGGGCCGAGACCCTGGTCCGGGTCTACTGGGACAGGACGCAGGAGAGATTTCTATTGGACATCCCTCACCAGAAGGTGAGCAAGGCCCGCATCTTTGCGGACATTCCCATCGACCCGGAGAAGGAGGACGGACTGATCCATTACGCCGACATCCATTCCCATAACTCTATGGCAGCCCAATTTTCCGGCATTGACGATGCCGATGAAAAGGGCGACCGCCTGTACCTCGTTATGGGCCGGTTGGATCAATACTTCCCGGAGGTGTTCGCCCGGATCTGCAACGGCGGGACCTTCCTGCCCATCCACCCCGGCGATGTGCTGGAGGGGGTGCCGAAGGCATTTCCCGATTGGTGGAGTAACCGGATACAGCTGCTGGAGGACTCCTTCCCCATTTTTGCCGCCGAAGAGGACATCGGATACACAGAGCTTGCCCAGACCTCGCAAGAATCTAAGACGCGGGAACAAACCTTGGCAAGGATAACAGCTAAGGGCGCGAAGTGGCACCAGGCCCCTGCCTGGTGGAAAGGGGCGATGGCGGCGTGAGATTTGCCCAAAACCGCCCGGCCAAAATCGTGATGCTGGGAGCAGGCGGCACCGGCGGGCATATCGCCCCCCACCTTTACCGCCTGCTCTATGCCCTGGGACAGCGGGAATGCCGCTTTCTCATTGTGGACGGCGACCTGGTGGAGAAAAAGAACCTGGTCCGCCAGAACTTCATCGAGGCGGACCTGGGGGAAAACAAGGCCAAGGTCCTGGCGGAGCGGTATTCCTCCGTCTTTGGCCTGGAAACCGAATACATCCCCTCGTATATCGAAAGCGAGGAGGAACTGAAAAGCTGGTGACGCCCCGCGTCTGGAAAACAAGCCAGTATTATTCGGCGGGGAAATGGCACGACAAAACCATCACCGAGCTGGTCATCCTCATCGGTGCGGTGGACAACAACAGATCCCGGAGCCTCTGCCATCGGGTATTTTACCAGACAGACAATCTGGTGTACATCGACAGCGGCAACGGGGAGTACACCGGCCAGGTGGTGTGCGGCATCTGCAGCGGCGGGCGCACCTATCACAAGCCAGCAGGGGTCCTTTACCCCGAAATCTTAGACGGGACCGATAAATTCCCCACCGAGCTTTCCTGTGCCGAGGCTTCGGTCTCTGCGCCCCAGGCCATAACCGCCAACATCACGGCGGCCTGCGCGGTGGTGGATCTGGTCTACAACATCCTGGTGCGGGGGGAAACCAATGTCCAAGCGGTTTCCTTCTCCACCACCAGCGTCAATATGTGCCCAACGATGATCCGAAAATCGTAGATTTTCGATGGGACGGGGCGGCGCGTAGCGACGCCAGCACGCGGAGCGTGCGTGTTTTCGATTGAAAATCGAAAATGAGTACTAAAGAAAAAAGGAGAAAAGCAGCATGAAAGCAATCACCATCGAAAAGGGGAAGGTGGCCTTTTACAGCAGCCTTTCCGCCGATACTCTGGTCGTCAACGGCGTTTTGAAGGTAAACGGGACCCTCAAGGTTCAGCGGCTTCTGGGCCGGGGCATCGTGGACGCCCGCCGCCTGGAGGCGGAATCGGTTGATCTCCGCACCGGCTTTATCCGGGAGGTGGAGATAGGCGGCGGGGCCTTTGGGGAGCTGTACGCCACCATCTGCAAGGCCAGGGGGACCCTCTGCGTCAAAAACTTTGTCCAGGCGCTGGAGGTCTCGGCCAAGCGGCTGGTGGTGAACCGCTCCAACATCGGCAGCTGCACCGCCCAGGAGGTGGTGAGCCTGCGCCGGTATCTCCCCAATAAGCTGCTGTCCGGTCTGAAAAGGCTGTTGACAGCGCCTTTCCGCCGATTGGCAAAGCTGGGAAGAAAGAAAACGGCAGCGAAAAAGCAACCGGTTTCTTTCCCCCAAGCCGTTGCTCCCAATTCGGAGCCGGACAATGAACTGGTATCCGCCATTCTGGAAGCCCTGCGGGAAAAGGGCTACACCGTTTCCCGCATCCAGAAGGAGGCTCAGCCTGTTCAGGAGCTGGCGGCATAAAACAAAACATCCCAGTTTGGGGCTAAAAATGGAGGGGCCGGGTCGTTTGATCCCGCCCCTCCTTGTAATAGGAGGTTTCTGACGATGGAAGAAGTCAACGAACAGCAGCTATACGCCGTAGACCGGCTGGAACAGGCCAAGCGGGCCATCCTGTTGGCAAAGGAGGAAATGCCCGCTGCCAGGAAAAAGATCGAGAAACAGCTGAAAAAGGACCCCAACGGAGCAAAGGACTGGTATCAGACGCTACGCTCTCACCAAGCCCGCCTGCTGGCTGCCTTGGAGGACTGCCGCCTCTCCCTGCTGGAGATGGAACTGCCCGACCTGGCGGCTGCGGCCCTCAGCCTGGGGAGAGCGGTGGCAAACTTCCAGCTTTCCACCCCGGACTACTCCCGGCTCTGTGACACCCTGGAGGCTTTCGTCAAAGGGATGCCGGACACGGAGGACAAGACCGCCAGCGCCGCCATCATTGGCCGGCTGATGAACCATGTGAGGATGGGCTTTTACCCAACCGACCCGGACCATGTGAAGTTCATCACCAGAGGCATTGACTTTCCCGATAGGGTGACCACCAATCTGCTGGACCCCTGCTGCGGGGACGGTATCGCCCTGCGCCTCATGGCCACCGGCAACAACTGCTACACCTACGGGGTAGAGTTGGACGAACGCCGGGCGGAGGAGGCCCAGACCAGGCTTCACCGGGTGGCCATCGGCAGTTATTTCATCCGAAAAGCCAATTATTCCAAAGCGAATTAAAATTATGATTGGATTTTCGATGAGACGGGGCAGCGCAAAGCGATGCCAGCACGCGAAGTGTGCGTATTTTCGATTGAAAATCGAAAATGAGTATTAGCGCCCGGATCAGCCACGAGGCGTTTCATGTCCTGTTTCTCAATCCGCCGTATCTTTCGGTGCTGGGGGAAAACGGCCAGACCGGCCGGGATGAAAAGCGGTTCCTGGTAAACGGCCTCTGCCACCTGATGCAGGGCGGCCTTCTGGTCTACATCATCCCCTATTACCGGCTCACCAGCGACATCGCCCGCATCCTCTGCGACAACTTTGAGTGGCTCTCGGTGTACAAATTCTGCGGCAAAGAGTTCCAGCGGTTCCGCCAGGTGGCGGTGCTGGG
>JAAWRH010000092.1 GCA_022800935.1 Oscillospiraceae bacterium
GTTTTCACCGAGTTTCAGGGCAAAAAGTTTAAAGTCCTGGAACACCACCGAGAAAATCATCATGTAATCCAGATAGTTGTATTTCTTAATGTTGATTCCGTTGAGTAAAATTTCCCCCTCGGTGGGGTCGTAAAGGCGGCATAACAGCTTGATGAAGGTGGTCTTGCCGCTGCCGTTCATGCCGACGACGGCCAGGCGTTCGCCGACTTTGAACTTTATGTTCACATTGCGCAGGGAGTAGTTTTCGCTGCCAGGGTATTTGAAGGAGACGTTTTTAAATTCCACTTCATAGTTGCGGTCCCGGCGCTTTTCCACCGTCAGGCTGCCCTGGTACATGTTGTTGGGAATGTCCAGGAACGCAAAGACCTGCTCCAGAAAGGGGGCGTTGCTGCGTATTTCGCCGGAGGAGGAGACAAGATGTGCCATTCCCTTGGCGGCCCTGGTGATGGCCGCCACATACTGGGTGACTGCGCCGAGGCCAAAGGCCCCCGCAATGGCTTTCAGGCAGACAAACACATAGGCGGCCCCGGTAAAAACAACCGATACAGCGGCGGAAGCCGCGCCGTAAAGCCCCATTGGTCCCCTGCTGATCTTTGCAAAAAATCCCTGGGAGCAGAAGGCGGCTTCCTTATTGCGGAAAAATTTGTTTGCAATGACCTCCTGCCGGTATATTCTCACATCCTCCGCTTTGTCCCGGTTGGAGCATACCTTTTCCAAAAAAGTATAAAGGGTGTTGCCTAACCGGTGTTCATCCGCATAGACCGCCCAATAGCTTTTGGATTTATTGGAAAGCAAAGGGGAGAGCAGGGTGATTGCAAACATGACCGCCGCGATGAGGAGGATAAACATGGGGTGATTCAGGATGGTGTACGCGCCAGCGCTTTCGGGAACCTTGCTGGTAAAGAGGGAAACGGTCAGGGTAAATCCTCCCGCCAACATAAACAAGGCGGAAAGAAGCTGCTCGCAGAGGGCGATGATCTTAAAGAGACCCCATCCGCCGCTGGCCATGCTCTGGCGGATTGCCGAAAGCAGATTGTGCGTTTCTGTGCTGTCAACATCGGCAAAATCCATGTTAAACAGTTTTAAGGAAGTGATATATTCAAGCTTATATAATTTTCCCGCATCCTGTGTATTCTTCCACTTTGTGAGGAGTGCAGAAATAAGCCCAATCAATACGGCAGATGCCAGTGTGATTAGCACAAGCGTTTTCAGGCGTTCCGGATTTTTGCTTCCCCCAAGCTCATCAATTACAAGGGCGGACAGATAGATTCCAACATAGGGGGTGATTGCAAGCCATGACTGGAGGATAAGCCGGGAGAGGACCATCTGGGGAAATTTTTGATAAATCACCATTAACGCCCTTATATTCAGCTTCAGTGCCTGAAACATGGGCATCTTTTTATCCTTCTTCATTGCCCTTTTCTCCTTCCCGATAGTATTTGCTCTGTATCTCAAAGAGATCAGCATATTTTCCGCCCATCCCCAAAAGCTGCTCATGGGTCCCTTGCTCGCAGATGCACCCATTGCCGATCATAATGATACGGTCGCAGAAGCGGGTGGAGGCCAGCCGGTGGGAAATGTAAACCGAGGTTTTCCCCCTTGTCATTTCGCTGTACCTTTGGTACATATCCGATTCGGCGATGGGGTCCAGGGCCGCCGTCGGTTCGTCCAGAATGATAAAGGGAGCGTCCTTATAGAGGGAGCGGGCCAGCATCAGCCGCTGGGTTTCCCCGCCGGAAAGCATGATTGCGTTATGATACACCTGCCGCTCCAGGTAGGTGTTATAGCCGTCGGGCAGGGATTCTATCTTCTGCCGGAGCCCGGCCCTTTCCGCGCATTTCTTTACACGTTCCATGTCGAGGCCGGTTTCCCTCTGGGCAATGTTGAGGGCAATGGTCCCCGCCAGTACGGAAAAGCTCTGGAAGACAGCGGAAAACAGGTCGTAATAATCCCTGCGATTGTACTGGCGGATGTCCTCCCCATCCAGCAGGACCCGGCCCTCTGTGGGGTCCAGAAAGCCGCATATCAGCTTGACCAGGGTCGTCTTACCCGCCCCGTTGAGCCCTACCACCGCCAGATTTTCGCCGGGGCGAAGGGTGAGATTGATATGGGACAGGGTGTCCTTTTCCGCGCCGGGATACCGGAAGGAGACGTTTTCCAGCTTGATTTCAGCGCCGTGCGCAATGTGCTTTAACGGCTTTCCATCCTCAAAGCGGAAGGGCTCCGGGTATTCCAGGCATTCCCGGATGGTGGAAAGGTCCAGGGATTGCTTATGCAGGGTGATGCAGTTGGAAAGAATACCTGTCACCCATTCCGTAAAGCCGCTGATTGCGGTGAAGTAGAGCAGGAATTCCGCAACCCCCAGCTTTCCGGCTATCACCTGGACAATCAGGTAGGCGTAGGCGATGCCGCTGCGCAGGAAGGAGAGGACCACATCCGCGATTCTTGCCCAGATATAAACCCCCTCCGCTCTGCGGTGGAAGGACATATAGGCGTTGATGGCCTTGGTGTACAGCTCCTCCAGCCAGGGGCGTAGCCCAAAGATGCGGACATCCTTGGCAGCGGTCCAGTCGCTTGCCTGGCCGGAAAGATATCTCATCTTCTTCAGATAGCCGCTCTCCTTCTCCCGGTGGCGGAATCCGTATCCGTTGACATGATTACTGATAAAATACCCGATGGCCGTTGTCCCAATGACGACCAGAAGCAGGAACGGCGAAACCGCCGTCAGGAGGTTTACATAGATGATAAAGCCAAGGACATTGGTGATAAGCTCTGTGAGGGTAATCCACACCGCCTCGCCGGCAGAGCCGTTGCCGTTGACAGCATCCCTGGCTTTTGCAAGCAGTTTTTTGAATTGTTCGTTATCGATATTCGGATAGGAGGTTGAGGCGTTTTTGTTGTTCAACAGGGCCACCAGCTCACAGCGGACGGTAATCCTTCCGTAAAAAATATTCCTGTCCATATAGGAGTTTGCCGCCGATACAAGCATGATGCCCAGGGTAAACGCCGCAATGGTCCACAGCAGCTCCGGGATAGAGCCCTTTCGCTCCAGCACCGCCAATATGGAGGGGGAGACGTACAGGTTTATCAGATTGTTCGCCAGCGCCAGGCCTGCGGCCAGCAGGCTGAGGACAAGGACCTTCTTTTCCTTGGAGGTCCAGGCCAGCTTTATCATAAACCAGGTGTTTTGAAGGGCATTGTATTTTGGCTTTGGGGGTTTTTCTTTTTGGCCTTTTGGAATCGATATATTGACTGTTGATGACATAAAAAAGCACCATCCTTTTTATGATGAATTTATAGAGATAATCATTGACATTTATCCGAGCCTTGGGTATACTGAAACCATAGAAGAATATACTGCTAACATAAGGAGGGATGGACCGATGAGCGAAATGTCCGTGATGGGTGTCATGAAATCCATCATTCCCATTACCCGCTTTAACAAAGGCGAAGCCAGCCGTATTTTTGAAGAGGTGGAGAACAGCGGGACCAAGGTCGTTATGAAAAACAACCGGCCCGCCTGTGTGCTCATGTCTCCGGAAAAATACGAATCCCTAATGGAAATGCTTTCCGACTATATTTTGTTGGAAGAGGCAGAGAACAGAATGGCGCATTTTGATCCAAAAGAAACCATTTCACAAACAGAAATGATGGAATCTCTTGGCATTACAGACGCGGACTTGGATGAAATAGAAGTGGAAATAGAGTGAGGAACAGCGCAAATGAAGTGGAATATAGAATACGCTAAGGATGCGCAGCGGGATTTAAGGCGGCTGGATCCATATAACCGCAAATTTATTGTGAAAGCCATCAACAGGGTGGCGGAGCGTCCGCTGCCACCCCCGGATGGGGTTGGAAAACCGCTGGGAAATCACTCTGGCTCTCAATTAAGCGGGTATTACAGGATTAAACTGCGGGACCTTGGTTATCGGGTAATTTACCAGTTGGTGAAAGACGGTGAAATTATGCGGATTATTGTAATTTCTGTCCGAGATGACGAGGAAGTTTATAGAGAAGCCGAACGAAGAATCCAGAAACTTAACATTCCAGAAAAATAGATTTTAAGCCGCAAAGCGTCTCTGGCTTTGTCAAGTGAAGTGTGTAATTAATTTTTTGGGGATAGGTTTGCAGCGAATTTACCGCTTGGAGGGAGGGGCGTAGCCCCGAACGGAAAGCGG
>JAAWRH010000006.1 GCA_022800935.1 Oscillospiraceae bacterium
AAGTAGGTCGCAATCCTAAACGGGTACAGCGTGAGGTGCGGAAACAGGTACAAAATACCGGGATAGGAACAAAATCGCAACAGGCTTTGAAATTACAGCGGGAGCAGTTGAAAACTGAACGTAAGGCTGTGAATCGGGAACAACGGGAAGCGGAGAAACAACGGCAGTTTGAACTGAAACAGCAAAAAAGGAAAGAAAAACATAGGGGCAGGTAATACCTGCTCCGGCATTTCCTAATGAAATGTAAATGCTGTATTGTTACGCTTTAGGGTGCGTGAAACGCTCGTTTTATAAGGCTTTAAAAGTGTAAAAACGATAGCAACGACCTTTTATAATTATGTTGATAAAAAGGGGCTTCGATTGCGTAACGTAGTGAATAATGATTTTTCCTTATTGATATAATTACATGGTGCTAGCACCATGTAGATATGGCAGTCGAGGAGAAAATCTGTGATACCCGTATAATACCTGTTTGCTCTGAAACTGTAAATACGGCGTGAAATATGGATATTATAGCTATGAAAACCCTTAAAAAGCAATCAAATATTTAACAATTATGTTATATCCATAGGGAGATAGCGTAAAACCTAAAGCCCGGCTCTAGACAAGCGCCGGGCTTTAGTGTATGATAACGGTATATGTGCTGCACACCAAACAGAAAATCCAATCTGCCGTTATAAGGATCTGAATCAAATGACAAAATCCAACATTCAAAACGCCCTGCTGAAAGCGGCTATTACTTTTGTGGCTCTGTATCTGCCCATACACCTGTTGTTTGTGGAGTATGGAAGCAGAAATGAACTTCCGGTGCTTACAATCAGTATCCTGTGCGGGGTACTTACTTCTTCTATGTTTAAGCTGCCGAAGATAAAGGCCGAAAACTATTGGACGGATGTCTCCGTATTTGTTTTGGTGTATGGCGTCATATTAGGTGTGAGCGCAGCACTTTTCTATGCGTATATAGAGCAGGGGACTTTTATGTGGCAGGTGTTTTACTATTTCCCCCAAATGGTGGCCGTTGCATTTATGATTCCCGGCGTTGTTGTACACTGTGCCTTGATACGGTCAAAATATCCTAAATGCAAAAACACTTCGCATGGGTTGGTTGTGAGATAAACCGGATAATAACAACTGGGAAGGAGTCCACCAAGTGGATTCCTTCTGCTTTTTCAGGGGGAATTTATAGTGAAGGGCTTGATTTCCATTCTACTGGCCTTGGCGGCAGTCGCGTCAAATACCCGCCTTGTTTGGGCGGAGGAGCCGGGACGGAATGAGGATGTGTTTTTGCCTTCCCTTTGTACCAGCATGGTTGTAAACAATCTTTTTGTGGCTTTCAGCAGAATAGAAATGGAGGAGCAGCAGCTGCGGGAGATTAAGCTGGTCAATGGCGTGGACGCGTTTGACCAATGGAAGCAGGCCGCCAAGTGGAAGGATTCTCTTATAGGGAGTCCTTTCTTTAATATTAGTCAAAAAATATTATATTCAAATTTTCATCATTTTTTAAATGTTAATGAAAAAAATATGGAAATTTTATGAAATAGTATTGACAAAATATATTTACTATAGTAAAATTTTTATATAGGCAGTAAATACTTCTTATAGAGCTAATAATCACCAGGTGGGAGTAAGCACATGAAAAAAACGCGTTCTCGTATAATTTCTCCTAAAGTATTTTTATTTGGAGTACAAATTCTATGCTTATTTACGCTCTTTGTTTTGCTGTTTGTTGAAACTCCTCCTCTTTATTTTACAGGTTTTCTCTTTGTTTTGGCAACAACTGTTGCATTGAGAGCTTTTAAGACAAATTTCAAGGCAGGGGAAGACAGCTATAAAGGTATATATTCATCTATTTTTTCCCTGATTGGTTTTGTCGGATTGACCATAATATGTCTTATATGTGCGTTCTGCTTTTTTGTTCCGCTCATATATTTTGCAATGGTCTTCAGGGCTTGCGTATATGTCGCATCAGCAGTTGCTGTTATAGAGGGAATTATCGGACTTATGAAAGGATGGAAAGGAAATTATCGGTGGGTTTCTGTTTATGTTCTGGCGGTAACGATAATTTATACGTTGTCCGTTACTGTCTCATATTTACAGACAGTAGATATACTTACCAGAGAACTAATAATACTTTGGACAGTACATATGGGCGTAAGTTTTTTCATAGGAACAATGGGGATTTTTTGGATTTTACGTAAACGAAAAAGTTAGAGATGTTAGAAGTAATATTTATCCCTCTTATGATGAAGAATTGGATGCAATTATAACAAGAAAGCTTTATGCTTGTCCAGTTTTATCCCCTGATTCATTAGCACGTGGAATTACAAGTACATGGTATCACGAGAGCGATACAGCCACTTATGCTTCGGGCATGACCATCGAATATTTTGCAGAAGGTCTGTTTACTTGGGGCGATGGAACCATCAGTGTAAAATTACCAGAAGGTTGGAACGATTATAATGGATCTGATCTTTTAATTTATGACGAAGATGTGACTTCTGGAAACAAAAAAACGCTCTTAGGAAAAAAATATGCCTATGTTACCTATCAGTTTAGGACCAAGAATGGAATGGGTAATGTTAAAACCCATAAAGTTACTGTTAAAGTCGATACTAATGGCGATCCATTCTAATTTTCTAAGTAATGGACCAACCACCTGTAACAAAGGCCACCGCAAAGCAACAAGGACCGGGAACCTGTTCACAAGTTCCCGGTCCTTGTTCATACCTTATTTACGCTACACATTATGTCCTGTCTGCAAGTTTTTCACTTCATCAAGAGAGAGCCCGACATATTCAGCGATTTTTTCAAGGGTTAAAAATCCATCGGCTATCATTCGTTTCGCTGTATCAATTTTGGCCTCTTTCTTGGCCTCTTTCCGCTCCTGGGTACGCATATCCTCAATCACCTTACACATTTCGCTCACTCCTTTCGGGTTTTCTTTCAGATACCTTGTGCGCTCTGCCATCAGTTCAAAATTCATATCACCGGCATCGGCACAGTTAAAATCGTGCATCAGCTTTCCAATATCGGAATTTCCCCGATACTCGCCATTCACATATAGGATATGTTCCCCATCCTCGAAAGGTTTACCCGTGTCAAGATTCATCCGCTCAATCGAGTATACTGGCTTACCCATACCATAAAAATCCTTTTCAATAATAAAAATTGTATAGGTATCCGGTAACTCGATGAACTCTTGCCCAGCATCCAAGTTTTCCACGTCCATTACACTGGAATGGTATCTGGCCCGGTGCGGGTTTGCGCCCTTGTCCGCACGCTGTATTTCAAGATCGTATTTCTTGCCAATGGTATCTGTTCCGTATGCGTCCAGACAAATCGAACGCGCCCCGGCCAGACGTTTCATATCTTTCTGTGTTTGACAATCTGTGATAATCAAGTCCAGCTTTCCCGTGATGATACGCAACACCATCTCGGCCAAAGGAATATTGTCCTTGAACAGACAACGCATAAAATCATCATCAATGGGCCGTAAACGGCGTAGACGTTCCAAGTCTTGCTGCCGCTTCCGTTCTTCTTCACTCATTGCCTCACCAACTTTCCCCTAATGAATGGCGGAGTTCAAACCTTTCTTTCTATGGCTATGATACCACATATCCATCAGTTTTTCAAGAATAACAGCTTTACTTGTGCTCCATTAACTGCCAAATTTATTTGACAAAATCATAATATCGTGATACAATATATACTGTAAAAGATATATCCCTGTTTTACATCTGTTAGGAGGGGGATTACATATGAAAAACAGACTCATCAGCCTTTTATTGTGCGCGGCAGTGTTGCTCTGCCTGTCGGGGTGTAAACAAGAGGAACCCCAAAAAACTGGCCTGCTGACAGGGGACGAGCTTGCCTTTTACCTGGACCAGATCGGAAAGCCATCGGAAGAGGTGATGGAGTCCCTTTCCCTGACAGAGGAACAAATTGTAGAGAAAAGCGACCAAGAAACCGGATGGCTTGTTTCTGAGACGCGGGAAATAGAAGGAGAGCCGTTTACCCAGAAGCTTCTTTTTGAATCACCAAACTCCCCGCAGATTCTTTATGGATATCAGTATACCTTAGCCCCTGACCCTTTATATGATGAAGAAAAGATGAAGGAATTAACGATTGCAATCGCGTTAAAGGCAACGGAGCTGTATGGAGACCCTATTACTTACCCCAATGGCAGTAACCGTCTTTTTCATGAGGACGGAACCCCAAAAAGGGAAAAGAAAATTGCTTTTATTAAGACATGGGATATCAGGGAAGTGTGGGAGATTTCAGAAAATGAAGCGTTGGTGCTGAGGGCTTCTTTATCTGATGAGTGGCAGTATATCTGGCTGGACTATCGCATAAAGAATGGGCTTCATCTGGAGTATTTGGAAAATATGAAAAATATTGAATAAAAAAACAAAGCCCGGCCCTGGACAATCGCCGGGCTTTGGTGTATGATTAGAGTATAATCGCTGCACGCGAAACAGAAAATCCAATCTGCCGTCATAAGGAGCTGAATCAAATGACAAAATCCAACCTTAAAAGCGCCCTGCTGAAAGCGGTTGTTATCTTTGCGGTCCTGTACCTGCTGCCCCATCTGCTGTTTGTGGAGTTTGAATGCCATGACATTCTGACCATTGCCGTCAGCATACTGGGCGGGGTGGCTGCTGCGCTTGTGTTCAACCGGTTGAAGATAAAGGCCGAAAACTATTGGTTGGATGTATCCGTGTTTGTTTTGGTGTATAGTGCCATATTAGGCGTGAGCGCGGCGCTTTTCTATGCGGGCATAGAGCAGGGGACTTTTATGTGGCAGGTGTTTTACTATTTCCCCCAAATGGTGGCCGTTGCGTTTATGATTCCGGGAGCGGCGGCGTTTTGGCTGGTGAGACGGTTTAAATATCCTAAGTGCAAATGGGTCTCCCATGGGGTGGCTGTGGAATAATAACAAGTGGGAAGGAATCCAGTGAATGGGTTCCTTCTGTTTTTCAGGGGGCTTTCAAAATGAAAAGGCTGATTTCCGCCCTGCTGGCGTTGGCGGCAGCGGCGTTCACTCCCTACCTTGTCTTGGCGGAGGAACCAAAACCAGGGGAGAATGCTTTCCTGTGTTCCCTTTATGCCAGCATGATGGCAAATACCCTTTCCGCTTTTTGCGGCGGAGAGGGGGAACAGCCGCTGCAGGAGATAAAATTGGTCAATGCGGATACATACCTTTTTTCTGAATATCCTGTGGCGGACGATATCGTAAAAAGGCGGGAAACCGATAAAGACTTTGGTTCGATACCTGGCAGCTTTCTTCAGCTGAGTGACCGCTTTGAGGATATACGCAGATATGCAGAACGCAAGGGCGGCATCAACCTGATAGACTATCTGGTCTGTATTCAGGCAAGTGATGAGCAGATCCGGCAGGCATACAGCGCGGATCATGGCTACACTGTGGATGAGCTGTTGGAGCTGGTCCATAAATATCAAAGCATGAATGGGCCGAAGCCGGAGGATATCCTCTATGAGGAGATCGATGGGGTGGTTTATTACAGGACCTTTCCCTATACGCTGATTCAATATGTGGGCGTGGACGCATTTGACGAATGGAAGCAGGCCGCCAGGTGGAAGGACTGCCTCTATGGGGTCACCCTGCCAAACTGTTTGAATTACTTTGGGGTCTCCAATGAAACCTTTTTGGAGCTGGTGCGGGAGGGCGGCTTTGACTACTTCTATACCCCAGAGAGACAGGAAAAGCTATCCCAG
This sequence comes from Oscillospiraceae bacterium, assembly GCA_022800935.1. Taxonomy (GTDB): domain Bacteria; phylum Bacillota; class Clostridia; order Oscillospirales; family Ruminococcaceae; genus UBA1405. Next base: position 5,737 of record JAAWRH010000006.1, read on the forward strand.
ATGCGGCTGGACAGTACAAAGCTCCCCGGTTTTGTCACGACATACAATCGCCTGAGCCGCAGGCAGCCGGAACTGCCGGAGGACGTTGCCAAAAGCCGGGATGAAAACCCAAATGATTTTTCCGTCAACGGGCTTTATATCCGGCTGGATACGGAATTTTATTCCCAGTGGAGAGAGATTGCGGACAGGAAAAATCCCTACAGCGGGAAATACCTTGTGGATTTCCTGGTGAATATCCAGGCCTCCGACGAAACCATAGCAAAAATATATGACCAGGATACCCGGATCAACCCCTATGAAATCCCGGAATATTCTTTAGAGGAGCTTTTGGAGCTGTGCCATAAATACCAGAGCTTTGACAAGGTCCCCAAAGAGGATATTTTGTACGAGGAGGCCTATGGGAGCCTGTATTACCGCACATTTCCCCGGACGCTCACCGATTACATCGGAGACGCGGCCTTTGACCAATGGAAAAGGGACAAAGTCACACAGGATGCCGCTCACGGCGTCACCTTGCCGGAATGCCTGGATGATTTTGATATATCCAATGAGAAATTTGCAGAATTGGTAAAGGACGGCGGATTCGATTACTTCTTTACCCCGGAAAGGCTGGAGAGCATCGCCCGGATGCGGGGAAAAGCCAAAAAGGAAAAATAGATCAGCTCCCATTATGCCCTGCAAAAAATTCGTTCGGTTTTGTTGACTGTATCGGGCGATTTGCGTATAATAAAAGCCTATAAACCTGATGATACGAGAGGATATCACAATGTCGATTACAGCAACAGAATTAAGGGCCCATCTTGGGAAATACCTGCTCCTTGCAGCGTTTGAGGATATTTATATCACACAAAACGGAAAGGTAGTGGCCCGGCTTACATCGCCCTTTCAAGACAAGCTGGATATTGTAGATTCCCTATACGGTAGTATTTCCGGAACGATAACGCCGGAAGAAGCCAAAGATGAAAGGCTTGATTGATACCCGTAATGCCATTGCTTTTAAAGAAAACACCACAAAATTTAGGGGTTGAAAACAAATGCCAAGAGCCATTCACCTGTTGATTAAACCCGCCTCCGGCCTGTGCAACCTGCGCTGCCGGTACTGCTTTTACTGCGATATCACCCAGAAAAGGGAACAGGCCTCCTATGGAATCATGTCCCTGGAAACCCTGGAGGCCGTCATCGAAAAGGCCCTTGAGGCCGCCCGGACGGAATGCACCATCGCCTATCAGGGCGGGGAGCCCACCCTGGCCGGGCTGGACTTTTTCCGGAAATCCATCGAGATGCAGAAAAAACACAACCGGCGAAAAATTACCATCCACAACGCCATCCAGACCAACGGCATGGTCATCGACGAGGAATGGGCCAGGTTCTTCGCGGAGAACCATTTCCTCGTGGGCCTCTCCATCGACGGGACCAAGGAGACCCACGACGCCTGCCGGGTGGACGAAAGGGGAAACGGGACCTATCATCAGGTGATGAGAGCTGCTTGGTTATTTGACCGCTTTCAGGTGGAGTACAATATCCTCACGGTGGTGAACCGGATCACCGCCCGGCGGATTGAATCGATCTACCAGCAGTATAAAAAACACGGTTTTTCCTACCTCCAGTTTATCCCCTGCCTGGACCCTTTGGGGGAGGAGATTGGCGGAAAGGACTATTCCCTCACCCCGGAGCTGTTCGGGGAGTTTTTAAACCGGCTGTTCCGCCTGTGGTACCGGGATATGATATCCGGAAACCCGGTTTCCATCCGCACCTTTGACAACTACCTGAATATGCTGCTGGGGAATCCCCCGGAGTGCTGCGGCATGGGGGGCGTCTGCGGGGTGCAGAATGTGGTGGAGGCCGACGGCTCGGTCTACCCCTGCGACTTCTATGTGCTGGACGAATACCGCCTGGGCAACCTGCGGACCGACAGCTTTGAGCAGATAGACAGACGGCGGGAGGAAATCCGGTTTATCGAAAGCTCCAGGGAGTTTCCCGCAAAGTGCCGGGAATGCCGGTATTTCCCCCTCTGCCGGGGCGGGTGCCGGAGAATGCGTTCATCCATGGAGGGATTTGAGGTTCCCATGAATTATTTCTGTTCCGCCTACAAATCGTTTTTCGAGAAAAATTTAAAGGATTTGGAAAACCTGGCTGCATGGGTGCAGCGAAGGCAGTTTTAAAGGAGTGCCTGCTGATTCAGCAAAAATTTTTATGAGAAATGACAATCTAAATCTGGTTAGGGGAATAAAAGTTGCACAAAATGGAAAAGTGCTGTAAACTAAAAAAGAGAAAAAATAATCTTGAACAGCGGTAAACCGAATTACATAAAAAGGAGAAAAAACAATGTCCAGACCAAACATCATCTTTTACTTTTCCGACCAGCAGCGCTGGGATACCCTGGGCTGCTACGGCCAGCGACTCCCCATCTCTCCAAACCTGGACCGTCTCGCCGCGGAGGGGACCCGCTTTGAATACGCCTTTACCTGCCAGCCGGTCTGCGGCCCCGCCCGCGCCTGCCTGCAAAGCGGGATGTACGCCACACAGGTAAACTGCCACGCCAACCATCACATCCTGCCGGAAGGCATGGAGGACGCCCTGGCCCGCCGGTTCAACGCCTCCGGTTACAAAACCGCCTATGTGGGCAAATGGCACCTGGCCTCCTGCAAGGGCAGTTCCTACCGCACCGAGGCGGTTCCGCCGGAACGCCGGGGCGGCTATCAGGACTGGATGGTTGCTGATGCCCTGGAGTGGACCTCCCACGGTTACAACGGCTATCTGTTTGACGGGGATATGAAGCGCCACGATTTCACCGGCTTCCGGGTGGACGCCATCAACAACTATGCCATCGACTTTATCCACCGCCACATGGAGCAGCAGAAGGAGCAGGGGACAGACCAGCCCTTTTTCCTCTTTGTCTCCCAGCTTGATCCCCACCATCAAAACGACCGGAACCGTTACGAGGGCCCGGACGGGAGCAAAAAGAAATTTGCGGACTACGATGTTCCCGGCGACCTGGTGGGAACCCAGGGGGACTGGCGGGAAAATTACCCGGATTACCTGGGCTCCTGCCACAGCCTTGACGCCAATGTGGGCCGTTTAATGGACACCCTGGAAGCCTATGGCATAAAGGACAACACCATTATTTTCTATACCTGCGACCACGGCAGCCATTTCCGCACCCGCAATGCCGAATACAAGCGCTCCTGCCATGACGCAAGCATCCGCATCCCGCTGATTGCCTGGGGCGGGCCGTTCCAGGGCGGGAATGTGGTGAAGGACCTGGTCAGCCTGATCGACCTGCCTCCGACGCTGCTGGACTGCGCGGGGATTGAAATTCCCGCCCAATACCAGGGGAACTCCATGGTGCGCCTTGTCAAGGGGGACAATGAAAACTGGCCGAAATCCGTCTTTGCCCAGATCAGCGAAGCGGAAACAGGGCGGACCGTCCGGACAGCGGATTGGAAATATTGCGTCAAAGCCCCGGAATTCAAGCCCGACGAGCCGTACAGCGAAATTTACGAGGAGGAATACCTCTACGACCTCCATGCCGACCCCCACGAGCGGCACAATCTGGTTTCTGACCCGGCATATGCCAAGGTACGGGCTGAAATGGCGGAGCTGCTTCTGGGGTATATGAAAAAAGCCCAGGAGCCGGAGGCGAAAATCATCCCCTGCTCCCAGGCCTGAAAAACGTTGACAGGGTAAAAACTTTCTTCTCTTGGAATAAAATCCTCTGAAACCGCCACTTATTAGGTGAAAAGCCTGATTGGGCAACAAAAGGAGGGTAAACTTTATGAAGCGGAAACATACACGGATTATCGCATACATTCTGGCTGGGGTGATAGGCGCGGCCGCGTTGGCGGGCTGTTCCGGCCAGTCGGCCTTTGCGGACAACGCAATGTCCTCATCCACAGCCGCGGCGGCTCCCCAGGCGGCCCCATCCCTAAAGGAATGGGACTCCTTTGCCTTTGACAGCGCCGATGCGGCTGTAATGGAAGAGAAACCTATGGAGGCGGACATAGAAAGCCTTTCCACAAATCTATCGGACGGCGGTGTCTCCCAGCCCCGGAAGATTATCCGCAATGCGGACCTGTCCCTGGAAACGATGGAATACGATTCCGCTCTGGAAAAAATCCCCGCCCTGGCGGAACAGGCGGGGGGATATGTGGAGAGCTCCTCCAGCGACGGGATCAGCCTCTATGAAAAAAGCAGCTCCCGCCCCTCCCGGCGCAGCGCATACTTTACGGTACGGGTTCCGGCGGAAAATCTGGATTCCCTGATCGCGTCGCTGTCGGAGGATTTCAATCTGCTGAACAAATCTGAAAGCAGCTCGGACATCTCTGACCGGTACTATGACACCCAGGCCCATCTGTCCAACCTGCAAATCCAGGAAAAGCGCCTGCTGGAGCTGCTGGAAAAGGCCGGAAAGCTGGCGGACCTGCTGGAGATTGAAAAAGAGCTGGCGGATGTCCGGTATCAGATTGAAACCCTCACCGCTTCCATGAAGCGGATGGACAGCCAGGTTTCCTACTCCACCGTCAACATCTCCCTACAGGAGGTTGTGGAGTATCAGGAGATAACCACCCCTCCCCGCACCTTTGGGGACAGGCTGGCGGGAACCTTTAAGGATTCCTGGAGCAATTTCCTGGACGTCTGCGAAAGCATCCTGTTTGCCGTTATCTATTTTGCGCCGCTGGTGCTGCTGATTGCGGTTGCCGTTACAGCGGTTATCCTAATCATCCGCGCCGTCAGCCGCCGCAGCCGGAAAAATAAGGCCGCCGCCCCTGACACAAAGCCCTGGACCCCGACAGAGGAAAAGCCGGAAAGCGGGGATCCCACAGAACCCCAATAAACCGCCCGCAAAGCCGGGCCGGAAAAGCCTTGCGAAAAAGCTTTTCCGGCCCGGCTTCTGTCTGCTGTTTTACCGCGGTCCATACTCATTCAAAGCAGCAAAATAATTCCCATCACTGAAGCCTGGGCCAGCTCAAGCCGTTCCAGGCAGCGGCGTATCTGCCTGTGGGTGGTCCGGTCCCGTTCCACCACCAGGACCACCCGCTCCTCCGGCTGTACCGGGGCGGAGCGGAAGGTCCCCTTCTGAAAGGAATCCTGAATCAATATACTGCCGTACTCCGGCTGAAGGCTGGCCAGGAAGGAATGCACTCTCCGCCGCCCCGGAAGGGTGCAGAGAAAGAGATTCGGCTTATATTCCCAGATATCGGAGGGGTCCCCGTCATCGCCGGGGGAATCCCCCGCGGCCAAGGTAGAGAGAAGCAGCGCCGGGGCGTTCCTGTTCTGGGAGACTGCCCCTGTAAGGGCGCGGCAGACAGACTGCATCCTCGTGGTCTTCCCCAGGGAGACAAAGCGTATCACATCGGACCGCTCCTCCGCATTGGAGCGGCGGAAGAGAAAACCGGCGCAATCGCTGACGGCCCGCTGTCTGGCAGGATTCTTTTCGGGAATGTCCGCCAGTACAGGGCAGTCATATTGTACCGTCAAGTCCTCATGGCAGATGACCAAGTCCAGGAACAGCTTCAATAAAATCATCAAGGTCACTGCTGCTCCCATCCCAAGGGGGACTCCCGCCGCGGTCAAAAGCCACAGCGGAAGCCGTTCCTCCTCCAGGGGGATGTAATCGGAGGTGACGGCGCTGGCCGAGCCGGTTCGAACGGAGTAGGACAAAAAATTAGGCACAGTGCCGCCAAACTTCTCCGCCAGGCTCTTGGCCTCCTGGGCGGTTCTAGCGGTAATCCGCAGCGAGATAATCTCGGTATCGGCTTTGGGGACAATCTGAACCTTTTTCTGGAGCTGCTCCACCGTATAGGGGAGGTTGTTGTTCTGGATAACGGTCTGATACAGGCTGGGCTCCTTGAGGACCTCCGCGCAGGTTGCCGCCCTGGCCTTGGCGGCGTTGATATCCTCCAGGTTCAGCCGGGAGGTGGTATTGACCCTGGACGGAAGGCTGGCGCTGATGCGCACCTGCACCTCCGCGACGTATGCAGGCGGAAATATCACCCCGAACACGAGCAAAAAAGAGAGCATTCCTGCGAGGCCGCCTATTGCCAATGGCAGCGGATGGCGCAGGATGAATGTGAGCAAAGAACGGATATCGTTTCCCGCCAACTGTCATTCCTCCTTGAAATCATCGCTCCTTTTCCCTATTATATCATATCACCTGTAAGGTTGCCATAAATTAAAAGGCGCTGTGAAGACTTTATTTGCTTCACAGCGCCTCCTAAAACGGAGAACCGGTATTCCATTTATTTGGAGTTTTGCCTATTCCTCCTGTTCCACCACATCAAAACGCCGCAGCTGGCTGCCGCCAGGAGAGCAAGGAGAATGGGAAGAATGCCGCTCCCTCCCCGGTCCGCCTCCGACTGACCGGATACGGCGGGTTCGACAGGGCTGACAGCCTCGCCGCCGGGGGTCTCCGGCTGGTAAACGCCGGGGATTGCCTTTTCAATTCCCTGTTCCGCCTGTTCCTCCGTTTCCGCAAGGCCCCGGCGGGAATCGGTGACTACCGGCGCTCCAGCCGCGTCCAGGGGAGCCTCCGCGGTGACAGGGGCCTGCACCTCAATATCGCCGCCAGTGGTGGGGTTCAGGTGTTCAGGGGCCGGGTCGGGGACCGGGTCGCCAAAGTCATACTTTTCCAGATAGGACAGGGGATAGTAAATCCTCAAGGATTCGCTCAAGGCCTTGGCAGAGGGAATCACAATCTCCTCCCCACCGCTCCAGCGGATGCGCAGGGTGACGTTATTGCTCTTTTTCAGGGCGGCCATCACCGTGGCGGGCATTCTGTCGTAGCCCCTGGCGTTTACCTTTACGGTATCGCCAGATTTTGCCTTTTTAATCTGCTCCCAAACGGTCTGCCAGAAATCATATTCCGGGTCAGTGGCTTCCTCCTCGTCATCGTCGGAGCCACTGTCCGTGAACAACGTGCCGGGAGAGCTTGGGGTTGACGGGGTGGGGGTTTTCTCTATTGCCTTGTAGCCTATGGCCACAGGGGAAAGGCTGGTAAAATGGCATTGCAGGCCGCCTGAAACAGCGGTATAGCTTAGAGTTTCTACATCACCGGCTTTATCTCCATGGGAAATCATGTGCTGTACGGTAAAGGTGTAGTTTGTGCCGTCGGTGCCGTCAGGATAAGGCAAAACAGCAGTCACGCCGTCGGCCGGGAAATTATCCGGGTCAACGTCCTTCCAAACGCCGCCTTCTAAATATTGCAGGCGTACATCGTAAACGGCAATTTGATCATCCTTCACACCGTTGAGGTTAGCTGTTACCTTTAAACGGAGTTCATTTTCAATCTTGGCAGGTGTGTCAAATTTACCTTTTAGACCTTCAGGAACCTCACTTAAACCGATTTCCACTGAAAGCTGCACTTTAGTATCTTCTGGCAAGTTTGGCAAGGATGGTGCATCAGGCAAAGGAATTTCCTTAACTTCATTGATTTCAAAAGTTGCCGTCGCAGTCCCTGTATAATTGCCCTTACCGGTAATAGTAACAGTATAGCTTCCCGCCTCTGTTTCAGTTGGAATATTAGCGGTATAGTCCTCACCCTCCACCAGCAGGGTATCCCCCAGCTTGACGCTGGTGATTTCAGGGCTGTGCCCTTCCCCATCATAGCGGAACGCGTTCCGGTTCAGCTCAATGACCGCTTCCCCAATGACTTTGGGGAGGACCAGGACAGTGAATTCAAAGCTGTAAACCTTACCCCCTTCCGGTACGATGGAAACCTTGTATAAATAGCTCCCCGCCGCAAGGTCAGCCGGGGTTGTATAAACGCTGCCTGTCTGGCCGGGAAGCGTCCCCCCGCCCAGCTCCCATTGATACGAAACCGTCTTGTTAAATGCCGCTTCAGCGGAAAGCCGGGCTGTTTCGCCGTAGGTAAGGGTAATGTTCTTTGCGGATGTTGTAACAGCGCCGAAAGGCTCCTGCTCATAGCCGCATTGGCTGCATTTGTTAAAGTATTCCGTGGTTAAGCCGTTGTTTAAGGTTCTGGTTGTTTCCTCCCAGCCGTGTTCCGCCATTTTGACATAGCCGCAAAATTCACACACGGAGGAATGGTTGTTTGCGTCTACCGCTTCCGGTTCGCCATAGGTACACGCCGCCTGGTCTTCCACAAGCCCGCAGGCCGTGCAGGTTAGCTTATGGGTACCGTTATTCTGGTTTACATATTCCGCGATGGAGTGGTCGCACTCCCCAACCGTGATTGGGCCTTCGCTCGCGTCCAGAATTTGATAATCTTCATCCGCTTCTGGGATGGGGATAGGTTTTCCGTTCTGATAATAGGCATAGCCTTCTGGAAGAATACTCGTCAGTGTATGACCGGATTTCGAGCCAATATTGATACATCTTTTTCCATAGAAACTGCCGCCGAAAATCTTTATGTTGGCTGAAATCGGGCTATTAAAGTCTCCATGAATTTGTAATCCATTGGAATACTCGTCAACCGCCGCAATTTCGCCGCCGTTAATATTGATGGTACAGCCCTCTTTCGCTTGGATTGCTGTACTGCCTGCCACCCTTCCGCTCTCCATATTCAGGGTGCCGTACACTTTGACTGCATACCAATTATTACTCGCAATTTCGCCGAAGGGTTCTTTGTTTACAAGGGTGAGATGGCCTTCTTGCGCTATATTCACTGTACCATTGCCTACGTTAGAACGTAAAGTATGCCCGTTTAAATCTAGGGTGAATTCTTTAGCAGATATAAAAACCGTTTTCTCCCCCAAGTCGATATCCTGGAGCAGTGTCAGGGTTGTTCCCTGATAATCCTCGCCGTATGTTTCCTTCAGCTTGGTGATGTATTCGGTTTGCCCGTCCTTTTCCGTCTTTGCAATGGCTTTCACGTTGCAGCCTGTACAGACAGGGATATCCCCTGTTTCGTCCCAGACATGGGGTTGCGATGTAAGTGTCCGCCCGCATCCGGCACAGGCTCCGCCGTGGGTGCCGTCGCCATTATCTTTGACCTGCCCCTCGTGGGCGCACAGCTTAACAGTGACGCTTCCATTGCTTTCGGGCAGGGAGGTATCCGTCTCTGTAATGGGAAGCGGTTTTCCGTCCTGATAATAGGCATATCCCGATGCCAGAATCCCCCTCAGTGTAAGCTGCTGGGACGAGCTTTGACAGAAAATACAGTTTGGCCCTTGGAAAACACCGCCGGTAAGCTGGACTTTGGGTGAACCCCCAAAATCATCTGCAATAAATAATCCAATACTCTTAGAAAACACCGTTCCGCCCTCCATATTCAGGATAGCTGCGGAGCCTCTAATATTGATTCCGATTTCCCCTCCTTCAATCTTTCCGGTTTTTCCCTCGCTGGAGTCCTTGAGGGTGAATTCGAAGCCACTCACATATACTGCCTCGCTCGAATGGTTGGAAGACAAGGTATGGCCGTTTAAGTCCAGGGCAAACTTATATTCGCCGGATTGGTTGCCATTCAAAAAAATTTGCTTTTCCCCCAAATCCACATCCTGGAGCAGCTTAATACTAATATTTGTGCTTGTAGCGTACTCCTCTTGAAATTCTGCGATATATTTGGTTTCCCCGCTTGTTTCGTTCTTTTCCTCTGCAATAGCCTGCACCCCACAGCCTGTACATACAGGGATATCCCCTGTTGTGTCCCAGACATGGGGTTCCGGTGTCAATACAGTATTGCAGGCCGGACATTTCCCGCCGTGGGTTCCGTCGCCGTTATCTGTGAGCTGTCCCTTGTGGGTACACTCTTTCACCGTGATGACCCCGGGCAGCGTTCCTGCGGCATCAAGGATATGTTCTGTAATGAGGTTATCGTTTTCATCATAGAAAGCAACGTAAGGAGCAAACTCTTTTAGATATGATCCACCTGTACAAAGCCATCTAATCCCGCCGGAGAATCTCCCGCCATAGATCAATATCGATGAGCCATATCTAGCTGAATGAACATATTCATACTTGAGATTCAGTGCTAAGCCGGAGGTATTGGTTACGTTTCCGCCAAAAAATGTGAAAGAACCATTATTGATCTCAATTGTGGCGTTGTTTGGACTGTTGTTGATAATTTGTCCAGTTTCGCTTTTATTAATGACAAAATTGGAGCCTGTATTTACTTGAAAGGCGCTGAAATCGCCTGCCTGAACGGTATGTCCAGCCAAATCTAACTGAATATTGGCCCCCTCTTCTTCTGGAAGTATAATAGGGGCTGTCAGCTCCACATCTTTTATCAGGGTAACTTCATAATATACCCCAGGCTTAGTTATCTCCTGCAGGTCGGTTATAAATGTTGTTGTTGAGTGCATAAGATCTTTACATTTTGCAACGGCTTCCTGTTCAAGCCCGCAGACCGTACAGGTTCGCTTGCCGTCTGCCGACCATTCGGTGAAATCATGCGCGCCGTCCTGCACCCGCCCGCAGGCAGGACAGGTTCCAAAATGTTCTTCGGAAGTTGGTTCTTTGCCGGGGGTTGGCTGGAAGGTGCAGGGTTCATTTTCCACCGGTGGCAGATTGCAGGACGGGCAGGTTTTGTTATGGGTTGTGCCGTCTTCATTTGGGGTTATCTGCATCTCCTCATGGGTACATTCTTTGACTGTAATATCGCCGGTCAATTCTTTGCCCGCCAAAATATTAGGATCTTTAATAAGTTCACCGTCCAGGTAATAGGCGTAACACGTACTGTCGTCTTTTACACTGAGAAGGTCTTTTAGGGATTGACTGTTACTGCTTATATTGCTGAAAGTGCCGCCATATAGGTTCAGTGTGCCTTGATTATATACTACTCTCCCTATAGTACCTCCATTAATCGTAGCTGTCCCGCCGTTTACATTGACAGCAACGTCTGAACCGTAATTAAAGGATACACCTTCGTTGATTTCAGCGGTTCCATTTGTAGCTATGAGTATACTTCCAAGGGTGGATGTTCCAGAGAATGTACCGCCGTTTAGAATCAAAGTTCCTCCATTTAGTACCTGGATAATAGTTCCTAATTGTGTAGTAATAGTGCCGCTTCCTTGAACCATCAAGGCAGATTGGCCTTGTATAGAAAAAAGCGTTAGTCCGTTGGTATTTTCATAATTAATGTTATGGCCGCCTAAATCCAATGTAAATGAGCCGCTGGGAATGGGGATTGGTTTTTCTACAACCACATCTTTCAGCAGTGTTACCATCGCGCCGGAATTTTCCGCCGTGAAAGCTTCTTCAAGGGTATCAACCTCTATGGCTTCTTGGCCCTCTTTTTCAACCCTAGCCGCGGCTGTCCCAGCGTAAGGCTCCGGGGTTTCCAACTGCTGTTTTATGTCTTCATATGCGGAAAGATTGAAAACATTCGCGCTTTCGCCCTCTGCCAAAGCTGCAAGGAGCGCGGCAATTTCATCAACCTGTGTCTGTACCGTTTCTTTATTCGCTGCCGTGACGCTTTCCGGCAGGGCGGAAATCTTTTCTTCGATGGGGCAGAATTTGCAGTCATATGTACAGGGTTTTTCCTCATTGGTTTCATCTGCCGCCGCATAGCCGCAGTCCGCTGTATGCTCCGTGTGGTGGGTGCATAAGCCGTCCGTCCCGGTACCGGCCTCGGCATCAGGTTCTGTTGCAGCTGGGGCTTTGGCCGGGGGCTGGGCTGCCGCCTGGCCGTCACCGGCAGGAGGATTGGCTGGGCTGCCGTCCTCCTGGGTTCCGGGTGGGAGGGTGCTTTCGCCATTATCTGCGGAGGGGCTGTCTTCACCGCTGCCGGATGGAGGCGTTTCCACCGGGGGTTCCGGAGACTCCGGTTTCGTCTCCGTGTCTTCCGGTTTTTCTTCGTCCCCTTCCTGCACATCCGGATTCCCTTCTGTTATATCCCCCCCCGGCGTACTTTCCGCGGGTTCTGTATTCTCCGGGGTTTCGCCGCCTGTCACCGTCTGGGCAGGATTAACAGCCTCCCCGCCCTCCGCCAGCGCTGGCGCGGGACAGAGGGTCAGGCACAGGGCCAAAGAGATAAACAAGCTCAAAATTCTGCGTTTCATGGTAATGTATCCTCCTAGATGCAAAAAATTTGTTCTATATATCCCCCGCCCTGGCCAAAGTAGAGAATTACTTCGATTTTCTCAAAGCCGCAAACCAATCCCTCTTGTTTTTCCAGACCCAAACGCCGCCGCAGACAGCAGCCGCCAGCAGGGCAAGGACAAGGGGAAGCATTCCGCCGCTGCGGCCCATTTCTGGTTCCGGGGTTATGGGTTCGGCGGGGTTCACTGCTTCAGAGGCGGGGATTTCCGGCTGGTAAACGCCGGGGATTGCCTTTTCCATTCCCTGTTCCGCCTGCTCCTCTGTTTCCGCCAGGCCCCGGCGGGGGTCGGTGACTACCGGCGCTCCCGCCGCGTCCAGAGGGGCTTCCGCGGTGACAGGGGCTTCCACCTCAATGTCTCCGCCGGTGGCGGGGTTCAGGTGTTCAGGGGTAGGTTCAGGAACTAGGTCTCCAAAGTCGTACTTTGCCAGATAAGACAAGGGGTAGTAAATCCTCAAGGGTTCGCTCAGGGCCTTGGCGGAGGGAATCACAATCTCCTCCCCACCGCTCCAGCGGATGCGCAGAGTGACGTTATCACTCCTTTTCAGGGCGGCCATCACCGTGGCAGGCATTCTGTCGTACCCTCTGGCGTTTACTTTCACGGTATCGCCGGATTTTGCCTTATTGATCTGCTCCCGAACGGTCTGCCAGAACTCGGCTTCCTCGTCCCGGTCGTCGGCAGGGGTGTCGTCAGTGCTCTCATAGAAGCTTCCGCCGGAGGGCCGGAACGTCTCAACAGAGGTATTGCCGCCGGAGGGGGTCTTTTCCTTGAGCTTGTAGCCTACTGCTACAGGGGAGAGGCTGGTAAACATACATTGCAGGCCATCTGAAACAGGGGTATAAGGCAAATTTTCCACTTCCCCTGCTTGCTTATCACCGTGAGTATGGGAAATCATATGCTGTACGGTAAAGGTGTAGTTTGTACCGTTGGTGCCGTTAGGATAGGGCAGAACAGCGGTCACGCCGCCAACCGGGAAATTGTCCGGGTCAACATCCTTCCAAACGCCGTTTTCTAAATATTGCAGACGTACATCGTAAACAGCAACCTGTACGTTGGGATCATTCATTGCGCTTGTTACTTCTGTCCGGAGTTTGGTTTCAATGGCGGAAACAGTATTGAATGTTGTACCTTGCAGGCCATCCGGAACAGATGTTAATCCGCTTTCCACTGTCAGCCTTGCCTCGGTGTCATTTGGTAAAGTAATATTCTCTGCTTTTACAGGATTGATTTTAAACGTCGCCGTCGCGGTCCCTGTATAATTGCCCTTGCCGGTAATAGTAACGGTATAGCTTCCCGCCTCTGTTCCAGTTGGAATATCGGCGGTATAGTCCACGCCCTCCTCCAGCAGGGTTTCCCCCAGCTTGACGCCGGTGATTGTTGGGCTGTGGGCGGTTCCGTCATAGCGGAACGCGGCAGGCTCCAAGGTAATCACCGCGCTTTCAACCGGCGCAGGCTCCACCTGAATGATAACTGTACCGGTGACAATGGCGTAAGTGTCGTTATCATCGGGGGTAAAGGTCCAGGCGGCTGAGTAATGCTCCTGCACAGCGGGCCGGTTTTCCGGGCTGCTCCAGGTGAAGATTCCGGGTACTTCTATGTTGTTCTCGGTATCCAGCATTGTACCGCAAAGGGTAATTTCCTTTAGGGCCTTGCCGTAGGTAAGGGTATCGGAAGAAGGCTCCGGCCCTCCCGCAGGGAGAATTTTATTGACGCTCCGCACCTTGATAACTGCGGTCATATCCTCAAAGTTATCGGTATGAATGATTACGGTCACGGTTCCAATCTCTTTGATCTCCTCGCTCTCCACCGCCTGAATGGGCAGGGTAAGGGTCTGTCCGTCGATTTCCGCGCCGCCGGTATAGTAGTCTCCCAGGCTGATTGGCCCCAGGGTATAGGTGACGGCGGAGCTGCCCAGGCTCATTCCCTCCGGAACATCGGGCCGCAGCGCGCCTAATCCAAAGGTATAGGTATGGGTATGCTTGTTGACCACCGACAAATCCCCGGTTTTTGGTGTAAGCAGGGCAACCTTGGAAATGGTCACACTGGTTTCCACCGCTCCAGTGGGCTGTGTCAGGGTATAGTTTTCCGCCGCCGCGCCGGTAAGGGTCATTTGGGGCAGGGTAACAGCGGTATAATTGCCCACGTTGGCACCGCTGACAGTACCGGTCAGGCCGGTGATATTGACGGACACCTCGTCAGTCCCCACCTTGCCGTCCAGGACTACAGCGGCTATCTGTACCTGATTGTTTCCGTCATAGCGTTTGCCTGCGGCGGTTATGCCAGTAACAGTAAGGGGCTTTTTACCGACGGCGAGCTTTACAGTTTTCTCCACACTTTCATAATTGACAGCATCCTCCGGAGTAAACACAACTGTATATTCCGTTGTATTGCTGTCCGACACGCTGGGCTGTACTGTGGATTCCTTCCAGGCAAAGGTTCCCGGAATAGCGGTGGCATCCGTCTCGCTGTATTGCGCTGTACCCGTAAGTTCAGAACTGATAAGGGCATCCCCATAAACGATTGACGCCGCTGACAAGTCTGTAATATACGGCTGTACCTTTGACACCGAAACCGCCGCGGTTCTGCTCGCTGCGACAAACTCCCCGCAGCTGACCTCACAGTAAAATTCATATTCACCAACAGGGATTTCTTTTAGGGAAACAGTGGCGGACGTTGCGCCCTCAATGGTCTGGAAATCCTCCTCGTCCGCTCCCTCCTCGGCTTTCGGACGGTAAAACCACTGATAGGTTATCTCGTCTTCTACATCCCCGGCGCGTTCCACGGATACCTGAAGGTTTTTATCCACGCCATAGGTAATCGCAGTGTCAGAAACAGGCTGTTCCGTAAAGGTAAAGGCCATTTTTCCAACTATTACAGTACCAACCAACTTATCCAGGCTATTGACTTCATCTTCACTTAACCATACGCCGTTTTGGTTATAAGAATATCCATCTACCAGTAGATCGTTTAATTTGATACTGTTACCCACAGTGTCACATTCAATAGTAGAATTCCTTGGATTTTCGGAGCCCTTCTTAATAAATGTTCCTCCACTAAGTTGTACACTTGAGTTCCAGCCCTGGACAGATAGACACCTACTATCCTTATCTGTATCTGTAATAATCGTCCCTCCGCTGACATTGAGTTTGGTATTCGCGCCATCTGAAGTTGCTACGGTTAATGCGTTACTGCCCTTTGACGTAATGGTTCCATCAGATATATCAAGAGTGGCACCCATATTTAAAGACATCGAATGAACAGTCAGAGTACACCCATCGAAAACAGCAGAAGATCCTTTCCCATGGATGTGGACAGCTTTATCAGGCGTATTGATTGTTCCACCGCTCAGCCGGGCAGAGCTTTCCGTTTTTTGATTGTCATATGCGTCAGTAGTATCATCCACAACAGATAGCACAAAACCACTGGCATCACTCTCAATTATTCCACCTTCCATATTAAAGGTGCCGCCCCGGACACTGATAACCTTATATCCTGCTGTAGCATGAATGGTACCCCTTTGTAAAGTAAAGGTACCGCCATCGCGTACAATAAATACCGTGGGGGAGGAACAATGGAATGCTTTTCCACTTTTACCAGTAAGAGTATAGTCTCCCGCATCCAGCGTAACATCAGAAGTAATTGCTATGGCAGTGTATTCTCCTGATTCTCCAGTGTCATCCTCTATCTCAGTATCTTTCAGCAATGTAACGACTGCCTTTCCTTCTTCATTAGCAGCCTTAAACGCAGCACGGACGGACTCAAAATATTGTGTTACTCCCTCAACCGTAACAGAAGCGACATCATTTTCATTGCGATAAACCTTTACCGTTTCCTCTGGAACGCTGAAAAGCTCCGCCAGGGCCTCCAGGCGGGATATATCCACCAGCGCCGCGTCCGCCAGGGAAAGCTCCGCCAGGCTTTGGCTGATTGCGTTAAGCTGTTCCGTCAGGGCTTCGTCTGCTGTGGCCTCCTCCGGCTCCGGCAGCGCGTCAATCTGTGCTTGAATGGCGGCTATCGCCTCGCACAAGGTACACCGGCATTCACAGGAATCCCCGCATTCCTCGGTATGCTCCTTGTGATGGGGACATAGCTTTTCATCCACCAGTTCAGTCGGATTTTCTTCTACATCATCCGGTGTTTCCGGCTGCTTTTCCGTGTCCTCCGGTTGTTCCAGCTTTGTTTCGGGATCTTCCGGTTTCTCTTGATCCCCTTCCGGCACATCCGGATTCTCTCCGCTCTCACCCGGTGTTTCCGAATTCTCTTCTGTTATACCCCCCCCCGATGTATTTTCCGCGGTTTCTGTATCCTCCGGCGTTTCAGACGGGGTTTCCTCCGAGGTTTCGCCGCCTGTCACCGTCTGGGCGGGTTCGGCAGGCTGTTCGCCCTCCGCCAGCACCGGCGCGGGGCAGAGGGTCAGGCATAAAGCTAGGGTGGTAAGCAGGGGCAATATTCTGCGTTTCATGGCAATCTATCCTCCTGATGCAAAAAATCTGTCTATAATATCCCCAGGCTCCGCGCCGCCAGCAGGGCGTCCGCCTTGCGGGAGGCGTTGAGCTTGCGGTAGTTTTCCTTGATGTGGTAGCTGACGGTAAAGGGCTTCATCTCCAGCCTTTGGGCAATCTGGTTCACCGAAAGGCCGTCCGCCTGAAGCTGCAGGATGGTAAGGGCCGTTTCGCCGAAATCCGCCGCTGTGGCCGTCCGCTTTTTCAGGTACAGGGGATAGCGCCGGGCCATCTCCTCTGTATCGTCCAAAAGGCGGCGCAGCCAGTCCTTGTCCAGCTCCCCGGCCCCGGATAGCGCCTTTTTCTCCTGCCGGAGCAGCGGCCAGACCGCCGCCCCCTCCTCGCTGACCAGCCGCAGGAAGCGGTACTTTTCCGCCTCCCCCAGTACGGCGCGCAGCTCCTCCCGCCATTCCCCGCCCGTCCGCTCCTTGACAATGGCGGAAAGCAGCCCCGTCTCCATGCGGACATAGGGACGGTTTGTCTGTTCGGCGTAGTAGCGCAGCTTTTCCAGCAGGGCCTGGGCGGTCAAATACTCCCCCTTTGCCAGGTAACAGCGGACCTTGGTCAGGTACCGGTATCGCTCTATGGAAAAGAACTCCTTGTCTTCGTCCGGGGCGGTTTCCATCCATTTCTCCGCCGCGTCCATGTTCCCCTCGTACAACGCCAAACGACATTTGAGGGCCTGGATGTTGGGAAGAAGCTGGAGGGTCCCGTCCTCCCTCACCGACTGTTCAAAGGAGTCCAGCAGCTCCCCCGCCGCCTGGATGTCCCCCCGGACTGCCGCCAGCCGCACCCGGACCCCCACGGCGGCAAAGGCAATCTCCTGCACCCCGCCCCGCTCGGTCTCCATCTGCGCCCGCGTCAGCAGGGTGATAACCTGGTAGGAGTCCCTGCCCTTTTCGTAGTAGCTTTCCCCCAGGGCCGCCTTTACCAGCCCCTTTCCATACCGCCCCAAAACCCGCTCCACCAGCGGCCCAAAGGCCGTGGCTATCCGGGTGTCGTCAGGGCTCCAGTGGCAGAAATCCTTGCCGCCGTTCATGGTGCTGGGCAGGTTGCTGGTCACGGAGAACTCCGGAAAGTGGATGCCGTTGTCAAACAGCATGGCGGGGATGTTCTTGATAATCTCCAGCAGGTCCCGGCTGCCCCGGTGGGGCAGGGCGATATCCAGATAGGCCAGCCTGCTCCGTGCCTCCCGTAGGGCGCCCCCTCTGGCCCTTTTGGCAAAGTCCTTTAGCTTGCCGTACCAGTATTCGCTTTTCTCCCCGTCCATCAGCATGGAGCAGAGCATACTCATCCCGGCCGTGAGTACGGGGCTGCTTTCGATTTCCTGTTCCTCCAGGTTGAAGTAGTACCGCCGCAGCTCGTAGTAATGGCCGTTGCCGGGGTTTTTCCGGGCGTTGCGGACAAGCAGGCTTTTGATGCTCTCCACCCTGCCGCACTCCTCAAACAGCCGCAGCGCCGGGAGAATCTCATCGTACATCTCGTAATAAAGGGCGGCGTTGTATTTGAAGTCCTTCACCCGCTCCAGCCCGTACACCTTTGCCGCCCGGTTTTGCAGGGCGCGGGCCATCGCCGGCCGCAGGCGGTAGACACCGTTCTTCTGGGATAAAAAGTTCCCGGCCTCCGCCGCCTGTTCCAGCAGGCTGACCACATAGGTGGAGCCGGTGATCATCTCCGCCAGCTCCAGGGTAAATTCCTCCACCACGCTCACCTGCATCAGGAACTCCAGCAGGTCGCTGTCCAGGCCGGATAGGACAAAGTTTTCCAGGTAGACGGCGAACGCCTCCCATATCTCTTCGTACATCGCCGGGCCAAGGGTTTTCCCCTCCTTCAGCTTCAGGGCGGCGTGGCGGATTGCATAGGCGTTGCCCTCGGAGGTTCTTTCCAGGTGCCGGGCGTCCTCCTCCGTGCAGGCAATGCCGCAGGCTTTCAGGTAGCCGGCAATCTCCGCCTGGCCCAGCCGCAGGTCCTCCTCCGTGATGACGATAAAGCCGTCCTTGATGTAAGAGGGCATCAGCCACGGCGGAATGGGGCTGCGGCTGATGAGGATAAGCCACAGGTCCTGCCGCCGGGCCCAGTCGGTAATCTTCTGCCGCTGCTCCTCGCCCTTCAGCTGGTGGAGGCCGTCAATCACCACAACCCGGCGGGGCTGTTTGCCTGCCGCTGTCCCCGGCCCCTGGGACAAAACGGCCCCGTCCTCCCAGGGCAGGTCCCCGCAGGAGAGCCAGGTATAGCTTTGTCCGGACAAAAACTGCCGTACCAGCTCGGTTTTGCCATAGCCGGTGGCCCCGTAAAGATAGACGGTCTGGGGCATCCCGCGGGCCGCCTTGAGCTTGCGCAGCGCTGCCGCCGGTCCAATATAACCCTTCTCCAAGCCTGCCTCCCCCCTTTTGGGTAAATTTCCCCTGGATTTTAAGGCTAAACAAAGGGATGTAACTTATTTTATCATCCCTCATTCAACTCTGTCCACTCTTCAATCGTATAGTTTTGGCGGTATGGGGTGATATTTTTAGGCTGAAAAAAGACAGGGAGGGTGCGTCCTCTGGACACATCCTCCCGCAGTAAACGCAAACCCCTATTTAACGTCCCTGGTCCGCCCGAACAGGGCGTACTCCCGCACAATATCCGGCATGTAGGTGAGCCGGAGCATCATCCCCTGGTCGTCCTGGTGTATGGAAAGCTCCATGGTGACCCCCTCCGAAACCTGCCACTCCTCCTTGTAGGAGCTGTACTTTTCGCCCTTCAGGTTCCCCTCCTCGTCGAAAATCCGCTGCTCCAGCCCCGGATAGGTGGTGGGCGCGCCGTAAAGCTCCTTGGCCTGTACCGCTAGGGCGATTCCCCTTTCCAGCAGTTGGTCCGCGGTGGTGTTCCCGTCCGCCTTGCCAACATAAGTCAGGTCCATCCGGTATACGGTTTCGTCGTGGTTAAAGCCCTTCCAGTCAAAGCCCTGGCTGTCGTAATCCTCGCCCGCGGCAAACACCGAAAGCATCTGGGAAAATTCCATCCCGTCTATCTCCCGGCTTTGGCGCAGGTTCAGTTCCCCGTGGTCCCCCTCTGTCAAGCTGTCCTGGGGAATCCCCAGGTTTTCCAGCGCCTGTTCCAGGGGTACGCCGAACTGGGCAAAGTACAGCTCCTCCCCCTGCCAAAGGCCGGTTTGGCCTGTCTGTTCCGGGCCCTTCCGGCAGTCGGAAAAGAGCGCCAGCGCCCCAACGAGCAGCGCCAGTGTGCAAAGCAGCCGTTTTTTCATATGGTTTTCCCTCTTTATGTCATTGTATTCTTGATGTATATATTGTAACGCAATATATCGCTTTTGTCAAGGAGGAAAAGGGTATTATTTGGGCCTCACCGGTGTCTCGATTTGTACCAGTGCATCCTCCATTCTGTCAATGACATTCTCATTGATGATAATTTCATAGGAGAACCCCGACAGCGTCAAACCGTGTTTTTCGGCGTAATCAAATATTTTTTGGTAACACGCTGCGGCATTTTCCGCAGATTCTTTATAAAAGGCCCGGATATATTTTCCGGCGGGCTGTATATGCAGCCCCTCCTTCTTGATGGGAAAGGGGATTTCGATGAACATTTTTGAGTAGTCCTCAAACCTGCCTGCATACAAGCTCTCCACCCCAATCATCGTTCCATAGGACGCGTCGTGGAGGCGGCGGAGCTGGTACTTTTTTGTCTCGGCGGTAATCAGCTCCACCAGCTTGTCAAAGGAGGTGTCCTGGCTGACGTCCACCGTAACCAGGCTCCGCTCCTCCTTTTCGACGATACTGATTTCCGAAAGCTCCATATTCAGCAGCGTCAGCATATTCCGGTGGTGGCCGGAAAGGGTCTGCCGCACCGCCTTCAGATGGGCTATCCTGCGGTCCAGATCCTCCAGCTTCTCCCGAAGAAGCTGTTCCATGCTGGCGGCGGAGCGGTTTTTCATAAAAGCCTGAATTTCGCCAATCGGGACGTCCAGCTCCCGCAGCAGCAGGATGGTTTCAAGAATCGCGCTTTGGTAATAGCTGTAATACCGGTACCCGTTTTCGGGCTGGATAAACGCTGGGCGGAACAGGCCGATTTCGTCGTACCACATCAGCGTCTTCTTGTTGATTCCGTGGAGGGCCGCAAATTGCCCGATGGTCAGCAGCTTTCTTTTTTTCTCCATTTTTTCAAATTACCCCCTTGACTGTACAGTTACTGTACGGATTATTATAGGGGAAACCTCTGAAAAAAACAAGCAAAAGGAGAAAAAAGATGGATCAACAAACCGTTTACAGCAAACCCGTTACCCTGGGGAATATCCTGAAATTTGCCGTTCCGACCATCGCCATGTCGGTGTTTATGTCCTTTTACACCATGGTGGACGGACTGTTTGTCTCCAACCTGATTGGAACCGAGGCGCTGTCGGCAATCAACCTGACCGCCCCGGTCATCCAGCTGGTGACCGCAATTTCCACTATGCTGGCAACCGGCGGAAGCGCGGTCATCATGAAAAAGATGGGGGAGAATAAGCCAAAGGAGGCCAGGGAGGACTTCACCTTCCTGATTCTGGTCAACGTGCTTGTGGGCCTGGTGATGTGTGCCCTTGGGTACTCCGTCATGGACAGCATTTTTGGCGGCATGGGCCTTTCCCCGGAGGTAGCGGGCTACTGCACCGAATACCTCAGCCGCTATCTGCTGTTCACCGTCCCCATCCTGCTGATGAACAACTTTACCCTGTACATGATTGCCTCCGAAAAGGCGACCCTCTCCCTGGTCTGCTCTGTATCGGGGGGCGTGCTGAACATGGCGCTGGACTATGTCTTTATCGCCCTCCTGGATATGGGGATTGGCGGCGCGGCGGTTGCAACCGGTATGGGCTACTCGGTGACGGCCGTCGTGGGGATGTTTGTGTTCTGCCGCCGGAAAAGCCTGCTGCATTTTACCAGGCCCGCCTTCCGCTTCAAGGTGCTGGCGGGCGCGGCCTCCAACGGCTGCTCGGAGATGGCCACCGCCCTGGTCACAGGCATTATCACCATGATGTTCAACTGGACCATGCTGCGCTATGTGGGGGAAGACGGCGTTGCCGCCGTGACCATCATCATGTATGTCCTCATGTTCGCAAGCTCCCTGTATACGGGCTATTCCTACGGGGTTGCGCCGATGCTCAGCTACTAGCCAGAAGCTGAAAAAGCTTGTCTCCACCAGCCTGAAGGTGATTGCCGTCATCTCCCTGGCGACTGTGGCCCTTTCCTTTGCCGCCACTAAGCCCCTGGTATCCATCTTTGCCCGCCCGGACAATCCGGTCTATGGGCTGGCGGTCACTGGCAACCGCATCTGTACCCTGGCGCTGTTGTTTATCGGCTTTAACATCTTTGCCAGCGGGATGTTCACCGCCCTGTCCAACGGCGTTGTGTCCGCGGTTCTCGCCTTTCTGCGGTCCTTTGTGTTTATGCTGATCACCATGCTGGTCTTCCCGGTGTTTTTAGGGGTAAATGGCATCTGGCTGGCCACACCAGCGGCGGAGCTGATGGCGTTGGCGGTGTCGGCGTTTATGTTCTTAAAATACAAAAAGCGCTATCACTACTGAGCAAGGCGGTTTCTCCCTCACCCCGCCCAAAATATTTTTGAAACCCCATAGACAAAGGCCATTTGTCGTGATATGCTGATGTTGAAACACAATCTGTTTTTACAGGAAAGGATGGACAAACGCAATGTCACGCACAAGGGCCGGTGTAAACGGCATTACAGAGGGCGTTATCTGGAAGCAGCTCCTGATTTTCTTTTTCCCCATCCTGCTGGGCACCTTTTTCCAGCAGCTTTACAACACGGTGGACGCGGTGATTGTGGGGAACTTTGTGGGCAAGGAGGCCCTGGCCGCCGTGGGCGGCGCAACCGGCACCCTGATTAACCTGCTGGTGGGCTTTTTCACCGGTCTGGGCTCCGGGGCGACGGTGATTATCTCCCAGTTTTACGGCGCTGGCCGGGATGAACAGGTCAGCCAGGCGGTACATACAGCCATGGCCCTGGCCCTTGTGGCAACGGTCATCTTCTTTTTTGTGGGCTTTTTCGGGACCCCCATGGCCCTGCGGTGGATGGACACCCCGGAGGACATCCTCCCCCACGCCATAACCTACATGCGTACCTATTTCTGCGGGATTCTGTTCCCCCTGGTGTACAACATCGGCTCCGGCATCCTGCGGGCCGTGGGGGATTCCCGCCGCCCCCTCTACTTCCTCATCATCTGCTGTATGGTGAACCTGGTGCTGGACGTTGTGTTTGTGGTGATGCTGAAGATGGGCGTGTTCGGCGTGGCCCTGGGAACCCTGATTTCCCAGGCGGTCAGCGCGGTGCTGGTGACGCTGACGCTGCTGCACATCCCCAACGCCTGCCGCCTGTTTTTCCGGGAAATCCGCTTTACCATACCCATTCTCCGCAGTATTATCCTGATTGGGCTGCCCGCCGGTCTGCAATCGGTGATGTATTCCCTTTCCAATGTTATCATCCAATCCAGCGTCAACTCCTTCGGCACCGACGTCATTGCCGCCTGGACCGCTTACGGCAAGCTGGACGGCGTTTACTGGATGACCATCAACGCCTTTGGCATTGCCATTACCACCTTTGTGGGGCAGAACTTTGGAGCGCGGAAGTTCGACCGGGTGAAAAAGAGCGTCACCGTCTGTATGGGGATGGCGTTTTTGGCCTCGGTGGGGATTAGCGCCCTGATTCTGATTTTTGGGCGGCATCTGCTGGGGCTGTTCACCTCCGACCCCGCTGTCGCCGATGTGGGGATGCAGATCATCCGTCTGCTGGTGCCCTTCTACTTCACCTATGTGGGGATAGAGGTCCTTTCCGGGACGGTACGGGGAGCAGGAGACGCCTTTATCCCCATGATCATGACCGGCTTGGGGGTATGCGTACTGCGGGTAGTGTGGATATTCATCGCGGTGCCGCTGAACCGGCAGATCAGCACAGTGATTGTCAGCTATCCCATTACCTGGATTCTGACGTCGATATTGTTTATCATTTACTATTTGCAGGGTGGATGGCTCCGCCGCAGAAAGGCAAAGATGGGATTTACGGATTAGCAAATCCAAATACAACAGCAAGCCCGGCTGACGGAAAGTCACTCCATCAGCTGGGCTTATTTTTATGGAAAAGAGCATCCTATATCAAGAAAAAACTTCTCACCGGCTGTATCATAGGATCAGAACCCCGGCAGGGGAAAAAGGGGGCGATAAGCGTGAACCGAACGGACCCGATATTCCATTCCCTTGGCATCATTGAGAAGCGAATACAGGAAAAGCTGACAGTGGAAAGCCTGGCGGAGAGCATCCACCTTTCCAAATTCCACTACCAGCGGCTGTTCCGGGAGGCGGTGGGGGAAAGCGTCATGCGGTATGTGACCCGCCGCAGGCTGGCCCTGGCCGCCGGGGAGCTGGCCGGGAGCGATTTATCCGTCCTGGAGATTGCGCTGAAATACGGATATGACTCCCACGAGGGGTTTACCCGCAGCTTCCGTTCCCATATGGGCATCACCCCCACGGAGTACCGGAAGCATCACGCCTTGGTCTCCCCAATCAAAGTACAGAAGGAGAGAAGCGCTATGACCTATTCCAAAGCAGCGGACGAAATCATTCGGGAGCTCAATGGCCTGATTATCCAGGCCAGGGAGGCCGCCGCCCACACCAGGGAACAACAAGGCGGCAAACCTGTCCCCGACTTTTACAACCCGTTTTGGGAGTTTATCGCCGCCCAAGCGGAGACCATGACGGATGAGCTGTCAACGGCCCTAAGCCGCGTGACCGAACTCCCCCAGCAGCCGGAGGGGATATTCACCCGGTTCAGAATCATCAAAGCCATAGAGGATACGGTTTTCCGGGCCCACATCACGGCCTTTCAGGCCCGGCTGACCGCCTGCCGGGCCCAACCGGAGGACCGCACCGCCCTGGAGCCCCTGTGTACCCGGTACGAGGCCCTGGCCCAAAGCGCCCAGATAAAATCCGGAAAAATCGTGGCCTTTTTCCGGGAGCTGGCGGCCCTGATCCTCCGGGATATGGGGGAAACCGCCCAAAGCCTGCTGGACCGCGCAGCGGCAAAGGGAAAAGCGGCCTATGAAGCCATACTGGCCGATCCCGCCCTACCCTATAGCTATATTGGGGAGGAAGTGAGGAACATCGCCGGAGAGCTTACCGCCGTCCCCTTGGAGCGGATGACCGCCGCTCTGCTGGAGAACCTTGTTTTCCGCCTGGATATCATCGCCTCCGCTGCTGGGATGGATACCATACGCGTCCCGTCCCACAGGGAGATTTTCGGGGGTATTTCCGAATTCCGGGACCAGCTCCGGGAGGCGGAGGAGTTTTTCCAGGGGTTGTCCGGGGACGCCGTCCAGCCTGTGGAGGATGGCGTGCGTTCCTCCGCCAAAAGGTATCAGGATATGGCCTTCCAGGGGAACGTCCTTCTGTTCTACCTGAAGGGCGAGATACAGAAGCTGTCCTCCCGCCTTACCCCGGAGCAGAGGGCATCTTTTGAAGATATCTGCCAAAGGACAGTCGCCGCCATAAAAATGGCGCAGCGCGCCCAGACAGCGGAAGACGGGCAGGCGGCGATAAATGCCCTGCGGAATGTGCATCTCGATCTGACGGCGGAAGCGGATAAACTGGGGATATACGGGGGTGCGGTGAGGTTTATCGGGCAGAACCTGCTGATGGGGAACAGCGCAGAATAATCAGAACAGGAAAACGGGCTTGGGCTGTGGCCTTTTTCGTTCATTAAAAAATTGAGCTGAAAAACCTGTGTCTATGGTTTTTCAGCTCAATTTTTATCGATTAATCCTGTTTTTCTTCCTCGCCATACCGAACAAAGGAGATGTTTAGATCCACATCCCCCTGGATTCCATCCACCCTTCCAGTGCTGCTGTACTGCCATATCTGGAAATCATAGGGAAAAAAGGGGCGGTTGTAATACTGGGCAAACCATTTATCATACTCCGTCAGCTGGGAAAGGTCCAGGTTCATGGTAAACCATCGGGAGTTGCAGTAGATCATAGGGGTGTACCCCGCTTCCTTTATCCTCTCACAGAAGGCGATGGCAACCTCGGTGAACTCCTCACGGGTCATATCGGAGGTGCGTGACTCCTCCGGAACGTCCTCCAGGTCGATGGCCACCGGATAGGTGATGTCGTAATCCTTCAGCGCCTCTATGGCCAGCTCCGCCTCCTCCACAGCTTCCTCCGCGTTGATTGCCTGGGAGAAGAAATACGCACCAATGGGCACCCCCGCCTGATTGGCGGCCCTGGCGTTCTGATGAAAGGCTTCGTCCACCAGGATGGCTCCGGTGCCGTACCCCCGGTACCCCACCCGGAGAAAGGCATAATCGACGCCGTCTGCCGCCACCCTTTCCCAGTCGATGTTCGCCTGGTGCTTGGACACGTCGATGCCCTTGATGGTCTTGGTCACTCCGTATTCCTGGTATTCATACTCCTTGTAGTCCTTGTCCATCAGCACCAGGTTGTCCCAGTTGTAGCTGTTCATGGGCAGAGTGCCGTCCACTGGGACATAAAGGGTTTCCCCCTTCCAGCTATAGACAAAGGTGTCGTCGAAAAAGCGCTGTAAAAACTCGTATTTATCCTTGGAGGTTGCCGCAAATCCCTTGATGGTCTCCTGGTCGAAGAGGGGGATATCCGGCTGGGAAACTTCCTCGTCTTTGGGGGAGAGAACAATCTGGGGCGGAGTGGTCTGGACGGGGATGGCGGCCTCCTCCAGCTCTGCGATCCGCTTGTTGGCCTGGGAGATGTTCAAAAAGCAGGCGGCAATCCCCGCCAGCAGAATGGCGTTGGCGGCCGCGAGGCATACAACCCACAGGACAGGGTGGCGGTGGAAGTTATCCAGAGCTGTGGGGGAGCTGTTGGAGGATGCGCTGGGGTTTTCATTTGGGGCTGGCTTCTTTCTCATATCGGGCGATACTGTTCCTTTCTGCGAATTCTGTTGGAAGCTGTATTTATTATAACAGGAGAACCCCCCTTTTGGCAACCGTTATCAACCGCCTGGAAGTTTTTTGCCCCGGAAACCTGACAGAAAATTCCCAGTCTTTACAATTTCCCAGCCTTTCCCTGTAAAGGCTGAAAAACAACTATAAAATCGACAGCGGCATTCATGCCGCTTTTTTCCAGAAACTGTATATCCTATAAGGGTATACAGTTTCCTTTTTTCTTAGAACCATTTTCACCGGTTTTTATTCCATACAGCATACAGCACACAGCACACAGCAGCCGGCATAAGGAGGAGTGAGATATGCCAGTACGCCTGGAAACGGAGGCGGAGGAAAACTGCCTGACCGCCTATCTCTCAGGAGAAATCGACCACCACGCCGCAAAAGGCCTTCGGGAAGCCATCGACAGCCGCGCCGCGGCACAGAAGCCGGAAAAGCTTCTTCTCAATTTCCGGGAGGTGACCTTTATGGACAGCTCCGGAATCGGCCTGGTGATGGGCCGGTACCGCCTGATGCAGGAGCTGGGCGGGGAGCTCAGAGTGACAGGAGTTCCTTCCCATATCCGCAAGGTCATGCGGCTTTCCGGACTGGACAAGTTGGCCGTCATGGAGCCGGAGGGAAAGCGTCCGGCCCGGCCCAGGTCCCCGGCCAAAACCGAAGAGAGCCCCTGTCCCCAGGACAGGCCATCTGTGTCGGGCGCTTCTCCGATAGAGACGGCAAAGACACTGACCGTAACCATCCCGGTTCCGCCGGGGGGACTGGAAGGGCTGGAGCCTTCCCCAGGACCCTGGGACAGAGACGGCAGAACGGAATAGGCTGTCCGGCCGTTTGACGGACTTCATGGAGGATGTGACAGAAGATGAAATTTGTAAATGAAATGAAGCTGAGCTTTCCCAGCCGTTCGGCCAACGAGGGATTTGCCCGGACGGCTGTCTCGGCTTTTTTGGCCCAGCTGGACCCCACCGTTGAGGAGATATCGGACATCCGCACCGCCGTTTCGGAGGCCGTGACCAACTGCATTGTCCACGGCTACCCCGATTGCGTGGGGACCATCACGGTGGAAGCGGGCATCCGGGAGGACGGGAGGGCGGTTATCCGCATCCGGGACAGGGGAACGGGAATCGCCGACGTGCGCCAAGCCATGGAGCCCCTCTTTACCACCTGTGAAACCGGCGAACGGGCCGGGCTGGGGTTTGCGGTGATGGAATCCTTCACCGATAAGCTCCGGGTCCGCTCCACGCCGGGCAGAGGCACGGTGGTCACCATGGAAAAGAAAATCAAAACCAAAGGAGATTCAGATGAATCGTCTAAAGGAAAAGACGCTGGAACCCTTTGAGCCCTCCACTCCCGGAGGCTGCCAGGAGGGGGAAGGCTTTGGTTTAAGCGGATTTCGCAGCCGCAACGAAATGATAGAAAGGAACATGGGGCTGGTGCACTCCTGCGCCCACCGGTTCCAGGGGAAGGGAATTGAGTATGAGGACCTGTTCCAGGCCGGCTGTATGGGGCTGATCAAGGCGGTGGACGCCTTTGACTGGGAGCGGGGCGTCCGGTTTTCCACCTACGCCGTCCCCGTGATTCTGGGGGAGATGAGGCGGCTTTTCCGGGACGGCGGCACCGTAAAGGTCAGCCGTACCCTGAAGGAGCTTTCCATGCGGGTGATGAAGGAGCGGGAGGCCTATTGCCGCCGGTGCAGCCGGGAACCCACCGTCCATGAGCTGGCGGAGCTGATGGGGGAAAGCGTGGAGGACATTGTGGAGGCCATCGGCGCGTCGTCCCCGGCCCTCTCCCTCACCAGTATGGACGACGAGGAGAACGGCCACTCCCAGATGGACATTCCGGTGGAATCCCAGGAGGGGAGGCTGACCGAGCTGCTGGCGCTGAAGGACGCGCTGGGAACGCTTGCGCCCAAGGACCGGAGTTTGATTATTCTTCGGTATTTTCAAGGGAAGACGCAGATGGAGACTGCGGGAATGCTGGGTATGACCCAGGTCCAGGTATCCAGGCGGGAAAAGAAGATCCTTCTGACCATGCGAAAGCAGCTGGGAGACCCCTGAAAAGGGAAAAGCTCTGTGGAAGCCACAAAGAAATGGCATTCCACAGAGCTTATATTACATTTAATCAAGCCCCGACAGGTCAAATGGGGTCTTCTGGTACACAAAATTCAACCAGTTGGAGTAGAACAGACTTCCGTAGGCGCGCCAGGTGAGAAGGGGTTCTTTGGAGGGGTCGTCACTGGGGAAATAGTGCTTTGGCATCTCAATGGGGAGATGTCTGGCCAAGTCCCGGCGATACTCGTTGGCCAACGTGTCCCGGTCGTATTCCCAGTGACCTGTGACAAACAACTGCCGTCCGTCCCTGCTGCCCGCCAGATGTACTCCCGATTCCTCCGATACCGCCAAAAGCTGGAGATTGTCCACCCTTTCTATATCCTGAGCGCGAACCTCGGTGTGGCGGGAATGGGGGACTGGGAAGCAATCCCCAAAGCCCCGGAGCAACTCGTGGGTAGGGCAGAGGGGACGGTGCTCAAACACGCCGAACATCTTTTGGGGCAGGTCGTATTTGGGGATTCGGTAATGGTAATAGAGTCCCGCCTGTGCTCCCCAGCAGATATGGAGAGTGGAAAAGACATGGGTTTTGCTCCATTCCATCATTTGGCACAGCTCCTGCCAATAGTCCACCGCTTCAAAGGGCATCTGCTCCACCGGCGCGCCGGTGATGATCATACCATCAAACCTTTCCCCCCGAATTTCCTCAAAGGTCTTATAGAACTTCAGGAGGTGCTCCTGGGGGGTGTTTTTGGATTTATGGGAGCTTACCTGGAGCAGCTCCACCTCCATTTGCAGGGGGGTGTTGCTGAGCATCCGGAGGAGCTGGGTTTCGGTTTCTATCTTTTTCGGCATCAGGTTGAGCAGAACAATCCGCAGCGGTCGTATGTCCTGATGGGTGGCGCGGTACTCGTTTATGGTAAATATATGTTCCTGACGGAGCAGGTCAATAGAGGGCAGTCCGTCCGGTACGGTAATGGGCATTGGGGATTCCTCCTCTCCTTCTCCCTAGAGAAGCTGAATGGGTTCTTCGTTTGCTGTGCGGCTTACATGTCCTGCCCCTTTTGGATTTTATAAAAATACCTTTCGCTTTCTGATTTTATATTATCACAATTTCCCCGCCTTTGCAAGACAGCCTGGGAACAGCTTTTCATTGCTCAAAGCCCGTTTTAGGTACTGAAAAGACAGGGACTCCGCCTTTACGGGGCCCCTGCCTCTTCCTTATTGGTTATTTGTATAAACAGCGTCGTTGCGGGACAGCAGATAGACGCAATATTGGTTCATGCTCACACCCTCCCGCCTGGCGTGCTCCGCAAGGGATTTGTGCAGGCTGCGCGGAATCCTCAGCTTAAACTGTCCCGAATAGTTCTCTAGGCTGTCCGGCTCGGCGATAGGATATCCGTCCTCCAGCGCGGCCTCCAGCCATGCCTTTTTTGCGTCCATGGCATTTTCCACAGCGGATTCTATCGTTTCCCCATAGGTAATACATCCGGGCAGCTCCGGATAGGCTGCCGCGAAACCGCCTTCTTCATAATCTTCTATCAATTCCAGCCGGTAAGGCAGCGACAGATAATCACTCAATGTTCTCATCTACAGCATCCCCGCTTTCTATTATCTTTTTTACCATTGCAATATAAACTTTTTTAATCGGTTTATGTTTAGGAATTGTAATGGGAGGACATCCAATTTTTCTAAATGTATAGTGACTGCTTCCACCCTTTGGGGCCTTCATCTCATATCCATAACTTTCTAAAACCTTGCGCAGTTCATCAAATTGAAGGTCAGCTTCTAACAGACAGATGCGCTGTAACAGTTTATCCCATTTTGACATCCTGTATACCTCCCCTGCTATATTATACCATGGTATCATATATGATGTCAATAAATTGTACCTCTTTCCTAAAAAACGCCAAAAGCAGGGCCTCCGCCTTTGCGGAGGCCCTGCTCTCTTTTGGATATATGGAAAAGCCTATACTTTTTCTACCGCAATGGATGCCGCCTTGCCGTTGATATCCCAGTCCTTCCCGCCGCTTTCATGGGCTTCCAGACGGATTTCATCGGAAAGGGTCTCCTCCCGGATGGTTTCGGCGTTCTTGCGGACAGCGGCCTCCACCGCCTTGTCCCCCCATACCCACAGCCGGATATGGTCCATCACCTCAAAGCCGGAATCCTTCCGCATGGTCTGTACCTTGCTGATGACCTCACGGACCAAACCCTCCTCAATCAGCTCCTCAGTCAGCTGGGTGTCAATGGCAGCCGTCAAATCCCCGTCCTCCACCGAGAAGAACCGGTCGGATTTGGTCATCTCAATCAACAGGTCCTCCGGGGCCAAAGCGATTTCCGTGCCGTCCGCCAGGGTGAGCTTCAGCGCGCCGGTGGAGTCCAGCTCCTTCTTGGCGGCGCTGCCGTTGAGGTTGGTCAGCAGGGTGCGGATTTCACCCAGCTTCTTTCCGTACCGCGGACCCAGTGTCTTCAGCTGGGGCTTGAAGGAGTAGGAGGTGAATTCGGACAGGTCCTCCTGGAAAACCACCTGCTTCAGGTTCAGCTCGTCCCGGATAACGTCCTGATAGAAGGACTCCAGCGGCTCCGCCTTGACATACATGGCGGCAAGGGGCTGACGGTTTTTCAGGTTGGCCCCGTTGCGGGCCGCCCGTCCCAGTACGACAATCTTCAAGACCTCGTCCATATCCTGCTCCAGCTTGGAATCGATCCACTGCTTCTGCACTTCGGGGAAATCGCAGAGGTGGACGCTTTCCGGCGCGGCGGCGTCGTGGGTGCAGACCAGGTTCCGGTAAATACTCTCGGAGAGGAAGGGCACCATAGGCGCGGCGGCCTTGGCGGTGGTCACAAGGGCGGTATACAGGGTCATATAGGCGTTGATCTTATCCTGTGTCATCTCCTTGACCCAGTACCGCTGGCGGCTGCGGCGCAGGTACCAGTTGCTCAGGTCGTCCACAAATTCCTGGAGGGCGCGGCCCGCCTCCGGAATGCGGTAGTTCCCCAGGTTTTCATCCACCGCCTGTACCATGGAATTGAGCTTGGAGAGAATCCACCGGTCCATCACCGTCATGGAAGACGGGTCCAGGGTATATTTGGAGGCGTCGAAATTATCAATGTTGGCGTAGAGCACAAAGAAAGCGTAGGTGTTCCACAGGGTGCCCATAAACTTCCGCTGGCCCTCGATAACGGCCCTTGGGTAGAACCGGTTGGGCAGCCAGGGAGCGGAGTTGGTATAGAAATACCAACGGATGGCGTCCGCGCCATAGGTTTCCAGGGCGGTAAAGGGGTCCACGGCGTTGCCCTTGGATTTAGACATCTTCTGGCCGTTTTCGTCCTGCACCAGCCCCAGGACAATGACGTTTTTATAGGGGGATTTGTTGAACAGCAGGGTGGAAATAGCCATCAGAGAGTAGAACCAGCCGCGGGTCTGGTCCACGGCCTCGGAGATAAAGTCCGCCGGGAACTGCCGTTCAAACAGCTCCTTGTTTTCAAAGGGATAGTGGTGCTGGGCAAAGGGCATGGCGCCGGAATCAAACCAGCAGTCGATGACCTCCGGTACCCGCTTCATCTGCTTGCCGCATTTGGGGCAGGTGATGGTGACAGCGTCGATATAGGGGCGGTGGAGCTCAATCTCATCAGGACAGTTGGGGGACATCTCCTTCAGCTCCGCGATGCTGCCGACAGAATGGCGGTGGCCGCATTCACACTCCCAGATGTTGAGGGGGGTGCCCCAGTACCGGTTGCGGCTGATGCCCCAGTCCTGGATGTTCTCCAGCCAGTCGCCGAAGCGGCCCTTGCCGATGCTTTCGGGAATCCAGTTGACGGTGTTGTTGTTGCGGATTAGGTCCTCCTTGACGGCGGTCATCTTGATAAACCAGGAGTCGCGGGCGTAATAGATTAGGGGGGTGCCGCACCGCCAGCAGTGGGGGTAACTGTGCTCAAACACCGGGGCGGAGAGCAGCAGGCCCTTTTCCCGCAGGGCTTTCAGGATTTCCTTATCCGCGTCCTTGCAGAACATGCCGGGCCAGTCGGTTTCCTTGGTCATTTCTCCCTTGTTGTCCACCAGCTGGACAAAGGGCAGGCCGTACTCCCGGCCCACGTTGGAGTCGTCCTCGCCAAAGGCGGGGGCGATGTGGACGATGCCGGTGCCGTCGGTCAATGTGACGTAAGAGGCGCAGGTGACATACCAGCATTTTTCCTTGGGGCTGACAAAGCGGAACAGGGGCTCATATTCCCGGAATTCCAGGTCCTTTCCGGTGAACCGCTCCAGAACCGTGTAGTTCCCTTCGCCCAGGACGGTATCCGCCAGAGCCTCCGCCAGATAATAGGTGTATTCATCGCATTTGACCTTGACATAGCTCTCCTTGGGGTTGACGCAGAGCGCCACGTTGGAGGGCAGGGTCCAGGGGGTGGTGGTCCAGGCCAGATAATAAGCGTCCTCACCCTTTGCCTTAAACCGGGCGATGGCGGAGCGCTCCTTTACATCCTTATAGCCCTGGGCTACCTCATGACTGGAGAGGGGGGTACCGCAGCGGGGGCAGTAGGGGACAATCTTAAAGCCCTTGTACAGCAGGTTTTTGTCCCAAATCTGCTTGAGGGCCCACCACTCGGATTCGATGTAGTCGTTCTCATAGGTGACATAGGGGTTGTCCATGTCCGCCCAGAAGCCCACGGTTCCGGAGAAATCCTCCCACATCCCCTTGTAGGTCCAGACGCTTTCCCGGCATTTTTTAATAAAGGGCTCCAAGCCATAGGCCTCGATCTGGTCCTTGCCGTCCAGGCCCAGGGATTTTTCCACCTCCAGCTCCACCGGGAGACCGTGGGTATCCCAGCCCGCCTTGCGGGGGACCATATAGCCCTTCATAGCCCGGTAGCGGGGGATCATATCCTTGATGGCGCGGGTGAGGACATGGCCGATATGGGGCTTTCCGTTGGCCGTGGGCGGTCCGTCATAGAAGGTATAGGTGGGGCCGCCTGCCCGCTGGGTCATGCTCTTTTGGAAGATATCGTTTTTCTGCCAGAAGTCCAGGACTTCCCTTTCCCGCTGCTTAAAGTTCAGCTCCGGGGAAACTTTTTCATACATTTCCATCACCTCTTACAATAAATAAAAAATGCCTCCGACCTGTAAACAGGACGGAAGCTCCGCTTGCCGCAATACCACCTTTTACAAACATACCGGCAGGCGTGGAACGTCTGTCACTATATGCGCTCCCCTTAACGGAGGGACACCGGCAGGGTTTACTTGGAAAACCGTTCAGCCTGCGGCTCCAGAGAGATTTTCTGCGGACGCTACTGGCACCGGGCTTACACCCTCCCCGGCTCGCTGGGACGTTTGCCGAACGCATACTTGCTCTGTCATTGCCTTTGTCAGTGATATGATACCATTGTTTGAGGGAAATTGCAAGGGGGGAGAGGAGGAATTTTTGTCAGGCTTTTTTGTTTGTCTCTTTAGATGGAGTAAGTGAACCTTTCTCTATCTTTGCTTGTGTCTTTTTATTAAAAATTGTTAGTCAATCTTGCATAAAGAATGACATCATAGCAGTGTATTGGAAGGCGATTACCTGTGGTAATTTATTTGCCTATTTTACATCGCCGTGGTATACTGGAAACTACAAAAAAGCCTGAATTTTTTAAGGAGGTTTTCCTTATGGAAATATTTGAACAAGGAGTCAAAGAAGTATCCAAGACTGGCAGGCTGTCTTTCCCAGTTCGGCGGGCACTGTGGCTGGCACTGGGACCTTGGGAAGAACGAGACGAGATGGACAAAAGCCCCCGGACTCTCACCGAGCCGCTGAGAAAGAGAGCGAAACTGGCTTTGGCCTGCGCCAAAAAGGTGGCAAAAGTCTGGGCAGCCTACGCCCCGGAGGACAAGGGGCCTCAGGGGCTGGTAAAGCAAGGAAACGCCTATCTCAGCGGCAAGCTGTCGGCGGATAAGCTGTACCAGACATGGAAAGCCTCCGACTACATGAATCGGACAGAGGAGGAGCAGTACAGTTCTGCCCCTATGGCCGCCATTGCGGCGGAGCGGGCGGCCATCGTGCCCTACTACGACGAGTTTCTGTTGGAGCCCCACTATGCCGACGCTGGCGACACCGACCTGGACCCCTACAACTGGGACGCAGCATGGTGCTCATCTTTGGCCTGGGCAGGTCAGGACGAGGAGGCCAGCCCCGGAGCGCAGAAGGTGGCCGAGCTGAAATTTTGGGCCTGGTATCTGGAGCAAGTGGCCGAGCTACTGGGTATAGAGGATTGGAAGTTCCCCAAGAAGGCCATCAAGGCTTTTAAAGAGAAGCAGGAGTTGGCCCGGCCGGTGCCTGAGGAGGTCTCCATGGAAACCTTTGTGGACTTCCTGGATTGGGGAGAATATCGCAATCATTATCATGTTTCCCACAGTGGGGTCAACCGGTATGCGAAGAATCTGCCTACCTATGAGATTAAGACCATGCGCCAGGAAAAGGATGCCATCTGCCCAAGGTGCAAAGCCGTATCCAGACAACTGAAATTTTACTATGGTGTAAATGTTCTGGAAGCGGAACTACCTGGAACTGAAATATCCATCCGACTGCTCCACACGCTACCCTTGTTTCAATGCCCGAACTGCCCAGACAGCACATTTAATCCAAGGCGGGAACATGTGAACGAAAAAGCGGCTTTCAAACGATATCTGGCGGGACCGGGACGGCTTCAGGCATTCCGGGAAGAGCTGGAGCAGCGGTCCACAAATGTGTTCCAGATCGGAGAGGGATATATATCGCTGAATGGTGTGATAGAGTACCATCATGAGATGAAGGTTCCGGTTGGACTCCAAGGCATTCGATGGCTGGACTCAGAAGCGAAAGAGGTATCCCTTGATATGGGGAGGTTGGGACACAGCTCCTATCTAACCGGATTAACCGAAGAAAAGCTGGAGATCGACCTGAGCCTGTTCGGCCCCCATGTCTATTTTTGCGATTTTACTTTAGACGAGTTCCGGGAGGTCTACCCGAATCAGGTGGAGGTTTTGGAGGATGGATGTGTCCAGCTCACTATGAAGTGCCACTGGGTCCGCTGCTGGTTGAACGAAGCGGGAGTTCTAAAACGGGTGGTGATCCAGTCCCGCTTCCATTTGGAGGTAGATACAAAGTACCCTGTCACATTGACCCGCTTTTTGATGGAAGAGTTTCACCTGTCCAAGGAACAGGCCGAGGAAGAAATCGCGGCCTATTGTGCGAAAGGCCACCCGCACAAAGAGATTGGGCCGCTCTCTGGACTAACTCGGGCGGAGGCCCAGCGTCTGCGCTCGGCGTTGCGAAGCAAAGGCATCAAGTGCCGTGTTATGCCTGTTCCTGTGGGTGAGCAAGCAGATATGCAGCTTCGATAAACAGTGAACCTTGCTCCCTCTTTCTGTAAATTTCAAAATATGGACAAG
This sequence comes from Oscillospiraceae bacterium, assembly GCA_022800935.1. Classification (GTDB taxonomy): domain Bacteria; phylum Bacillota; class Clostridia; order Oscillospirales; family Ruminococcaceae; genus UBA1405. The sequence goes on from JAAWRH010000006.1 coordinate 41,645, forward strand.
GCCCCCGAAGCCAAAGACAAATTGGTTTTGGGGGCCTTTTTTGCTGTCCTATTGCCAAACACACTCATCAATGGGCATACTGGGGCTGGCATTCAAATCCATCCCCGCCCGGACCCCTGCCTGGTACTCAAAATACCCCTGGGAGGCAATCATGGCGGCGTTGTCCCCACAGAGGGAGAGGGGCGGAAAGTACAGCCGGATTCCCTCCCTTTCGCACCGCTGGGACAGCATCGTTCGCAGGCCGGAATTGGCGCTGACTCCTCCTGCAATGGCCACCGTCTGATAATGGTAATCCCTTGCGGCCATCAGCAGATGCCCGGTCAGAATCTCCGCCACCGTGTGCTGGAAGCTGGCGGCCAGGTCCTGCACTGGCAGGGCCTCCCCCTTCTGGGCCGCGTTGTGGACCAGGTTGACCACCGCCGTTTTCAATCCGGAAAAGCTGAAATCATAGGGGCTTCCGTCCACCTTGGGCCGGGGCAGGCGGTAGGCGGCGGGGTTGCCCTTCTGGGCCTCCCGGTCCAGTATCACCCCGCCGGGGTAAGGGAAGCCCATGGCCCGCGCCGCCTTGTCAAAGGCCTCCCCGGCGGCGTCGTCCCGCGTCCGGCCTATCACATGGAACTTGGTGTAATCCAAAACCTCGGTCAGGTGGCTGTGTCCCCCCGACACCACCAGGCAGAGATAGGGGGGCTTCAACTCCGGGTGGGCCAGATAGTTGGCCGCAATATGCCCCCGGATGTGGTGGACCGGAATCAGCGGCTTCCCAGTGGCCAGGCTCAGCCCCTTGGCAAAGTTGACCCCCACCAGCAGCGCGCCAATCAGCCCCGGCGCGGTGGTGACAGCGATGCCGTCTATTTCCTCCAGAGAGAGCCCGACCTGGTCCAGCGCGTCTTGTACCACCGGGATGATGTTCTCGGTATGGCGGCGGGAAGCAATCTCCGGGACCACTCCGCCGAATTTCTGGTGCTCCTGAATCTGGGAGTTGACGGAGGAGGAGAGGATCGCCGTTCCATTCTCCACAACGGCGGCGGCGGTTTCGTCGCAGGAGCTTTCGATTCCCAATATCTTCATGCTATATCTCTGTTCCTTTCTTAGATCGATCTGTTGACGGAGAAAACCGCCGGGTCAGCAGCCATGCGTCCTCCGTGGGGCGGCGATAGTAATTTTTTCGTATCCCCTCTTGACAAAACCCAAACTTCCGGTACAGTGCCAAAGCCGCCTGATTGGAGGGCCGCACCTCCAGGGTGATAAAGACAAGACCATGGCTTTCCCCATAATCGCACAGCGCCTTCACCAGCGCCGAGCCTGTCCCCTTTCCCCGCGCCTGGGGGAAAACCGCGATGTTGTCAATGTACCCTTCCCCTAAAATATCGTGCATTCCACTGTAACCCAGCAGCTCCCCCTGGGGCGTTTCCGCCGTCAGAAAGACAGCCTGCGGGTTTTCCAGCTCCTCCAGCAGCGCCCTTTCGCTCCAGGGCTCCGCAAAGCACTGCTGCTCCAGCTCCGCCAGAAGGGGGATATGCCGGAGCTCCATCGGGGCGATGATGATTTCCATGGCAATACTCCGTTCTCTGTTACAATCACTACAGTTATTTTATCAGGAAATTATAAACCCTGCTGTAAAAGTCCTTTGCCTCATCATAGGCCCCATGGCCTAACCCCTGATAAATGTACAGCTCGCTGTGTTTGATTTTCCCCTCCATCTCATAGGAAGCGGCAATCCCCACCGTTTTGTCCTCCGCCCCGCCGATGATGTATGTGGGGCAGGAAATTTTCGGAAGCTCCTCATATACGTCAAACCCAAGGATGGCGTTGGCGTTTATGAAAAATCTGTCATAGGTGCGGGGCTTTCCCATCCTTCCCAGGATAGGATAAAACGCCCTGAGCCTTTTCAGGTATTGCTCCGAATAGGCGGTTTCCGCCGTGTCTATCATGAGCTTTTGGTGGTCGCCCTTTTGGGCCGCCTCCATGCGCTCCAGGAGGATGCTCCGCATCATCTCGTTTACCCGCGGGGCGGATACGGCTATAACCAGCTTGTCCACCAGCTCCGGGTAATCCACGGCCAGATACTGGGCGATCATCCCGCCCTGGGAAACCCCCATGACACTGGCTTTTGCGATGCCCAGGGCTTTCAGCGCCGCCGCCTGGTCCGCCGCCATCTCCCGGATGGAATAGCCCTGGGGCATTTTGTTTTTCCGGCTGAACATGTACACGGTATAATCCTTAAAGAATTTCACATACGGCTTTGCCAACAGCAGCGCCTTGCCCTTTACCGTCATCAGCCCGTCGGACAGGCCGGGGAGCACGATAAAGGACCTGTCCCCCTGTCCAAAGGAAACATAATCCATATCCGTGCCGCCCAGCCGGACGGAACCGTTTTTTGCATTCCAGAGCATACCGGTTTTCCCCCTACAGTATCTCAAAGTTCTTTACGATTTCCTTATGGGTCAGCCAGGGGAGGGCGCTTTCCAGCATGACCCCATAGCGGGGATCGGTGCCGTAGCTGAAGGTGGTTTTTATGGCCAGCTCCACAAAGCTGGTTGCCCGGCCCATGGCCATGGAGAGGCTGTCCCCTGTGAGCAGGGAGCCCACCAGGACACTGGCGTAGATATCCCCTGTCCCCGGATAGGACACCGGCACATAGTCGCAGGGCACATACCAATACGCGCCGCCGTCCCGGTCGTAGCCGATGTTTGCCATTTCCCCGGTTGCCAGCTGCACCCCTGTGATAATCACCTTGGAGGGTCCCAGCTCGCTGAGGCGCGCCAGCATACTCTTGGCCTGGGAGTGGGTGAGGGAATTGAACTCATAGTTCTGCTTGAGGAGAATGCAGGCCTCGGTGAGGTTGGGGGTGATGATATCCGCGGCGGAGACCAGCTGGGTCATCCCCGCCTGTAGCTCCTTTCCGCAGGTGCGGTAGGCCTTGCCGTGGTCCCCCATAACCGGGTCCACCACCTTGAGGGAATCGGGGAAGGCCCGGAAGTATTCCAGGCAATGGCCTATCTGGGTTTGGCTGCCCAAAAAGCCGGTATAGACGGCGTCAAAGGTCAGGCCGAGGTTTTTATAGTGGCTGAGGGCGGGGAGTATGTAATCGGTCAGGTCCCGCATAGCCACGTCGCCCAGGCCCCCTGTGTGGGTGGAAAGCACCGCGGTGGGGACGGGGCAGACCTGTACCCCCATGGCGGAGAGGGTGGGGATGATGACAGTGAGGGAACAGCGGCCGAAGCCGGATATATCGTGGATGGCGGCCACACGGCGGAAGCTGCCTGAAGCTTTGAACATAAAAAGCGCTCCTTCCCGGCCCGCGGAGTAAAAAGCGGGCGTCCCCTTTATTGTACCAAAAAAATCAGAAATATCCAGTGTTTTAGAGAAAAAATCAAAAAGACAGGGGTCAAGCGTCTTTCCAAGAAAAAAGAAGCCATCCGAGCTTTTTGGACCAGCGAAAGATGAGGCGACATTTATGCCGCGGAAACATCCTGAGCGGACCGGAAGACGGCGCCAAAGCTAGCAAAATAAGGGCCCGCCTGCCTCCAACCGGCAGCCGGGCCCAAAATACAAACTGTCAGCGGGAATACCATTTCGCCTGCGAATTCCAAAGCTCGGTATAAATGGGATTAACCCCGATAAGCTGCTCATGGGTCCCGCACCCCACGATGTTCCCCTTGTCCATCACGATGATTCGGTCGGAAAGCCGGGTGGTGCTCAGGCGGTGGGTGACAAAAATCTTGATGCTCCCCTTGTCCAGCTCCATCATGCTGCGGATAATCTGCTCCTCCACTAAGGGGTCCAGGGAGGCGGTGGGCTCGTCAAAGGCAATCATGTCGTGGGCTTTGTACAGGCCACGGGCAATGGCCAGCTTCTTCCAGTTGCCGCCGGAGAGCTCCGCGCCCCCAAACTCCCTGCCCAAAGGGGTTTCCAGGGTGTTTTCCCCAAACCGGAAGGAGACAGCGTCCAGCAGCTCCCTGATACGCGCCGTATCCGCCGGGCCCTGGGTGTCCCCCATGGCCACGTTTTCCTCCAGCGTCAGGGCGTACCGGCAAAAATCCTGGAAAACGGCGGAATTGCCCTGGTAGATGTCCGCCTCCCGAACCCGGCTGATGGAATCCCTTCCGTACCATATCTCCCCCGCGTCGGGCTGGTATAGCCCCAAGAGGAGCTTGACCATAGTGGTTTTGCCGGAGCCGTTTTCCCCCACAACCGCAATGTGCTCGCCGGGGCGGATATCAAGGGAAACGCCTTTGAGGGCCTCCGCCTCTGGGACATAGGAGAAGTGAACCCGATCCAAGCGGATTCCCCCCTTGGCGGAAAGCCCCTGCTTTGCCTGTCCGCCCCGCTCCTCATAATCCAGCACCTTGTAGTAGTGCTTTCCCTTCAGGCTGCACTGGAAGCTGAACATGGCCAGGCTGCATACCCTGCCGAAATTGGACTTCAGGGAAGCCACCGCCCCGATGGATGCGCCCAGCATACCAATGGAGATATCCCCCCGCAGGGCCAGCGCCGCCGCCACAGCGTAGGTGAGGACAACGGTGAGGATGTTTACCGATTGGTTGAGGAGATCCAGGAGGGCGTTTTTCTTTTGCAGCGCCCAGTTTTCCCGGTTGTAGGCCTCCCGTTCCCGGTTCCACAGGGCGTAGAAAAAGTCCCGGTTCTGGTGGACCCGAACCTCCTTGATGTTTTGGAGGGTGGTGAGGATGTCCTCATAGTACTTCTTCCTCCGCAGGATGGGCTGGGTCCGGTCCTCCGCCAGATACTGCCGCTTGGATTTGATAAACTTGGCGAAGATATCCGGAATCAGGGCCAGGAACGCCAGCGACACCAGCAGGGGATGGAAGGTAAACAGCACCGAGGAAACAGCGGCAAACTGGAACAGGTACAGCAGTATTTCCGAGGAAAACATCATGGTGGAAAACCGCAGCTCACGGGAGGCGCTGGAGGCAAGCTCTATGTCCTTGTACAGCTGGCTGCTCTCATAGGCTTTCAGGGGGATTTTGGCGGTTTTGCGGTTCATCTCGTTTTGCAGCACCGTCTCAAACTCGCTGCCAAAGTAGTTGACGTGGGCCCGGAACAGGGGGTACACCGCCACATACAGCAGCTGTACGGCGATGGAGAGGAAGAACACCCGGTAAATCGCCGCGTCGATTCCCGCCGTCACCAGGATGTGGTCGGAGCAGTCGAAGATAATCCGCTCCAGGTACACCTTGACGGGGCTGACCAGGGCGGGGAGCAGGGAGAGAAGGGCCATGAGAAAATACGGCCCCGGCTTCTTTTGGATAAAGGTCCGGTATGTCGTAAAAAAGATACCCCAGGTGCTGCGCTCCTTTTTAACTTCCGTGCTCATATGGCCCCCTCCTCCGCATACCATTTTTTCTGGCTGTCAAACATTTTTTCATAGAGCCCGTGCTGGTCCATCAGGGCGGCATGGGAACCGCTTTCCGCTATTTTCCCGCCGCTTAGGACAAAAATCTCGTCCGCCAGCCTGGTGGAGGCCAGGCGATGGGTGATGAACAGGGTCGTCTTTCCCTGGGCAATCCGCCCGAACTGCTCGTAGATGGCATTTTCCGCGATGGGGTCCAGGGCGGAGGTGGGTTCGTCCAGCAGAATAACCGGCGAATCCTGATAAAGGGCGCGGGCAAAGGCAATCCGCTGCCACTCGCCGCCGGACAGGTTCACCCCATTCTGATAAATCTCCCCCAGCATGGTGTCCATGCCGTCGGGAAGGCGGTCCGTTTTTTCGCTTAAATTGGCGTCCTGAAGGACCTGCCCCATGCGGGCCTCCTCAGGGGGCCTGCCGAAGGTAATGTTGTCCCGGAAGGAGACATAGTACCTGGAAAAGTCCTGAAACACCGCGGCATAGATGCGGTACAGCTCCCCCTGGGAATACTGCCGGATGCTCCTGCCGTTGAGCAGGATATCCCCTTCGTTTACTTCATACAGCCGCAGCAGCAGCTTGATAATGGTGCTCTTTCCCGCGCCGTTTTCCCCTACCAGGGCATAATGCTTTCCGTTTTCCATTTTGAAGCTGATATGATCCAGCACCTTGGGGCCGTTGGGATATTGGAAGGACACATCGCAAAACTCCAGGCTCTCAAAGGCCGCAGAGCCTGAACCGCCGGGGGCCGGGGCCGTGAATTCGGTCCGGTCCTGGTCAGGCAGGGCCAGGAAGGACTCGTACTCCTTCCAGAACCGCTTTTGACGCATCAGCTCGTTGATGATGGCGCGTATCCGGTTCTGGGTGGTCAGGTTCAGGTTGACCGCCGCGTGGGAGGCGGCAATAAAGAGTCCGGGGGTAATCCGCCCATCCAGAATATAGCCCAGCATGGTGAGCATCAGCAGGATGGTGCAGATGTAGCCGGCGGTGTCAATCAGGCTGAAGGTCAGGCCGAATTTATAGTCGTACCGGCGCTGGGCGTTCCTCTGGCCCATCAAAAAGCCGGAGCGCTTTTCGTTGATGTAATCCGTAAAGCCGAACAGCTTTTTCTCATGAGCAAAGGGTCTGGTATTTTCAACGGAGTCCAAGTAGACTACCCTGCACTCCGTATCGGTAAACTGCTTATCCAGGCGAAAGAAGCTTTTGGCCGAATAATCAGCAAAGACCAGCATTACCACAAACAGCGCCAGGAACACCCCCGCGCTTGCCAGGGAGACAGAGCAGATAACCGCGAAAAAGCCCGCCACACCGATGAGGGACGCGATGAGGTCGCAGACATTTGGGACCAGCCTTTGCAGGGAGCTGTCCAGTCCCTTGTGAACGCGGGAATACAGTTCCATAACCTCCCTGCTTTCGGCGCATTGATAGGAGATGGTCTGCATTTTATCCATCAGCCCTTGGCGGAAAGAGAGGTCCGAGGCCATCCGTATTTTCTCATATAAAAGCGAAGTAAGGGAGGGCAGTATGTAAATACAGATATAAATGCCGGTAAGCTGCAAAAGAGGAAAAATAATCGCAGAGACAGGCGTTCCGCCGCCCAGTATTTGGGTAATGCCGTTGATCAACCGCTCCTCACACCGCACGGTCAGCGGCGTCATAAGGCCGACGGCGAGGGCGGCGAGCAGCGCAAGGGAACAAACAAACCAGTTTTGCTTCCAGATGGCGAAAAGGGTTTTCCGCATTGATGATCCCTCCGTTTTTGACAGCTGGGCCGGTGAAAAATTGCCGTCGGCGCTGGCCGCGTTTATTTTCAGGGAGCAGGGACGCGCACACGCGCACATATTTCTGCCTGTACCGGCGTGCAAAAAAATCCAACTTACTCCCCCATTATATACTATCACAAAAATATAATTTGTCAACACAATTTTATAGGCATTTTTCACATATAAATTGGTTCTAAAAGGAATGCAGGTCTTTAAGTTTTGAACATCAATTACAAATTTGAGTTTCATGACATGCGCGTTTGGATAATTGCATTTTCCAATTTTATCTAGTATAATAGGGGTGTATTCTTCCATGACATGAATCGTCCGTTATTGACAGACGGAAGTTTTTGTCAAACATACGCCGCCAATGGAGAGAGTGTGGATATTGGCGTTGAAAACAAATTTGAGGAGCCATGAGTATGAAAACAGAAGAGAAGACAGCGGCTGGAACTGCGGCAATACCGACAGCGTATAAGCGGGGAATTACCCAAAAATTGGTGGGGGCCATTGTGGTTACCATTGTGGTGATGGTGGCGGCACTCCTGTCAACCGTTTACTTCCGGATATCCGGGGTCCTGTTGAGCCAGAGCCAGCACCTTCTTCAGGAAACCACCGGCAAAGCCGTCCAGGAGACTGCCGCCTGGATGAACCGGACGCTGACCATGCTGGAAATGCAGCGGGATACCGTCCAGTACAGGAATATGGACGTGCCTGAAATGAAGGAATACATCCAGCACACGGTTGGTCAAAACAGCGCGTATCCCGCGGGGCTTTATGTGGCGCTGACCGACGGGTCCCTGTACCATGCCAGTTTTGTGCCGGGGCCGGACTTTGTGGCCTCCGAAAAATCGTGGTATAAAGACGGAATCAAGTCGGAGGACTTTATTCTGGGCGACGTATACTTTGATGAGGACAGCCGCTCCTACGTGGTGGGCGCTTCCGGAGTGCTGCGGGACGCGGCGGGGGAAATTCGTGGCGTGGCGGCGGCGGACGTGTACCTGGATTCCATTTCCCAGATTGTAAGCAATATTCAAATTCAGGAAACCGGGGGCATCTTTCTGGTGGACACCCGGACCGATACCATCATCGGCCACCGGGATCCAGCGATGACCGGGCGGACGCTGGGGGAGTTCAGCGGGGACATGTATGCCTACGCCGCCCAGAGGATAAAAAGCGGCGCGCTGGGGCTGTCCCTTTATGAGGACGGCGGTATGTACATACAGACAGCCGCCATACCCAGCAGTGACTGGATTGCGGTGGCCTATGTGTCCAAGGGGGAGGTTTTGTCCTCCTTGCAGACACTGACCGGAATCATGGCATCGGTTTCCGTTATGGCGGTGCTTGTGGCGGTGCTGCTCACCATCCTTCTGGTGCGGAGAATCATCGGCAGGCCGGTGGCGGAGCTGAGCAGAGTTGCCGCCAAAATTGCCGACGGCGAGCTGGACCAGACCATTTCCTACAGCTCCAACGACGAGCTGGGGGAGCTTGCCGGAAACTTCGGCCGGACGGTGGTCCGCCTGCGGGAATATATCGACTATATCGACGAGATTTCTCAGAAGCTCCAGGAAATCTCCCAGGGGGATCTTTCCGTTTCCCTCTCCCATGAGTACACCGGCGAGTTCTCCAAAATCAAGGCATCCATGGAGCAGATTGCCAAGTTCCTCAACAGCACCATCGGCCAGATCGACGCGGCCGCCAAGGATATGGCCGACGGGGCCAAATATGTGGCGGAGGGGGCACAGAACCTGTCTCTTGGCTCCTCCCAGCAGACCGACGCGGTAAATATGCTGTCCGACCGGATCAACGAGGTTTCCGACGGCATCCAGAAGACCGCCATGGGGGCGCAGAAGGCCAAGGAGATATCCGGCGCTGTGGGCAACAGCATCCTGGGCTGCAACGAAAAGATGCAGCAGATGTCCGTTGCCATTGAGAAGATCAGCGACAAATCCAAGGAGATACACACCATTATCAAGACCATTGAGGACATTGCCTTCCAGACCAACATTCTGGCCCTCAACGCGGCGGTAGAGGCCGCCAGGGCGGGCACCGCCGGAAAGGGCTTCGCCGTGGTGGCGGACGAGGTGCGCAGCCTTGCCAGCAGGTCTGCCGAGGCGGCCAAGAGTACCACCGACCTGATCGCCCAGACGGCAGAGGCGGTGGAAGAGGGAACCACAGTGGCGGAGGCCACTGCCGCCTCCATGCTGGCTGTGGTGGACCGGGAGAAAGAGGTAAACAACCTGATTGTACAGATTGCGGAGTATTCCGGCAAACAGGCGGAGGCCGCAGAGGAGGTCATCAACGGAATCGGGCAGATTTCCCAGGTGGTGCAGTCCAACCTGTCCACGGCGGAAAAGAGCGCCTCTGCCAGTGAGGAGCTTTCCGGGCAGGCCGGCGTGCTGAAAAACCTGGTGGCAAAATTCCGCCTCAGAACCAGGGAATAGAGGCGGAAAACGGTATTGTACAGAAGCGGCGCGGTGCAGGGGGCTGTACCGCGCCGCAGCTTTTTATCGCCTTCTTCCAGAAAAAACTATTGACAATCGGGAAGAAGTCCTTATAATAGTACCTAGGTATTGACGCATTGTCCCTTTAAAGCTTTTTATCAGTAAAGCGATACCTGATTTTAAATGTACATTGGAGGTCTTCCCTAATGAGCAAATTCCGTAAAATCGCCGCAGGCGTTCTGGCAGCGGCCATGACGCTTTCCTTTGCGGCCTGTGATTCCAATCCCAGCAGCGCGGCTCCCTCTTCCTCCGGCTCCGCGGCGTCGTCCGGGGAAAAGAAACAGATCGGCATCATCCAGCTGATGGACCATCCGGCCCTGAACGCTGCCCACGAGGGCTTTGTGGCCGCGCTGGAGGAAAAGGGTTATAAGGACGGCGAAAATATTGCCATCGTCTATCAGAACGGACAGGGCGACACCAACAACCTCTCCACCATTGCGGACAAGTTTGTCGGCGACAAGGTCGATCTGGTTCTGGCCATCGCCACCCCCGCCGCCCAGGCAATAGCGGGCAAAACCAAGGACATCCCCATCATCGCCACCGCCGTCACCGATTTTGCGGAGGCCGGTCTTGTGGAATCCAACGACAAGCCGAACACAAACGTCTCCGGCACCAACGACATGAACCCCATTGAGGCCCAGTTTGACCTGATGTTCCAGCTTTACCCGGAGGTCAAGACCGTCGGCTTCCTGTACAACTCCAGTGAGGACAACTCCCGCCTCCAGGTGGACATCGCCAAGGCACTGCTGGACACCAAGGGCATCCAGTACGTAGAGCGCACCGTGGCCAGCACCAACGACGTACAGCAGGCCACAACCTCCATCGTCACCGAGTGCGATGCCATTTATCTCCCCACCGACAACGTGTTCGCCTCCTCTATGCCCATTGTGAGCGACATCGCCATTGGGAGCAAGATTCCCGTTATCTGCGGCGAATCCGGCATGGTTGAGGGCGGCGGCCTGGCAACCCTAGGCATCAACTACTACAACATCGGCCATCAGGCGGGGCTTATGGCCCTGCGGATTCTGGAGGAGGGCGCGGATATCACCCAAATGCCCGTTGAGTCCTCCACCGACTATGACTTCTGCATCAACGGCGACACAGCACAGGCCATCGGCCTCACCATCCCCGACGACCTGAAGCAGTATGTCATCACCCCCAACGCCGGCGAATAAGTACGCTAAAACGGATTGTTTTGCAAGTAAGCTGTCCTGTTTTTTGACAGGACAGCCTTTTGCATTCTTTTGTTATAAAAAATAAAACGAGAGGGAGAGCACATCCTATGCTTGACATTATTTTAGGCGCCATCGCCCTGGGGCTGCTGTGGGCGGTCATGGCGTTAGGCGTGTACATCACCTACCGCGTCCTGGACGTGGCGGACCTGACGGTGGAGGGAACCATTGCCCTGGGGGGAGCGGTTGCCGCCCGATTCATCAGCGGGGGCATGAACCCCTGGCTGGCCACCCTTTTCGCCCTGATTGCCGGTCTGCTGGGCGGGCTGTGTACCGGCCTGCTCCACACCAAATTAAAGATTCCCGCCCTTCTCTCCGGCATCCTGACGATGATTGCGCTGTATTCCATCAACCTGCGGGTCATGGGTAAATCCAACATCCCCCTGCTGCGGGTCAAAAACGTCTATAGTCCCCTCCAGGAGCTGGGCCTCTCTGGCTCGATTCCAAGCCTGATTGTAGGGGTTATCATTGTGGTGGCTGTGGCGGTAATCATCTACTGGTTCTTTGGGACGGAGCTAGGCTCCGCCATCCGGGCCACCGGCAACAACCAGAACATGGCCCGCGCCCAGGGCATCAATACCTCCAACATGATTATCCTGGGGCTGGTGATTTCCAACGGGATGGTTGCCCTGTCCGGGGCGCTGATTGCCCAGTACCAGTCCTTCGCGGATGTGCAGATGGGCACCGGCTCCATTGTCATCGGCCTGGCCTCCCTGATTATCGGCGAGGTGCTGTTCGGCACCCGCACCTTTAAGCGGACGCTGGTCTCGGTTAGCCTGGGCGCAATCATTTACCGTATCATTATCGCCCTGGTGCTCAAGGCCGGTATGGACGCCAATGACCTGAAGCTGTTCACCGCCGTGACGGTGGCAATCTGCCTGTCCATGCCCATGATTAAGCCCGCCGTTGCGGGGTTCTTCCATCCGGGGAGCAAGAAAGCAGAGGGAGGAAACTGATATGATGCTGGACATGAACCAGGTTTATAAAACCTTTAACGCCGGGACCATCAACGAAAAAAAGGCCCTCACCGGGCTGGATATCCACCTCCAGGAGGGGGACTTTGTTCAGGTCATCGGCGGAAACGGCGCCGGAAAATCTACCATGCTCAACTGCCTGGCGGGGATGTTCCCCATTGACCAGGGGTCGATACAGATAGACGGACAGGACGTGACCCGTCTGCCGGAATTCAAGCGGGCCAAGCTGATTGGTCGGGTGTTCCAGGACCCCATGATGGGCACTGCCGCCAACATGGATATTGAAGGCAATCTGGCCCTTGCCCTGCGGCGGGGCGAAAGGCGGACCCTGCGCTGGGGGGTCACCAACAAGGAACGGGAGCGGTACCGGGAGCTTTTGAAGACCCTGGGCCTGGGGCTGGAGGACCGCCTGACCCACAAGGTGGGGCTACTCTCTGGCGGGCAGCGGCAGGCGCTGACCCTGCTGATGGCCACGCTGCAAAAGCCGCGGATTCTGCTGCTGGACGAACACACCGCGGCCCTGGATCCCCAGACGGCGGCAAAGGTGCTGGAGCTGTCGGAGAAGATTGTCAATGAAAATCATCTGACAACGATGATGGTAACCCACAACATGAAGGACGCCATCGCCCACGGAAACCGGCTGGTGATGATGAACAACGGACATATCATTCTGGACATCAGCGGAGAAGAAAAGAAAAAGCTGACCGTAGAGGCGCTGCTGGAGAAGTTCGCCCAGGTCAGCGGCAGCGAGCTTGCCAACGACCGAATGCTGCTGTCATAACCGGAAGATGCCGGAACAAGGATAACCGCTGAACAGGGGCTGTGAAGGATGTCATTCACAGCCCCTGTTTTTTAGAATATTTTGCCTGTCCCATACCGCCTGGCGGCTGTAAAGGTTGCTTTTTTTATGCTTTTGAGATATGATAGGAAATGAAAAATCCGGCTGTACCGTTTTTGCGCGCTCGGTTCTGAACGGACTTTAAGGGGAGGGGACACAACTATGTTTTTCGCAGATCTGTCAGAGTGGACAGGGCTCAATATTATTATCAGAATGATCGCCGCCGTGGTACTGGGGGCGGTGATTGGCATTGACCGCGGGGCCAAACGAAGGGGCGGCGGCGCCAGAACCGACGCGGCGGTCTGCCTGGGGGCGGCTATGGTGGTCATGACCGGGCAGTATATGGAGATGCGCTACCACGGCGCCACCGATGTGGCCAGGATGGCCTCACAGGTGGTGAGCGGCGTGGGATTTCTGGGAGCCGGTTCCATCATTGTGTCTCAGCATCAGGTGAAGGGGCTGACCTCGGCAGCGGGAATCTGGGTCTGCGCCTGTATCGGGCTGGCGGTGGGCATCGGGTTTGTGGACGGGGCCATTCTGGCCACCCTGATCCTTTTGGTAGTGCTGCATGTCCTCCCGACGGTGGAAGGAAAAGTTTATAAGCATTCCAAATACATGGTTCTCCGGGTAGAGGCGGCGGAAGGCCGGACCTCTATGGAGCTTATGCGCAGGCTGAAGGTGGACGGATGTATTGTGGATTTGTTTGAGGTTGACAAGGCGGGGACCAGTACAAGCTCCTTTATCATTACAACCACTGTCCGCATTCCCCGCGGGCTCAACCGGGAGCAGTACCTGGAAAGTCTGATGGAAATCGGAGGGGTTCTCTCGGTGGACAGCATGTGATACTTTTTCTTGAAAGAAAAAGTATCACAAAAAACTTTAATCCAGGAATCGTATGAGCGGGCCTTTACACAATAACGTTTGAGAGGGGAGAGGGAGATATATGAGGCTTCTGTTTCCGGGGGCGGTCATCCGCCGGGAGCGTCTCCGGCGGAGCTGGAGCCAGGAGGGGCTGTGCAGGGGAATCTGTGCGGTATCCTACCTGTCAAAAATCGAGCAGGGGAAGACGGCTGTTTCCCCGGAAATCCTTCAGATGCTGTTTGCCCGCCTGAAGCTGCCCTGGTATGACGATCCGGAAACAATGGCGGCCGCCCAGTCCCTGGTTGAACGCTGCTATGAGGCGCTGTTCTCCGGGGACCAAAAGGTACTGGACCCATTGCGGGAGGAATTCTCCGCCCAGGAGGAGCGCATTTCCAACAGTCCCTTTGCCCTGGACGGGGCGCTGCTCCGCGGCCTGCTGGCCTACCCCCGCCGGCCCGCGGACAGGGGGCTGGAGCCCTTTTTTGACCAGCGCCAGCTGGCCCTTCAGCGGCTACTGGAGGGCAGGCATGAGGAGGCGATGCGCCTTTACCCCTGCGCGTACATCAGCCTGACGGCGGGGATTGGGGAATATGAGGGTGGGAATGACATCGGGGCCCTGGACTATCTGCGCCGCGCATACGATATGGCCGCCGGGGATGGGGCTGTGCGGATTATGCTCTCTGCTAAAATATATATGGGAAACTGGTACTGCAACCGGATTGACATTGAAAATATGGATATCCAATACCGGGTGGCGGAACGGCTGGCGCGGGCGCTGGGGGCAGAGGGCGAGCTGCGGGATATCCGGTACAACAGGGCCTCCACCTGGCTGGAGGCCGGACTGTACGACAAGGCATATTCCTATTTTTCCCAGGCAGAGAGGCCAAATATATTGGCGCTGCACAAGCTGGCCATCTGCTGCGAAAAGCTGGGGCGGCGGGAGGAAGCCCTTGCCGCCCTTGACAGGACAGCGGGGATGGAGTCGGAATTCCCGGAGACGCCTCTGGTACAGCAGATGTGCGGTCTGGTACGGTTCCGTCTGGAGCATGAGGATTATCTCCAGCATCATCAATACGGGGAACGGCTGCTGCACGTCTTTGACAGGTGCCGCCGGGAGCTGCCCATCGGATACGCCTCCTTCCATCTGCCATGGGTTCTGGAATGGTACACCGCAAACCGGCAGTACCGCGCCGCCTACGAGCTGGTACAGGGTTTTCCTATAAAACTCCATTTAAATTAGATTAAGCCAGATATTTTGGTGAATATTTTCTCAAAATATCCGGCTTGTTTCCTGTTAAACCCCATGATAGAATGAAATGGAGGTGAAACAGAATGAAAAAAACGCTTTGGACAAAAAACTTTACACTGGTCACAGCCGCCTCCGCCCTGGGGGCGATCGGGGGAATTACAGGGGGCTTTGCCCTCTCCTTCCTGGTATTTGACGAAACGGGCAGCACCCTGGCTTCGGCGTTTATCCTGGCCATACAGCTGGTGCCCCATTTTGTCATCCCGCTGTTTGCCGCGCCGCTGATGGACCGTCTGCCCAGGAAGCCCTTCCTGGTGGGCGGGGACGCGGTGAACGGCATCCTGTACGGATTGGCCGGTATCTACCTGATGCTTGGAAAATTTTCCTATACCGGCTATCTTGGGTTCTCCCTTCTGCTGTCCTCCCTTGGCGCGTTTGACGAGCTGGCCTACAACAGCTTCTATCCAAAGCTAATCCCGGAGGGCATGGAGGAAAAGGGGTACGCCGTTTCATCCATGCTCTACCCGGTGATGAAGGTGGCGGCAACGCCGCTGGCCGCCCTCCTGTTTGAACGCTTCGGGGTGGCCTGGATGCTGCTTTTGCAGGCGGCGTTCTCCATACTCGCCTCCCTGGTGGAGAACAGGATACAGATTCAGGAGCAGCCCCGCCTGGACGGAAAAGGGTTCTCTCCCCGGCTGTGGTGGAGGGATATCTGCGAGGCGGCGGACTACCTGAAGCGGGAGCGGGGCCTGCGGAACATCTACGGCTATATGGCGGTGACAAACGGCGTCGCCAGCGGCTATTCTCCGCTGTTGATCGCCTTTTTCCGCACCGCGCCAGGCTTTACCGCAGCCATGTATTCCCTGTTTTCCGTGGCGGAATTCCTGGGGCGCAGCCTGGGGGGCGCGGTGCAGTACCGGGTGAAAATACCCCCGAAACGGAAATACGGCTTCGCCTTTGGGGTATACCAATTCTACGAAACAATGGACATGTGCCTGCTGTGGCTGCCCTATCCGCTGATGCTGGTCAACCGCGCCTGCGCCGGATTTTTGGGAATCAACAGCGCGTCCATGCGTCAGGCCGCCGTGCAGCGGTATCTCCCGGAGCATCTGCGGGCCCGCGTAAACGCCTTTGAGAGCATCTGCATCATGGCAGCAAGCAGCTTATTCAGTGTCATTCTGGGCGCACTAGGGGAGGTTTTGGACTACCGGCTCTGCGTTACATTGGCGGCGGGATTTACCCTGGCGGTCTGCTGGCTGACCATCTGGAGGGGCCGCGGTGATATACGGCCCATCTATGAGGCATCGGCGTCAGACTGACGCATCCCGCCGCAAAAACCGGAACAGCTCCTCCTGGGTTTGGAACAGGTCATAGTCTCCAATCAGTTTGCCCGGATAATGGTACAAAACCCCGTCCTTCTCCCTTCGCTCCAGGGCGGAGACGAGGGCCTCTTCTCCATAGGCCTTGATGTATTCCCCAAAGGCCCGCACACGGGGCTTTTCCAGCATGGGGTAGCCGCAGGGATATTCCCCGCACTCCCAGCAGCCCTCTTTTCCGCTTCCCTTACAGCAGGAACGGCTTTTGCACCAGTCCTTTTCCTTGCAGCCGTCGTTCCGGCAGCCTGCGCAGCTCACGTTTTCACTGCACACGCAGCAGGCCAGCCCGCAGTAGGCCAGACCCTTTGACCGGTCAAAGTATTTCGCCCTGGCGCGCTCATAATACCCCATCCCAGAGCGGAAGGTCCCGGAGGGGGTAAAGCCGTATTTCTCCAGCAGTGGAACCCGCTCCGGGGTATTCGAGGTCTTTACATACAGGCTTTCCGCCTCAAAATCCCGTATCAGCTCCAGGACCGCAAGGCGGAACAGCTGGTCTATATACGCCTCCTGCTCATAGCGGGAGGCGATATCCAGCCGCAGAACCCCCGCCTCCCCACCGAAGGCCTCCATGGTCCCGACGGCCCGGCCCTCCTGTTTGGAGACAATGGCAAACCGCACATAATATCCCTTTTGGTACTCCGCAAGCCAAAAGTGGATACATTCCTCCATCTGTTCCAATGTGGTGTAGTAAAAATCGCTGGTGCAGTTGTCGGCGTTTGCCCTGGCGGCCACATCCCGATCCGAATAGCAGTCCAGTAGAGCTTCCGCGTCCTCCGGCCTTACCAACCGCAGGCAGAAGCTTTCGCTTTGATATTCCGGGCAGGTTTGGTATATGTTCATCAGGTCAGCTCCTTTTTTCTTTTATTATACAATTAAAACATATGTTCTGTCAATCTGTTTATCCAAATAACGCAAAAAATACGAACCCCTGACTATTTATCTGCAATCAGGGATTCGTATAAGAGTTCTTCACGCTTATGCTAGTCTTTCCTTTAAAGCATCCTGTAGCACACGTGACAGACTCAGCCCCGCGTCGGAAACTTTATCATCCATCCATTTGGGGATACTCACCGTGCGCCTTACCGCGCGGTTATCCTTAACATCTGTACGGATGAGATTAACAAATTCACCCGATTCAACCGCTACTTCCTGCATGGGGGTTGAATCGGGAATTGGCTGTTTGCTGTCGGAAAGATATTCCATCCATTGGGTCAGTGCAGATTCAGCCATGTATAAAGCATTTTCCAGGGACTTCCCTTCGCTTATGCAGCCCGGAAGATCGGGATAGGTTATTGTGTAAGAGTTGTCATCATTTTTATGAAATAGTGCAGGATAAACATATTCAGCCATAAATAGAATCCCTCCTTATCGGCAGAAAAACAAATACTATTTTACACCTGCTATCTTTAAAATCGTTTTTGCTGTATTTTCATTTACTTCCCGGTGCCTTGGGACTTGCACCGGTCTGCTGCCGGGTCTTTCATATACTGTATGATTTCCATCATCGCGTGCCATATGATAACCGGCCGACTCAAGTTTTTTTATAATATCCCGTCGTTTCAAGGTATCCTCCCTTTTATATAATACTGCGTAATTTACGTAATGTCAACCAAAATATAATTGTCTCGTAAGAGCAACTCCCCGTTCCCGCCCTCTTTTCCAGTCAATGTCCGGTGATAAAAATACACAGTGCCTTCTGCCGTTGTACGCTGTCGGGGCATAACAGTGAGAAAAACCACGCTGCCCTGCACGTCTCAATGAAAGTCAGACTCATTCTCAGCCTGGAGAGATAACATTCGCTCTGAAAAATACCGCTTGCTCTTTTGCTTATTTCAGCTCTGTCTGCCAGTTGGCCTGCTGGATGGTGTTGTCGGTCTGGCGCAGCTCCTTGGAAAGGGCGTCCGCCTGCTTTTGAATGGCCTTTACATCCACTGCCCGCAGAATTTTGATCTCGTTTAGTGACATTCTCTGGGTGATACTGCTGGCCTGGTCCTGAATGGCGCGGTATACCCCGATTTTCAGGGTCAGGCAGTCCCGCCGGGCAATCAGCTCGGTCAGGCTCTTTCCATCCGCCTTGGTTTCACAGTTGGTGAGGTTGATCCTCACCATCAGCTCCTCCAGCCGCCGGATGCACCCGTCCAGCTCCTCCATCAGCTCCGCGGGGTCCTCTGCCGGTTTTTCGCCCTCCTGGACAGTGGCGTTCATCTCAAGACGACTTCTGAGCTGGGCGATTTTCCGGTTCAGGTCCGCCCGTTCCTGCAATGCTTCCGCTAATTTCATGAAAGATTAAACCTCCTGTCAGGTAATGCCGGTGTCATTATTATAGCACAGATTCCGCCCTTTTCAATCTGTTTTGGGTGTGGTAAAATAGAATAAAGCGAATCTGTCGGAAAGGAAACCATTTCAATATGCTTACCCTTGTTCTTTACTTTCTGTTGGGCTACTGCGCCCTGTTCTCGGTGGTCTGGCTCCACGAGATCGGCCACTCCCTTTGGAATTTTTGGTTCGGGTGCCGCGCCGGATGGCTTCGGGTGCAGGTAAAGCCGTATATCTTCTTCTCCACCCCCGGTCCGGTGAATCTGGATAAATACCAGGCCCTGGCCCCCTGGCAGCGAACCCTTTCCGCCTATGGCGGGGTCCTCGCCAACCTTCTGTGGGGAACCATCGGCGGGGGCATTCTGCTGCTGGCCAAACCGGGAAATTCCTATGTGCAGTTTTTCCTCTGGATGTTTACAACCCTCCATCTGGCGGAAATTGTAAGCTATCTGGTCATCGGGAGCATCTATCTGGTAAGTGATATGGCCATTGTGGCTGGGGAATACCCCGGCCTTCGGATTCCCAGCCTTTCCGCAGGGCTTGTCCTCACGGTCATATACATACTGGCCCTGGCCGGCATTCCCCAGGAATTCCGGCTGTTTATTCTGGTTTGGAACCTAATCACCATTCTTTCCATGTGCGGCGGGCGGATTGTTTTTTCGCTGCTCCACCGGAAAAATTAAGCTGCCAAAGGGGGCGGAAGAGATGCGGACAGCGGTCAAATGGATCATCCTGGGGATTGCCCTGTTCCTTCTGCCGCTCTTGACCGGGTGCAGCAGGGAATACCGGGAAACCCGCCGGAATATCGACCGCATCTACAAGGCCGCCGAACAGTCGGCGGAGAAAAGGGCGGCGACCTATATCCTGGAAAAATACGGGATACAGGCCGTCCCCCAGGGGCACTGGGTACAGGCGGACTATGACTTTTTCACCTCCTATACCAACCCCAACGTGATTGTGTTTATGGAGGACGGGGATAAAAAATTCTGCGTGGGGGTCCACGCCTTCGATAAAACGGTTCTGTGGGACAACTACCAAAGGGAAGCCATAGAGGCGGTCCTCTGGGACCACCTGGAGGGACTGTACGGCCTGCCAAGGCCCTATGGAATGGAGATAGAGTTCCGCCTGAGCCGGGCGCCTTATTATAAATCCGCAACACCCCAGGAGTGGCGCGACAAGGGATATGACCACCACAACATGGCGGATTTTTATTTTGACGGCCATTCCATAGAGGAGCTTCTCCCCCAGCTGGATCTTCTGGAGTATACCCTTTCCTGGCTTTCCCTGGATCGCTCCCTGGAATCCCTTGTCTTTAAGCCGGAGGACTGGAGGGTGGCGGAGGGCTGCTGCGTTGAGTGGATCCTTCGCTGGTATTCCTCCCCGGAAGGCAGGTTTACCGCCATCGGCACCGATCACCCGGATATCGCCGGATACCCCTATCTCCGCCAGTGGCGGCACACCCTTTTCAAAGCAGGGAACTCCTCCGGACAGAAGCTTTTCACCGATTTCATGGAATTCCACTCCGCCCGGCATGAGGGCATCAGCTTTGTCACAACGCTGCCCTGTGAAATGGAGGATATTCTCCTCATCAGTGAAAGGGAAGGAGAGGAAGACTGGACCATCGACTCCAAAAACAACGGTCCGCAAACCTACAAGCTGATCTCCAATTTGTATGAGATAACGGAAAAGGCATCCGACTCCCATTACATCGCGGCGATGGCTGTACCGTCCGGCCTTACAGAGCAGCACGAATGCCCGCTGTATATTCTGAGCAGAAACAGGGAAACCGGAGCAATAAAGGTAGAGGCCCGCATATCCACCTGGGAGGAATTGTCCTCCATCCCCGATACGGACCAGCGCAAAAATTATAAGATGTATGCCAACGGCATACAGGGCATGAGCGCAGGCTGTCAGTATGTACTGGCGAAGAGAACAGAAGAAGGGCAAGACCGAAAAACCTGACGTCACCGGTTTTTCAGCCCTGCCCCTTTTATGGCAGCTTTTCAGTCCCGTGCCGTCCACTTGCCGGAGAGGATAATATATCCCATGGGCATCAGGGAAAAATCATCTATCAGCTTTCCCAGAATGGTTTCGGTTTGGGTAAACTCGGTCAGCTTAGGGAGCTTACAGGTGACAGAGGAGCGGTTTATCGCCACAAACACAGCGTCTTCCCCCCTGATGCGCAGATAGCAGCAGACGGAATCGGTAAAGCTCACCGGCATAAATTTCGCCTCCGCAAAGAACTCACGGTTCTTTTTCCGCATCTCGCACAGGGCCTTTATGTGCTGAAAAATGTCTTCGTCCCGGTTCTCCCAGTCAAAGCACGCCCGGTTAAAGGGGTCCTTGTAGCCCATCATTCCGGTTTCATCGCCGTAATAAATACAGGGGGTCCCGATTATGGTAAATTGCAGCACACAGCATAAAAGGAATTTAGCTTTGCCCGCCGCGTACTGGTGGGGTGCAAGCTCGTTGCGCTCCGCCTGCCAGATGCGGTCGTGGCCCTCGGTGGGCTCCCCGCCCAGCACGGTGATGGCCCGCTCCGTATCATGGGTAGAAAGGGAATTCATCAGGATGCTGAGCACCGGTCTGGGGTAATTCTCCAAAATGGACATAATGCGATTATAGAAGACATCCCCGCCTCCCTGGCCCACATACTGGAGAATAGCGTCCTTAAAGGGATAGTTCATCACGCTGTCCAACTGACTGCCCTGGAAATACCGCCGCCGTTTCCCATAGCTGGTCTTGTTGGAGGCATCCTCCCACACCTCGCCCAGGACGAGGGCCTGTGGGTCCACCCCCTTGACGGCCTCCCGAAACCGGTCTAGGAAGACGTCGGGGAGCTCGTCGGCTACATCCAGGCGGAAGCCCGCCGCCCCCAGGGACAGCCACTTTTCCGCTATGCCGCCCTTGCCGCAGATGAACTCCAGATAGGTTTCTTCCTCCTCCCGGACCTCCGGCAGGGTTTTGAAGCCCCACCAGCTTGTGTATTCGTCCGGAAATTTCTTGAAGGTATACCATTTATAATAGGGGCTGTCCTTGGATTGGTACGCCCCCTCTCCCTGATAGCGTCCCTTCTGGTTAAAGTAAATGCTGTCGCTTCCTGTATGGCTGAACACGCCGTCGATGAATATGGAGATTCCCCGTTTTTTCGCCGCCTCACACAGGGATTTGAAATCCTCCTCCGTTCCCAGCAGCGGGTCAATCTTCAGGTAATCCGCCGTGTTGTAGCGGTGGTTGGAGTGGGCCTCGAAAATCGGGTTGAGGTAGATTGCCGTCACCCCCAGGGACTCCAGATAGGGCAGCTTCTGCTCAATGCCCTTTAAATCCCCGCCGGTATAGTCGGAGTTGGTGACCTCGCCATTTTCATCCGGGAGGTATTCCGGGGGAGTTCCCCAGGGTACAAGCTTCCGGTCCTTGGGGACGTTTTGTTTTTCGGTCCCGCTGTTGTAAAAGCGGTCCGGGAAAATCTGATATATGATCCCGCCCTTTAAAAAGTCGGGGGTTTCAAACTCCTTTGCGTATACAGTAAGCTGCCACAGGTCCCCGCGGCTTGGCATAATCACCCCGCGGCCAGTCCGGTTTTTGCAGATGTAGGTTTCCCTGCCGTTTTCATACACATGAAAGCAGTAAAAAAACAGGCCGGGCTCCTCCGCCTGATAGACCACTGAATAGAGATTGCAGGAGGAACGGCATTGGGACACCTCCATGGGATAGGCGATAGGGGTATCCCATTGGTCGGCCCGGAAGACCCACAGCTCCGGCGATTCATGGGAGACAGTTTTGGACAGACGGATGGACAGGCGAACCCCTGTCCCCGCAGAAACGGCCCCAAAAGGGTCCCGGTAAGACGCGCTTCTGCTGTCGAAGATGGTTGCGGACATATTGTTTCCCTCTCGTTTTCAGATTAAATTGATTACTTTATCATATTGCCACATTTTTAACAAATATACAAGTGGTTCCGGAAGAGATATTTAAAATTTTTGTATCACTCTGAAAAATACAGATGTACCGTAAAGTTTATGCGGATTCCCGATGAATTATACTCCATAAACAACAAAGACACCCTCCCGAAGCCGATTCGGGAGGGTGTCCGTGCCAATCACCTATGGCAGAGAAAATTTTAAGGATGTGCCATAAGCTCCGGCGCTTACCCTTGGGAGGAGAACACTACCGGTCAAAGAACCTATCCAGCGCTCCCTGCTTGATCTCAATGGCGCGGTCGATCTTCATGCTCTTGATCTGGTTGATGAAGTCGTCAAAGGTATCCATAGAACGGGTGCCCATGATGAACTTGACCTGCTCCTCCTTGATATAGGTCTTGATGTCGTTCATGATGTTGGTGAACTCGGTGGCTTCATCGGTGGTGTGGACGATGGCGGGCATCTTGGTGTCCTTCTGCTTCTGGTCAGCCCACAGTGCAAGGGCATCCTTCTGCTGCTGGGTCTGGTAGTACTGCATAATATAGGACGGGTCCTGAATGAAGGGACCGGAGCCGGTGGCACGGACATAATAACCCAGGGCATCGGAAATGGACTTGCCTTCGGGATCGTTGAACATCTCGTCGGTGTAGATGTATTCGTTGTTTTCTACCTTGTAGGATTTGCCCTCAATGCCGAAGTTGTAGAGGATGTGGCCCTCCTTAGAGTAGCCGTAATCCAGAAAGCGGGCAGCTGCTTCAACATCCTTGCACTGGCTTGATATCATAGCCCAGCCGTTGGAGTTGGAGAACTCAAACTGAACGTTGTTGCCATGATAATTGGTGTCACCCTTTTTGAGGACAGGATATTTCAGACCGCCCAGGTCAAAGGTGGCGGGTTCTTCCGGTTTGGAGCTCAGCCAAACCCCCAGGTAAGAGCCGCCGGAACCATAGGTTGCACCGGTCTTGCCAGTCAAAATGTTGGTGTTGAGGATATCACGGGTAGAGGTCGGGTAGTTGTTGTCCAGGAGTCCGTCGGTAAACCACTGATTCATCTGGATCAGGAAGTCCTTGTAGCCGGGACGCAGGTAGCCGTATTCCACGGTGCCGTTCTCGTTGAGGAAGTCGCCAACGGTTTCCCAGGCATACATCAAACGGTCAAGGTTGCCGGAGGAGTCGAAAGCCAGCGGAACATCCGCTCCCTTCTGGTCGCGGAAAGCGGTCAGCATAGTAGTCCACTCATCAATGGTTTCGGGCTGCCCAAGGCCCAGCTCATTCAGCCAGTCGGTACGGACAATGGGCCCGGAAGAAATTTGAAGCAGGGGATCAGGCCGGATGAACGGAAACAGCAGATACTGTCCGTCGTCATTTTTCACCTGCCGGTCAATTTCAGGGTTGGCTTTCAGATAGTCGTAAAGGTTAGGAGCATACTGGGGGAGCACGTCTGTCAGGTCGATGATAATCTCATCTTCCAGCATGGCGGCAGGCTCCGCGTACTTGGACTCAATGATGTCCGGGTATTCCCCGGAGGCCAGCATCAGGTTGAAGTTTTCCTGTTCCTGCCCCACTGCCGGGTGCTGGAACTCAATGGTAATGCCGGTATTTTTCATCAGTTCCTGCCACAAGGGGAGTTTTGCGTTGTTGTCGTTGTAGTTAGAGACGCTTACTCCTACCCAATAGGTAAGCTTTCTGTCACCGGACATGGGGTAGGTAGACGCAGGATCCTGCGCCTCGCTGCCGGATGGTGCAGCGGAACTTTCAGAGCTGGCAGAGCCGCTGGGGGCGGTACTGCCGGACGCGGGAGCGGAAGCTGACGACGACGGACTGCTGCAGGCGGTCATAGCTGTCAGCATCGCCGCGGCCAGGACGGCTGCCGACACCTTTTTGATAGACATAAAGTAATTCCTCCTTTAAAATTCGGCCGGAAACATGGCAAATTCAGTGATACGTCACAATATAAATAACCGTAATTTTGCCTGACTATCCGGCCCATATGTAATCCGCCGCACTATAAACGTTGCTATCGGCTGAGTACAGCGGGCTGCCGATACAAATTTTTTTCCCGGAAAACTCAGCCCTTGAGGGAGCCGACCATGACGCCCTTTACAAAATACTTTTGCAGGAAGGGGTACAGCACCAGGACCGGGAGTGTGGCGACAATGATGGTGGCATATTTGATGGTTTCCGCCAAAAGCGCCTGATCCTCGGAGGCGCTGGTCTGGTTCATATCCGTCATCTGGCTTTGGATCAGAATCTGGCGGAGATAAAGCTGCAAGGGATATTTGGACGGGTCCTTCAAATAAATGGAGGCGCTGAACCATGAGTTCCAGTGGCCGACGCCATAGTACAGAATCAGAACAGCGATAGTCGGCATTGTGACAGGAATCATGATTTTAAAGAGCACCTGCAGATGGCTTGCCCCCTCCAGACGGGCGGACTCCTCCAGGCTATCGGGGACGCCCGCCATTGCGGTACGCATAATAATCATGTTAAAGGTGCTGATCGCGCCGGGGATAATCAGTGCCAGACGGCTGTCGTACAACCCCAGCCCGCGCACAACCAGGAAGGACGGAACCAATCCGCCGGAAAAATACATGGTGAATACAACCATGATGGTAATAACGCGGGTAAACATCAGCCCCTTGCGGGAAAGCCCATAGGCGCACAAAACCGTCATAATGATATTAAAGATTGTACCCGCCACCACATAGAAGATGGTATTGCCATAGCCTGTCCACACACGTGGATTTTTCAGAACGGAGGTATACGCACCCCAGGAAAAGCCCGCCGGGGCAAGCAGAAGCCCTTCATGCGCCATCAGCTTGGCAGGCTCGCTTACAGAGGCAATGACGACATAGAAAAAGGGATAAATCATGATGATGCAGAGAAAAAACATGAACAGGACATTAAAAATATCAAAAGCCCGTTCTGCAGGACCAATTTTAATTTTGTTTTTGTTTTGAGCCACTTGCCACACCCTCCTTACTTACCACAGGCTTGTTTCGCTGACTGTGCTACTGATCTTATTGACCACCGAAACCAGCGCGAAATTGATGACGGAGTTGAACAGACCGACCGCAGTTGAATAGCTCCAGTCATTTTCCAGCAGCCCTTTGCGGTACACAAAAGAGCTGATAACATCGGCGGTATCGTAAATTGTCTCATTATACAGCAGGATAATCTTTTCCTGACCGACGCTGAGTATCTGGCCGGTACGCATAATGAACTGGATAATAATTGTTGGAACAATACAGGGCAGCGTGATATGGATGGTCTGTTTCCATTTTCCCGCGCCGTCGATCTCCGCCGCTTCGTATAGCTGCTGGTCCACGGAAGTCAGCGCGGCAAGGTAAATGATGGATCCCCATCCCACACCGGACCAGATGTTGGAAACAACATAAATTGGGACAAAAAGGTTGGGGTTCAGCAGCATATTTTGAGGCTGGAAACCGAAAATACTTAACACCTGAGTGATAACGCCGGTATCGCGGACAAACAGCTTGATCATACCGCACAGAACAACCATAGAAATAAAGTGGGGCAGATAAACAATCGTCTGCACACCTCTGGCGTAAATTTTGCTTTTCAGCTCATTGAGCATCAGCGCGAGAATAATTGGGGCCGGAAATCCGAATATTAAGGATGAAACGCTAATTGTTACCGTATTGCGCAGAACACGCATAAAATAATAGCTGCTAAAGAAATCTTTAAAATGCTTTAGGCCAACCCACCGCGCCCCTGCGCCGAACATTGCCCGGCCGGGCCGCCAGTCCTGGAAAGCGATGGCAATGCCCCCCATAGGCGCATACGAAAAGATAAGGTAAAATGCGACAACGGGTAAGAGGATCAAATAGATTTCGTAATTTTTTTTGAAATCCCGGATTGCCCTGGCTCCAAAGGAATTCTTCCGCACCTGCAAACCCTGTGAACCCTGCGGGGAGGCTCCTGAATTTCCTCCATTCTTGGCCATGAAATACCCTCCTTGTTGCAATAGCATTCAGACAGACAAGACCGAATGTCCTAATGTTCCTGTCCAGCACGTCAGCAATACATAATGCCGGCTAAGTATTTGGTGATTTTGTTATAGTCCGGCAAAAATTATGCTGCATTTTTCGTATTCATTATATAATAGCGTCTCTACAAATAACATAGACAGATTCTGTATTTTATGGACACTTTCATTTTTTGTGGGGACATTTTCCTTTTTCAATGGACAATTTCCATGTTTTTTGGACGAGACTTTTCTTTTGGAAAAAAATTTTGAATCAAATAGCATTTTTTCAACTCTAAAAATTATTGTTTAACATTTTTAGGAACATAAAAAAAGAAAACCGCCCTTTGCACTTTGTGATAAAATACGCTATACTGACCATAGAACCAGACAGAAAAAGGAGGAAAGTTGTATGAAAAGGCGGAGAAGTGTTGTTTTATATTGGTCATTTACATATATCATGATCCTGCTGTTCTCCCTTGTTTCTATGGTTCTGATATATACCGCAACCCAAAGAGTTGTAAAATATGAGATCATTCAGGCCAACAACAGCGTTATGGAAAATGCCGCTATAGGGCTGGACCGGAACCTTTTGATGGTGAGAAGCGCCCTTTATCAATTACAGGAGGACTATACCCTATCCTGCCTGAACAATGTGCAGGGGACGTTCAAACAGTTCCCGCCTTATCAGACCTATCAGGCGAATTCCCGAATGCAAAGCGCCCTGCTGTCACTGCCGTTTATCAAGGAAATACTGATTTTTTATCCCCAGACAGCGGCGGTTGTGTCCTCCGAAACGGCGGCAAGCGCGGAAATTTACCACTATACATACCTTCGCCCAAAGGGAATCCCTTACGACCAGTGGGCGAAAAGCCTGGAGAATGTGCAGAAGCCTTCGCTGCTTCCCATATATTCTGAAGAAGATGATATGCCGTTGCTGCTGTACTATGTGTATCCTGCCCGCAACGGTATGAAGCTGGCAGCAATCATAGATACGCAAAAGCTGATTTCCGATGTAGATTTGTTTGACAGCGACCTGTACCTGATAAACACAGAGGCCGAAGAAGAAATGCCGCTGAGGCTGCTTGCTGCACATCCGTCCAATGAACTGGACTGGCGGGAAATCCATGTTGATTTTTCGGAACCGCCAAGGGGGGAAAGCATCCAAACTGAACGCTTCCGTACAGGAAAAAACCAAAGGATGGTTTCCTGCAAAAAATCCAAAATTCAGAATTTGTTTTACTGTGTTTCCACCCCCTACAATGTATTTTATTCCTGGTACTTTTTTACCCAAAGGATCATGGTATTCGGGATGCTGATGTATTTGATAATAGGAATCGCGGTGGTATTCCTCAGTGTACGCCAGCAGTACCGGCCTGTAAAAAAACTGATTGAGGTTATGGAGAAGGATCAATTTGTTTCCACCCCCCCGACCGTATTCCGGCAATGAATTCATATTCTTGTCCGACCAGCTGAACGGAATCCGACGTGGACGGGAGGCCTTTTTCAGACGGAGGCAGATACTGGAGTGGGAATCCAGCCTTCTGCGCCGGATTGCCCAAGGGGAGGGTAATCTTCTGCCCCGTTTTTATGAAAGTGCCGAAAAATCTCAGAGGGAAAACGGCGCCGCATTCCCTTTGGAGGGAATGGCCTGCTGGCTGGCGGCTTTTTACCTCTGTGATTACGGGGTGCGGACTGGAAACGAAATGCGGCGGGATCCCTTTTCCCCTGTTATGGAGGACTACTACACTTTCTCCCAGATGATCCTGCGAAGAACTGCCGCTGAACAGTTTTCTCCGCCCCAGATTCAGCCGAACGCAGCCCTGGTTTATCTGTTCGACCTGAAAAACATACACCTTGCCGCCGCCTTTCTGCAAGTGGAGAATGCCAGGGATTATTTAGAGGCGGCGGCGGCGCGTATCTGCAATGAAGCAAACGCACAGAGCTATATGGAGTCCGATTATGTAATACTGCCCAAGGCATGCAATTTGGACAGCCTCCCCCAGGGCTGCGCGGATTTGATGCGCTTTATCACGGAAAAAGAGCTTTCCAAGATCAAATCTGCCGGTGAAATCCCCGACCTCCCCAGCCGCGGCGCTGAGCTTCCCAGTCTTTTCCCGCCGGAGGTATGCCGGACCCTAGAGCGGTTTATCCGTACCCATAATATAGAAAAAATGGATGAAATGCTCGTCTCACTGTTTCGGGGATATACCCTGACCGGCAACGCTACCCTGATGTGGGATGATTTCTCTCTGGTGATTTCAGAGCTTGTTTCTTTCGGGGTAGATTTTATCCGGCAGACCCATTTAAACGGATGGAAGGGCGCTTCAAAGGTTTCCCAGCTAATCAATGACACGGCGGCCGCCGAAAATCCCGTGCATATTCTACGGGGATTGCTGGAGCTGTTCCACTCTATTGCCGATGCCTTTGAGGCTTTCAGCCGGAACCTTGAGGAAAACAGTCAGCAAAAAAAGGCAGCGGATATCTGCGGCTACATTAAGCGCCATTACCCCGATCCAAATTTGTCCCTCAGTTCGCTTGCGGCCCAGTTTGAAATGAATATCAATCAGCTTTCCAAGCATTTCAAAAGCGTGACAGGAGACAGTGTCCCCGATTATATCAATCGGGTTAGGATTGGCGCCGCAAAAGAGATTCTGTGCAGCAATAAATACGCAAATTTGGACGACCTTGCCGCGCAGGTAGGGTATAATAATACCAAAACGCTGATAAGGGCCTTTAAACGGTTTGAGGATACCACTCCAGGCCAGTACCGAGACCTGCATAGATGCCCTAATTAGAGAACATTAAACAAAACCGCATTAAAATGTAATTTTTTTAAGAAATTCTCTCCTGCCGCATTGTTATTTCCCCTGGAATGACTTATAATAGGTATAAGAAAGGCGTTGCACCGAAAAATTTGATTTTTTAGGGAGGACTTCAAAAAATGAAAAACAATACCCTTTTATCCCTGATTGCCCTGATTGTCGCCGTTATAGGAGTCATGACTGCCGTCATCCTGTTTATGAGGAAAAAGCGCTGCGAGCTGTTCACCAAAATAGACGCCAGCCTGGATGAGGATGACGAGATTGACGACGAGGATATAGACTTTGACGCCATCCTGGAAGACCAGGAAGAGGAAACGAACAGCGAAGAAGGCTGCTGCGCGGACTGCGCTGAATGCACCGAAAACTGCTGTGAGCCGGAACAGGCGGACGACAAGGAAGAAACAAATGCCGAGGGATGAAACCCGGCGAACATAAGTAATTTCCGTTTAGATAAAAACCATATACGGCATACAGCCCAGACTCCAAAAAGGGGTTTGGGCTGAAAGGCTGTACAAGAGCCTGTTTTATACCGCAGTGAAAAATAAATAGAAAGGATGTCCACACATGCGCCATTTCCACGATGAAGATATCCAAAAGAGCCCCCGAATTCAACGGCTGATCGACCATCTCTACGCCAAAATGCCGGAAATTGAGGCGGACCGGGCGGTGATTCTCACCGAAAGCTACCGCGCCACCGAGGGGGAGCCGGTCATCACCCGCCGCGCCAAGGCATTCCAGAAAATTTGTGAGGAGCTGCCCATCATCATCCGCCCGGAGGAACTGATTGTGGGGAGCAACAGCCAGGCCCCGCGGGGCTGCCAGGTGTTTCCGGAGTATTCCTATGAATGGCTGGAAGGGGAGTTCGATACCGTAGCAGCCCGCAGCGCGGATCCCTTTTACATATCGGAGGAAACCAAGCAGCGTTTACGGAGCGTATACCCTTATTGGAAGGGAAAAACCACCAGTGAGCTCGCCACTTCCTATATGACCAAGGAAACCCTCACTGCCATGGAACACAACATCTTCACACCGGGCAACTACTTTTACAACGGCATCGGCCACTTTACCGTAAAATATGAGGAGGTTCTGGCCATCGGGTTCGATGGTATCGCGGCCAAGGCAAAGGCGGCCCTTTCCGCCTGCCGGCCCGGCGACGCGGATTACGCCAGACGGAGCCATTTCCTCAACGCAGTGATTATCAGCTGCAATGCCGCCGTTTCCTATGCCCACCGGTATGCGGTGCTGGCCCTGGACATGGCCCAGAAGGAGACAAACCCCCAGCGGAAGATGGAGCTGCTGAAAATCGCGGAAAACTGCGCCCAGGTCCCTGGAAAACCTGCCCGGAGCTTCTACGAAGCCTGCCAGTCCTTCTGGTTTGTCCAGATGCTGCTCCAGACGGAATCCAGCGGACACTCCATCTCTCCCGGACGGTTTGACCAATATATGTACCCCTACTATGAAAAGGACATCCAGGCGGGACTTATTACCAGGGAGCAGGCCCAGGAGCTCATCGACTGCATCTGGGTAAAGCTCAATGACCTGAACAAGGTCCGGGACGCGGCCTCGGCGGAGGGGTTTGCGGGCTACAGCCTGTTCCAGAACCTGATTGTCGGCGGACAAAACGAGGAGGGAGAAGATGTCACCAATGACCTGTCCTTTATGTGCCTGGAGGCCGCCCTCCACGTCATGCTCCCCGCGCCGTCCCTGTCCATCCGCGTCTGGAACAAAACCCCCGACGAACTGCTGATGAAAGCTGCAAAGGTCACGCGCACCGGCATCGGCCTGCCCGCTTACTATAACGACGAGGTGATCATTCCCGCCATGATGAGCCGGGGCGTCACCCTGGAGGACGCCAGAACCTACAACATCATCGGCTGTGTGGAGCCCCAGAAGGGCGGAAAGACCGACGGCTGGCACGACGCGGCCTTCTTCAACATGTGCCGTCCCCTGGAGATGGTCTTCTTCAACGGCATGGAGGACGGCGTTCAGGTCGGTCCCCGCACCGGAGATGTTTCCCAGATGAAAACCTTTGACGAATTCTACGACGCGTATAAAGCTCAGATGAATTACTTCATCGAGCTGATGGTCAACGCCGACAACGCCATCGACATTGCCCACGCGGAGCGCTGCCCGCTGCCCTTCCAGTCCTCCATGATTGAGGACTGCATCGGAAGGGGAAAGTCCCTCCAGGAGGGCGGGGCCATTTACAACTTCACCGGCCCCCAGGGCTTTGGCATCGCCAATGTGTCCGACTCCCTGTACGCCATCAAGCAGCTTGTCTTTGAGCAAAAGAAAGTCACATTGGCCGAGTGGAGGGAAGCCCTTGCGGACAACTACGGCAGGGGGCTGAGCAAACAGCAGATTGAATCCCTCACCACCCAGATTGCCAAAAACCTGGCCGACGCCGGACAGCCTGTGGGGGAAAAGGAAATCGCCGCCGTCTACCAGACTGTCGCCTCACAGGGCATCTCCCCGGAGAAAAAGGCAAAGTACGACCAGCTTTTGGAGTGGATCGACCAGGTCCCCAAATACGGCAACGACATTGAGGAAGCGGATAAATTCGCCAGGGACGTGGCCTATACTTATACAAAGCCTTTGAACCAGTACCGCAACCCAAGGGGCGGCATCTTCCAGGCGGGACTGTACCCGGTTTCCGCCAATGTGCCCCTGGGGGCTCAGACCGGAGCCACCCCTGACGGCCGGCTGGCCAACACTCCCATTGCCGACGGCATCGGCCCGGCCTCCGGAAGGGACACCCACGGCCCCACCGCGGCGGTCAACTCTGTGGCAAAGATAGACCATGGAATTGCCTCCAACGGCACACTGCTCAACCAGAAGTTCCATCCCTCCGCTTTAAGCGGCGTGGAGGGCTTGCAGAAGTTCTGCTCTTTTATCCGCGCCTTCTTCGACCAGAAGGGGATGCACATGCAGTTCAACGTCGTCAGCCGGGAGACCCTGCTGGACGCCCAGGCCCACCCCGATCAATACCGGAACCTGGTGGTCCGCGTGGCGGGGTACAGCGCCCTGTTCACTACACTGTCCAAGTCCCTGCAGGACGACATCATCAACCGCACCATGCAGGGATTTTAGGGATTTTAAAAAGAAGGGTACAGGAAATCAACTATGGAAAAAGAATACCTTCAGGTCCGGGGCAGGATATTTGATATCCAAAAATATTCCATCCACGACGGGCCGGGCATCCGAACCATTGTATTTTTAAAGGGCTGTCCCCTGCGGTGCAGGTGGTGCTGCAATCCGGAATCCCAGGAGCGGGAAATCCAGACCATGATCACCGGGGGAAAGCCGAAGACTATCGGCAGGGATGTCACCGTTGGAGAGGTCATGGACGAAGTGATGCAGGACCGGTTTTACTACCGGCGCTCCGGCGGCGGGCTCACCCTGTCCGGCGGGGAATCGCTGATGCAGCCGGACTTTGCGTCGGCGCTGATGCAGGCCGCCCATGAGCGGGGGATCAACACGGCCATGGAGTCCACCGGTCTGGCCCCTTTCCGGGTGATTGCGGAAAAGATACTGCCCTATCTGGACCTTTATCTGATGGATATCAAGCACACTGACCGGGAAAAGCACAAGTTTTTTACCGGTGTATCCAACGAGCTGATTTTGGAAAACGCCAAAAAAATAGCCGCGTCGGGACAAAATCTGGTGATTCGCGTTCCGGTGGTGCCCGGCTTCAACGCCACCGAGGGGGAGATACTGGAGATAGCGAGATTTGCGGCCTCCCTCCCTGGGGTGGAGCGGCTGCATCTGCTGCCCTACCACCGTCTGGGAATGGACAAGTACGCGGGGCTGGGCAGGGATTACACGCTGTCCAGCGTCCAGCCGCCCTCCAACGAGCTGATGCAGAGACTGATGGATGCGGCTTCTGTAACCGGGCTGCGGGTTAGGATTGGGGGATGATACTTTTTTTGAAGAATAGTATAAAGACACTATATGATGAAACAGCGGCTGCTCTGTCTGGAAAGGCAATACAGAACAGCTGCTTTTTATTGTTTGCTGAACATAGCGATTGAGGAGGTCCATTATGATAGAAGTAGAAAACCTCTGCAAGGATTACCTGGTAAAAGGCTCCAAGGACGGCCTGTTCAGCCGGGGAAAGCAGAAAAAGCGGGCGGTCTCCAACATCAACTTTACCATACATCCCGGTGAACTGGTGGGATATATCGGCCCCAACGGGGCGGGGAAATCCACCACCATCAAAATGCTCACCGGGATTCTTCTGCCCGACGGCGGGAGCGTCCGCATTGACGGCCTGGATCCGTTCCGTCAGCGCAAACAGAACTGCCAGAATATGGGAGTGCTGTTCGGACAGCGTTCCCAGCTCTGGTGGCATCTGCGGCTGGATGACACCTACCGCCTGTTAAAGCACCTCTATGAAATCCCCGATGAGCAGTATAAAGCCCGGCTTTCTGTGTTAAGGGAGATACTGGAGCTGGATGAGTTCTGGACGCAGCCGGTCCGCCAGCTTTCCCTGGGGCAGAGAATGCGGGGAGAACTGGCGGCGGCGCTGCTCCACAGCCCCTCCTATCTGTACCTGGACGAGCCGACGGTGGGGATGGATGTATTGGTCAAGGAACGTATCCGGGAGCTGCTAGGGGAGATCAACCGCCGGGACGGCGTGACCATCCTGCTGACCACCCATGACCTGGAGGATGTGGAGCGGCTTTGTTCGCGGGTTATGGTCATCAACCATGGGAACCTGCTCTATGACGGCACCATGGCAGAGCTTCGGCACAGGTGCCCGGCGGATTCCTCCGTAACCATCGACATCGACGGCGAGCCCATTCTCCCGGACAGCCTGCGCAGCGTGAAGCGGGAGGGGAGCCGGGTTTCATTCCATTTCAGCCGCCATATGGGGGAAGGGGAGCTGCTGGCAAAGGTCATCTCCCAGAACCATGTGCGGGATATCTCCATCACCGAGCCCCCCATTGAGGAGGTTGTCCGGGACCTGTACGAGGGAGGGGAAAACGCATGAAGCTGTATGCCTATTTTCTGATGGCATATTTTTCGCTGAAGGAATCCCTAACCTATTGGAAGGATTATATTTCCTTTATCATCTTTTCGGTGTTGGGGCTTGTGCTGCAAATAAGCGCCTGGTATGCCCTGTACAGCAGCGTTGACTTTGCGCCCGTTATGGGGCGGAGCTATGAAACGATGATTACTTACTATCTGATCATGCAGATTGTCAGAAACTTTACCTCTGCCGACGGCATTGCAGGGACGCTGGAACAGCGTATGTCCACCGGGGAAATTGCGACGGATATGCTTCGGCCGGCCGCCCCCCGCGGCATCTTGATTGCCCGCGCCTGGGGAGAAAAGCTCTATTACTTTATCCCGTCTATTCTGATTTTTGTGGGGTCTGTTTTGGTTGTAGGGGGGATACAGCTTCCCGCGTCTCCCGGCGTGTTTGCGGCCTTCTGTGTATCGCTCTGTTTGGGCTACTTAATCAACCTCATGTTTGATCTTGTAATGGCTACCTTTGCCTTCTGGTTTATTGAGGTCAACACACTGCGATGGTTTGTTACCTTTTTTGTGGCCCTGTCCGGGACAGCGGTTCCCCTGTGGCTGCTGCCCTCCTGGCTTCAAGCCATCTGCCGCGCCCTTCCCTTCCAGGCTGCCGCCTATGTGCCGATGCAGATTTACCTGGGCAGCACCAATCCCGCTGAAATCCTGAGGGCCTTTGGAACCCAGATATTCTGGATTATCGGGCTGTTTTTGGTACAGGAATGGCTTTGGCGGCGGGGCAAAAGACGGATTGTGGTTTTAGGCGGTTAGGAAAGGGGGGTACTTTTTGATGAATCCATGCAAACGGTTTTTCCATCGGATTGTCTGGTTCTTTCAGCTCTGCGGCATGACGCTTTCCATGTGCTGGAGGGGGTACATCAGCCATAAGGGGTGGTCTGCCCTTGTCCACGGCATCGGGCTGATTGTAGGCTACCTGGGGGACTATGTTGTCCTCTATTCCATGATTATGAATTTCCCCGGAATCGCCGGGTTTACCGCCTTGGACGTCTGCTTTCTGTATTCCATGGGGCTGGTGTGCTATGCCTTGGGAAATATCCATACGCGGGAATTCTGGAAGATTGACGACCTGGTGCTGCGGGGCGGGCTTGACCTTTACCTTGTGCGCCCGGTATCTCCCCTTGTGCAGATGTTTGTCAGGGATATTCAGGTGGGATATCTCTCCCATCTGATTTTAGGGCTGGGGTGTATGTTTCTCGTAAAGGGGATGTCCGGGATTCCCTGGGATATCACCCATTGGCTGTTGTTCTTTTTCAGCATCCTGGCGGGAAGCGTTGTGATGAGCGGCATTTCCCTGATTGCCACACCATTGTCCTTCTGGTGGGGAAAGTCCCGCTCGGTGACAGGGTTTGTCCGCGGCGGTCTGCGGGGAACGCTGAAATATCCCATAACAATCTACCCTAAATTGATTCAGATTCTTGTCTATATCATCCCTTACGCCTTTGTGGCATATTATCCGTGCCTCTACCTTTTGGGAAGGGACACCTCTCCAAAAGCGGTTTTATATCCCTTTATCTCTATGCTGGTGGGAATTGCCGTCAATTTTGCCTTCTGGGTGTTCTGGCGGATGGGGCTGAGAAGATATAACAGCGCAGGGGGATAATTTGAGGACAGGCTTTAAAACAAATTACAAGGGATAAAGCAGTTATACCGGTCAATCGGCATAACCCGCTCGCACATACAAACAATCCCCCCACATCCCCTTTCCAGCAATCCCTTATCCAAAGCCGTGTACTTTTTAATCTCCCGCCGGTCCGGGCTGGCGGACCTTTTGATTTCCAGCGGGTGGATCAGATTGTCGCTCTCCACTAGCAGGTCGATTTCCCTTGCGCCTGAATCCCGGTAATAGCTGAGATTTGCCTTTTCCTTCGCATAGGCAAAGTACTTGACCAGCTCCATGACGACAAAGTTCTCAAAATAATGGCCGCTTACCGCCCCGTTTAACAGGGTATCCCGCGTCAGCCACATGGAAAGGTGGGCGCAGAGCCCCGTATCGCAGAAATAGAGCTTGGGCACCTTGACAAGGCGTTTTAATTCGTTGCTGGCATAGGCCTGCAAAAGGTATACAATCCCTAAGCCCTCTAAGACGCGCAGCCATTCCTTTGCGGTGGGCTGGGAGATTTCCGCGGTATCCGCCAGCGTTTTGTAGCTGACCTGTTCCGCCGTGAGGGCAGCGCAGGCCCTCAGAAACTTATGAAATCTCACCGCGTCCGTGATGCCCCCCGCTTCGGCAATGTCCCGCATCAGGTAGGTGTCTATATAAGAATTGTAGTATTCCTGCCGCAGTTCCGCGTCCGCAGAGCGCATCTGCGGCATACCGCCGCGCCAGATAAAATCAAAAATATCCACAACATCCGTTTTCCCCGCAGCCTTTTGACGCTCCAGAAGGCAGGGGAGGGAAAAGTCAAGCTCGTCCTGAAATGAGACGCCGTCCATTTCACCTTTGCTCAGGCTGTACAGCTCCAGAATGCAGACGCGCCCGGCCAGCGATTCCCGGACATTTTTCATCATGCCATACTGTTGGGACCCGGTGAGCCAAAATCTTCCGGTTTCCTCGCTTTCATCACACATAATTTTAATCTGCTCAAAAAGCCGGGGAGCCTTTTGAATCTCGTCAATAATAATCGGCAGCTTATACGTCTGAAAAAACAGCGCGGGGTCCGACTGTGCCAAATCCCTCGCCATCAGGTTGTCCAGTGACACATAGGTGCGGTTCTGTCCCTCCGCCAGATGGCGCAGCATAGTTGTCTTTCCCACCTGACGGGCGCCTGTTACCAGGACAGCCTTGAAGCTAGAACTCATCCGAAGAAATTTTCGCTCTAAAGTACGCTCTATATAATTCATGGCAGCCTCCAAAATAAGATAAAATAAAGTTTAATTTATTTTATCTTAATTTTTGAAGCCTGTCAATCCATTTCTCTGCGACAAAAAACGGGACGAAAAGCCTCCGCGCTTTTTCGTCCCGTTATTCTCTATTCTTTTTCCCTTATGGCAATGTGCAGGTCCTTCAGCGCCTGCTCCTCTACCCCCGCGGGGCATTCGGTCATCAGCTCGCTGGCATTCTGCACCTTGGGGAAGGCGATGACGTCCTTGATGTTCTCCGTCCCGCTCAGTATCATGGTCAGCCGGTCCATGCCAAAGGCCAGGCCGCCGTGAGGCGGAGCGCCATACTGGAACGCCCCCATCAGGAACCCGAACTTGTCCTGGGCCTGCTCGTCGGTAAAGCCCAGGGCCCGGAACATCCTCTGCTGAAGCTCCTGGTCGTGGATACGGATGGAACCGCCCCCCGCCTCATAGCCGTTGATGACAATATCATAGGCAATGGACCGCACCTGCTCCGGATGGGTTTCCAGCAGGGGGATATCCTCCTCGGCGGGGTGGGTGAAGGGGTGGTGTACCGACACATACCGCTGCTCCTCCTCGCTGTACTCAAACAGGGGGAAGTCGGTGACCCACAGCAGGTCGAATTTTGTCTTATCCAGCAGCTCCAGCTTTTCGGCCAGATGTTTGCGCAGCGCGCCTAAAGCGGCAAAGACCACGGGGTTTTTATCCGCCACAATCAGCAGCACGTCGCCGGTTTCCAGCCCGACTGTCCGGTGGACCGCCTCCACCTCCTCCGGGGTCAGGAACTTTTCAAAGGAGGAGCTGTGGGCATCGGCGGTGACGCGGGTAAAGGCCAGCCCCTTGGCCTGATAGCCCTTGACAAAATCGGTGAGCTTGTCAATCTCCTTGCGGCTGAGCTTGTCCGCCGCCCCCTTGGCCACAAGGGACCGGACGCTGCCCCCGGCCTCCAAAGCCCCGGCGAATACCTTGAAGGAGGTTCCCTTCAAAACCTCAGACAGGTCGATAAGCTCCATCCCAAAGCGGGTGTCCGGTTTGTCGGAGCCGAAGCGGTTCATGGCCTCCTCATAGGGCAGGCGGCGGAGGGGGAGGGCGATGTCCACATCCAGAACTTCCTTGAACAGCCGCTTTAAAAAGCCCTCATTGACGGCAATCACGTCGTCCTGGTCCACAAAGGACATCTCCAGGTCGATCTGGGTGAATTCTGGCTGACGGTCCGCCCGCAGGTCCTCATCCCGATAGCAGCGGGCAATCTGCATATACCGGTCCACGCCGGAGAGCATCAAAAGCTGCTTATAGGTCTGGGGGGACTGGGGCAGGGCGTAAAACTTTCCCTCATGGACGCGGGAGGGCACCAGATAATCCCTGGCCCCCTCCGGGGTGGATTTTACCAGGGTGGGGGTTTCAATCTCCAAAAACCCGTTTTCGGCGTAGTAATCCCGCGCCACCTTGGCGATTTTATGCCGGGTCTGGAGATACCGTTGCATCTGGGAACGGCGCAGGTCCAGGTAACGGTATTTCAGCCGCAGCTCTTCCTTTACGTTGGTCTGGTCGGTAATCTCAAAAGGCGGCGTCAAGGACTTGGCCAGGATGCGCAGGTCGCTTACATAGATTTCCACCTCTCCGGTGGGGATATCCTTGTTGACCGATTCCCGCCTGCGCAGGACTCCCTGGGCCATGACCACATATTCCCCCCGCACTGACGCCGCCTTCTCAAAGACAGCCCGGTCGGTGGAATCGTCAAAGGCCAGCTGGACAACGCCGCTGCGGTCCCGCAGGTCGATGAAAATCAGATTTCCCAGG
Organism: Oscillospiraceae bacterium; assembly: GCA_022800935.1. Lineage (GTDB taxonomy): Bacteria > Bacillota > Clostridia > Oscillospirales > Ruminococcaceae > UBA1405. The sequence goes on from JAAWRH010000006.1 coordinate 80,536, forward strand.
TCCCGTATCTTCTGGACCCATCCAGCGGCAGTCACCGTTTTTCCAATTTCGCCGGTGGTGAAATCTCCGGCATAGTGGGTGCGTTTAAGCCCCTTCATTGTGTCAGCCACAATACTTCCTTCCCTTCTGTGCAGCGCCCGTTATTCGGGCTGCTCCCCCTCTTGGCTTTTGCGGAACATGGTCTCAATGTCCTGGCAGGAGTTGTAGAGCTGCTCGTAGGCCATAAAGTCCGCCAGCTTTTCCACAAAGGCCTTGTCCAGAGCCATCTCCTTGGTCTCTCCGCTGACCATGTTTTTGATGGTGATTTTCTTCTGTTCCAGCTCGTTTTCCCCGATGACGGCGGAGAACCTGGCCCCAATCTTGTTGGCGTACTTCATCTGCGCCTTTACCCCCCGGCCCATGAGGTCGCACTCGGCGTAGACGCCGAACTCGGCCCGCAGCCGCGCAGCAAGCTTGGCGGCCGCCCTGGCGGGTTCCTCCCCCATGCTGCCGATGTAGATATCGCAGGGCGCTTCCTCTTCAAAGGGGCAGTTGGTTTTCTCCATCAGGAGCAGAAGCCGCTCCAGTCCCATCCCGAAGCCCAGCGCCGGAACAGCGGGTCCGCCCAGCTCCTGCACAAGGCCGTCATACCGGCCCCCTCCGCAGACAGCCGACTGGGAACCCAGGCTGGTGGTTATGAACTCAAACACAGTCCTGGTATAGTAATCCAGCCCCCTGACAATGGTGGGATTGACGGTATAGGGAATCTCCATCATATCCAGCGTCTGCTTCACGCCGTCGAAGTGCTCCCGGCAGTCCTCGCAGAGATAGCTGAGGATGCGGGGTGCGTCCTTTGCAAGGGCGGCACATTCGGGGTTTTTGCAGTCCAGAATGCGCATGGGGTTTTTATCCAGCCGTCCCAGACAGGTTTCACACAGCTGGTCCTTCCGGCTTTCAAAGTATTCCCGCAGGGCCGCGCGGTATTTTTCGCGGCACTGGGGGCAGCCGATGGAGTTGATCTCCAGGTGGATGTCCGGAACGCCCAGGCGGGTCAGTATCGCCTGGCCCAGGGAGATGATCTCCGCGTCAATCAAGGGGGAGGAGGAGCCGAAGGCCTCCACGCCGAACTGATGGAACTCCCGGAATCTTCCTGCCTGGGGCTTTTCATAGCGGAAGCAGGGGGTGATATAATATGTCTTCAAGGGCATAGGGTCGTTAAAGGAGCCGTGCTCCAGCAAGGCCCGGACCACCCCCGCGGTCCCCTCCGGCTTGAGGGTGACAGAACGTCCGCCCTTGTCGTTAAAGGTGTACATCTCCTTCTGCACCACGTCGGTTCCGTCCCCCACCGAGCGAACGAACAGCTCCGTGTGCTCAAATACGGGGGTACGTATCTCCCGGTAGCCGAAGGCCTTGGCCTCCTCGGCCGCTGCCCTTTCGATGTATTTCCACTTATAGCTGTTGGCTGGGAGCACGTCCTGGGTACCCCGCGGGGCACTTGTCAAATTTCCCATACTGGTATCTTCCTCTCACAACAAATTCACAAGTACAGACCAAAAGCAAGGCGGCTTCTGGTCTGTTCCGGCCGTATTCTTTTTTGGTTGGTGTTACATCTTCGGATTTACAATATTTCTCCAATCCAGGTCCCCGTGCTCCAGGGCATGAATCAGCGCCTCCGCGGTGGCGATATTGGTGGCCACAGGGATGTTGTGGACATCGCACAGCCGCAGCAGACCGGCCTCGTCGGGTTCTCCGGGCTTTGCGGTAATGGGATCGCGGAAAAAGAGCAGGAGGTCGATTTCGTTACAGGCTATACGCGCCGCAATCTGCTGATCGCCGCCCTGGAATCCGCTGAGGAATTGGAAGATGCTAAGCCCGGTGGCATCGGCCACCTGTTTACCGGTCCTGCCGGTCGCGCAGAGGTTGTGCCTGCTTAAAATACCACAATAAGCGATACAGAACTGTACCATAAGTTCCTTTTTTGCCTCGTGCGCAATCAGTGCAATGTTCACGAAAGTCCCTCCTTAACTGATGATCAGAATAAATCTATTTTCGTTTATTACCGAGCCTTTAGGGGAAATCCAACGGCCGGTAAATACCTGCCAGCCTCCAGGCAGTGTTGTCAAAGGGTTGAAAGGCTCTGGCGGAGGACGGCAGCGCAAGACCATTTGCGGCGCACCGCGCCAGGAGCTGGTCTTCCGGGATCACGCCGATAAGCTGAACGGCCGTCTGGTCAATGACCGCGTCCAAGTCGGGCAGGGAGTCCCCCATCGGCTGCCGCCCTACGCGGTTGATTATCAGCCGTTGGGAAAAACCGCTTCCCCGCGTCCGCTCCATGATGGAGGAGACAGCCGCGGCATCCCGGACACAGATGGGGTCCGGCGTAACGACCAGCAGAGCGCGGTCCGCCGCCTCCAGCCCCAGGCGGAATCCCCTGCCGATACCGGCGGGGGCGTCCAGCAAAATCCAGTCGTAATAGGACGCAATTTCCCGACAGAGCCAGACCAGATCGGCCTGACTGAATTCGCTCCAATCCCCAGACGGGGCGGAGAGCAGCGAAAGCCGGGATTCGCCGCAGGCGGAAACCGCGTCATAGGGGTCGCAGCGGCCCTTCAGGATATCGCCCATGTCATAAGGGTTCCTGTCCTCCAGGCCCAGCATCAGGTCCAGCCCCCGCAGTCCGGCGTCCAGCTCAATCAACAGGACGCGGAAGCCGTGGCGGGCCAGGGCTTGGCCCAAAAAGACGGTGCAGCAGGATTTGCCGACGCCGCCCTTGCCGGAGGTGATCAAAACCTTCCGGGTGAGCATTGCTTCCTTTGCCACCGGCGAACCCCCTTGATACATTCTGTTCAAACCCATGCCGCCCGCAGCGGGAAGAATCCACCGGCAAGGTCCATACCACGCCGCTGCGGTACCGGTCTATTTTCCTTTTTGGGGACGAAGGAGTGCCATCCTTGGCCGTCCCCAGGGGACGATCCTCCAAAAACGACTCTATCGCTTCCCGTTCATAGTTTATTGTAGCACAGTTTCTCGAAAATTGATATAGATTTTTGAAACATAACAGAAAATCAGAAGATATTGACTTATTCGCGGTGTCAATTTTGTGTATTTTGTACTATCTTTTTCTTTAAACACCTATACCAAATCATAACGCCAAACCCGGAACCCGCTGCTTTCGAGCAGGAAGAAACCCAAAGCTTTTCGTCTGCTTTGGGTTTCTTCCTGTCTAATCTGTGTCCCTTGCCCGGTTCCTTTTTACGCCTGATTCATTTTCCGCAGTCCGCTGCCGTCCAGCGCAAAGCACTCGTCGCATACCTCCCCTATAAACTTCCTATCATGGGAAACGCCGATTACCGCACCGCCAAATTCCTTCAGCACCTTCCGAATGACCGGATTGGACAGCGGCGAAAAGTTTCTCGTCGGTTCGTCCAGCACCAGAACGTTCGCCCCTTCAAATATCATGTTCAGAAATAACAGCTTCGCCTTCTGTCCTCCCGAAAGTCCACCGATTGGGTGTTCCATCTCCTCCGGCGTAAACTTCAGGCTCCCCAAAAAGGTCTGTATCCGCGTTCGCTCCTCCCTCTCCCCGGTCCGCACAAAAAATTCCACCGGCGTCTGCGCCGGGTTCAGCAAATCCTCATAGTTCTGGGGCATATAGGCGGCGTGGATATCTGTCCTCTCCAACAGCTTATGGGCAATCTGCCGCAGCAGGGTGGATTTCCCGGCGCCGTTATCTCCCACAATACATATCTTTTTCGGCCCGGCCAGAAACAGCTCGATATTTCGCGCCAGCACCCGCTCCCCCTGAACATCATCGGGAACGGTCAGCTTATCCAGACGGAAATCAAGCACAACCTTTCCCTGAGGAATGGAGACAGCCCTGTCAAAGGACGCGAAGATGGCCTCCTCGGTGTCGGGAATCTGGGTCTGCTCCTCGTGTTCCCGCTCAAACCGCCTGCCCATGGACTTGACGCTCTTCATCTTCTTTTTCAGCAGTCTGGCCCCACCCGGATCCGCCCTGGTAATGGTGTTGAGCTGGTGGTCCACTTTTTCATAAATCTGCCGGTACCGTTCCATCTGCTTCTGGTACTCGGCCTCCTCCTTGCGGGCCACCTGTTCCTGGTGGGCCATACGGTTTTCCCGCTCCCGGATATACTGGGCATAGGGAACATTGGCGACGGTATAGCTGGACAGCGTCTTCCGCCGGAGCTGCTCCAGATGGATGACGGCGTTGGCGGTATTTTCGATGAGCGTCTCATCGTGGGAAATAAACAAAACAGGGTTGGGAAATCCCCTGATAAAGCTCTCCAGCCATTCCAGTGTGGCGATATCGATATCGTTGGAGGGTTCGTCCAGCAGAAGGGCGTCGGGGTGGGAAAACAGCAGCCCCGCCAACTGGAGCTTGACCTTTTCCCCGCCGGAAAGGGTGCCGGTTTTCTGTGGGGAATAGAACCAATCCACCGGACGTCCGATGGCCTTGGCCGCCTCGAAAAGCTCCCCCTGGGAGAGCTGGTAAAAGCCTGGAATCTGTTCGCAATACTCCAGAATACTTTTGTCAAAAAGATTTCTGTCCATTTCCTGGGCCAGATATCCCAGATTCATATTGTCTTTTATGATTTCCCCGGTATAGTCCACATAATCCTCCACCAGAGATGGGTCATATATCAGCTTGAGCAGGGTAGATTTGCCGTTTCCCTCCTCGCCGATGATTACGGTTTTGTCGCCGGGATTTAGGACATAAGAAAAATTTTCAATGATAGTCCGCAGGTTTCTCTTATGGGTGATGGTCACGTTTTTGATTTGCAGCATAGGGGCATACCTCCTTAATAGGTAAAGCCAAAACAAAAAGGCCCGCTTCCGCCTGACCGGAAACAGACCATTGCCCGCAAACTGCCCCACACACAACATACCTGTGCGCAGAGGAGGATACTATGCAAACATCTTTTTCCGGTCCTGAGAAAACCATAGAAGAACAGCGGGCAGACCCTGCCTGCCTTTGGCTTACTTCATCAGCAATTCTCATTTCCTGTTGAAAAAGACTATTTGCGCATCCTTTCACCCATTTCTTTATAAAATTACCCGTTCATGATATCATAGAACATATTACATGTCAAGGGATTTTTCAAAACCACTGTGACTTTTGTGGAAAAAACCGTAGAATATCGTTAGAACCGCAAAAGAAAGGTAGGGATAACATGGAAGACGAACAGATCATCCAGCTTTTTACCCAGTGCTCCGGACAGGCCGTGTCAGAGCTTTCCAACAAATACGGGCGCGTCTGCACACAGGTGGCCCGGAATATCCTCTCCGATCCGCGGGATGCAGAGGAGTGTATCAATGACGCCTATCTCGCTGTATGGAACACCATCCCGCCCCAAAATCCACACCCTCTGCTCTCCTATGTCTGCCGCATTGTGCGGAACTTGGCCCTGAAAAAATATCATTCCCTTACGGCCCAAAAGCGGGACAGCACCTATCATATCGCATTGGATGAACTGAAAAACTGCCTTTCTTCCCCCGATACAGCGGAAAACCTGCTGGAAGCCAGAGAGCTTGTCAAAGGACTGAATTGTTTTTTAGGCACGCTGGAACAGAAAAACAGGATCATCTTTGTGCGCCGGTACTGGTACGCAGATGCCATTGGGGATATTGCCCGCAAAATGGGGATGACACGGCATAACGTCACAGTTCGTCTTTCCCGGATACGGGAAAGACTGAAAAAATATTTAGAAGGCGAGGGACTGCTGCCATGAACCGCGAAACAATATCAAACGCCCTTGAACAGATAAACGACAAATATATAGAAGAAGCGGAAATGTACCGTCCTAAAAAATTTCTTCCTGGATTTATTGGCATAGCAGCTGCGTTTTCGCTAATCTTCCTCACGGCATGGTTTACCTTGGCGTCCAGTGTATCCGTAACAGTCTATGCCCAGGATACCGGGGAGGAAATCACCAAAACAGGCGCAGTCCTCCACACCGGGACGATTGACAGTTCCGGCGAACAGACCGGTCATCCCCTTATGTTTTATCTCTCTGGAAAGCACATTGAACGCGTCCGCTTCTCCTGCCGGAACCAGTCGATATACTTTATGGACTGGACCGAAAAGCGGGATGAATTCGGAAGCGCCCAAAACTTCACTGTGGAATACGGCCCCGACCCCAGTGAATATTACTACCTATTAATTGATTGGATGCCCGACCGTACCTTGGCGGCGCTGCATGAACCAGGGGCCTCCATCGCCGCCCTGCCACCGGAGCTGCGGGAGGACACCATCGTCCTGGAAATCACCTTTTCTGGCGGAAAAACCATCACAAAGGCTATTGAAATATCGCTGCTGGAGGACGGCAGCTTCTTCGCCTCCTTTGGGGAATACCGGATCACGGATAAAGATGATTTTATCCTCCGCCCCGACGCGCCTGCTATTCCCAGGGAAATTTTATACGGAAACCCTCTTTCATAGCTGCCCTTTAAAAAGAGAAATATTTGTCACAAACCTATTGACATCCAGAAAATAAAGTGATATATTTGTCTTGCAAAGAGATAAATATATCGCTTTAATTTTTTAGGAGGTTATCATTATGAAAAAGAAAAAAGCTGCTGCCCTTATCATCGCTGGAGTTGTTTTTCTGGTGCTCTTGCTTGCGTCGTCATGGTATTCAGTTACCTTCAATGAGTCAAGGCTGGTGGTTCCCATAAATTTATCGGAATACACCTTCCGTATGAAGGACCTGCCTATGATCTGTTCCGTCTCGCTTTTCTGTCTCTACATCATCTATCTGTCTGTTCTGCTGATCAAGGCGATTCTGAAGAATAAAATGGGCGAAAACTCAATGAAATACACACGGAATCTCAACCCTAAGCTGGGGTATCTTGGTTTTTTAGGATTTGCCGGATTTCTGGGGTTCTGGACCTATCACCTAAACCAGAACTTCTCCGCCTTTGTCTTCTTCCTGTTTTTTGGATTTTTCGGCTTTTACTATGAGGGGAGGATGTCCAATACACTGATGGATGAACGGTACAAGGAAAATCGCTTAAAGGCCACTGTGAAGTCTTATCAAATCTCCACAGCCATCATCTTCCTTGCACTGATTATTTTGGGACAGGGGAGGGCCATGATCAGTTTGGACTTTACGCTGATTGCGTTTGTAGTCGTCGTTACGCTGGCTCTTGCCCTCCAATTATTCCTCAGCCAGTACCTGCTGTACTGCTATGACCACAGCGAACCTTCTGAGGAAAGCGAGGAATGAGCCTATGCCGGACTTTGAATGCAGGCTAAAAAAATTCAGGCAGCTGAAGGATATGACCCAGGAGCAGCTAGCCGCCCAGGTAGGCGTCCGCCGGGAGACCATTATGCGGCTGGAAAAGGCGCAGTACAATCCGTCCTTAAAGCTTGCAATCGATATTTCTAGGGCTGTAGATGCGCCCATTGAAGAAATCTTTATCTTTGAGTGAGCGCCAAGGGACAGAGCCCCAGTACCGAGCGCTAACTCCGATGCGGAATCACCGACTACGTTTAAAAGCTTTGGCCGCTTTCTCGAAAGTGGCGGAGGTCCAGGAGGCAGGGCCTCCTGGTCGCGCCCGCAGGCGCGAAACACCCTGCACAAACCAAAAAGTTCGTTAAACCTCTCTAAAAACCACTAAACCCAAAAAGCCCGTCTTTTACTTGTTCAGGTGGCAACCCAACGCCAGTCCTTGTAAACCCATTAAAGGAAACCATCCGGGCTTTTTGGCCCAGCGAAAGATGCCGTCAGCGGCGCGCAGTCGCTGACGGCATCTTTCGCTGACCGGGCGATGGCGCTAAAGGCAGCAAGAAATATAATACCTATCCCTTTCAAATTCCTATTGACTTTTATTTCGTTCCTCTGTATAATAGTATTTAGATAAAATTCTAAATACTATCCGCTTCCCTCATGAAACAGGGAAAGCGGCACAGGAGGTATGAAAAATGGCAGGCATTGTCTCTGTATGCTTTAACATCGCCGTATGTATCGGGGTCCCGATAACCGCGCTGGTGTTTGTAGGGAAGAGGTGGAAAGGCGGCGTCAAGCTGTTTTTCATCGGCGTGGGGACCTTTTTCATTTCCCAAATCTGTATCCGGCAGCCGGTTTTCGCGGTTTTGCAGCAGACAGCCTGGTTCCAGGCGTTCAGCGCCCAACATATGGTCGCCTTCTATTTCCTCCTTGCCCTTACCGCCGGGCTTGCGGAGGAATGCGCAAGGTATATTGCCTTCCGTCTGCTGAAAAAATTTCCCGAACCCGAAACCGCCGTCCCGCTGTGCTGCGGGCTGGGGCACGGCGGCTTTGAGGCCTTCCTCATCGGAATCAACAATCTTCTGCTGCTGGTGCTGTCCGAATATCTGTCCCAGCTGGGCTGGGCCGCCGCCCTGGCCGGGGTGGAGCGCCTTTCCACCATGCTGGTCCACGTTGCCTTCTCGTTTATCGTTTACCGTGCTGTGCGCAGTAAACGCCTCCGCTTTCTGCTGCTGGCAATCCTGCTGCACACGGTCTGTGATTTCAGCATCATTCTGGTCCAATACGGGCTCCCCGCCATCGCGATGGAGGGCATTCTGCTGGCCTATGCCCTTATCCTGATATTTGCCGTCCTCAAAACGGAAAAAAGAGGAAATATCGCCTCCAATACTCCCCAAAACTGATACAAAAATGATTCGGGCCGGAAAACCTTGTCCACGGTTTTCCGGCCCAATCTTTTTAGCTGTTCGCGTCCGCACTGTCCACTTCATTGCGGACCATATTCCTGAGAAAATCCACACTGTTCTGATAGGTCTCTGAAATCTCCGGCTTGTTTTTCCGGTTTACATTGGACTCGTCCCGGATGACAAAAAACAGGTCCGGCAGCCTCTGAATGTATTCGTTATCCTGTAAGGCGGGAAGGTCCTTGAGATAAATCCGTCTCCTGTCCTCCCTTATCAGGGGGGCAGCCTCCTCTCCCACAAGGTCCACCATGCCGGCGTAGAGGTTCTCCTCCTCGTCGGGGCCGAGATACTCGTAAATTTCCTCATCCATCAGCAGGATAGCGGCGTCGGTATTCTGGAACTGGGCCAGCAGTCTTGTCTGGTTGGCCATAACCACCTGCGGGTCGGCATTTACGTCGGTGGACAGGGTGACATCATACATTTCAACAAGCTTATGGCCGTTCCCGTTATAATCTCTGGCGTACTCGTTCAAACACCGCTCAAGCTCCTGGCTGGCTTCTTCGCTGAAATATCCGGTGGAGGCAACAGTGATGACCAGGTCCACCTTCTCCCGGAAAAACACATCCTTAATCAGCATCACCCCCATAACCAGCAAAAATCCGCCGATGATGGTGTGAATTTTATAATAGTTCCAGTAGTGCTCCCATCTCTTTCCCTTTGGCACGTCCTTTAGCTTGACATATTTGTCCATCCTCAAAACACTCCTTCTTTTCTGTACTTATATACATTCCCCTATGCCGGACATACCAGGCGTTTTGCGGATGTATCATAAGCAAGCAGCGCCTCTTTCTACTGCCTCTACTATAAAATATTTTTGTGAACGAAGTATAGGTGTACTGTAACGGATACGAAAATTTTAATTTCACAGATAAAACAGGACGGCGGAACTGTCTCATGTCTCCTATACCCCGCCGCCCTGTCCTGCTGGAAAAGGTCTTTTTCTCCGGCTGCAGTTCCTTTTCCTCCGCGCCGGGTTTTTCAGTCAGTCAAAACCCGGAATCCGTTCTCTCCCTATGGAGTCCAAACAGTTTTGTCACATTGCCACCGCCGGGTGAAAACTGGCAATGGATTTTCTTGTGGCTTCAAACACAGCGTCTACCGATACCCCTGCGACAGTATTTCCCAACGCCTGCCGGAGCTCTGTCCCATTCATCATGGACATGGTTTGCGCCAAGGCCGCCTGGGACGCCTGCATGGCGGAGAACTGCTGCGTCATCTGGAAGCTGCCGGAGGAACTGCCCTCGGATTTCTGGGATTCTGCCAGGCTCCACAGATTAAGCTGCTTGCTGATGCCCTGGGCTTGGAGAATCTGCGCCTCCACTACCAGCTTCATGTACTGGCGGAACCGCTTGGTCCTGGCGGTCCAGAAGTCGTCCCCTTCGTCCTCTCCGCCTTCGGACTGGGTGATTCTCCCCTTGCTGCACGCCATGACATTGCTGATGTTTCCGTCCTCGCCGATGGCCAGGCACCGGGACGTTCCGGCGGAAATTCCCGGAAGTATCGCCTCATTGCGCGCCTGGTCAAAGGTAAACCAGGCCTCAATGCGCTTGTAAATCTCGTCGGCGTATTCGGGGTCCTGCTCCATCCGCTCCTGGACCTTTGGATGGATAATCACCGCTGTACTGCCCGCGGGAATGGGGGATATCATCCGCTGTGCGCCGGAGGATACAGGGTCGGGGTTGGGGCCGGAGGGCGTCCAGTTTTCGATTTCCTCCGCCTTGGTTCCCTGTTGGAACAGCTTGTAAAAGGGGAAGTCGTTGCGGGTCTGCCAGTAGCGGTTGCTGCCGTCAAAGACATGGTAGACCAGGTTGGGGTACCGTTCCCTCAGCCGTTCCTCCAGGGTGAGGGATTGGGTTTCGCTGGTTTTCTGCTGGGTGATTTCCATCGCACTGGCGATTTTGTCCAGAAATGCGCTGCCCGTCACACCGCTGCCCGCCGGGGCATGGGGCGTAAACGCGCCAATCTGGGACATGGCCTGTGTCAATGCGCCGATGTCCATCATTTCTCCCATCTCCTTTTTATTGATTTCCCCATAGGAAATCCTTCCCACAGGGCTATTATCAGTTTACACTCTGAAAGGGGTTTCGTCAATCAGCTTTTCAGGGATTCGCATTGGCAAGGGGAAAACTCCAGTTGAAAATCGGGAAAATTTGTGGTAATATGAGCAAGGAGTAAGCGAAATGTGCAAAGTAGCGGAAACCTGGTACCGGGGATTTCCGCTATTTTTGTAAATAAAGAGGGGTTTTGGATGGAACTTTTTTCAAACATCTGCCGCCAGTGCGGCCTGGGAGAGCCGGTCTCTCAGCCGTTTCCGCTGAACGGCGGTTTTCTGCACAAAATGTACGGACTGACCACCGATCAGGGGAAATTTGCCCTTAAGCTCCTGAATCCCCATATCATGGGGCGGGAAACGGCAAAGGAAAATTTTGAGGCCGCCGAACGACTGGAGGGGATTCTGGAAAGGGAAGGCCTTCCGATTCTCCCGGCCCTGACCATCGGCGGAAAAAAGATGCAGCAGGCGGAGGGGCAGTTTTTCTATCTGTTTCCATGGTACGACGGAAAATCTGTCCAGGGAGGGGAAATCCAGCCGCGGCACTGTGCCGAAATGGGGAGGGCTCTGACGCAGATACATCGGGTCAGCAGAAAGGACAGCGGCGGTGAAGGAACGCCGGTATCTGTTGAATGGTTCTCCCTTGGTAAAGCACTGAAGGAAGTGGATGAGGAGCTCTCCCAACGGCTGGGGGAAAGGCTCCCGCTCCTCTGCCAATTCCAGGAGCGAAGCAGCTGTGCCCTCCGCAGGATACCGGTATTTTCCGCCATCTGTCACAACGATATGGACCCTAAAAACGTCCTGTGGATTGGCATGGAATACCGCATTATCGATCTGGAATGCCTCTCCTATTCCAATCCGCTGGCAGAGCTGCTGGAAACGGCTCTGTGCTGGGCAGGCTTTGACGGCATGGATTTTTCCCCGGAAAAGCTTCGGGCCTTTCTTGACGCCTACGCGGAGCAAGACGAAGCAATGCTGAAGGATGTTGACTGGGAGTCCCTCTATGACGGCAGCACCGGCAGGCTCTCATGGCTGGAATACAATCTGAAGCGGGCGCTGGGCATTGAAAGCGGGGAATCTGAAAGGGAGATCGGGAAAGCGGAGGCTTTAAGGGAATTAGAACGGATTGCATACTATGTTGAAATGCGGGAAACGGTACTGAAGGCAATAGCCCACAGCGCGTACTAATTACCAAAAGGCGGCATCAAGCGACAGTTGAGCGCCAAAAAGGCGAACTCAAAAATTACTTGATAGCCGTAAAAGGAGAAAGCTGCTATACTTTGGATATCGTTACAAATCACAACATATGAACAGGGAGGAATCATATCACAATGTTCAACATGACCGGCACGGCGGAGCGGATTAAAAACGCCAGAATCGCCAAAAACATGACCCAAATGAACATAGCGGACGCGCTAGGGGTGAGCTATCAGGCGGTATCCAACTGGGAAAGAGGAAATTCCATGCCGGATATCGGCAAGCTGGGGGAGCTGAGTGATCTGCTTGAAATCAGCATTGAGGAGCTTTTGGGACACACAACGGCTTCCGAAAACATACAAAGGGTAATCTCCCAAAGGGACAGTCTGGAAAATCTGGAGATCAGCCTGCCGGAACTTTCCGACATCTCTCCGGTACTGCCGCCAGATATCACGGGACAGCTGGCCGGTCATCTGAGGGCAAAGAATATAGAGGAATTGTCCATGATCGCCCCGTTCGTAAGCAAAGAGGCGCTGGAACAGCTGGGCGAAGGCCTTATGGCAAGGAGTATAGAGGACCTATGCGTAATCGCACCCTTTGTAGGGCAGGAAATACTGGACCATATGATAGGGGAAGAACTAAGGGCAGAGAGTATCGAGGAATTGTCCATGATTGCACCCTTTGTAAGCAAGGAGGCGCTGGAGCAGCTGGGCGAAGGCCTCAAGGCAAGGAGTGTAGAGGACCTATGCGCAATTGCCCCCTTTGTAAGCAGAACTTTTTTGGATACTCTATTTTAGTCTATCCGGACATGCCATGAAAAAACATCGTCAGACGTAACGCCTGGCGATGTTTTTTCAATACCCTATTTAAAGAAACTGCGGTCCACCGGGCAATCAACCCTTCAGAGAACCGATCATAACACCCTTTACAAAGTGCTTCTGCACAAAGGGATACAGACAGATAACCGGCAGACTGCCGAATACGATGATGGCGTATTTCAGCACCTCAATCAACGCAGCGCGCTGGCTCTGGTCGGTGGAAATCATATCGGTCATTTCCTGGAGAGCCTTGGCCGTGCTGATGATGTTGCGCAGGACCACCTGGAGGGTGAACTTGGTTTCGGTGCTCAGGTAAATGTAAGCGTCAAAATAAGCGTTCCAGTGTCCCACGGCATAGTAAAGGGTCAGCACCGCCAGAATGGACTTGGAAAGGGGAAGGACCAGCTTGAGCAGAATCTGGATGTCGTTTGCCCCGTCCAGGCCGGCGGCCTCCAGCATTTCCTCAGGAATGCTGTTCTGGAAGTAGGTGCGGGCAATGATCATGTTGTAAACCGAAATGGCCCCCGGCAGAACCAGCGCCCACATGGTGTCCAGCAGGTGCAGGCTGCGGATATTCAGATAGGTAGGGATCAGGGGAGCGGTAAAGATCATGGTAAAGACGAACAGTCCGGTGATCACGTTGCGTCCCACGAACCCGCGGATAGACAGGGGATAGGCGGCCATAACCGTCATGACAATGTTGATGACCGTTCCCACAACGGTATAGATGATGGAGTTGCGGTACCCCAAAAGGAGCATCCTGGACTGGAATATCTGGGCGTAAGCGTCCAGGTTGAAGCCCACAGGCCATATTCCCACCTTACCGGTGATTACTGCGTTGGGAGTCGATAAGGAGGAGGCCAGCACGTTGAGCAAGGGAATGGCTACAACCACAAAGCTGACAAGCAGCAGGCATGTGTTGAAGACATGGAAGGCGATATCGATTTTCCCCTCTTTGATGTGTTTAAAGGTAGCTGCCATTTCATTTCCTCCTTTCTCAGAACAGGCTGGTTTCCCCGACGCGGCTGGCAATCCAGTTGACCAGCATCAGCATAAGAAGGGATACAACAGACTGGAACAATCCGATTGCAGTGGAATAGCTGTACTGCATCCCGTTCAGGCCAACCCGGTAAACATAGGTTGAGATAATGTCGGAGGTGGAAAGGTTCATGTCGTTCTGCATCAGGAGGGTCTTTTCATAGCCCATGGTAAGGATTCTGCCGCAGGCCATGATCAGCTGGATAATGGCGGTGGGGATAATGCTGGGCAGGTCAATGTGCCAGATGCGCCGCCAGATAGAAGCGCCGTCCATCACGGCGGCCTCGTGCAGCTCCTGGTCAACAGCGGCCAGCGCCGCCAGATAGATGACCGCGCTGTAACCAGTGGACTGCCACACGCCGGAAAACACATATAAGGTGCGGAACAATCCAGGTTCCCCCATAAAGTGTATCTTCGCCCCGCCTACGGAGGCAATGAAGTTGTTCAGCGGGCCGGTAAGGGAAAGCATTTGCTGCAAAATGCCTACAATCAAAACCGTGGAAATAAAGTAGGGCATGTATGTCACCATCTGAACGGTTTTCCCGAACCAGTTCCACCTGGCATAGTTGAGGGCCACAGCCATGACGATTGGCGGGATGGCGGTAACAACAATATTATAAAGGGAAAGGGCGATGGTGTTCCAAAGCAGCTTGGTAAAATCCGGAGAGGAGAAAAAGCGTTTGAAGTTGTCCATACCCACCCACGGGCTTCCCCAGATGCCGCCATTAAACGAGTATTTTCGGAAAGCAATCTGAGAACCCAAAAGGGGCATATATTTGAACATGACCAGGTAAACAAGAGGCAGCGCAATGACAAAATAAAGCTGCCAATGACGCATGATATTTTTGCGGAGCAGATATCCCTTGGTTTTGCGCAGCGGAACGGATTGCTGTTTTGTTTGTGCGGCCATAAAGGCGTGCCTCCCTTTTCAATATCATCTGTTATACAAAGAGGGGGCCTCCTTTGGGAAGCCCCCTGGCCGATCAGTTGATAAATACTACAGCTGATTATTGCTTAAAGGGAGATACGTCATAGGCTTTCTGGAGCAGCTCCAGGTATTCGGAAAGGCCCTGGCTCTCCATAGCCGCCAGATAGGCGTCCCAATCATTGTCAACGCTCTTGGAGCCGGTGACAAACTGGGCGAGCCATTCGTTCTGGGAGGGCTGGAGGGTGGATTTTACCAGGGACATCTGGGCGGTGTCTTCCTCGGACATATACATGTCGGGCAGAATGGTGCTCAGATCCTGTTTTACCTTCTCATGCTCCTGGGAGGCGCGGTACATCACAATGCCGCGTCCGGTCAGAGGAGGCACGTCGTCCGCATAGGGATTCTGGTTGGTGGTAACGGAGGTGACAAAGTAGGGATCGCGAACCAGACCCATCAGCTGGGCCCATGTATGGTTTTTCAGCCCGGAGGTAAGGGTGGTATATGCGGCGGGCTTGCCGTCCATATCCAGTTCATTGGCTTCGGCCTTTCTCCAGTCCTCGCCTTCCACGCCGATGGCGGAGAGCATAGAACCTTCATTGGTGGCCAGCCAGTCGATCAGGCGGAAAGCGGCCTCAGGGTTGGAGCAGGAGGAAGAAATAAAGGTCATGCCGGTCTGGTACTGTACATAAGGATTCCAGGCGGCAATTCTCTGTCCGCTGGGCCCCGCCAAAGGAGCCAAGGACTGATACTGCTCCCACTTCTTGGAGAACGGCTCGGTGCTCAGGTCGCAGGCATAGCCGGGACGCTGTGCCAAGAACGCGCCAATGACTGCCACGTCTCCCGCCTCGTTCAAGTTCACCTGGGCATCCTTGTTCCATGTAAAGGATTCGGGGTTGAGCAGGCCCTCACTGTACAGGGTGTTGAGGTATCTCAGGCCCTCGCGGTAGCCGTCCTGTACGGGGGCGTATTTCACGGTGCCGTTGTCAACATACAGCTTGTTGGTTTCGGGGGTCAGCTGGAAGGGAGCCATCAGGAAGCCGTCAATCTGGGTGCCCGCTCCGGAGGATACGGTGGACAGCGGAATCTCATCGTTGGGGTCGCCGTTGCCGTTGGCATCCTGCTCCTTAAAGGCCTTCATGACCTCGTAGAACTCCTGGGTGGTGGTGGGAACCTGAAGGTTCAGGTTTTCCAGCCACTGGTTGTTCAGCCACAGCTTCATGTTGTACTGTACATGCAGGGATCCGTCCACATTGGGCAGGGAATAGATGTGCCCATCGGGGGTGGTTATGTACTCGCGCATGCCGTCCATCTTTTCAAAGGCTGCCTTGTAGCCCACAGAGACGGTATCCAGATACTGTTCCAGAGGCAGTATCAGTCCCTGTGCGCCGAACATGGCCTCGGAGGCCTTGTCGTACCGGTTGGCGTTGCCCACGCCGGTGAGGATGATATCGGTCATATCGCCGCTGGCGAACATGGTGCTGATTTTATCGCGGACATTATCAGAGGATGCCGCGATGTTCCAGTCCAGCTTGATGCCAGTCATCTGCTCCACCAGTGGGGTCTGATCGTTGTCGGCCCAGCTGTATTCGCCGTTTCCGGGGCAGAAGATACTCAGGGTGATGGTGCCGTCCTTTACAATGGGAAGTGTTCCGGGCTCGTTAAAGGGGCTGTCATCCGCAGGCGCGCTGGATGAGGTGCTGGTACTGCTAGTACCCCCCCCCGTGCTATTTTGGGGTGTACTTCCGCCCTGGGAAGCTGTAGAACCAGAGCTTGTGCCGGAATTACAGCCTGCTGCCGCCAGCATCAGCGCGGCCAGGATGGCCGCATAACCTTTCCTTTTCATTAAAATGTCACACTCCTTAAATTTATATAAACCGATATTTTCTGTACTGGACAAAATGCAGCACTGTAACCGGTTTGCGTTTTATATTTTATCATAATTTACAAACCATTACAAGCTTTTTCTAAAAATTTGCTAAAAATTCAATTTGGGTTCTTTAAATTTGTTTAATTTGGGTTGTTTCCCAAAAAGCTCCTTAAATATACGATGTTCCGGTCAGGATCATAAAAGCTCATATTTACAGCGCCCCACGGGCGTTTAGTTGGTTTTTCAATGATTTCTGCCCCCAACGCCAAAACCTTTTGGTATTCTCTTTCCATATCCTCAACGGTAAACGCAATACACATATTTTGATTGGCATTGTTTTTGACCGAGCCGTCATTGTAAATTGTCAGCATAGTCCCTTCCCCAATGATAACCTGATGCACCGTGTCGTTGCTGCCGTTGTCTGTTTCAAGCAGAGCCTTATAAAAATTTGCCAATACGGCAACCTTGTTGGTCAATAGTCCAACCTCACCCAATCGCATAGAATCCCTCCGTCAAGAGCCCTTTTTGTGTTTGAAAATATAACGCACCAGCAAAATGACCGCCGCAATCAGCGCGGCAACTCCCAGCGCCCCGGTCCAGAAGGAGATGTCCGGTCCCGTTGTAGTGACAAAAATTGCCGTCGGTCCGTCGGCCCCTCCGATGATTCCCTCAATGGCTCTCTGAACCCCCAATGCCTTATGCACCGCATACAGCGCAAAACACAGCATCGAGAAAATAAAGGTACCGGCAATGCCCCAAATCTGCCTTTTCTGCCGGCGGAACTCGTCAAAACGGTGAAATCCAAGCTGTTCGTCCAGGCTCTTTACAAATTCCTCCGGCGTGCCCAGCCGCCGGATTACCTCTTCCTCCGTCTCCCCGTGCTCCTTTGCGGAGTCAAAGGCCTCCTCCAGATCCCGCAGAACCTCCCTTTTGGCCTGGCGGGGGAGGGGAAGCAGCTTCTCAACCTCCCGGATATACTGTTCCTTCATGACAATCTCTCCTCTCAATCCTGTTCTCCGATAAAACGGTTGATACATTTTGTATAATCTCCCCAGAAATTTACCATTTCCTGAAGGGTAGCCTTTCCGTCCTCGGTCAGGGAATAATACTTTTTGGAGCTCCCATTGGCTGCCGCCGGGGCAATTCTGCACTGAAGCAGTCCGGTTTCCTGAAGCCGGTACAAGATTGGATAGACCGTTCCCTCTCTGGCATACCCCAGGACAGAGGCCCCTCGTTCGTTCAGCTCGGCGATGATTTCATACCCATAGGTTTCCTTACGGGCAATCAAGCTCAGCAGCACCATTTCCAGCGAGCCCTTTTTGAATTGCTGTATGTATTTTTGATTCACGGGGCAAGCGACTCCTTTCCACAATGCTATTTAGCATTGCTAAACTGTTAAGCTAATTATATACTTTCCAAGGGCATTTGTCAACCAGAAAAGCAGCCAGGCAGTGCTGGGTTCAATAGAATTTCCTGTTAATTCTTTTAAAACATCGCCGGATGTGCTATAATCTAGGCAGGAGGGATTCTTATGAAAAAATTCTTTACATTGTTGCTTTGTCTGTTTTTAACCGTGTGCCTTGGATGCTCATCCTCTCAGCCTGCACCGGTCACATGGGGAGAGGACGACCTCTCTGTTACCCAGGTTTCGTCCCAGTCTGTTATCAGCTACGGCATGACAAGGTCAGAGATTGAGCAGATTGTAGGGGAGGAAAGGGGCGTCAGCACCGCATCCACCACCAAGGACGATTCCATCTACTATGGAAACCTATATGTGGGGTACCGGGACGACATGGCAGCGGAGCTGGTGATAGAAAGCGACACCTACCGCACCGCCAAGGGCGTCACCATCGGCGACACCAAGGAGGAGGTGGAAAGACGCTGCGGCGAAACAGACTATACCCGCGGCACCATTATCGTGGGCAGCACCGCTTATCTGATGCAGTACCTCTTTGACCAGAAGGGGAACCTAATTCCAGAAGATAATATTCCGGACCAAATCACCACCTCCAACGATTTCTACACTGTGTCCTTCGAGTTTGAGAAAAATAGGGTAGTCCGCATTCGGATATGCGACGCACGCTTTTCCTTCAGCCGTACATAAAACAATACGGAGCGGTTTTCAGCGAAAAACGCTCCGTAAGGAGGGCGGAAAGCAATATGGCTTCCATTATGATACATCTCCAGACCGCCCACCGGCTTTTGCAGCCGGGCGGCCTTCTTTTCCAAAGGGTTCGGGACCCCGGACAGTACTACCTGGGCGTAACCGCCCCGGACAGCGTGAACCTGGACAGCTTTGCCTCCAAGGAAATCCGCTGGGCTGCCCATCTCCGGGCCAAAACGCCAAAGGAATGGTACCAGAACATTGAGGAGTTCTATCAAAAGCGGCGCAAAAAAGCCGATCCGGACTTTCTCCTGGGTTATATCTTCCACAACATCACCGACGCCGCCTTTGACGAAACTCTCCACAACCCCATTTGGGCAGCGGCGGGAAGGGCGTATGGTTCCGCCATGTCCGTCAACGACGCGGGATGGGAGGAAAGCTTCCGCTATGACATGTCCCAGCGGGAGGCGGACTGGTGGAAGGAGGTCCGGCCCGCTCTGGCCGGGGCCCGCTGTCGGGATTTCCACACCATTTCCGGGGAGCAGATGGGCCGCCACCGGGACCATCTGCTGACAGATTACTGGGACCGCCCCTGCCAGGAGCCGCCCAAGGTAATTACCAGGGAAATGGTATGGCTGCTGGCGGATTATACCGAGGGTCCGCTGGCGAAAATTTTAAAATGATGTTTTGGGGCCCATTGAACTGCATCATAAAAGCACGGACAGAACACACCTTTTGGGGAATTCTGTCCGCGATTTTTCTCTATTGAAAATAAAGTTCCGCTAATTTATGACCACCTGATAGTCCTCATATGCCAGAACGTTGTTATCCATATCACGGTTTTTGTTTTGCACAGTACACCCCAGTGCTAAAACAAGCGCCCCTGGAACAGCTATTATTTTCTTCATGACAAGTTCCTCTGTTAAAGGCTGCGATTTCTCTATTCAGTAATCATAAAATAAGGAAAATTACAATAAATACAAAAAAGCGCTCTACACATGCGCAAAATCCCCTTAATTTTTACAATGTCATTGTGATAAAATATACCCCTTTTTATCACTGTTCTTTGCTTTGATACCCTGTCAAGGATTTCTACTAATAAATTTGTTCATAACATCACAGCGCCCGGCTCCTGTACGGAGTCGGGCGCTGCTTTATTGATTGGGCTGCCAATATTATTTGCTGGACTGTTCCACCGCAACCGCGCAGGCGACAGTGGCGCCGACCATGGGGTTGTTGCCCATGCCGATCAGGCCCATCATCTCAACGTGGGCGGGAACGGAGGAGGAACCGGCGAACTGGGCGTCACCGTGCATACGGCCCATGGAGTCGGTCAGACCATAGGAAGCGGGGCCGGCCGCCATGTTGTCGGGATGCAGGGTTCTGCCGGTGCCGCCGCCGGAGGCAACAGAGAAGTACTTCACGCCGTTCTCCCAGCACCATTTCTTATAGGTACCGGCCACCAGATGCTGGAATCTGGTGGGGTTGGTGGAGTTACCGGTGATGGACACATCCACCTTTTCGGCCTTCATGATGGCAACGCCCTCCAGTACATCATTGGCTCCGTAAACGCGCACGGCAGCCTTTTCACCATCAGAGAACGCCTTCTCCCGAACCACCTTCAGCTCGCCGGTGGAGAAGTCATAATCAGTCTCAACATAGGTAAAGCCGTTGATTCTGGAAATAATGTAAGCGGCATCTTTTCCAAGGCCGTTCAGGATAACCCGCAGGGGTTCCTTGCGGGCCTTGTTGGCGGTGCGGGCAATGCCCATAGCGCCTTCCGCCGCCGCAAAGGACTCATGCCCGGCCAGGAAGCAGAAGCACTTGGTCTCTTCCCTTAACAGCATTCCGCCCAGGTTGCCATGGCCCTGTCCAACGCTTCTCTGCTCAGCAACGGAACCGGGAACACAGAAAGCCTGCAATCCAATTCCGATGGCCTCAGCGGCGTCGGCGGCTTTGGTAATGCCCTTTTTCAGCGCAACCGCGCAGCCCAGAGTGTACGCCCATACCGCGTTTTCAAAGGCGATAGGCTGTACGCCCTTGACAATCTTTTCTACGTCGATGCCCTTGGAAAGACACAGGTCTCTCGCTTCCTCAAGCGTCTCCATGCCATATTCCTTCAGGCAGGCGTTGATTTTAGGCATTCTTCTTTCTTTACCTTCAAACTGTGCCATGTGACAAATACCTCCTATCCTCTCTTATTCCTCTCTGGGGTCGATATATTTGGGAGCGTTTTCAAAACGTCCATATGTACCCTGATGCTTATTGAACGCCTCGGTGGGGTCCATGCCTCTGCGGATATCCTGGAGCATCGGCCCAAGCTTCACAAAGCGGTAGCCGATGGCTTCGTTGTTCTCGTCCAGGGCAATCTTCAGGATGTAGCCCTCGGTCAGCTCCAGATAACGGGGCCCCTTGGCCTTGGTGGAGAAGATGGTTCCCACCTGGGAACGCAGCCCTTTGCCCAGGTCCTCCAGGGACGCACCCACAGGAAGTCCGCCTTCGGAGAACGCGGTCTGGGTTCTGCCGTAGACCAGCTGCTTGAAGATTTCCCGCATGGCCACATTGATAGCGTCGCACACCAGGTCGGTGTTGAGGGCCTCCAAGATGGTCTTGCCGGGGAGAATTTCACCCGCCATAGCGGCGGAGTGGGTCATACCGGTGCACCCCAGGGTTTCCACCAGGGCCTCCTCGATCACGCCGTCCTTGACGTTCAGGGTCAGCTTGCAGCAGCCCTGCTGAGGGGCGCACCAGCCGATGCCGTGGGACAGGCCGGAGATGTCCGTAATCTGGTAGGCTTTTACCCATTTGCCCTCTTCGGGAATGGGAGCCGGACCATGATGCGGGCCTTTGGTTACGACACACATACTTTCTACTTCATGGGAATAGTTCATATCGGTACTCCTTTCGGTTTATTGTTTGCCCGGTTGTGTGGGAAAGAATCTGGAAGGTCTTTCTCACAACATTTATTATAATAACTTTTTCCCGGTTGCGCAAGGTGTCTTTTGTGAATTCTTTGCCATTCTTTTGATTTTTCTTTTGATTTTTCTTTTGATTTCACCTATCTGCCTGAAAAAAGTCTTTTCATACTAAGCTCTGATTATAATTGTACAAAAGATCGGAACCAAAAAGCTTGCACAATGGTTTTTGAGCCCCATTCTTCGTCAACAATTTATCAGAGATTAGGTTATCCACAGCTCATTGTTTGATACCACGTACCACCATAATCAAGGACATATTGGTATCCCATTGCTTGATTCCCTGCTCATATAGAGCAATACGCGTATCATACTTTTCATTTTTGATTTTTTCAGTGTTTCAACTTGTTCTGCTGTCACCAGATCAGGGATAATATGCTGTAAATTTTCTATACTCTCTAAATACAGAGTGCCGGTTTGCATTTATGATAGCATGAGCCATTTTCCGCCCTCTTCTCAATTTTCCCTTGACGAATTCCAAAAGTATGGCTATAATAAAAACAGATGAAGAACCTGAAAACGGTGCTTCCCCATATGTGTAAAGAAATAACCGCAAGCTGGGTGAGCTTAGGGCGGTTATTTCTTTTTGTTATTGTGGTTGATAACCGTAATCACTGCGGTAACTACCGCCAGCAGCACCATCGTGTATTGGAACAGCAGTCCCCAGGTCACGTAATTCTCCATGGCTCCCCCTCCTCTCTGCGTACAGACGGTACGCTTGGGGAAAGGGTGTCGCTTCAACAAAAAGTTTAAACTTCCCCTTTCCCTATTAAGTAAGGTTTGAGGGAAGCACTGCCGACCAATTCCGGACCCTTTAGAATCCGAAAAAATCAGGTTCTTCATCTTATTTCCAGTGTACCACATTATGGTGTTTTCTGTCAAATAGACTTTTGGTCTGGCGTTCACACCAATCAAGGTGGTTTACGAATCCGATTATACCGATAGCCGATTCGTAAACCACCTTGTTTTTTCTATATAAGCTAACAGAAAACTTTTACATCGCCGTCATCCGCCGATTTCCTTCTTCTCCATCTGCATATACGGCGACAGGTCCTCCGGATTCTCCGCAAACTCTACGGGAACCTTGGCGAAAAACAGCCTTCCGTCATCCACCCAGACAACCTGGTAAAAAACATTCTCTGTTCCCACGCCCTCTGGCGTGTTGGCAATCAGCATCCGCGCCGTCACCGGTGTGACATATCCCGTCTGACCGTTGATTTCGGTTTCTTCACCATAGTATTCCAACCCCTTTTGGAGCAGCTCCTCGCCGTCCCCCTGGTAGTTCCACCGGAACTGATACTCGTCAGTCTCCTTGAGTACAGCCCGCTCAGCCCGCTCCACGGTATAGGTTTTCTTCTGCCTGTTGGCGGTGGGGAACATCCCGAACAGGCTGAAGGCCGAAAGATCGATGTCCTTGGTCGCCTCCTCCGCCAGCTCCTCTATCGTCGGTTCATACCGCCCCAGGTTGTAATAATAGGTGATGAGGTGCCGTTCCGGCTGCACCTCTATCCGGTTCAGCGACATTCCCTCCGGTATATTTACCGGGGAATAATACTCATCAAGGGCTGAAAGCAGCTCGTCTTCAGACGCCTGAAGATAGGTGAGGAACTCCTCCTCTGTCTGAAGGGTGTCTGTAGGTGTCTCCTCTGTGGGCAAGCAGCCTGTCAAGGTCAAACTAAAAATTATTACAAAAGGTAGTATTCTGATTAGTTTATTCATTTCGTATTTCTCCTTTGCGTGTCCTGAGTCCTGTGGCCTTCCAATATTCTCCCAGCCAATCAAACAAGTCCCAGTATAATGTACCCATTGTATCACATTTCGCCAAAAATATGTGAATAAATTGTTGGCAAAAAAGGAAATCTGTCTTGCCTGGCGGTTTTTCGCCGCGGATATCCCCATCAGCGCTCAGTAAATTGGCACCACCCGGTATACCTCCTGATCGTCGTCATGCTGTATCCAGTGGGTTCCCTGGGGGTTCACCTTGTCCATTTTCTGGTCTGGCAGTATCTCCACAACCTCCCCTGTGGATACGTCATAGAAGTCGTCCCCGCCAAGGGGAATATAAACGCCGAACGTCTCGTCAAGACTACCCCACCGGCCCAGATTTTTCACATAGCTGTCGATTCCTGTAATTTTCTTCGGGGTATCCAGATCATCCATTCCCGCATACCACAGGGAGGAATCCCCGTCTTTAGACCACCTCAGCATGGCGATGATATCATCCGACACCGCATAGGTGCTGAACGTATACCCGTCCAGAATCACCCTCGTCCCCGTTTCGTCCGCCATCAGGATTTTTCCCCACTGATTGGTGGTGTGGTAGGAGTCGTGAAAAATACCGTGCCTATTGGTATGGACGGTCACAAAGTCGTTTCCCGATACAATCAGGCTGACGCGGTCGGTGTTGGGATAATACCGATAGTAGAATTTACAGGTAAAATTAGGATCGTCCGGGGCGTCCTGCACTGCCGTCAGCAGAAGTGTCTTGCTGTCCACCCATTTCCAGCTCTCCTCATAGGTCTCCACCGGGAAAACCCGAACGCCTTCAAACCAGTATGTATCCGCCTGTCCCTCCTGCCTGCGAACCTCCACCGCCGGAACCTCTTTGACCACCTGGCCGTCATATTCCATAATGGCGATGCCAGCTACAAACAGCTTGCCGCCCTGGGTCTGCCAGAGGCACTTGCTGGGATACGCCTTTTCCCGCGGCGTCTGCTTGCCGTAAAACAGCACACCCCGCTCCCCTACCGCGTATTCCTCATTGTATCCCTCCGGGAAGGGAATTTCCCCATCTGGTTCGTTATCCTGGTTTACAAGCTGTACCAGCTGATGGTATACCACCGCGACGTGTTCCCCGTCCCCGGTCCAACTGATTTTATCTAGGCCGACCCCATTGTAGCTGTACCACTCCAAATCTGAATCCGGGTCCTCATAGGGATTGTCCCCGCCCTCGTCCTCCTCCGGAGGCAGCTCCTCGTCATCCTGAAGGTCCCCTGTCCCGCTGGATGTGGATGAACCGGATGAATTCGAAGGCGCGTACAGGGACAGGTCCCTTTTACAGCCCGAAAGCATTAACAAAACGGATAATATTACCATCAATCGTCTTACAGTATTTTTTTGGCCACGCAATAGGGACAGCATTCATTCACACATCCTTTCCAGGCATATATTCTGCCTGCTACTATATAGTTTAACAGAATTGGGCCCATGTTTCCATAGCTATTGGAAAATTTAACCCGCTTTCAGGCACCCCGTTCCCCTCCGTTTTCTCTCCCTGCCGCCTTACTGCCGGGAAAACCGGGAGAAGGGCAACAAAATTTGCTTTATTTACAATAATTTCACTCCTGAAGGTTTGACAAACTGCCGCTATACGGGTACAATAAAAACGATAGTCTTATTTATCAACGCAATGGATTCCCAATAACATATAGAGGTGAAATGAATGGGTTTTTTGGAGAAAATCTTCGGTTCCTATTCCCAGCGGGAGCTGAAGCGGATTGAACCGATCGCCAACCAGGTCTTTGCGCTGGAGGATCAGTTCAAGGCCATGAGCGACGAGGAATTAAAAGCGACTACCCCAAAGCTGAAAGAGAGGCTTGCCCAGGGCTATACCTTGGACAGCATCCTGCCGGAGGCGTTCGCGGCCTGCCGCGAGGCAACGGCCCGTGTTTTGGGCAAGCGTCATTTCCCGGTACAGATCATCGGCGGCATTGTGCTGCACCAGGGGCGCATCGCGGAGATGCGCACCGGTGAAGGTAAAACCCAGGTTGCCGCCCTTCCCGCCTACCTGAACGCGCTGACCGGCAAGGGCGTTCACGTCGTCACGGTAAACGACTACCTGGCGAAATACGGCAGTGAACAGATGGGCAAGATTTACCGGTTCCTGGGCCTGACCGTCGGCCTGGTGGTCCATGGGCTGGACAAGGAGGAACGTCAGGCGGCCTACGCCTGCGATATTACCTACGGCACCAACAACGAATTCGGCTTTGACTATCTGCGGGACAACATGGTCGTCTACAAATCCGAGCAGGTGCAGCGGGGACACAACTTCTGTATCGTGGACGAGGTGGACTCCATCCTTATCGACGAGGCCCGTACCCCCTTGATTATCTCCGGACAGGGGGACAAATCCACCGATCTCTACACCATAGCGGACCGCTTTGTCCGCACCCTGAAACTGACAAAGGTCGCGGAGCTGGATTCCAAGCAGGATACCGACTCCCAGTACCAGGAGGCCGACTACCTGGTGGATGAAAAGGCCCGCACGGCCACTCTCACCCCCAACGGCGTCCGCAAGGCGGAGCAGTATTTCAACATCGAAAACCTCACCGACCCCGACAACATGACCCTGAGCCACCACATCAACCAGGCCATCAAGGCCCACGGCACCATGCGCCGGGATGTGGACTATGTGATTAAAGATGGACAGGTGGTCATTGTTGACGAGCACACCGGCCGTCTGATGGAGGGCCGCCGATATAACGAGGGCCTCCACCAGGCCATTGAGGCCAAGGAAAAGGTCCAGGTGCAGCGGGAATCCAAAACCCTGGCCACCATCACCTTCCAGAACTATTTCCGCATGTATCAGAAGCTTTCCGGCATGACCGGCACGGCCCTGACGGAAGAGAGCGAGTTCCGGGAGATTTACAAGCTGGACGTCATCGAAATCCCCACCAACAAGCCGGTCATCCGCATCGACCACCACGATTCCATCTATAAGACTCAAAAGGCCAAATACGAAGCGGTCATTGACCAGATTGTCAAGTGCCACGAGAAGGGGCAGCCGGTGCTGGTGGGCACTGTTTCGGTTGAGAAATCGGAAATGCTCAGCCAGATGCTCAAGCGCAAGGGCGTCAAGCATGAGGTATTAAACGCCAAATACCACGAAAAGGAAGCGGAGATCGTCGCCCAGGCAGGTAAGTTTGGGGCAGTGACCATCTCCACCAACATGGCGGGGCGCGGCACCGACATCATGCTGGGGGGCAACGCGGAATTCCTGGCCAAGGCGCAGATGCGCAAGGAGGGCATTCCGGAGGAGATTATCGTCGAGGCCACCGGCTACGCCGAAACCGACAACGAAGAAATCTTAACTGCGCGGAAACGTTTTGTTGAATTAAACCAGAAGTATACCAAGGAGATAGAGCCGGAGACGGAGAAGGTTCTCCAAGCAGGCGGTCTTTTTGTAATCGGCACCGAACGGCATGATGCCCGGCGCATCGACAATCAGCTCCGCGGACGTTCCGGTCGTTTGGGCGATCCCGGTGAATCCCGCTTCTATCTTTCACTGGAGGACGACCTGATGCGCCTGTTCGGCGGTGAACGAATTCAGACCATGATGAACAACCTGGGCCTGGAGGACGATATCCCCATCGAAAACCGGATGCTGACCAACTCCATTGAGTCGGCCCAGACCAAGGTAGAGGCCCGCAACTTCGGCATCCGCAAAAACGTCCTGCAATACGACGATGTTATGAACCGCCAGCGTGAAATTATCTACGGCCAGCGGGGCAAGGTGCTCAACGGGGAGGACCTTTCAGAGTATATCTTCAAGATGATTGACGAATGCATTGAATCGACGGTGGATACCTTCCTGGCGGACGACGAGGTCAAATACGAGTGGAACTTCAATGGCCTGCGCGACCACTTTATGGGCTGGATTACCGAGCCGGACGACCTGAAATTCTCCGATGAGGACCTGGAGACGCTGACCAGGGACAAGGTCAAGGAGCAGTTAAAGGAAAAGGCCCACGCCAAATACGCCGCCAAGGAAGAGCTTTACGGCTCCGAAACCATGCGGGAGCTGGAGCGGGTTATCCTGCTGCGCAACGTGGATACCCAGTGGATGGACCACATCGACGCCATGGACGAGCTGAAGCGCGGTATCGGCCTGCGGTCCTATGCCCAGAAGGACCCGGTGGTTGAGTACCGGTTCGAGGGCTTTGAGATGTTTGACCAGATGGTGAACACCATCCGGGAGGACACGGTGAAGACATTGTTCCTAGCCCAGCTACGCACCCAGCCAAGGCAGAGTGCGGCAGTCAGCGCGCCGGTTGCTGAGGAGGAGGAACAACCTTCCGAGGCTGCGGCAGAGGCAAAGCCTGAAAGCACCCCTCAGCCGCCCCAGGCCCAGTTCCGGGAGCTGAAGAGGACCCAGGTAGCCAATCCGACGATGACCAACGCCGACAGGCAGACAACCGTACAGCGGACGGTCAAAAAGATAGGGCGGAATGATCCCTGTCCCTGCGGCAGCGGCAAAAAGTATAAGAAATGCTGCGGAAGGAATGAATCTTAAATATGGCGGGGCTGTCCAAAAGGGCAGCCCCGTTTTTTGTTCAAACAGAAAAACGGCTGTGAAAACCTCACAGCCGTCAACACTTTATTCCAGTATATAAATATTCACCGTCCGCAGCCCGTTCAGGCAGCTTTCATAATAGGTGTCGTAAAACAGGTCGATATCAACAACCCCATCCATCAGCCCCGTTCCGGTGTCCGCCGCAATGGCGTACCCATATACAAACTTGTTGTCCGATGAGGTGATATAAAGCTTGCTCCCATAGGGAATTACATTGGGATTTACGGCCACATAGCCAACCCCGGCCCTTCTTCCGCTTGCGGTCCCCGCTCCGGACCTGGCCGTATAGCCTGTAGCCTTTGCGTTTTTAATCACATCCTTGTATTGGGTGGGAACTCCTCCCCGAAGGTTATACCCAAAATCCAAGGGAGAAACCGCCGCCCCCGTCACCCCTTGCAGAACATATTGGGTCTGGGGTTTTTGGACCACTGTCTCGCTCTCAAGCTGTTCCTCGTAAACCACGCCGTCCACCGTTCGCTGAACGTATACATATTCCTTCAGCCCCTCTTTTCCGGAGGAGAGAACATGCTGTCTTCCGTTTCGCAGAAGGGATGTCTGCTGGTATTCCACCTCGTAGGGAATCACCTCTTCTTCGGTACGGGACACATATTCCACCCGCTGAATGACGATATGGTCGTTTTCCTCCAGGGTGTGTGACAGGGGAAAGTTGATGGTATCGTATTCCCCCAGGGTAATATTGTTTTCAGCCAGCAGCGTGCCCACGGTGCCCTCTCTGCGCATCAGCTTGTTGGTGGTGTCATCCACTGTCAGCAGAACGGGAAAGGCCCTGGTAATGCTGATTTCTCCGACTCCCCCGCTGAATCCCGAAAAGTCCACCGAATCATAGGCCATGGTCATGATCCCATATTCCGAGAGGATGTCCTCCGGCTCATCGTTGATGGTAAAGCGCAGCGCCACCAGGTCCCCGTCACGGATATACACCGCATTGGTCCTTTGGGACACCATAAAGACAAAGCACGCCATACTTGCAAACAAAAGTCCTACCGCAAAGGTCCTGCTCTTTAAAAATTCCCAAAAATGCAGGGCGTTCTGTAATAAGCGTCTCATAGAATTCTCCTTTGATACAAAGCATAAAAAATGCCGCCTGCTTCGTACTATCGTTCCGACCCCAAAACGGGCCCCCTTGGCGCCGGTTCGGGGTACAGTCTCTGAGCACCTGTTCAAAATCATTCCAATCCGTTTGGCGGCGGAGCAGGAAATTTTGAAAAGCCTCAACGCAAGGATTGGTCCATGCGCTATGTTGACGGCCGGGGGCCACCCCTGCCGCGAACGTCACTACGGAGGAGCGCGGTTTCCCGCCGTTTCCTCCGGCTGTATGATATTATATTCGCCCTTTGACTGTTTGTCAAACTAGACAAACAGCCCTTTACGGCTTATTTCTGCCTTTTTTCGCGATAAAACAATCCTGTTTTTTCATAATTTCGTGTAGGGTTTGGCCTTTTTTCACGCTTCGGTTTGGTGATTTTTTACAAACTTATAAAGCTTTAAAATAAACCTCATTTTCTATATCTGTATATCATATTTTAATCGTAATATTTTTTTATATCATCTTAATAAGACAACACGAGGGGTCCTCTGACCGCCGGTATTCCGCCGTATCCGGCTAATACCGTCCGTCAGAGGATCCCCCCTGCCTCTTTTGCCGCCATTAAATTTACCGATTCATTACAGCAAGCCTCTCGCCATTATCAAAGGAATCATACAATCACTGCTCAATGTTGGTGTGTACCTCCTACCCTCCTGCTGGTAATGCCCCGCAGCGGAATTTTTCAGCAGACTGCCGTCTTTCCGCTGATAGAACCTCCATGGATAGACCGGAGCTTTGAGCTCTGCGATTTGGGTGTTTCAAAATCAGCGCTGCATTTCAAGCGGTCAGTTGATATGGTTCCGGATAATCTCCTTGGAAGCCACGAGTATTTCTGCCAAAATGCGGATTTCCCTTGGAGAACAATCGTCGATGATATCCGCAATCTCCTGCTGGAAGGGCTGGATCGCATGCTCCAGGTTATCGCAGAGAAGGGACTCTGCTGAAACGTGAAGCGCGTTCGCAATGCGAATCAGGGACTGGATGCTGAGCTTGGTGGTTCCCCGTTCAATATGGGAAATATTGGACGGCACCAATCCTACCTTTTCCGCAAGGGCCTGTTGGGTCAGGCGCTGCTTCTTGCGGTACTCCCGCACCCGTTTGCCGATAAGCTCATACCGGATTTCATGTCCGGCATAACCAGTGTCCTCGCTGACATCCTCCTGCTCGTGGAGCTGTGTTACTACAGCAATATGCTGTTGGGTATCCTGAGTCAAATATGCTTTATCCTGGGCATCCATTTGTATCCCTCTCCTTTGACTGAATTGTTTGGTTTTTTTACTGCTTTGTAGTGGTACGATGAATGGTATGAGGAGCGGAGACTTGCCGTAAGCACAAGGAATTGGAAAAGGGACTCAGGGAAACAGAGTCCCCCTATATCCTCTTTCAGTATACATTATTTTTGAAATATTCGCAACCTTTTTTTACATGATTTTCTGCTTTTTTCTCAACAAAATGGTCTGTAATACCGGCTTTTTTCCCTATTATGACCTGCTTTAAATGTTTTTTTCACATTTTTAAAGGATTATATATCATATTCCTGATATTTACATTATTTCCAATTTTTAGAACCTTTCTCATTTTCTGTAATTCTCTTGATAAGCCATAAAATTTTATATACCGCCCAAAATATGCAATTTATTGCGTTTTTATACTTTTTTCTTGAGAAATCTTTGGAAACATCAAATTACATCTTGACATATATTCGTTTTTCGTTTTTGGTATACAATTAATGCTGTTTCAAACTATTTGATTGATTTTATGATACAGAATACCATAACTTTGCTTCAAAAAAATTTTAAAAATAAATTTTTGAATTACAGATCTTTTCAATACAAAAACATAAATTGCTTTTTTTACTATACGATTTGATTGAAATTTCCTTATCTCTATTGCTTTTTCATATGTCAAGTACATATGAAAACATCCCTATACGGAAAAGGAATTTACTTACTTACAGCATACAGCACCTAATAAAGACTGATAAAGATTTCTCAACCCTATGTCTTTGCTTTACGGCACGACAAATTATATATGTATCACAAGCTTGTTCCAACTCATGTAAAATGACAACAAAAATGTGGGAAGCTATACCAACTTCCCACTCATGAATGCTCATCTCTTTACAGATTGATTCCCGAAGGTTGATAGATACTTTCTTTAAACATTTCTTTCTGCACCTTTTCTATCAATGCCGATATGCAGTTCCGGCAGAATAATAAGAGTTTCAACTGAACTTCTTACTTACATTATACTCATTTTCCGCTAAATATCTACTGGCATTTTGAATGAAAAGCAGATAAAATCCCCAAAACATATGTGTTCTGGGGATTGAAATCCGTATCTGATATTTCGTTTGCTTAACGCTTGGAGAACTGAGGCGCGCGACGAGCCGCTTTGAGGCCGTACTTCTTACGTTCCTTCATACGAGGATCGCGGGTCAGGAACCCGGCCTTCTTCAGGATGGGACGGATTTCCTCGCCGGTCTGGAGCAGCGCACGGGAAATTCCATGGCGGATAGCGCCGGCCTGTCCGGAAACGCCGCCGCCTGCTACCGTGCAGACAATGTCAAACTTGCCGGTGGTCTCGGTGAGCTCCAGGGGCTGACGGACGATGAGCTTCAGGGTCTCAAGGCCGAAGTAATCATCAATGTCACGGTTGTTGATGGTGATCTTGCCGTCTCCCGCATAAAGGCGTACCCTGGCGACGGATTTCTTCCTTCTGCCGGTCCCATAAAAATAAGGCTTTTTATCATACATAGGCATAAATATGGTCCTCCTTCCAAATCAGCTTTCTGCTTACATTTCCAGGGCTTCGGGCTTCTGGGCCGCGTGAACGTGCTCCGGGCCCCTGTAGATTCTGACTCTGGTCAGCTGGGTGCGTCCAACGGTGGTGTTGGGGAGCATTCCCTTTATCGCAAGCATCATCGCCTTTTCGGGATTGCCGGCCATCAGGTGCTTGTACTGCACTTCCTTGAGCCCGCCAAACCAACCGGTATGATAACGATAATACTTTTTCTCCAGCTTTCTGCCGGTGAGAACAGCCTTTTCCGCATTGATGATAATCACATGGTCTCCGCAATCCGCATGGGGAGCATAGGTTACTTTATGTTTGCCCCTGAGCACATGGGCGGCAGCGGCTGCAACGCGGCCCAGCGGCTTGTCAGCGGCATCAATAACATACCATTTGCGGGTAATGTCCCCTGCCTTCGGCATATAAGTTGACATAGCAGATCCTCCTGAACTTTTTATCTTCATATAATACGTATTCCTCCGGACACCTGTTTCTGAACGGGGGCAGACACAGGTATCAGCGCCTTCATTTTTTGAAAGCTCTCTTATTATATAGGCTAACTTTCCCTTTGTCAAGGGAAAAGTCAAAATTTTTAATTTATCCCCCGCTTAGCTCCGTTTTTCTGCCCAAAACGTCCCCATACTCCCCCTGACATAGGGATGGATTTCGTTTTTTGCCGGGCGTTAGCGATTTACCATCCGCTGATATTCCCCCGGACCATTGCGCCGAAAAGCCTCTGCTTTACGCCGGGATACAGCCTTTCCTGCTGCCGTATCCATTCCCTCGCCGCCTGCCGTCCCGATTTCCCGTCATTGGGGCATGGCAGCTTAAAGCACTCCAGCCCGCAGTCCCTGGCGGCGCGCCGGATTTCTTTGCTCTGGGTATAGATAAGGGGACGGATCACGGCAATCCGCCGCAGCTCCTTTTCTTTCCCGCAGGGAACTTCCCTGTGGGGAGTTTCCCCGCAAGAAGCTCCTTCATCCGGAAGACTGTAATCGGTGAAGGGGCTGAAACAGCCTATCCGCCCCTCCCATAAAAGGTTCATGACAAAGGTTTCAACAGCGTCGTCAAGGTTGTGCCCCAAAGCCAGCTTATTGCACCCCAGCCTTTCCGCCGCCAGGGTCAGTGCGCCGCGGCGCATACGGGCGCAGAGGGAGCAGGGATTATCCTCCCGGCGAACCTGAAAGACAAGCTCACCAATCACGGTCCGCTCTATATAATAAGGAATTGACAGCTCCCGGCACAGCTCCTCAATGGGAGAGAAATTTGCCGGAAGCCCGTTAAACTGTGGATCAACAGAAACCGCAGTGAGCTTAAATGAGATTCCAAGAAACTGCCCAAGCCGCCACAGTCCCAGAAGAAGAACCATAGAGTCGCTTCCGCCGCTTACGCCAACGGCAATATGGTCCCTGGCGAGAGCATGTGATAATCCGTGACAGCGCGCCGTAGATGCCCCAGAATACGCTGATAGGATGCTGTGCCTTCGTTTGGCATGGGTGTCCCCCTTTGTTTTAATGTTTTTCAGCCCGTACAGTGCTTAGACGCGTTTTTGTTCCCGTGAAACAAAACAATAGGCGGCGGACAATCTCATCGGACTGTCCGCCGCCTATCAGTGACCTGGACGGGAATCGAACCCGTGTTACCGCCGTGAAAGGGCGGTGTCTTAGCCGCTTGACCACCAGGCCATGGAAAACTCTATATAAAACCTCATTTGAGGATTGTTTTCAGAAAGTAGCGGCAACTGGATTTGAACCGGTGACACTTCGGGTATGAACCGAATGCTCTAGCCAACTGAGCTATGCCGCCATATCTTTCCTGCCTGAGAAACAGCCTGTCTCTTAGGGCGAATACTATTATACGGCAACGCATTTGTTTTGTCAATAGTTAAATTTAATTTTTTATCTGAAATCTGAAATCTCTAAATTGCAATATCAAATAGGACACGAGAAAAGAGATCAGAAGCGGAGGAATAATGGAAGATTTTTCTAGGAAGATGATTGATCCAGAACTCTACTC
>JAAWRH010000035.1 GCA_022800935.1 Oscillospiraceae bacterium
AATCATGGCTTTTATCTGCGAAGTTATTTGCTCATAGATTGGCTTGCTGGTATTGCTACTTATGATAATTTCCACTACGCCCCTCCTTTGTTTTATAGTGTACTTATTGAACAAGTATATTATACACAAGTTGGGTGGCGTTGTCAACAAAAGTATGTCAATAAATGAGGATAAACTACTGGCAAGCGAAGGAACCTATTGCCGTGACTTCTGCGTGTCCCTCTGCGGTTCCCGCCCGGTAGGAATGTCCAGCAAATGCTCCACATTCGCCCGAACATTATGGAGCTCCTTCATATCAGCCCTGGCCTGCTTGTAAGAAGAATAGGCTTTCCGTTTCTGTTCCAGGAGCCCGGCGTATTCTTCCCGTAAAGATTTGACGGAAGGCAGCTTTGTGATCCCCAATCCGTCAAAGTGTCTCTTTGCCGCCTGGTGCAGCAGGATTTCCGTCTCATGCGCCGCACGGAATTTTTTGCTGTACCCGGCTTTCCGGTATTCCACATGGACCGCCCGCGTCTTGACATAATTGACGATCTGTTTCTGCAGTTCCCCGTTGGCGGCCATCTGGGATTCCAGTTCCTTGATCTGTACCGACAGCACATTAAAACTGGCGGTAACGGCGTCTGATTTTTCCTGCAAGTCCTCATAGCTCATATCGCCATGCTCTTTGAGCCAGATCACTGCCTGGGAGAGCTGTTTTAAGTTGAACACCTTCGCCCAGCGTTCATACCCCGGACCTTTGCCGGAGCGGATTGCTGCCTCAATATCCACCAGCAGCCCGACTTTGGAAACCGGCTTTTGTGGGGAGGTACGGCGCGGCTTTGCCGTCCGCGTGCCGGCGATCCGTTCTTTGATGGCCTGCTCGGTATAGTCGCCTTTCAGCGTGTCACACCGGGTATATCTATCTTCCGGCGACAGGCGAAAGCGAAGGTGCTTTCGCTCCCGGTTGACTTCAATCCCAGCCGCCTCCAGCTTTTTCAAAAGTTCTTCAAAGTCCTTCGGCTTTTCTTCCAGGGCCGCGTCGATAGCCCATCGTAGCTGTTCCTGGTGGGAAGGCTGTTTCTGACTTCCCATGGCTGGCGTCCTCCCGACGCCTTTGCTCGCGCCTTGTCCGAGCTTCCCGTAGCCTAAGCGAGTAACAACGAGATATCGTGCGTTTCATTCCGTTTTTCCCACTTTTTTACTGTCCTTTAAACTGGGAAGGGCTCGAAAATCAGGCATCAGCAGTACCGTACACTGCCCCAGTCATTTCTTAGCTTTATTCACCAGTTTCCGCCGGGCCATGCCCTTGATCCAGCCGCAGAAGCCCGCAACGCCGCCGGCCACTGCAAAAATTAGTAGAATATCAAAGAAAGTTTTCATCATATATCCCCAAATTCTATAATCATCCTAATGCCACATCCAGCGCCAGCATGATGGTAAACCCCGCCGCAAAGAACACCGTCCCCAGGTTGGAGTGTTCTCCGGCGGACGCCTCCGGGATCAGCTCCTCCACCACCACATAGATCATGGCTCCCGCCGCGAAACTGAGCAGATAGGGGAGAGCAGGCAGAATTAGTCCTGCCATCAACATGGTCAGGATTGCTGCCAGAGGTTCCACAATGCCGGAAAGGACGCCATATAGGAAAGCGCGTCCTTTTCCTGCTCCCTCCGCCCGGAGAGGCATGGAAATAATCGCGCCTTCCGGGAAATTCTGAATGGCGATGCCCAGGGACAGGGCCAGCGTCCCGGCGGCAGTGATGCCGCTGTTTCCCGCCATCCAGCCCGCCAGCACCACGCCTACCGCCATCCCCTCCGGGATATTGTGGAGGGTGACGGCCAGTACCAGCATGGTTGTCCGTTTCAGCCGGGTATGGGGGCCCTCCGGCTGGATGCTGTTCTGATGCAGGTGGGGGATTGTCCTGTCCAGCACCTGCAGGAACAGGATACCTAGCCAAAACCCAATAACCGCAGGGAGAAACGCCCATTGACCCATATTCTCAGCCTGTTCCATGGCGGGAACCAACAGGCTCCAGATAGACGCCGCCACCATGACCCCTGCCGCAAAGCCGGTCAGAATTCGCTGTACTTTTGTATGAAGCGTGCCGCGCATGAAAAAAACACAGGAAGCACCCAAAGCTGTTCCCATAAGGGGGAGGAGGATTTCCTTTATAACTTCTACTGGCATAGCACCTTTGCCTCCAAATCAAACAGCGGCGCAGCGCTTCGAGCTGGGCCGTCTGCGGAATCATAAATTCACCTTAGATTATCATTCCCGGCCTGCCAGCCGTTTACGACTGTGTTCCGGCAAATTCACAACCACAGTATGTACCAGGTCAGCCGTTTCCTCCACTGTCAGATCAAAGCCCATAGCCGGAAGCCGTTCCTGAATGATTTCGACACACCGGAGCAGATCCTTTGCCAGAAGAAACCCGGTATCCGTCAGATAGATTTTCCCGTACCGCTCCCGGACCAGTAAGTTCAGTTCTATTAAATTTGCCATCATTTTTGTCACAGAGGCTTTTGAGCAGTTCAAAGCCTTAGCGACAGCCTGTATCCCCACATCCGGCTTGCTCCTGCTCAATTCGTAAATTGCCAGAAGGTAGCGAAGATGGGCTTCCCGTAGTTCTGCCATTTGAATCCTTCCCCCCAATAGGAAAAGACATGAGCAGATTTTGCTGCCCATGTCTCCTCTCCATGTCTTGCTGATCTGAAATTTTAGTGACAGCCGCGGCAGTTCCCGCAGTCACCGTTGCAGCCTTTTCCGGATTTGCGGGATTTCCACAGGGATCGGACAGCCAATGCCACAACGGCAATCAGCACAGCAATTACAATGAAATTCCCCAATATAACTAGCATGATCCGTCGCTCCTTTCCAAGCTGGTCACTTTGCAGCAGCGGCTACAGAGCTTAACTGATGGGTGTGATCTTCCCCCTGATAGCCCTTGCGGAACAGCAGGTACAGGATTCCCGCCAGCAGGGCCAGCGCCACGATGGTTCCAATTCCGAATACAGCCTCACCAGTGATCAGTCCGCCCAACTGGAAGACGATCAGGCTCATCACATAGGCAAAACCGCACATATACCCAATCGCTGCCGCTGTCCATTTGGCGTTGTTCATCTCCCGCTTGATGGCGCCCATGGCGGCGAAGCAGGGAGCACAGAGAAGGTTGAAAATCATGAAGGAGTATGCGGCCATAGCTCCGAAGTCCACACCAATGGCGGCGTAGATACCGCTGGCGTCCTCCATCAGGTCCGCATCCCCGGCGTATTGGTACAGCACGCCGAAGGTATTGACCACTTCTTCCTTGGCAATGAGACCTGTGACAGTGGCTACCGTGGCCTTCCAGGCCATGTCTCCCACCCAGCCGATGGGCGCGAAGATCCAGGCGATGGCGCTGCCAATGGCTGCCAGCAGGGAATTATTGTTGTCCTCCACGGCCTGGAATACGCCGTTTTCAAAGCCGTAGCCCTGGAGGAACCAGAGGATGATGGAACTAAGCAGGATGATGGTCCCTGCCCGCTTGATGAAGGACCAGCCCCGCTCCCAGGTGGCCCGGAGTACATTTCCCATGGAAGGGGCGTGATAGGAGGGCAGTTCCATAACGAAAGGAGCGGGCTCCCCAGCAAAGGCTTTGAATTTCTTCAGCATGATACCAGAAATGACAACCGCAGCAATACCGATGAAGAAAGCGGAGGTGGCCACCCAGGGGGAATCGCCGAACACCGCCCCGGCAAACAGACCGATGATGGGCATCTTAGCTCCGCAGGGGATGAAACCGGTGGTCATAATCGTCATCTTCCGGTCGCGGTCCTGCTCAATGGTTCGGGAGGCCATGATACCGGGCACACCGCAGCCGGTAGCCACCAGCATGGGGATGAAGCTCTTACCGGAGAGACCGAAACGGCGGAAGAGACGATCCATGATGAAGGCAACACGGGCCATATAGCCCACATCCTCCAGAATGGCCAGCAGGAAGAACAGTACCAGCATCTGAGGCACAAAGCCCAGCACCGCTCCCACACCGGCCACGATGCCGTCCTGAATCAGCCCGTAGAGCCAACCGCCCTCGGCTACGTGGAGGACGCCCAGGATGGAGTCAAACAGGCCGGGGACTATCTCACCAAAGAGGACATCGTTGGCCCAGTCGGTGCCCATAGTGCCGATGGAGATGCCCCAGCCGCCCATGGCAATCGCATAAATGCAGAACATGACTACAGCAAAGATTGGCAGTGCCAAAATCCGATTGGTGACAATCTGGTCAATCTTGTCGGAAACGGAAAGACTGTGCTTGGCCGCTTTTTTCTTTACCGCCTTGGCAACCACGCCGTTAATGTAGGAGTACCGCTGGTTGGTGATGATGCTCTCAGCGTCATCGTCCAGCTCTTTCTCGCAGTCGGCAATATGTTCCTCCAGGTGCTCCCTCAGATCGGAAGAGAGATTCAGTTCCTCCAAAATTTTCTCGTCCCGTTCAAAAATCTTAATGGCATACCAGCGCAGGTAGCTGTCTGCCACCTTGCCCTGAATGGATTCCTCAATGTGGGCCAAAGCGTGTTCTACGCTGCCAGTGAACACATGAGGTAGCTCCCCTGCTTGATGGAGCCGGGCCAGTGACACAGCTTTTTCGGCGGCGGTCATACCGCCCTCGCCCTTGAGGGCACTCATCTCCACTACTTCGCAGCCAAGGGCAGCCCCCAGCTTGGCAAGGTCAATGGTATCGCCGTTTTTCCGGACAAGGTCAATCATGTTCACCGCTACTACCACAGGCAGGCCCAATTCAATGAGCTGGGTAGTGAGGTAAAGGTTTCGCTCAATGTTGGTGCCGTCCACGATGTTGAGGATGGCGTCCGGCTTCTCCTTTACCAGATAGCTCCGGGCCACTACCTCCTCCAATGTGTAGGGGGATAGGGAATAGATGCCGGGAAGGTCCTGAATGACCACATCTTTATGGCCTTTCAGTTTGCCCTCTTTCTTTTCCACCGTGACGCCGGGCCAGTTGCCTACATACTGGCTGGAGCCAGTCAGAGCATTAAACAGGGTGGTTTTTCCACAGTTGGGATTGCCCGCCAAGGCAATTTTCATATCCATGAGATTTTCTCCCTTCAAATGTTAGTTGTGGCTAACTTTTGGTACAAATAACAGCGGCCTCCCGCCGCGCCGCTTTATTGAACTTCGATCATTTCCGCATCGCTTTTGCGGACGGAAAGTTCATATCCCCGGACATTCAGCTCCATGGGATCGCCCAGTGGAGCCACCTTGCGCACATAGATTTCCACCCCCTTGGTAATGCCCATATCCATGATCCGGCGCTTTACCGGGCCCTCCCCATGGAGCCGTGCCACGGTAGCTGTTTCGCCTACCTTTACATTTTTCAGCGTTTTCATACCATTCTCCTCCTCTAATATTTTCTTAAACCATAATACGGTTTGCCATTGTTTTGTCCAGCGCAATGCGGCTGTCCTTCACCTGCACAATCAGGTTCCCCGCAATTTCGCTTACCACTGTCACATCGCTGTCCACTACAAAGCCAAGCTCTGCCAGATGCTGTCGCACCTCATCCTTGCCGGAGATTTTGCGGATCATGACGGTTTCCCCCGCCTTTGCCATTGTCAGCGGCATCATCTCTTCGCCTCCTTCTCAACTTGGTTAGCATAATCTAACTCATAAGCCATCCTTAGTTTAACATCGCTAACTGATATTGTCAAGCCCCTTTGAAGAAAAACTTTCTTTTTTGATTAGATTATGCTAACCTATATACAAAAACTGAGGAGAG
This sequence comes from Oscillospiraceae bacterium, assembly GCA_022800935.1. GTDB lineage: Bacteria > Bacillota > Clostridia > Oscillospirales > Ruminococcaceae > UBA1405. The sequence goes on from JAAWRH010000035.1 coordinate 5,751, forward strand.
ACATATAATTTCATAAATCCAACCGTTAAAGATAGACAGTCCGGATTGGCGGGCTGTCTATTTTTTGGAAAGTATCAGCATGGTTCTAAAATGACTGCTTTTTTTCAAAAAAGCAGTTGACAAACCCTTTGACATGATGTATTATTGTATTAGACTCTTAGTACAACAGTACAATAATACAAAATGGATAAAGGAGGAAACACAAAGAGAAATGGGAACGGAATGGAAAATAACGAGTGACCGCCCCATCTACTTACAGCTCACGGAACAGATTGTGCAGCGGATCGTGTCGGGGCAGTACCCCACGGCATCCAGGCTGCCGTCGGTCCGGGAGCTGGCGGTAGAGGCGGGGGTCAACCCCAACACCATGCAGCGCGCCTTCGCCGAATTGGAACGGGAGGGCCTTGTGACAACCAACCGCACAGCGGGGCGGATTGTAACGGAGGATAAAGAGATGATTGAGAACATACGCGGCCAGCTGGCCGCCCAGAAGATTGAAGAGTTTTTAGAGGGTATGCAGCTGCTGGGCTTTACCGGGCCCCAGGCGGCAAAGCTGTTAACCCAGTACGCCCAGCTTCATCCCTCCCTGGAGGAAACGAAATCGGAGGAGCTCCCTGAGAACAAAACCTCTGCAGATAAAATGGAGGGTGCGCTATGAATGAAAAACTGCTTGTATGCAGCGGCCTGACCAAGCTGTTCGGCACCAAGCAGGCGCTGACAGGGGTTGACCTGACCGTCGGGAGCGGGAAGATTGTCGGGCTGCTGGGGCCCAACGGTTCAGGAAAGACTACCTTTTTAAAGCTGATCAACGGCCTGATCCAGCCCACCGGGGGCAGCGTGCTGATAGACGGGCAGGCCCCAGGGGTTTACACCCACAGCATTACATCCTATCTGCCGGATCGGATGTTCCTCAACGACTGGATGAAGGTCATTGACCTGATCCGCTTCTTCGACGATTTCTACAGTGATTTCGACTTTCCAAAAGCAATGGATATGCTCCAGTCCCTGGGCCTTTCCTCCAGTGAGCGGCTGAAGACCCTCTCTAAGGGCACCAAGGAAAAGGTTCAGCTGATTGTCACCATGGCCCGCAAGGCCAAACTCTACCTGCTGGACGAACCCATCGGAGGGGTGGACCCTGCCGCGCGGGATTATATCCTGAACACCATCCTGACCAACTACTCGGAGGATTCCACCGTTATCATCTCCACCCACCTGATTGCGGACATCGAGCGGGTGCTGGATGAGATTGTCTTCCTCAAAAACGGCGAGATGACCCTTTATGACACGGTAGACAACATCCGCGAGCGGGAAGGGAAATCCGTCGATCAACTGTTTCGGGAGGTATTCGCGTGTTGAGAAAGCTATTGAAATACGAATTCAAATCTGTCTTTTATCTCTTGCTCCCCTTGTACGCCTGTTTTATGGTGGTTTCCGTTGCGTGCAGGCTGTTTATGAACATAGAGTTTCTCCAGGATATTTTTAATGGCGTGCCCTTTTTCTTCCTCGGCATGGTCTATTTCGGGCTGTTTGTGGGGATGATCGCCATCTCCCTGATGCTGGTAATCCAGAGGTTTCACAAGGGCCTGCTCTCGGAGGAGGGGTATCTGATGTTCACTCTCCCGGTAAAGCCCTGGCAGCTCATCGTTTCCAAGGGCATCGTCGCCACCGTCATGGTGCTGGCGGGCGGCGCGGTGATTGTTCTCTCCCTCATGGTCCTGACAATGACCTTTAGAGAAAGCTGGGAATTTATCAGCTCCTTTTTCCACATTGAAAAGGAAGCCTGGGAGTGGATGTGGCAAAACTTTCCCACCTGGCCGCTGCTGCTGGCGGAGGGAATACTGTTTCTCCTGGTGTATCTGTGGAAGCATATCTGTCACACCTATTCGGCCATGGCTTTTGGGCAGGCCTCCAACAAAAACCGCACGGTGCTTTCCGTCGTTATCTATGGGGCAGAGTGGCTGGGGATTACCATGTTCTGGCTGATGCTGGGCTCGATTCTCAACCGTGTTTCCTTCCATGTCCCCTACAGCAGCATGGATACGTGGTTTGACCGGCACTATCAGATTACCATACACATTCTCATGTGGGTTTTGCTGCTTTGGCAGGGGATTGAGCTGGCCTTCTATTACGTGACCACCCACTGGATGCTGTCCAAGCACCTGAACCTGCAATGACAAAAAGGACGTGAGGATGTGAAGAAAGTGGTTCTGTTTGCATATGTTATGACAATAGGCGGACTGGCCGTGGGCTTCTGCCTGGGGATGATATTCTCGGAGTACCGCAGCAGGCAGCGCGGGGAGAGCGAAGGAATGCGGCCAATCGAAAAACACGCAGGAGGTTTTCACTAATGGCTAACAAGAACTGGAAAAAAACAACCGCGGCTTTAGGTCTGTCCCTGTGCCTTGCCCTGCCGGGGTGCGCAGTCGAAGACAATCCCGGCGGCAAGTTCTGTCAGATTGAATTTCTCTCCGCCGATACCCAGGAGGTTTTGGCGACTCTGGACCAGCAGAGCCAGCAGCAGGCCCTCTCGGTCCTACAGATTGACGACTGGGAGATGACCCCCAAGCCGGAGGAGGAACTGATACCGGAGTATATCATCGCCGTTTATCAGGAACGGACCCCGACGCTGCTGTCCATGATACCGTTCATCAGGGCGGAGGAAGAGGCCAGGGGAGAGGGGTACATTCAGATTCTTGAGTTTACCACCTATAAGGACTCCAACTACATCCTCCAGAATATAGAGACGGAGGATTTTGCGGAGCAATCCATGGTGCCCAATTTCTCCATTCCCATCTACTACAAGGTGACGGACGAGATTATAGGCGATATCCGCGAGGCGGCCATGGAAAACGCTGAGGCATAATATATTTCCATCAGGATTGACCGCATGAAAAAGAGGAGGGCTGGAATTTTCCGGTCCTCCTCTTCTGTTTTAAGTTGTTTCCCCCTCCTTGAATCCCTCGCCGGTGATTTCGTGGGCGTCTCCCACAATCACAAAGGCCCGGTCATCCGCCTTTTTTACGATATCCAGGGTCCTGTGCATCTCCCCGCGGCGGACCGCGCAGAGCAGCACTTCCCCTTCAATCCCGCTGTAGCCGCCGCGGGATTTCAGCTCGGTGACGCCCCGGTCCATATCCTCCAGGATATGCTTTTTGATTTCCTGGTTTTTCTGGGAGATGATGAACATCATCTTTCCCGTGCCGCTGTCGTTGCCGTACATCACCATGTCGATCACCTTGGTGGTGACAAAGATAAAGATAAAGGCATAAAGAGGGCTTTCAATGGTGCGGTAAACGGGAATGGTCGTCAGCACTACCACAATATCGGCGATGAGCAGAAGATGGGCCAGGGAGATGAACCGAACGTATTTGCTGACCAGCTTGGCGATCAGGTCGGTTCCCCCGGTGGCCCCGCCCCGCAGGAAGATGAGGGCCAGCCCCGCGCCGCTGAGTATCCCGCCAAAGATGCAGCAGAGCATCATGTCTCCCCGATAGGCGGGCATAAAGGGGGCGGTCAGGTCGATGACAACGGAGGAGAGAATGGTCGCGGCGATGACCTTGGCCAGGAATTTTTTCCCCAGCTGCACTGCCCCCAGAATGAAGAAGGGGACGTTCATCACCAGGATGGTAATACCTATGGGCAGGCCGAACAGATAGTTGAGCATGGTGGCAATGCCGGTGAAGCCCCCAGGGGCGATGTTATTCGGGGCGCTGAAAACATTCACCGAGACTGCGTATAAAAGGCTTCCCAGCAGGAAAAAGAGGGCGTCCCAAAAGAGGGCGGTCCATCTTTGAAGGGCGGTATGATTCATCGGCTTTACTCCTTATCTCCTTGATTCTGTTCAGCCCCGGTCTACAGGGGGGCTTTGATTACACGTGTCCGGGCAGGCGGACCGGGCAAGCTGTTCTAAAGTGAAGCTGTCAACATATTTTTGAATCATCCCGTTCAGCCCTTCCCAGAAGGAGAGGGTGGAGCAGACTCCGCATCTGGCGCACCGGTTGGTCTCATCCTCCAGGCAGGCCACAGGGGCCAGGCTGCCCTCTATTGCCCGGAGAATGTCCCCGGCGGTATAGTCCCTGGGTTCCCTGGCAAGGCGGTATCCGCCCTGGGCTCCCCGAACGCTTTTCAACAGTCCCGCCCGGCAGAGGGGAGAGACAATCTGTTCCAGGTATTTTACGGAGATTTCTTGGCGGGCGGAGATGTCCCGCAGGGTAATGTTCTGCTCCGGAGGATGGGCGGCAAGGTCTATCATCAGGCGCAGGGCGTACCTGCCCCTGGTAGAGATTTTCATGGACGGGTTCTCCTTTCTGCTGAAACAGCTGTTTCTTTTTATAAAAAGGGGGTATCAAAAGGGAGAAATATCTGTTATACTGAAAAAAGCTGGGGAAATTTCCGGCGGATATGGAAGGAGCGGATTGCTGTGAAACCATTTTTTTCAAAGAATTCCACCGTTTTGTTTTACGGGGACAGCATCACTGACGTGGGAAGGAACCGGGAGGATTTTTACGGCCTGGGAAACGGGTATCCTGTAAAGGCAGCCTCTATTTATCAAACCCTTTTCCCGGAGCAGAAGGTGACGTTTCTCAACCGGGGAATCTCCGGGGACACCACGTCGCAGCTTTTGCAGCGGTATGACGCGGATGTAAAGGCGCTGAAGCCGGACTATCTGTCCATCCTCATCGGCGTCAATGACACCTGGAGGAGATACGATTCGGACAGGCTCACCACCGCGGAGCAGTTTGAGGCGAACTATCTTCAGCTTTTGGCCCAGGTGAGAAAGGACCTGCCCCATTGCAGGGTGATTCTCATGGAGCCCTGGCTGCTCTCCAGCGACCCGAACAAGGTTCCGTGGCATGTGGATTTCGACCCCAAGCAGCAGATTGTCAACCGGCTGAGCGCCAAGGGAGATTACTATCTCAAGACCACAGACCTGTTTGAAGCGGAGGAGAAGATGGGGGCCGCCGAGGCGGATATCTCCGCAGATGGGGTACATCCGACCGGCTTCGGTCATGGGGTGATCGCCATGGGATGGCTTAGAATGCTGGGAATCATCTAATCTGCGTTTGCAGTATCAGTATACCACAAATCAGCAGAATTTTCATCCCCCCAAATTTTTTGGCTTGCTTTTTCTTTTCAGCTGTGCTATACTACGCCTATACGATTGTAAAGGCGATGAGCGGGAGAAGTAGGCGGTGCCGCATTCCTTTTCAGAGAGAAAACCGATCTGCTGCAACGGTTTTTAAAGGATTCTCCGCCCAAATGCACCCGTCAGCCGATGGGAGGAACCGCGGATAACTGCGGCTTGACCGCTTTTTCCGTCCAGTATTTCCATACGTCCGGCCCGCGTTAAGGGTACGGCCTTTCCTCTATGGAGCGGCATAAAGAAACAAAGCAGAGTGGAACCGCGTTTAGCTGTCAGTCATAACGCCTCTGAAATGGGTGAATTCCCGTTTCAGAGGCGTTTTTCATATAATGGTATAGATTTAAAAACCGAAGGGGAGTGAAGCTTTGTTTGATCGGATCAAGGAGGATATTCGGGCGGTCAAGGACCGTGACCCCGCCGCCCGCAGCTCGCTGGAGGTCTTTTTTCTCTACTCCGGCCTGCACGCCATCTGGTATCACAGGCTTTCCCATGCCCTGTATTGCCGCAAACGATATGGAATCGCCCGGTTTGTCTCCCAGTGGGCCAGGTTCTGGACTGGGATTGAGATACACCCTGGGGCCTCCCTGGGCCGGGGGGTGTTTATCGACCACGGTGCCGGGGTCGTTATCGGAGAGACGGCTGTGGTGGGGGACCGGTGTACCATCTACCAGGGGGCGACCCTGGGCGGAACCGGAAAGGATGCCGGAAAGCGCCATCCCACCCTGGGCAGCGGCGTACTGGTGGGGTGCGGAGCGAAAATTCTCGGTCCCTTTACGGTGGGGGACAACGCCAAAATCGCCGCCAACGCGGTGGTCCTCCGGGAGGTTCCCCCTGATTGTACCGCCGTGGGGGTGCCCGCAGAGGTGGTCCGGCGCAATGGAAAAAAGGTCTCCCCCGGCGGGGCCGTCAACAAGGAAGCCGCTGGACAGGATATGGATGTCATCCACATCCCCGACCCGGTCAGCCGGAAAATGGAGATGCTGATGCTGCGCATAGAGCAGTTGGAGCAGAAAATCAACCGAATGGAAAGGAAGAACGAATATGAGCATGGAAATTTATAACACCCTCAGCCAGAGGACCGAGCCCTTTGTCCCCATAGAGGAGGGCAAGGTAAAGATGTACGTCTGCGGTCCCACCGTCTATAACCTGATTCACATCGGCAACGCCCGGCCCATCTGCGTCTTCGACACCCTTCGCCGGTATCTGGAGTACCGGGGGTATCAGGTGACATTTGTCCAGAACTTTACCGATATCGACGATAAGATTATCAAGCGCGCCAATGAGGAGGGGGTTTCCTCCAAGGAAATCGCGGAAAAGTATATCGGGGAGTATGAAAAGGACGCCGCCGGACTGAATTCCCGCCCGGCGGATATTCACCCCAGGGCCACCGAGACGGTGGACAAGATCATTGAAATTATTTCCGGTCTGGAGCAGAAGGGCTATGCCTATGCCAGCAATGGAGATGTTTACTACCGCACCAGAAGGTTCAAGGATTACGGCAAGCTTTCCCATATGCCCCTGGAGGATTTGGACGCGGGCAACCGGATTGACGTCAGCGAGCAGAAGGAGGATTCCCTGGACTTTGCCCTCTGGAAGGCCGCCAAGCCCGGCGAGCCCTACTGGGATTCCCCCTGGGGACAGGGCCGTCCCGGCTGGCACATCGAATGTACAGCGATGATCAACAAGTTTTTGGGGGACACCATCGACATCCACTGCGGCGGCCAGGACCTTATCTTTCCCCACCACGAAAACGAGATTGCCCAGGGGGAGGCGTACACCGGCAAGGAGTATGTCCATTACTGGATGCATAACGGGCATATCAACGTCGATAACCGGAAGATGAGCAAATCCCTGGGGAACTTCTTCACCATCCGGGAGGTTGCGGAGAAGTACGGCTATGAGCCCATCCGCTTCCTGATGCTCCAGGCCCACTACCGCAGCCCCATGAACTACAGCGTAGAAGTGATTGAACAGTGCAAGGCTGCGCTGGGGCGGCTTTACAACTGCCTGGAACAGCTGGAAGACGCGGCTGCATCCTCCAAGGCAGGGGAGGCCACAGCAGAGGAAAAGGCGCTGCTGGAGGGCATGGCAAAGCGCCGGGAGCAGTTCATCGCGGCCATGGACGATGACCTGAACACCGCTGACGCCATCTCCGCAGTATTTGACCTGGCGAAGGACATCAACCTTGCCCTGCGGGAGGAGCACACGGCGGAGTTTGTCAAGAGGGCGGCCTCCCTGTTTGACGAGCTGACCGGAGTGCTGGGCCTGCTTTACAACCGCCGGGAGAACAATTCCCTGGATGTGGAGGTGGAGCAGCTGATAGAGGAGCGTCAGGCGGCCAGAAAGGCGAAGGACTTCAAGCGGGCGGATGAGATTCGGGACCGTCTCAAGGAGATGGGGATACAACTGAAGGATACGCCCCAGGGTGTAAAATGGACCAGGGCATAAAACCAACCAAACATTAAAATCAAGCAAAGACAAGGCCGGAAAACCGAAAGAAAAATGGTTTTCCGGCCTTAATTTTATGACGGCTTAGGTTCCTCCGGCGTTTTCCACAGCCGCACAGTCCCTGTCTGGTTGAGCCAGCACAGCAGCATCACCGCTAGGGGGGCGATGAGAATCCCCGCGAACCCGGACAGCTTCCACCCCACATACATGGCGGTAAGTGTCACCAGGGGAGGGAGGCCGGTCTGGTCGCCGATGATTTTGGGCTCGCAAATGGTGCGGACCACCCAGATGATGGCGTATAGCACTCCCAGGCCCACCGCCAGGAAGCGTTCCCCGCGGACTAGGCAGAGCAGTGCCCAGGGGATGAGAATGCCGCCGGTGCCAATGAGGGGAAGGATATCCAGCAGGGCGATCAGCGCCCCCACAGCGGCTGGGTTAGGCACACGGAGCAACCACAGCCCCGCCGCCAGCTCGCAGAAGGTGATCAGCATGATGATTCCATATCCCTTCAGCATTTTAAAAAGCTGCCCGCAGATGAACTTCCGGCACTCAAAAACAGCGGGCAGCGCGCTGGCCGGAATTTGGGCTAGAATAAAGGCGGTGACACGGGGATAGTCCATGGCAATCAGGAAGGAGGAGAGGACGCTCAGCGTCAGGGTGAAGAGAACGGAGGGGATATCCTTGGCAAGACGTCCAGCCCATGCCATAGCCGCGGCGGAGAGGCTTCCAAGCTGCTCCAGCAGGGTATTGTAGAGGCTCCCGGAAAGGCTGGAAAGGGAGGGGGAGAGCCTGTCTAGGGTGCGGGAGGTGCGGGCCCGCATTTTGGAAAGGGCGGGGGTGAGCTGCTCCAGAAATTCCGGGAGAGCAGTGGCGGCGGAGCTGAGCAGCCCGGCAGCCAGGTCAATCACCCGGACCGCCAGGAACCAGAGTGCCCCCAGGATAGCCAGATACAGCAGAGTGGTAACAATGACGGCCGCGTATTTCCGGGGGAGAGGGGAGATTCTGGACAGCTTTCGGATGGCGGGCCGGAGCAGGATTGCCACCGCCAGCCCGGCGGCAAAGGGCAGCAACCACACCAGAAGGATTTTCGCGCCCAGGAGGACCAGTAGCAGGATAGCGGCGATATAGAGCAGGCGGATAAGAAAATTCTTTTGCTTTTCCGGTTTCAAAAAATTCCCCCTCTTTTTTTGATGCCTTGGCTTGACAAGGTCTGACTTTTATATAAGTATATGGAATTGGCGGTGGATTATCCCAGGTGAGGAGAGGGAGAAAGAGGAAAGCTGGACGCCGGAACGGGATAAACGGACGCAGTCAATGGACAAGACCGTGGAAAATCCCCGAAGGGCGGACTTTTGTCAGGTTTGTACGAAAAAACGTGGAAATGGGGTGGGATTTTCTGAATGGATTTCTTTGCTTTTGGGCTGAAATCTCAGAAAAAAGGCCTGATTTAAAAGAAAATACGAGATATCAGGAGAAAATAAGATAAAAAAGGAGGAAACAGAATATTATTCCCGCAAAATCCAAGAATACATTAAAATCAACGAATTTTTAGATGAATTTAACCATTGAGAAAAAATTTCTGCAATGATATAGTGTATTTACTCATAAAACAACCGTTTTTCGGAGGTGGACGAATTGGAAGAAAAGCCAAAATTCCTCCTGGTGGACAGCAGGGTACTCCCTGAGGTTTTTTATAAAGTGGTGTGCGCCAAGCGAATGCTGGCCAAGGGAAAGGCGAAAAGCTCGTCGGAGGCCGCCAAGCTGGCCGGTGTTTCCCGCAGCGCGTTTTATAAATACAAGGACTGTGTCTTCCCGTATGAGAGCAAAATGGGGGACAGCATCGCCACCTTTTCCGCCACGCTGGAGGATGAACCGGGGGTTCTTTCCAACCTGTTGGCGGAGCTGTACCGGGCAGGGGCCAATATCCTGACGGTCAACCAGAGTATCCCGGTGGACGGGGTGGCGCTGGTGACGGTTTCCGCCCGAACCATCGGCGTTGTGATGGAGGACGACCAGCTGCTCAGGATGCTGGAGGCCGTGGCCGGGGTGGTGGAGATACGCAAGATTAATTCCCAATAAGGCGGTGTTCTATAGCGGAATACTTCGCGCTGTTCGCTGCTGGAAAGCGGACTGCAAATTGAAAGAAAGGGAGGAATTTTGATCCATGATTCATATAGCGGTAATGGGATATGGAACAGTAGGGTCCGGCGTTGTGGAGGTTTTCTATAAAAACCGGGAGAGCATCCAGAGGAAGATCGGCAATAAGCCCATGGATATCAAGTATATTCTGGACCTTCGGGATTTTCCCGACAGCCCCTATGCGGGCAAAATGATAAAGGACTTTAACATCATCGCCGACGACCCCGACGTGGAGGTGGTGGCGGAGGTCATGGGAGGGCTGGAGCCCGCCTTCAGCTTCACCAAAACCTGTCTGGAGCGGGGAAAGAGCGTCGTCACCTCCAACAAGGAGTTGGTGGCTGCCAGAGGGGCGGAGCTCCTGGAGATCGCCCGGCGCAACAACGTCAACTTTTTCTTTGAGGCCAGCGTCGGCGGGGGAATTCCAATTATCCGGCCCCTGCATTCGTCCCTGGCCGCCAACGAAATAGACGAGATTGCAGGTATCCTCAACGGTACCACCAACTTTATCCTCACCAAGATGATTAAGGAGCAGATGGCCTTTGAGGACGCCCTCTCCCTGGCCCAGAAGCTGGGCTATGCGGAGCGCAACCCCTCCGCGGACGTGGACGGCCACGACGCCTGCCGCAAAATCTGCATCCTGGCCTCCCTTTCCTTTGGGAACCACATCTATCCGGAGTTTGTCCACACCGAGGGGATACGGGACATCACCCTGGAGGACGTGGCCTATGCTGGGGACTGGGGTGGGGTCATCAAGCTCATCGGGAGGGCCAAGCGGGTCTCCGAGGACGGCGGGGAGATTTACGCCATGGTGTCCCCTGCCTTTATTTCCAACGACAGCCAGCTTTCGTCGGTGGACGATGTGTTTAACGGCATTCTGGTCCGGGGGGACGCGACCGGGGACGTGGTGTTCTACGGCAAGGGCGCGGGCAAGCTGCCCACCGCTTCCGCCGTCATAGCCGACATTGTGGACGCGGTAAAGGCCACCTCCACCAGCAAGTCCCTCCACTGGAAGGATGACGGGAACAACCATGTGCTGGATTATAAGCAGCAGCCCGGCGCCTTCTACCTGCGGATGCTGGGCGGGGCGGCAGGAATTCAGAAAGCCAGGGAGCTGTTTGGAGAGATACGGCTCCTCCGCCGTCCGGGACAGCCGGAGGAGGAATTCGCTTTTGTGACGCCGCTTTTCACGGAGGCCGTTATGGAAGACAAGGTTTCCGAACTGGAAGGGAGCGGCTGCCGTAAGCTGGCGATGCTCCGTGTCCTGGACTACTGATTGGCCCCACAGCAAAACAGCAGGAGGAATTTATTTTGGTTAAGGTTAAAATTCCCGCCACCAGCGCAAACATCGGTTCCGGGTTCGATTCCCTGGGATTGGCCGTTACCCTTTACAATTACGTCTTTATGGACGAATTCGACGGCCTCCAGATTAGCTCCATGGACAGCGTTCCCATCCCCTGCGATGAGACGAACCTGGTCTACACCACCGCCAAAAGCCTTTTTGAGCTCTGCGGCAGGCCCTTCCATGGCCTGCGGATTCATCAGGAGAACAACATTCCCCTGGCCAGGGGGCTGGGGTCCAGCTCTGCCTGCATCATCGGGGGGCTGATGGGGGCCAACGAGCTGCTGGGAAGACCCCTTTCCCACAACGAGCTTATCAACCTGGCCGCCAAGATGGAGGGCCACCCCGACAACTCCACCCCCGCCCTGGTGGGAGGACTTGTCACCGCTGTGCTGGACGGCTCCGGGGAGGTTTACTATGTCAAGCAGGTGATCAAGCACGATCTGCGGTTTGCCACCTTTATTCCTGATTTTGAGCTGAAAACCTCCACCGCCCGCGCCGCGCTGCCAAAGGAGATCCCTCACAGGGACGGCGTGTTCAACTTGTCCCGGTCGGCGTTGATGTCCGTTTCTCTGTACAGCGGCAACTATCAGAATCTGAGGATAGCTGCCCAGGATACGCTGCACCAGCCCTACCGCCTGGGGCTGATCAAGGGGGCGGAGCAGGTGTTTGACCTGTCCTACCGGCTGGGGGCGTACGCGGCGTATATCAGCGGGGCGGGCTCCACCCTTATGGCCATTGTGGATGAAAAGTTTACCGATTTTGAGCAGCAGGCCAGGGCGGCCCTGAACGACATGGGCTTTACAGGCTGGCAGATTAAGATGCTGGAAATCGACAACCACGGGGCGCAGCTATTCTGATGCGAATCAAAAAAATTTACTTTCAGGGCCGGTTTTGATGGACCAAAAATTGAAATTTGCTGTATCTTGGAATGTAGGGGATTCATGTCAATCACCTCAAAAACCCTGCTGACGATTTACAGAAAATGGAGGGAAAAGCATGGGAATTGTAGTACAGAAATTCGGCGGCACTTCCGTTGCCAACGCGGAACGGCTGATGAATGTCGCACGGATTGTCACCGATAAATACAAAGAGGGCAACAGCATGGTCGTTGTGGTTTCCGCCCAGGGCGACACCACCGACGACTTGATCGATAAGGCGATGGAGATCAATGAACGCCCCAGTAAACGGGAGATGGATATGCTCCTCTCCACCGGGGAGCAGATATCCATTTCGCTGCTGGCCATGGCCATTGACAAGCTGGGATTTCCGGTCATCTCCCTGACGGGGTGGCAGGCGGGCTTCCTCACCAATTCCGCCCATGGGCAGGCGCGGATACGCAATGTCCATAAGGAGCGGATTGAGAAAGAGCTGGACCAGCGAAAGATTGTCATTGTGGCCGGTTTCCAGGGGCTCAACCGGTACGACGATATCACCACCCTGGGCCGGGGCGGCTCCGATACCAGCGCGGTGGCGCTGGCCGCTATCCTGCGGGCGGATCTGTGCCAGATATACACCGACGTGGACGGCGTGTACACCGCCGACCCCCGCAAGGTGCCTGGTGCCCGCAAGCTCAAGGAGATCACCTTTGACGAGATGCTGGAGCTGGCGACGCTGGGGGCCCAGGTTTTAAATAACCGTTCCGTTGAAATGGCAAAAAAATACAATGTAAATTTGGAAGTGCTGTCCAGCCTGGAGAAAAAGCCTGGCACAGTGGTCAAGGAGGTTGCTAAAGTGGAAAAGATGCTGGTAAAAGGGGTAGCCAAGGATTGCAACGTTGCGCGGATATCGGTTATGGGCGTGCCGGATACCCCCGGCGTGGCCTACAAGATATTTGCCTCCCTTTCCGCCAAGAACATAGACGTGGACATCATTCTTCAGTCCATCGGCCGCGAGAACACCAAGGATATCTCCTTCACCGTCAACTCCAATAACAAGGACGCGGCGTTAGAGGTCTGCGAGGTGTTCAAGGACACCATGGGGGCCATGGCAGTGCTGTGCGACGACAACGTCGCCAAGGTATCGGTTGTGGGCGCGGGGATGCAGTCCCATCCCGGTGTGGCGGCCACGATGTTTGGAGCGTTGGCGGATTCCAACATCAATATCCGGATGATTTCCACCAGTGAGATTAAGATTTCGGTGCTGATCGATAAGACAAAGGCGGACCAGGCGGTCAGGGTCATTCACGACGCGTTCATTCACTGATAACTGATAAAAGACTGAAAAATAAGAGCTCCCGGCGTTGTCCAATTAAGCGGACCGTGCCGGGAGACGTGTTTTATGTGGGAATCATATTCACCCCTTCCTGCCTGCGACGGTTTTTCGGTTGGCCGCCGCCTGAAACAGTACCGATGCAAGGATACAGAGGGAAATCAGCGTTCCAGTCAAGGTTGCTCCAAAAAAGGGCAGCAGCGGCAGAAGGGAACAGGCGAAGGCGATGATGCAGCAGAGAAACACCGCATTTTGCAGGCGAGGCCGTCCCTTCCACATAACGGAAGAAAAAATACCCCCAAAGCCGACGGTGGTCAGGACAGCGGTAATCAGTGGAAAGAAATTGCCGTACCCGAAGGGGAGAAGATTAAAATAGGAGACCGTATACTGAACCACCTTTTCAGGGCCGTCGGCAAACCGCATAACCACGCCAAAGGGCAGAAGCTCCAAAATCAGCGCAGCCGCCATAAAAGACAGGGAGAGCCGTCGGGCCGTTTGGGTGCAGAGCCTTGGCAGGCGAACGGTAAACCCTGAAAAGAGAACCGCAATCCCTGCGGGAAGCAGACAGATTCCGGGTACGGAGAAAAGAATTGCAGTTCTCCCCGCAAAAACAAGGGGAACCACCGCCAGACATATGCCTGCCAGCATCAGCAGTGTTCCCACTGCCTTCCGGGCCATCGATTTAAAATAGCGGATGGTATCCAGAAGGGCGCTGTCAGCGTTTACCTGTTCTGCCTCCGGCGGAGACGGCTCCCCGTTGACAAGTTCGATAACCGTTGTGTCCAGCGCATCCGACAACGGCTTGAGAATGGATACATCCGGAAATCCTCTGCCGGTTTCCCAGCGGGAAACCGCCTTGTCGGTGACGCCTATCCTTTCGGCAAGCTCCTTCTGGGTCAAGCCCCGTTCCTTTCGCAGGGCTGCGATATATGTGCCGGTCTTTTGATTGTCCATGAAAGCACCTCCCTTTCGCACTCATTATAAGGGAAAACGAGTATTTTGTCACCCTATGCTCCATAGAGCCGCATATTTTGGCGCAATCACAGGTGAAAACATCTGCATTTACTGCGGCGGCTTGAATTTTCATCTTCCATCTGTTATACTGAAATTACAGATAAAGGATAAGCTTGTGTGTATAAAGTGTGTTTTGTATAACAAAGAGTTGATAATATGTCGATGCCCCAGGAGAACCGCTTTACTCTGGCCGATGTGCTGGAATGGGATGAAACGATAAGAGCGGAGCTGATAGAGGGGTACCCGGTGATGATGGCACCTCCGAGACGGATCCATCAGAGGATAGTCTCTGAGCTCAATCGGCAGCTGGCCAATTTTTTAAAGGGAAAGAAATGCTCGGTTTATCCTGCCCCCTTTGCTGTCCGGCTGTTTGAAAAGGAAGGGGATTCCCCCTATGATGTGGATACGATGGTGGATCCGGATATCTCGGTGGTCTGCGACTCCAGCAAGCTGGACGATATCGGCTGCAAGGGCGCGCCGGATTTTATCATTGAGATACTTTCGTCGTCTTCCCTCCGGCATGACAGGGTGACAAAGTTCAATCTCTACCGACAGACCGGGGTGAAAGAGTATTGGATTGTGGACCCGAACAACAAAACGGTGGAGACTTATATCCTGGAAAACGGGTACTATGTGGCCCAGGAACGGGCGTTTGAGGATAAAACCCTGAAGGTGAACGTGTTGGAGGGCTGTGTCATTGATTTGAAGGATGTCTTTGGGGGATAATCAAAAACGAGGTAAGGAAACCGTCTGTGTCAGGTCTCCTTACCCCGTTTTTTTATTAGTCTACAGCCCTCAGCCGTTCCACAATGCTCTGTTTCTCCAGATTCCTAAAGCAGAGATAGGGGATGAGGACAGCCAGAAGCAGTAAAACCGGTGTGCAGATTACCAGGGGCATCAACGTAAACCGAAACGTCGCCGTCCAGTCCCCGGATACCATCATCCGAACGCCAAACTCCACCGCCAGCGTCCCCAAAAGATAGGAGGCCGCCAGCGTGATTCCGGCATAGTACAGCCCCTCATAGATCAGCATATTCCGCAGCTGTCCCTTGGTCATGCCAATGCTCTGTATCATGGCAAATTCCCTTCGCCGGGAAATGATCGCCGTGGCCATGGAATTGACAAAGTTCAGAATTCCCACCAAGGCAATGATCAGGCTGATGACAAGCCCTGTCACGGTGTTGGCCTTGGTCTGTTCCCGATAATGCTCCTTTAGGGTGGACTTTGACGTGAAGCTCAGGCCCTTGTCTTCGCTGTCGCGGTAATCCTTCAGAATCTCCTCCGCCTGGGGCTGGAATGCTTCGTCCACGTTGAAAAACAGTTTCCTGATAGTATTATCCGGGTACATTTTCCGGAATGTATCCGCCGGAAGATAAAAGGACAGAAACTCCACAGCGCTGCCGTTTATGCCCTCCGTGAGGGAATTGATGTTGGCTGCCATCGCCATGACCTCATATGGTTGGCCGTTTAAAACCACCGTGTCGCCAAGGTTGTATGTGGGCTGGGTTTCCCATTCATGCTCCTCCGCACCGGAGGCCGCTTCGACTACTACATATCCCCCGGATAGGAATTTCTCCTGCAGTTTTCTCTGGGGGAGCGCTCCCCGGCTGGGTGTTGTTCTCGACTGTGATAAGCAGCATATCCCGGACCTGTTCTGCCTTTACGGTGATCAGACGCTTATCCTCTGGAAGAGCTTCGCTTGCCTCTATGGCGTTGTCAAGGGCGTTCCCAAAGATAGTACTGATATCCAGTGGTTCTATAAAGTCAATGCCGTCAAAACTGGCCATAGCGGAAAAGTCGATCTTCCGCTGATGTGCCTTGGCGGCCTTGTCCTTCAAGATAATATCCAGAAATTCATTTCCTGTGTGGACATAGTCCCCATAATCCACAATCTGGGAATGGAGCTTTTCCGCCATCCGCTGTGTTTCTGCTGTGCTGCTTCCGTTTTCCAGCACCAGAAGATGATTTTTTAAATCATGGTAGATGCTGCGCACCCGTTCCTCGTCCCGGATGCGGTCCTTATAATAGCTGCACTGTGCTTCCAACTGCTGTATGCGATAGGCCCTCTGAAAGGAACCGTATAGATAAGCGGATAGGTACATACACCCAAAGCTGGAAAAGATAGACGCCCCGCAGATGGGGTATACGATAAACTCCTTGCGTTTGGGCTGGCTGATGGGAATGGTCTCCCCGGTAATCAGCTCTATGGTCAGCTTTTTGATGCCCTTGACATAGAATAGGTTGACCAGATAGCTGGTGTGGCAGCGGGCGAACCCCTTGTCCGCCAGGGTCCGTTCCAGCTCCTTCATGCTTTTATAGCAGAGGATGTCCTCACGCTCTGTGTGCAGCAGCAGACTGCGGCTAAAGGTTTCTATGTGGCTGATAGATTTCAGCGAGACCTTGTATTTCCCGGTGTCATTGGTGTTTTAGGACTTTATTAAAAAATCTCCTTGACAATTTTCGGAAAGAATGCTATACTACGGATTGATTAGCAACAGCTAACCTTATTAAGTTAGCTGTTGCTAACTTAATAAGTGAATTTTGAAAGGATGAATTGCAGCTATGAAAAAGAAAGTGATTTTAGCCCAGTCCCTGGCAGTGATGCTGGCTTTGACGGCATGTGCCGCGCCGGAGCAATCGGAGGGAGCCCCTGTTGTATCCGGTTCCGTCAGCAATTCCGAGAAGGCATCCGGAAGTTCAGAAAGCACCCCAACCCCGTCAGCGGGCCAATCGGACGAGATGGTCTATGGAACCGCCTCCCTGACCTATCAGGAATTCTTTTCCGGCGACGTGACAAGTACCGGCAGCTTTGATGCGGTGTCCTCTGCTACTACCTCCAAATACGAGATCATGCCCAATATGCTGACTGACTTTAAGGACCCGGAATCCAACGCAGGGGGCTACCATATTACCGGGGTGAAGAACGTCAATGTAGCCGTTGCGGCCAGCGACTATGAAGCTTATATGGCGGTCAACCCCACCTTTGTCCGCTCCGAAAACGGCGAGCCTGTACAGTATAAAACCGTTTTGATGGAGGACGGCAAGGCGGTTTATTCCGAAACCAAATTCAATGTTGCCGATACCGTAACCGATGCCAAGGCGGAACTGATTACAGGGGGCAACTGGGGGGATTACCAGATTAACGTGACCGACGGCGCGAAAACCCACCTGCGCAATACCCGCGAGGATGAGTTCGATATCAACTCACAGATACAGGGCATCATTCTGGAAACGGACAGTGGACTGAAGGTGGGGATGGAGCATTTACAGAGCATATGGGTGCAGCCCTATGAGGTTTCCTTCAATGTCCTGGACGACAATAGCCATAACACCCATATTGCGGAATATGACAACCTTCCTGAGCTCTCCAAGCTGGTAGGGGAGGATCTCACAAAAATTACCTATATTATGCCGGATTCCGCCTATGTCTATGAATTCGATGGAATTTATATCAAACCGATCTATAAAGGGGAAATTTCCGCTTCTGTTCCTGAAAGCTATGATGCGGTTACGATTTCCACCAATCAGTTTGACGATTTCGAGAATGGTATGCTGACCGTCACGTATACGCTGGGCAGCGGGCGCAGCCGGGAAGTGACAACATTATTGGAGACTCCTTTGACAAATGGGACTGACACCTATGGGCTCAATACAGCCGAAATTGCCAGTGCGCAGAAGGGCGGTGTTTACAGTGCGTTCATTTCCTCTGAAAGCTACGCCAATATTACAGTTGCGCTGCCCGCAACAGAGGACCAGAAAGCCGCTTTGCAGGAGCTGGTAACCACCGCGCAGCAAAAATTGACCCAGGATGCTGCCAACCGTTCGCTGGAAGAGCACATCCAGGAAGCGGAGGAGCTTTTGGGAAAGGATGAAGCGGCCTCTGCGGAGATAGGCTCGCTGATAGCGGAATTGACCCAGCTGACCAGTGATGGGGAAGAAAAGGGCGGCTCCGGCGAAAAAAAGGCTCATTAAGCCGGCAGGGGAAAGGCGCAAATAGGGTTCAGGGGCCTTTTCTGTAAAGGTTCCTGAACGCTTCCGCAGGCAAGGACTATAGATTATGCTTGCCAACTACATAAACCGCCAATAAAATTTGCAAAAAACATGAAGCCATTGCATTTGGAGGATTAGGGCTATGACGTTTTTCATCTCACTGTGCCTCGCAGTTTTGTTTGTTTTATCCCTTGGAGGATTTCTCAGGAAAAAACCGGCAGTTTTTTATATGGTATCGGCTGCTGTGGCGGCTGTAACCGCCGGTCTGACATGGCTTGGTATACCGCTTCCGGCCAGTTTTTCCAGGTGGGTGTGGCCTGTCCTTGCGCGCGGGGGATTGGCTGGCGCATTCTTTGTCATTGTCATGGTGACGGGCGCTTTCCCCAACGGCTCCGCCCCCATGAAAAGGCTGGCGCCTGTACGGGGGCAGTTGTCCATCATAGCCTCTATCCTTACTTTGGGGCATAACGCGGCTTATGGCAAAACTTATTTTGTACGGCTGTTTACGAATCCGGAGGAACTTCCCCTGAATCAGCTTTTGGCGGCGCTTTGCTCCATTGCGATGCTGATTATCATGCTTCCGCTTTTTATCACATCTTTTTTGACAGTTCGCAGGCATATGAACCCAAAGAGTTGGAAAAAGCTCCAAAGGTCGGCTTATGTCTTCTACGGGCTGTTATATTGTCATATCCTTCTGTTGACGGTTCCGGGAGCGCTGAAAGGGGATAGGGGATATCTGCTGACCGTTTTTGTATACAGCGCCGTGTTCCTCGGCTATGGGGTGTGCCGGATACTGAAAGCTCTTTCGGGCAGGAAAAGCGGGCACCTCGCCAAGAGGCAGATGATTTGCTCGGCTGTCTGCTGTGCGGCGGCGCTGACGCTTTGCGCCGTGCTGTCGAATCCGGCAGTGGTGGAGGCAGAGGAAATTTTGCCGGAAACAGGAACCTGGCGGGATGGCGTTTTTACGGGGAGCGCGATGGGGATGAACGCGCCGGTTGCCGTCAGCGTGACCGTTCAGGAGGGTAAAATCATTGAGATTGTCATTGACTCCAGCAGAGATGACGAGCCATATTTTACCGACGCATTAACGGTAATCGACGAAATCATCAGCGGAAACAGCGTGGATATTGATACGGTCAGCGGCGCGACCTATTCGTCGGGAGGCATCATCGACGCAGTTACAAAGGCACTGGCGCAAGCACAGATAACAGGCGGTGAAGCGGGAGAATGAAGCGTATCATTGCTTTTTTGACGTTCTGCGCCCTGGCGCTTACAGGCTGTGGCCTCACCCAGACTCCAGAGCTTCAAACGAAAGCTTTTTTCGCCATGGATACCGCCATGGTGCTCAGCGCTTACGGAAAGGAATCTCTTCTCCAACAGGCGGAACAGCAAATCATTGCGTTGGAACAGAAGCTTTCGGTGACAGACCCGGACAGCGAAATCTCCGCTCTGAACCGGAACAGAAGCGGAACGGTGAGCACGGAGACGGCGGAGCTGTTATCCAGCGCCCTTGAGCTGTGCCGGAGGACGGAGGGGGCGCTGGATATCTCCATCTATCCGGTTGTGAGGGAATGGGGCTTTACCACAGGAGAATATCAGGTCCCGGACCGGTTGGTTCTTGAAGAGGCGCTGCGCCGGGTAGACTATACAAAGGTTATTTTAAAGGAGGATAATTCCGTCGTACTCGCCCCTAGTATGCAGATTGACCTGGGAAGCGTGGCCAAGGGATATACCGGCGACACGGTTTTATCCTTTTTGGAGGAGAGCGGGGTTTCCAGCGCGATTCTCAACCTTGGGGGAAATGTACAGACCCTAGGGACAAAGCCCGACGGCTCCCTGTGGCGTGTTGGAATAGCCGCGCCGTCCGGGGAGGGATATGCCGGGGCGGTAGACGTGGCAGGGAAGGCAGTTATCACCTCCGGAGGGTATCAGCGTTACTTTGAGAAGGAGGGAAAAACCTATTGTCACATTATCGACCCCTCTACCGGATGCCCTGTGGAGAACGGACTGCTCTCGGTGACAGTAATCGGTGAAAGCGGCCTTGTCTGTGACGCGCTTTCTACGGGTTTATTTATAATGGGCCTGGAGCGGGGGGCGGATTTGTGGCGCGGCAGCGATGACTTTGAAGCGATTTTTATTACGGAAAAGGGAATTACCATAACCGCGGGACTGGAAGAGTGCTTTTCCCCTGATGGAGCATATCGGGATGCGGAGGTGACGGTACTGCACTGATGTATGCTCTTCGCTGGTTTTCCCCAGAAGGGCGTCTTTATTCCCTAGGGCGTCCGTCGGTTATAACACCTTTGGGCCGCGCTGGCAGGACTTAGGGAAGGCCAAAACATAATTTTTGCAAATTTAACAATATTCTGGTTGCAACCCGGAGCAAAATCAGCTATACTAATAGAAGAAGCGTACCGGTAAAGGCATTTTTGGCAGATTCTGTTTTATGCGGGTACGTCCCACCCCCAACTGTCTCCTGGGGAGAAATTTTACAATATGGAGGAACGTCAAATGGACATTCGCTATTCCACCAACCAGAAGGATTTCAGGCTCTACACCACTGATGAAATCAGAGAGGAGTTTCTCATCGAGACCCTTTTTGTCCCCGATGACGTAACCGCGGTATACTCCCATGTGGACCGCATTGTCACCATGGGGGCCATGCCGGTGAAGGATACCCTCAAGCTGGATAAAAACATCGACTGCTGGAAGAACTTCGGCGTCAACTACTTCCTGGAGCGCCGGGAAATCGGCATCATCAACATCGGCGGCAAGGGCGTTGTCACCGCTGACGGCCAGGAGTACACCCTGGACCGCATTGAGGGGCTGTACATCTCCATGGGCACCAAGGAAGTCACCCTGAAGGCCGTGGACCCCGCCAACCCGCCTAAGTTCTATATGTGCTCCACCCCTGCCCACAAGCCCTGCCCCACCACCGCCATTCCCTTTGACAAGGCGGTCCACCGGGACCTGGGCTCCCTGGCGACCTCCAACGCCCGGACCATCAACCAGTTTGTCCATCCCGACGTGCTGGAGACCTGCCAGCTTTCCATGGGCGTCACCATCCTCAAGGAGGGCAGCGTCTGGAACACCATGCCCGCCCACACCCATGAGCGCCGCATGGAGGTCTATATGTACTTTGACGTCCCCGAAGACAACGTGGTATTCCACTTCATGGGCGAAGCGGACGAGACCCGCCACATTGTCATGAAGAACGAGCAGGCGGTCATCAGCCCCAGCTGGTCCATCCACGCCGGAGCGGGCACCAGCAACTATTCCTTTATCTGGGCAATGGCGGGCGAAAACCGCGCCTTTGACGATATGGACGTCATCAAAACCACTGAGCTGAAATAATTGCTTTTCTGCGGTTTGTCTTATTCTATATTTAGGAGGAATTGATTATGAATTTCAGACTGGACGGTAAAGTCGCATTGATCACAGGCGCTTCCTATGGCATTGGCTTCGCCATTGCCAAGGGCATGGCGGAAGCCGGGGCGACCATCGTTTTCAACGACATCAAGCAGGAGCTGGTTGACAAGGGCTTGGCCGCCTATGAGGAAATCGGCATCAAAGCCCACGGCTATGTCTGCGACGTCACCGACGAGGACGCTGTGGCGCAGTTTGTCGCCAAGGTGGAGCAAGAGGTTGGCAAGATCAACATTCTGGTCAACAATGCCGGTATCATCATGCGCATCCCCATGGTAGAGATGACCGCCGCACAGTTCCGCAAGGTCATTGACATCGACCTCAACGGTCCCTTCATCATGTCCAAAGCCGTTATCCCCTCCATGATTAAAAACGGCGGCGGCAAGATTATCAACATCTGCTCCATGATGAGCGAGCTGGGCCGGGAGACCGTTTCCGCCTACGCGGCGGCCAAGGGCGGCCTGAAGATGCTGACCAGGAACATCGCCTCCGAGTACGGCGAGTACAACATCCAGTGCAACGGCATTGGGCCGGGCTACATTGCCACCCCCCAAACCGCCCCGCTGCGTGAGATTCAGCCGGACGGCAGCAGGCATCCCTTTGACCAGTTTATTATTGCAAAGACTCCCGCGGCCCGTTGGGGCAACGCGGAGGACCTGGCCGGTCCCGCCGTGTTCCTGGCCTCCGAGGCTTCGGACTTTGTCAACGGTCATATTCTGTATGTTGACGGCGGCATTCTGGCCTATATCGGCAAGCAGCCCGCCAACGACTAAGTTTTTTCCTGAACCATAAGGACAGGCTCCCATCGCAGGGTGTGCGGTGGGAGCCTGTTTTTATTCTTCGCCGGTCAGCTCTATTTTCAGGCCGTCCTTTCCCGTTTCCGTATTTGGGAATATCTCCCTAGTCTGTTCCAGAAATTCCTCCGGGTCCTGCATGGCCGGGCTGAAGTGGGTCAGCCACAGCCTTTTCGCCCCTGCCGCCTTTGCCAGGCGGGCGCTTTGGGAGTATAGGCTGTGCTTCTTTTCCGCCACCTTTTCCGCCATGGCATCGTCGCCGTACATCCCCTCGGCAATCATCAGGTCTGCTCCTCTGGCAAACTCGGCAATCTCCGGGATGGGCAGGGTGTCGGTGCAGTAGGACACTGAAATGGGGGCGCGGGGCCGTTCAATCACCTGCTCCGGGGAAACGCTTCTTCCGTCAGGCAGCTGTACGGTTTCCCCGCTGTGGAGCCTTTTCCAGAAAGGCTTTGGGACCCCAAGGGCTTCCGCCCTTTCCGGGGAAAAGACCGGCTTGCGCTTGAGGTCTACCCGATAACCGTAACAGGGTATCCGGTGGCTCAGGGCCATACAGTTGATGGAAAGGCCGCCGAAGCCGGGGATGGCCTCGCCGGGGGAGAGCTCCGCCAGGTGTACCGGGAAGGGCAGGGGAGCGATGACCAGAAGGGCGGGGATGATTTTGCACAGGCCGGGAGGCCCCGCGATGGTCAGGGGCTGGTCCTGTCCCCGGCCGGTATTGCCCAGGGAAAGGAGCATCCCGGCCAGGCCCGCCACATGGTCGGCGTGGAAGTGGGTGACGAGCACCATATCCAGGCGGCTGAGGTGCAGGCCGGCTTCCTTCAGGGCAAGCTGCGTGCCCTCGCCGCAGTCGATGAGGATGGCGTGGCCCTGGTATTCTATCCAGCAGCAGGTCAGCCACCGGTCCACCAGCGGCATAAAGCCCCCTGTGCCGGGCAGACAGACATTCAGCATATCAAACGCCTCCTTTTTTATTTTGCAGGCTTTTGCGTGGAAAAGAAAGCGCCGCCGGAGATATCCCCAAACGGCGCTGTAATAATTTTGGGATAACCTATAGAACTCTATTGTACCACGCGGTGGAGCACCTTCCGGACCGCTCCGGGGGCCTCTATCATCTCCTGGAACAGCTTTTCAACCGTTTCCGCCATTCCAACGGCATACAGGTCCACCCCAAAGATTCCCTGGTTGGAGAGGAGCGGCTTGAGGGTTTCGCCGGGCACAATGGTGCTGCCCAGAGAAATGCCCTTCAGGGTCTGCTGCACCGAATCCAGCAGGGGATCGGGGCTGGGGTCAAAGGCGGCGCCGCTGTCGCCGATGCCCATGACGTACCGGCACCATCCCGCAAAGACAAGGGGAATTACCTTCAGGTCCTCCAGCTTCAGGTCAGGGCGCTTGAGATAGGCCTGAATGGTCTGGCCGAAGCGGATAGGCAGCTTTTGGGAAGTGTCGGTGGCGATTCTCTGGGGGGTGTCAGGCATAAAGGGGTTGGGGAGACGGATGTTGACCACCTCGTCGATAAAGTCCTTTGGCTTGATAATGCCGGGGTCCACCACAACCGGCATTCCCTCCACATAGCCCAGGCGTTTGACCATGGCCAGGAGGTCCGGATCGCCCATTTCCTGGCAGATGGTCTCAAAGCCCAGGAGGCAGCCGAATACCGCCAGGGAGGTGTGCAGGGGATTGAGGCAGGTGCAGACCTTCATCCGCTCCACCTGATCGACGGTTTCACGGCTGGCAAACAGCACCCCCGCCTTTTCCAGGGGAGGACGGCCCGCCGGGAAGTGGTCTTCAATGACCAGATACTGGGCCTGCTCCGCGTTGACAAAGGGGGCGGTGTAGGTTTTCTTCTGGGTGATAATCACACCGGCGTCCTCAAAACCGTCGGATTTCAGCATCTCCTGGACCTTTTCGTCGGGCCGGGGTGTGATTTTATCGATCATACTCCAGGGGAAGGATACCTTTTGAGGATCATTCAGGTAGTCGATGAATGCCTGGGGGACATGTCCCTTTTCCAGCCACTTGCCGGCAATCTCCAGAATAGCGGACTTCAGCTTGTCCCCGTTGTGGGAGCAGTTGTCCATGCTGGTCATGGCGATGGGAAGGCTGCCGCAGGCGTAGCGGTGGAGCAGAAGGGCGGTGAGCTTGCCCATCAGGCTCTTGGGCTGGGCGGAGGGGGAGTCGATGTCCTGCTGAACGTCCGGAATGTAGCTCCCGGACGCGCCCCGCAGGCTGTAACCCTTTTCGGTAATGGTAAAGCTGACCATTTGCAGGGAAGGGGAGGCAAATATGGATTTGATCTCGGCCCAGTCTTCACCCTCCGCCAGATAGGAGGCGGTGACGCTGCCGATGACCTCCTTGTCAATGGAGCCGTCGGCCTTTAGGGTGACGAGGAGGCTGAGGTTATCATAGGGGCGGTAGGCCTTCTCAATGATTTCGGTGTCAAAGGACTCGCAGACCACAATGCCCCGGTCGTATTCGCCGGTGTTGAGCAAGCGCTGGCTCAGCGCCGCCGGGAAGGCACGGAAGATATTGCCCGCGCCGAAGTGAACCCAGCTTGGGGACTTTTTCGTAGCGGCGGCGACCTCCTCGCGGCGGTATTGGGGCAGAGTGTATCCCTTTTCCTTCCAGGATGCGGATGGGTCCTGATAGTTGAGCAATTTCATTTTGTCAATCCTCCTGCTTTTTTGATGGGGGTAAGCTGAATTTTATGATCTTTTTTCTTTTAATATTATATCCGCTGGGGAAGTGGCTGTCAATGTAAAAAAGCCTTGAGTTTCCGCATTTTTCAATAAACTACCTGTATTCATGCGGGTTTCAAGGCTTTTTTACCAAACAGCTCCCATAGGGCTTAAAAGACTGATATATTCGGCTATTGTGGTTTAGAAATCTATAATTTTTACGGAAACTCAAGAAAAAAGCGTTTTGTCCACTGTTTCTTTAATGATATAGTATAGAAAAACATGTATTCACTATAAGCTCTGATTTTATACCCTTTTATCGAAATATTTGTGTCAATTTCCTTTGATTTAGGCAAATATAACATAATAGCCCTTACCATGTTGTGGAATTATTGGAATAAATGCCGTAATCCTATTGACAAAGTACGACGGGGGGGGGTATACTATAAAAAATGATGAGTTTCCGGCCGGAGCCGGTACTTTAACTAAAGGAGGTCTTCTCTTGAAAACGAATTCTGCGGCGCGGAGCACGGGGAGCAGCCACCGTATTCCAATTACAACCAGGCTGAAGAGGGATTGGCAGGTCTATGTGCTGCTGCTGCCGGGGATTCTGTATTTCATCATCTTCCACTATATTCCCCTCTACGGCATCCAGATAGCCTTTAAGGATTTCAAGGTTTCCCAGGGAATTATGGGCAGTCCCTGGATTGGGTTTGAGAACTTTACGACCTTCTTTAATTCTTATCTGTTCGGCCGTTTGATTTCCAATACCCTGCTGCTCAACCTGTTCGACCTTCTCTGGGGATTCCCCATCCCCATTATTCTGGCCCTGATGCTCAACCGCATCCGCCAGGAGAGGTTCAAGAAATTCACCCAGACGGTCATTTATATCCCCCACTTCATCTCAACGGTGGTTATGGCCGGTATGCTGTACATTTTCCTATCGCCGAGCTCCGGCATCATCAACCGGCTGATTCAGTTTTTGGGCGGGGACTCCATCTACTTTATGGCGGAGGCCGGATGGTTCAGAACCGTTTACATCGCCAGCGGCATCTGGCAGAGCGCCGGATGGAACACCATCCTGTACATAGCGGCCCTGACCAGTGTGGACACCGAGCTCTATGAGGCGGCGACGCTGGACGGCGCGAATATCCTTCAAAAGATACGCCATATTGACTTGCCCTCGGTGCTCCCCATCGCGGTGATGATGCTGATACTCAACTGCGGCAAAATCATGGGCGGCGACACCCAGAAAGCGTTGCTGCTCCAGACCAGCTCCAACCTGACCAACTCGGAAATCATCGGTACTTATGTTTATACGGTGGGCCTTGGACAGGCCAAATATTCCTATACGGCGGCAATCGGTCTTTTCCAGAATGTCATCGGCTTTATCATGATTATGACCGTCAACAGTGTTTCCAAAAAGCTCAGCTCAGTAGGGCTGTTCTAGGAGGTGGAGTGAAATGAAAGAAGAAGCTGTCAATCGTAAAAACCGGGTCAAGGACACCACAGCCGACCGGATTTTCTATGCTGTCAACGGCGTGTTTTGGGTGATTATGCTCTTTATTGTGCTGTACCCCCTCTATGTGGTCATTATCTCCTCCTTCTCGGACCCCAGCGCCGTTACCCGCGGCGACGTTATCTGGCATCCGGTGGACGCCTCCCTGGTGGGCTATAAGGCCATTATCAAATACAGCTCCCTGTGGAGGGGCTATGCCAACTCCATCGTCTACACTGTGGGCGGGACCATGCTGTCGGTGGCAGTGACCATGGCCATGGCCTATGGCCTGACGCGGAACTTTGTGGGCAAGGGGGTTGTCAACTTTATCGTCGTCTTCACCATGTTCTTCAGCGGCGGTCTGATTCCCACCTTCCTGTGGATGCGGGACATGGGCCTGTACGACAGTCCCGCGATTATGTTCGTCATGGGCATGGTTTCGGTATGGAACCTGATGGTGGCCAGAACCTACATACAAACCTCCATTCCCAATGAGCTTTATGAGGCCGCCTCTATTGACGGCGCCAACCACTTCCAGTATTTCTTCAAGATTGTTCTGCCCCTGTCCGCCACCATTGTGGCGGTGCTCAGCGTTTACTACGGCGTGGGCAAGTGGAATGACTACTACACGGGTCTGGTTTATATGAAAACCAAGGCGATTATGCCCCTCCAGACCATCCTGCGGCAGATACTGGCAACCCTGACCAACAACGCCTCCGACTTTGCGGAGATGTATGACGATATGGCTGTGCTGGAGGAGAGAACCCGGATTGCCAATGTGGTGAAATACTGCTCCATTATCGTCTCCACTGTTCCCATGGTAATCCTGTATCTGCTGATGCAGAAGTACTTTGTCAAGGGTGTTATGATTGGCTCTGTCAAGGGATAAACAGCAGGGAGTCAATTTGCGTTCATAGCCTCATAAAGAGGTTTATGATATATTTTTCAAGAAATAACAAAGGAGTTGAATTTCAGTGAAAAAAACCATTTCCGGCCTTGCGGCCCTGGCGATTATCCTGGGGTCTTTGGCGGGGTGCTCCGGTTCCAGTGGTTCCAGCGGCTCTACTGGGAGCAGCGCGGCCTCCGGCAGTTCCGGCGCGGGAAGCAGCAGTGCTGCCACAGAACCCTCCAGCAATTTTAATAAGGAGGGTATGCCCATTGTCAATGAGAAGGTGGAGCTTTCTGTCTTCCAGTACTGCCGGGACGCGGACGAAATTCCGTGGGATAATCTGTGGTACTATCAGAACCTGGAAGAACAGACCAACGTGCATGTGAACCTGGACGTGGTCATTGATTCTGACTGGGACACCAAGCTCAACCTGATGCTGGCCTCCGGCGAATACAACGACATCGTTATGAGCCATAAGACGGTCAACTATGAGGAGCATGGGGTAAACCAGGGAATCTACATCCCCCTGGACGACTTGATTGATCAATACATGCCTACCTATAAGGAGCGTGTCGCCCAGGATCCGTCCCTGGTCCGCGGCCTGGTTGCCTCCGACGGCAAGACCTACACGCTGGGCGGGATCACAGCTCAGGATATCCACTGCGGCAATATGCTCTTTATCAACAAGACCTGGCTGAAGAATCTCAACCTGGAAAAGCCCAAGACCCTGGACGAACTGACAGAGGTTCTGCGTGCGTTTAAGGCACAGGACGCCAATGGCAACGGTGACCCCAACGATGAAATCCCCTATGAGACCACCTTTGACGACTTCTATAAAATGTCCCTCTCCTTCTTCGGCGTGCCAGAGAACGCTGAACTGTGGGTTTCCATCGACGATGATGCCAAGGTCCGCCTCAACGCCAGTATGGACGCCTACCGCGAGGCAATGGAATGGATGCACATGATTTATTCCGAGGGCCTGGTGGAGCAGGAGGTTCTGACCATTGAGGGCAATGCCAGCTCCGACAAGATCAAGAGCGGTCTGGCGGGCTTTATCCCCAGATGGCGTCTGCTCAACCACAGCATTGACGAGGTAAAGGACGACTTTGAGCTCATCATCCCGGTCAACGCCGAGGGCCATCAGGCAAAGATGCCCACCACCATGGAAGTGGCGGCCCCCATCGTAACCATTACCAACCAGTGCAAGAACCCGGAAATCGCGGCCCGCTGGCTGGACAAGCAGCTGGAAACCCAGACTGCCTTTGAAATGTATTACGGACCGGAAGGCACCACCTGGTTCTACAACGACAACGGCAAGGTGGAGCTGAAGGACGGCGGCGACCGGGAATCCATCAAGTACTGCCCCGGCGTCAACTGCCAGTTTTACGCCAATGCCGAGTGGTATTTCAACGTGTTTGAGATTCCGGACTTCCGTCTGGAAAAGGCCGCCTATGACGACGAGTACGAGGCAGCCGGAGTCTATGAGAAGTACCCCTACCAGTACTTCACCAAGCTGGTGACAGTCACCACCGACGAGAACAGCCAGCTCACCCTGATTAAGACCGACCTGACCAGCCTGATTAAGGAGAATATCTCCAACGCTATCCTCAACGGCGTCACCGATTCCAGCTGGGAGACTTTCCAGAACAATCTGAAGAACGCCCAGTCTGAAAAGTACGTTGAGCTGTATCAGAATATTCTTGACCGGTATCTGGCTAACTCGTAATAAAAGCCTGGTTTAAGTAAAGAGGACAGGAAAAGCATTTTGCTTTTCCTGTCCCAAAATTCTGTTTGTTCATAGCTTCACCAAATCAGTCCAAGGTTTGAGGCTCATGATATTTAAGACGCAACGAAGGAGTTGAGTTTTAGTGAAAAAGACTATTTCCGGTCTTGCGGCCCTGGCGATTATTCTGGGTTCCCTGGCGGGGTGCTCCGGCTCCAGCGGTTCCAGCGGCTCTTCCGGGAGCGGCGCGGCCCCCAGCGGTTCCGACGCGGGAAGCAGCAGCGCTTCTGCCACAGAACCCTCCAGCAACTTTAATAAGGAGGGCATGCCCATCGTCAATGAAAAGGTAGAGCTTTCCGTTTTCCAATACTGCCGCGATGCGGACGAAATTCCATGGGATAACCTGTGGTACTATCAGAACCTGGAAGAGCAGACCAACGTACATGTAAAATTGGATGTGGTCATTGATTCCGACTGGGATACCAAGCTCAACCTGATGTTTGCCTCCGGTGAATACAACGATATCATTATGAGCAAGAAGACAGTGGACTATGAGGAGCACGGCGTAAACCAGGGAATTTACATCCCCCTGGACGACCTGATTGATCAGTATATGCCTACCTATAAGGAGCGTGTCGCCCAGGATCCGTCCCTGGTCCG